>NZ_JBITFN010000016.1:0-132696 GCF_044456085.1 Streptomyces sp. NPDC051018
GATCACGGATCTTCTCGCGCTCGGCGAGTGTCAGAAACCGCGGGTGAAGCTGCTTCTCCAGGGCTGTCAGGCCCACCGGTGGCGTGGTCACATCGGGCATCGTGACGGTCCCCGCCGCGTAGTCGACACGGCGCCCGTCCGGATAGGTGCGCGAAGAGCGGGTCTTCCTGACGCCCCAGTCCCAGTCCTTGGCCGTGCGCTCGTTCACACCGACCTGCCGGGCCGCCACCCGGCGGGCGACGCCCCGAGCCCGCAGACGCTCGTACTCGTCGCGCCGGGGGTGCCTGCGCGGCATGCGCACAGAAGTCCGTCCGGCCTTCCGGGCCCAGCCGAAGGCTGTGTTCCGGTTCACCCCCAGCTCCCGGGCCACCACGGTCACGTTCCCCACAGCATCCAGCCGCGCAAGGAAACGCTCCCTCAATCCCGCAAGATCAGCACGCTCAACGCCCACGGTCCTCGCAACTCCCACAGATCGCGGGTGTTGCGAGGACCGTTAGAACCCAAGGGGGGTCCCCCCGGACGGAGTCTGGGGGAGAACCGAGCCACAAAAACAAAACCGCCGCGGCCTACTCGCCCGTCTCCTTCGACACCGCCCGCTGCGCGATGCCGCCCAGGACCGCACGGGGCTCGGCGCCGGGGGCGACCGCCTCGCCGATGTGCTGCTTGATGTCCTCGCTGACCGACGCCCACGAGGTCTTGCCGACGGGCGGCAGCATCGAGGTGGGCAGCGCGTCCAGGAACTCCTTGAGGTCCTGGTGCTCCGGGTCGTCCTTCATCGTCGCGGACGCCGAGATCGTCACCGGCAGCAGGTCGTTCTCCGCGGCGAAGTCGAGGACGTTCTTGTCGTTGAACAGGAAGTTCATGAACTTCCCGATCTCGGCACGGTTGCCGTTCTGCTTGAAGCCCATGATCCAGTCGGCGACCCCCATCGTGGCCTTCGGCCTGCCCGCGCGTCCCGGCATGGGCACCTTGCCCAGTTCGATGCCCGCCTTCTCCGCGGAGTGCATCAGCGAGGGGTGGCCGTTGAGCATGCCGACCTCGCCCCGGGTGAACGCCGCGAACGCCTCCTTGCGGTTCAGCTTGCCGGGGGCGACGGGGCCGGTCAGCTCCTTCTCGACGAGGTTGGTCTTCAGCCACTCGAAGGTGTCGATGTTCTGCTCGGAGGCGATCACATAGCTGCCACTGGACCCCACGTACCCCTCGGTGCCGTTGCCGAGCAGCCACATCATGGTCTCCGCCTGGGCCTCCTCGGGTCCGAGCGGCAGGGCGAAGGGGTACTCGACGTCCGTCTTCTCCTTCAGCTGCCGCGCGCTGTCGCGCAGTTCGGCCCAGGTCGTGGGCGGCCGCGATATGCCGGCTTCCTCGAACAGCTTCTTGTTGTAGAAGAGCAGCCGGGTGGAGGCGACGAAGGGCAGCCCGTACTGGACCCGCCGGTGCTCGCCCGCGTCGGTCAGCGGTGGCAGGAAGTTGGACTGGACCGGAATGGAGAGAAGGTCCTCGGCGGCGTAGAGCTTGCCGTCGGCGGCGTAGTCGGCGTACGCCCCGATCTGGGCGATGTCCGGGGCCTTGCCGGCCTCGACCATCTCCGCCACCTTGCGGTCCACATCGTTCCAGGACTCGATCTGGACCTGAAGCTTCACACCGGGGTTCAGTGCCTCGAACTCGGTTTTGATCCCGGCCCAGTAGTCCTTGCTGCTCTGTCCGCCGTCGACGTCGTAGTCGGCGGCGATGAGCCGGAGGGTGACCTCGGACGAGCCGCTGGACGAGCCGCAGCCCGACAGCGTGGCCGTCATCCCCAGCGCGGCGGTGGCCGCGGTCACTCCCAAGAGATGCCTGTGCACAGCTGTTCCCCACCTTTGGGCCGGACAGCCTGACGGCTGGACGGCCCGAATTTGTGCGTGAAAGGCCCCCGTGACGCTCCCGTTGCGTCCCCATGTGCACCCGGGTGTCCCGCTACGTCCCCCGACGCTGCCCGGGATGAGGAGCGATTTTTCCCCATCGTTCTTCAGAGGTCCATGCCACGCGGTCTCGCTTGTGCAACTTCTTCATCACCGATGGTCACCATTGCCGGGGTACCGGGTCATGAGACAGGCTGCTGAGTACCTTTCGACACGAATGTGGCCCGCACGCGCGAGGAGCACGCCGTATGTCCCGTACAGCAACGGAAATAGCGACCCAGCCCGCCTGCTGGCGGCGGGCGGCCGAGTCGGCCGCAGGATTCGACGGGCTGCCACGGCCGGGCGAGCGGGTGGCCGTCACGGGCTGCGGGACCTCGTGGTTCATGGCGATCGCCTACGCGGCGCTGCGCGAGGCGGCGGGACAGGGCGAGACGGACGCCTTCGCGTCGTCGGAGTTCCCGGTGGGGCGCACGTACGACCGTGTCGTCGCCATCACCCGTTCCGGTACGACGACGGAGGTGCTGGAGCTGCTGGCGCGGCTGAGGGGCACGGTGCGGACCGTCGCGCTGACGGCGGACGACAAGACGCCGGTCATGGACGTGGCCGACGAGGTCGCCGTACTGGACTGGGCGGACGAGGAGTCCGTCGTACAGACCCGGTTCGCCACGACCGCGCTGGCGTTCCTGCGGGCCGGGCTCGGGGACGTGCCCGGAGTGAAGTCCGTCGCCGACGCGGCCGTGGACGCGGAGTCGGCGGTGACCGAGCCGCTGCCGGACGCCGTGCTCGCGGCGGAGCAGTGGACCTTCCTGGGCCGGGGCTGGACGTACGGGCTGGCGCTGGAGGCGGGTCTGAAGATGCGGGAGGCGGCGGGCGCCTGGACGGAGGCGTATCCGGCGATGGAGTACCGGCACGGCCCGATCTCCATCACCGCGCCGGGGCGGGTCGCCTGGGTCTTCGGCGCGCCGCCGGAGGGGCTGGCGGCCGATGTCTCCGCGGTCGGCGGGACGCTGGTCGCGAACGAGGCCGCGGATCCGCTGGCGGATCTGGTCCGGGCGCAGCGGCTGGCGGTGGCCCTGGCGGAGTCGCGCGGGTTCGACCCGGACCGGCCCCGCAATCTCTCGCGGAGCGTGATCCTGCCCTGAGCGCGCCCGGGTTGGCCCGGGGCCCCGGGGCGGGGGCACCCGAGGCCGGGGCCACCTGGTGTTCGTCCGGCACCCGAGGCCCGGGGGCATCCGGGGTTCGGGGTTCGCCCGAGGGCCCGCGGGTCCGCCCACGGCAGCCAGCCCGGGGTTCCTCGCCCGGGACCCCGGGGTTCGTCCGGGACGCGAGGCCAGGGTCACGCGAAGTTCGGGGTTCGCCCGAGGCCGGGGTCACCCGGTGTTCGTCCGGCACCCGAGGCCCGGGGCACCCAGGGTCCGGGGTGCCCCCGAGAGCCCGCGGGTTCGCCCACGGCAGCCCGGGGCGGACCCGAGACCGGAGGCACCCGGGGTCCGGGGTTCGCCGACACCCGGGCCGGGCCGGAGGTCAGGGGCCCGCGGGTTCGCCCGGCACCCCGGTGCCGTCCCCGGCAGCCCGCGCGACAGGCTCCTGACGGACCCCCAGAACCCGGGCCCGTCCCGGCCCGTCCCCCGTCCCCGGGTTCGGCCCGCTCCCCGTGTCCCGTGTCCGGCACCGCGCACCCCCGGGCCCCCCGGGTGCCAACCGTGCGACAGGCGCCCGCCGTGAACCCGAGCCCGGCCGGGCCCGCCCCCTCCCCCTCGCCCCGGCGCCCCAGGCCGCCCCGCCCTGGCGGGATCCCGCCCGGGGCTGGCGCGATCTTGTGCCGGGGCCGGTCCCGCCGTACGGAACGAGGGCTTCCGACCCTCCGCGCGAGCAAACCACTCACACGCGCGGATCGGGTCCAAACGGGTCGAGTCGCAGGCATCCACACCCCAAATCGCGGCAAACAATCCCAAAAAAAGCCACTTGAATTTGTATGGCCACGCAACAATCCGGTGTAGTGGACTAGACCTTTCGGGTGCTCACCCGCCAGACTGTGCGCGTGAGACACGTCATCGCCCTCGATGTGGGCGGCACCGGCATGAAAGCCGCCCTCGTCGGGGTGGACGGGACGCTCCTCCATGAGGATCGGCGCGCCACAGGGCGAGAGCGGGGGGCCGATGCCGTCGTGCAGTCGATCCTCGACTTCGCGGAGGACCTCCGTGCCTACGGGGTCGATCACTTCGGCCAGAGCGCCCTCGCCGCGGGCGTGGCCGTGCCCGGCATCGTCGACTCCGACCTCGGCATCGCCGTCTACGCCGCCAACCTCGGCTGGCGCGACGTCCCGATGCGCAACCTCCTCAGCCGCCGGCTGCGGGGCATCCCCGTGGCCCTCGGGCACGACGTCCGTACGGGCGGCCTCGCCGAGGGCCGTATCGGCGCGGGCAGGGGAGCCGACCGGTTCCTCTTCGTACCGCTCGGCACCGGTATCGCGGGAGCCATCGGCATCGGCGGCGCCATAGAGGCCGGCGCGCACGGCTACGCCGGCGAGATCGGCCATGTGGTCGTACGCCCCGACGGCCCCGACTGCGGCTGCGGCCAGCGGGGCTGTCTGGAGACCCTCGCCTCCGCCTCCGCCGTCACCCGCGCCTGGGCCCAGGCCAGCGGCGACCGCTACGCGGACGCCGCCGACTGCGCCAAGGCCGTCGAGGACGGCGACCCCCGGGCGATCGCCGTCTGGCGGGACGCCGTCGACGCCCTCGCCGCCGGGCTCGTCACCGCCCTCACCCTCCTGGACCCCCGCACCCTGATCATCGGTGGCGGCCTCGCCGAGGCGGGGGAAACCTTGTTCACACCGCTCCGGGCCGCGGTCGAGGGGCGCGTCACATTCCAGAAACTCCCCGCCATCGTCCCCGCCGCCCTCGGGGACAACGCCGGCTGCCTGGGCGCCGGGCTGCTCGCCTGGGATCTGATCGCCACCGACTCGGAGGTAACCGTCTAATGGCCGCACGCGCCGCACTGGCCGAGAGCGCCGCACGCGCCGACTGCACGATCCTCGCCGGAGCCCGGGTGGTACTGCCGACCGGGACCGTCCACAACGGACGGCTGATCGTCGACGGGACGAAATTCGCCGGGACCGCCCCCGACGACACTCCCGCCCGCAATCTGTCCGGCCACTGGATCGTCCCCGGCTTCGTCGACATCCACAACCACGGCGGGGGCGGTGCCTCCTTCACCGGCGGCACCGCCGAGGACGTACTGCGGGGCGTGCTGACCCACCGCGAGCACGGTACGACCACGATCGTCGCCTCCCTGGTGACCGCCGAGACGGACTTCCTCGCGCACCGGGCCGGGGCGCTCTCCGAGATCGTCGAGCAGGGGGATCTGGCGGGCATCCACTTCGAGGGCCCGTTCATCTCCCCCTGCCGCAAGGGCGCGCACAGCGAGGAACTGCTGCGCCACCCCGACCCGTCGGAGGTCCGCAAGCTGATCGACGCGGCGCGCGGCACCGCGAAGATGATGACGCTCGCGGCCGAGCTGCCCGGCGGCATCGACTCCGTACGGCTGCTCGCCGAGCACGGCGTGATCGCCGCGATCGGGCACACGGACGCCACGTACGAGCAGACCGTCGAGGCGATCGACGCGGGCGCGACCGTGGCGACGCACCTGTTCAACGCGATGCCCCCGCTCGGGCACCGCGCCCCCGGCCCGATCGCCGCGCTGCTGGAGGACGAGCGGGTCACCGTCGAGCTGATCAACGACGGCACCCATCTGCACCCCGCCGCCCTCGAACTCGCCTTCCACCGCGCGGGCGCGCGCCGCGTCGCCTTCATCACGGACGCGATGGACGCGGCGGGCTTCGGCGACGGCCACTACCAGCTCGGCCCGCTCGCCGTCGATGTCACCAACGGGGTCGCCCGGCTGGTCGAGGGCGGCTCGATCGCCGGTTCGACGCTCACCCTGGACACGGCCTTCCGGCGCGCGGCCACCGTGGACCGCATCCCCGTGGAGGACATCGTCCAGGCGATCTCGGCGAACCCGGCGAAGCTGCTCGGCGTCTGGGACCGGGTCGGCTCGCTGGAGCCGGGCAAGAACGCGGATCTGGTGGTCCTGGACGAGGAGTTCCAGCTCAAGGGCGTCATGCGCCAGGGTGCGTGGGTGGTGGACCCCTCTTAGGGTGATTCCGGCACAGAAACGGCGGGGCGGTCGGTCCGGGGTCTGGGCCAACCGCCCTTGCGTTTGGCATGATCAGGACCGCAGGCAAACTGTCGTACGAACCGTTCGTACGACGGGCTCGTACGGTTGGCACGGCAGGCTCGTACGGCAGGCTCGTACCGCCCGGCACGACGGGCTTGTACGGCCGGCACGACGGGCTCGTCGCGACGGACCCGTACGGCGGGCCGGTGCACGGGCTCCTGCGGCGGGCTCGTCCACGGGCCGGTGCACGGGCTGGTACTCGTACAGGCTGCCGGTGCGGCGGAACGGCCACGGTGGCCGGTCGCGGCGGCCGGCACGGCAGAGGCGACCGGGACAACCGGGACGGCAAACACGGAGGGGTGGCGCGGTGATCCTGACGGTGACGCTGAACACCGCGCTCGACATCACCTACCGCGTGCCCGCCCTCACCCCGCACACCAGCCACCGGGTCACCGACGTCCGGGAGAGGCCCGGCGGCAAGGGCGTCAACGTGGCCCGGGTGCTGTCCGCCCTCGGCCATGAGAGCGTCGTCACCGGCTTCGTGGGCGGCCGGTCCGGCGCCGTCCTGCGTGAACTCCTCGCGCCCCTCACCCCCCACGACGCCCTCGTCCCCATCGCCGGGACCACGCGCCGCACGATCGCCGTCGTCGACGCGGCGAGCGGGGACACCACCCAGCTGAACGAGCCCGGACCGGCCGTCACCGCCGACGAGTGGATCCGCTTCCTCGACGCGTACGACTCACTGCTGCGGGACGCCGACGCGGTCGCGCTCTGCGGCAGCCTGCCGCCCGGGATCCATGTCGGCGCGTACGCGGAACTCGTCCGCCGGGCCCGTACCGCCGATGTTCCCGTCCTCCTCGACACCAGCGGCGAGCCCCTGCGCCGGGGCATCGCCGCCCGCCCCGACCTCGCCAAGCCGAACGCCGACGAGCTGGCGCAGCTGACCGGCACCCGTGAGCCGCTGCGGGCCGCGCTGGGCGGGCGCCGCAGGGGCGCCCGCTCCGTGGTGGCCTCCCTGGGCGCGGACGGCCTCCTCGCGGCCACGCCGGAGGGCATCTGGCAGGCGAAGACCCCGGCGCCCGTGAAGGGCAATCCGACGGGCGCGGGCGACTCCGCGGTCGCCGCGCTGCTCGCGGGGGTGGTGGAGGGGCTGCGGTGGCCGGAGCGGCTTTCGCGCGCGGTCGCGCTGTCGGCGGCGACGGTGCTGGCTCCGGCGGCGGGGGAGTTCGATGTGTCGGCGTACGAGGAGTTGCTGCCGAGGGTGACGGTGGCGGAGCGGGCGGGGGTGGCATGAGCGGAGCGGGGCGGGTGTGGCAGGGCCGTGGGGGTCTGTGCGTTGGGGGTCGTGCGGAGGCGATGTGCCCGCGCCCCGGGGGCCCGCGCCCGCACCTCAAGGGCCTCTGCGTTACAAGTCATGCCCCCGCCCCGCACCCGCACCCGCACCACAAGGGCCCGCGCCCCACGAACCACGCCCCAGCCCCGCGCCCGCACCTCAAGGGCCTCTGCGTTACAGGTCATGCCCCGGGACCGCACCCGCACCACAGGGGCCCGCGTCCGGTCCCGGCGCCCGTGCCCGGCGACCCGCGCCCCATGGCGCCGTACCCCGGCCCGCACTCGCGCCCCAAGGCCCCGGGCCACATACGCCGGAGTCCGTCCAGCACCACGAACCAGGCCCCGCCCCCGCGCACCCACCCCAGGAGCCCGCACCCCACAAGCCACGCCCCGGCCCCGCACCCGAGCCCCAAGAGCCCGTCGCATCCCGCCCCTCGCCCCAGGCGCCCGCATCCGGGGCCGTCGTGCGCCCCGGGCCCGCGGCGCCGAATCCGCAACGACTCCGGAAAGTGAGGCGCGCCCATGCCCCTCGTCCGTACCGGTGACCTCGTCTCCGCCGCCGTCGCCGAGGGCCGGGGCGTCGCCGCGTTCAATGTCATCACCCTCGAACACGCGGAGGCCATCGCCGCCGGAGCGGAGAGCGCGGACTCCCCCGCGATCCTCCAGATCTCCGAGAACGCGGTGGCGTTCCACGGCGGCCGGCTCGCCCCCGTCGCCGCAGCCGCGGCGGCCGTGGCCCGCGCCTCCTCCGCACCCCTCGCGCTCCATCTGGACCATGTGACCTCACCCGCGCTGCTGGAGGCCGCCCGCGAGGAGGGCTTCGGCTCGATCATGTTCGACGCCTCGAAGCTCTCGTACGACGACAATGTGCGCCGGACGAACGAGGTCGTCCGCTTCGGTCTGCGGCACGGCATCTGGGTCGAGGCGGAACTCGGCCGGGTCGGCGGCAAGGAGGGCGAGACCCCGCTCGACGCGCACACCCCGGGGGTGCGCACCGACCCCGAAGAGGCCGCGGCCTATGTCGCCGCGACGGGGGTGAACGCCCTCGCGGTCGCGGTGGGCTCCTCGCACGCGATGACCGAGCGCACGGCCACCCTGGACCACGCCCTGGTCTCCCGGCTGCGCGACGCCGTCCCCGTACCGCTGGTGCTGCACGGCTCGTCCGGCGTCCCCGACGCCGAGATCCGCGCGGCCGTCGCCGCCGGCATGGTCAAGATCAATGTGGGTACAGCGCTGAACACCGCGTACACCGGCGCCGTCCGCGCCTTCCTGGCGGCGGAGACGGCCGCCGTCGACCCCCGCAAATACCTCGTCCCGGCCCGCGAGGCGATGGCCGGGACGGTCGCGGACTTCCTGGGACTGCTCAGAGCTCCCCGTCGCTGACCTGGAGCCAGTCGAGGATCGCGTCGCACTGGTTTCCCTGCTCGCAGGAGATCTTGATCTCGTTGGTGCCCTGCTTCAGGTTCACCGGCGCCCAGGTGGTCTGCCAGTTCTTCTCCAGCTCCGGGTCCGAGGAGTCGATGAAGTTCCTCAGGCGTATCGGATTGGAGTTGGCCTTGCCGTTGATCGTCAGGGTCGCGTTGGCGTCCTTCGCGGGGATGGCGTAGCGGACGTAGAGCCGGTACTCGCCGGCCTCCGCCACGCTGGCCTTCCACGTCACGGAGGCGCCGACCGCGTTGAAGCCGGTCACGAACGCCCCGCCCGTACCCTCCGCGCCCTCGATGTCCGTACCCAGCTGCGCGGGCGCGCCGAGCTGGAGCGTCGCCGCGTCCTGCTTGGGCAGGGCGGCCTCCGCGGGCTTCTCCGTCTTCGGGGCCTGCTCGCTCGGCTTCACCGACTCGGCCGCGCTGGGACCGCCGCCGGTCCGGGGGTTGCCGTCCGCCTTGTCCTTGTCGCCGCCGCTGGTCATCAGAGCGGCGGTGATGCCTATGACCACCACCGCGACCACCGCGATCGCGCCGAGCAGCAGGCCCTTGGTGTTGGGTCCGCGTCCGCCGCGGCCGGTGCCGGGGTTCGGGTGCGCGGGGCGGGCCGGAGCGCCGCCGGGGTAGGTCTCGGGCGCCGCGTACTGGGCGTTCGGCTGCCCGTACGCCTCCTGGGGGCCGTACCCCTGCTGCTGCGGGACCTGGCCGTGCGCCTGTCCATGGCCCTGCCCGTGACCCTGTCCGTGGGACTGGCCGCCGTACTGGCGCTCGCCGACCGTCCGTACCTGGTTGTACGAGGTCCTGGGGACACCGGGCTGCGCGGCGGGACCCGGGTAGCCGTAACCGCGGCTCTGGCCGGGCGGTGTGGCGCCCGCCGCCTGACCGTCCTCGTACAGGTAGCCGAACGGGTCGTCGTCCTCGGGCGTATTCCCGCCGTTGTTCGCGGCCGTCATCCCTTGTCACCCCTCACCATGTCGTCAGCGCTACGCCGACGCGGGCGAGCCTACCCGCTCCGCTGTGACCAATTGTCTGGCGTTGACCCGATAACCCGGGCCGCGCAGTGCCCCGGCCGGGGGTCCTGCCGCCCCGGCGCCCGTACGGTCCCCCGGCCCGGCGGGGACCTTCGCGTCCCGCCCGCGGGCCGGTCCCCGCAGGTCAGCCCGCCCGGCGGTGCACCTTCGACCGGGACCGCTTCTCGATGTACATCCGCTGGTCGGCGGATTGCAGCACCTCGTCCACCGACATCCCGCAGCTCGCCCAGCCGACGCCGAAACTCGCGCCGACCCGCACGCTCCGCCCGCCCACCCGGATCGGCAGGATGATCGCGTTCCGCAGGCGTACGGCCAGATCGGCGGCGTCCGCCGCGCCCAGGCCGTCGGCGAGGACGACGAACTCATCACCGCCGAGCCGGGCGACGGTGTCCCCCTCCCGTACGCCGGTGGTGAGCCGTCGCGCGACCTCGACCAGCACCGCGTCACCGGTCTGGTGCCCGAAGCGGTCGTTGATCGACTTGAAGCCGTCGAGGTCGCAGAAGAGGACGGCGAGCCCTTTGGCCCCGTCGTCGAGGTCGCCGTCGGGCGCGATGGTGTGCACATGGTGGTCGTAGGGGTCGCCCGGGGACCTGAAGTCGAAGCCGTCCGTGCTGTAGATCGCCTCGGCCTCGGACTCGTACGCCGCGTCCATCGCACCGACCGCCGTGCCCCGCCCCACCGGCTGCGGCAGCTCGCACAGCTTGGCGCTGAGCCTCGCGCGCAGCTCGGCGCTGTTGGGCAGACCGGTGAGCGCGTCGTGCGAGGCCCGGTGCGCGAGCTGGATCTCGTGGCGCTTGCGGTCCTCGATGTCCTCGACGTGGGTGAGCAGGAAGCGGGGGCCGTCGGCGGTGTCGGCGACGACGGAGTTGCGCAGCGAGACCCAGACATAGCTGCCGTCCCGCCGCCCGAGCCGGATCTCGGCCCGCCCGCCCTCGGCGGAGGTGCGCAGCAGGGTGCCGACGTCCTCGGGGTGGACCAGATCGGCGAAGGAGTAGCGGCGCATCGCGGAGGCGGGTCGGCCGAGCAGCCGGCACAGCGCGTCATTGGTCCGCAGCAGGCGACCGTGCTGGTCACCGCCCATCTCGGCGATCGCCATACCGCTCGGCGCGTACTCGAACGCCTGCCGGAACGACTCCTCGCTGGCGCGCAGCGCCTGCTGCTCTCGCTCCAGGCGGACCAGCGCGCGCTGCATATTTGCTCTGAGCCGTGCGTTGCTGATCGCAATGCCCGCCTGGGACGCGTACATCTGGAGGGCTTCCCGCCCCCAGGGGCCCGGACGGCGCCCGTTGCGGGGCCGGTCGACCGAGATGACGCCGAGGAGCTCACGGCCGGTGCCGGAGGCGTACATGGGCGCGTAGAGGCGGTCGCGCGGATGCCACTCGTCCTCGAAGCGGGGCTCGGGTCCGTCGGTGTGCCACTGGGGCACATCGTCCTCGATGAGCACCCAGCCCTCGGTGTGCGGGATGAACCGCAGCTCCCCCCACGCCTCCCCCATGGACAGCCGGCGCTCCCAGGACGGGCGGGAGCCGACCCGGCCGGTGATCAGGGCCTCGGCGGCGGCACTTCCGGCGAACGCGGCGACGACGAGATCCCCGTCGGGTCGTACGAGGTTGACACAGGCCAGCTCATAGCCGAGACCGGCCACTATCCCGTCGGCGACGGTCTGCAGCGTGTCGGCGAGGCTGCGGGCCATGTTGAGGTCCGCGACCACCTTGTGCAGCTGCCGCAGGGACGCAAGACGGACGTAGGGCTCCGACTCGGTCTCCATGCTCGCTCTCCCCGAGACCTCGACAGCAGACTCCAGGTATCTCTTCGGCCTTCTTGTTGCGGTCTTCTCGCGGTCGTCTCGCGCACTACTCGTCACGCGGTTTCCCGGCCACTGAATCACAGCGAGCTGTCCACTCGGTACACAGGGTCAACAAATACCGCCCTCTGTGACTCAAGTCACATCGACAGATGAGTGACCAAGGCTTCCGCGTGGAAGTGCGTTTGGCTCTTACCAGCGTTTTCTGAGAGCAAATCGGTGTTGCCGACGAACCGGACGGGGGCGCGGCGGGGGCGCGGGACGGGGGCGTATGGAGGGGCGCATCCGGGCCCGCGAGAAGACGCCGGGAGGGAAGGCGGCCGGGAGGGCGTACCGGGCTTCTCCGGGGTGCTCACGGGTGCTCACGGGACCGGGGGCCTTCCCGGGTTCCCCGCCGCCCCTCCGTGGTCCTAGGACTTTCGCCGGTCCTTTCGCCCGATGCGCCGGGAAGGTTCCCGCGGCTAGCGTGCGACTGTGCTCCAGACGACACCGGCCACCGGCCCCGATCCCGATCCAGCGACCGCGACCGCGATTCTGCATGCCGCGATCCCCCATGCTGAGGGGGTGAGCAACGAGGAGTTCCGGGCCGCCATGTCCCGGCTGGCGGCGGGCGTGGTCCTGGTGACCGCGCGCGACGACGACGCGGGCCCCCGGGGCGAGGACGCCGGGATGACGGCGACCGCGTTCGTCTCGGTGTCGCTGGACCCTCCGCTGGTGATGGTCAGCCTGCGCAACGGCTCCCGGATGGACGACCTCCTGTCCGAGCAGCCCCTGTGGGGGGTGTCCGTGCTCTCCGAGAGCCAGCGCCACATCGCGGGCCGTTTCGCGATGAAGGGCCGGGTCAGCGACCGCCTCCTCTTCGACGACATCCCCTATACCCGGGGGAAGGTCAGCGGCGCCCTCCTCGTCGGCGGCGCCCTGGCGACGCTGGAGTGCCGTACGGAACAGCGGGTGCCCGCGGGGGATCACACCCTGGTGATCGCGCGGGTACTGGAGGTGGGGCTGCCGAGCGCGGAGGGCGGGCCCCTGACGTACTTCCGCGGCCGGTACCGGCAGCTGGGCTGACCGCCCGGCCCGGCCGGCGGCTGGGCCGACCCGGCCGGCCCTCTCCAGCACCGGCAGCTGGGCCGACCGCCCCGCCCCCTCCGGTTCCAGCAGCCGGGCCCCACCCGGCCCGGGTGGGGCCCGGCCGGGTGGGGCCTGGCCGGGTGGGGCCTGGCCGGGTGGGGCCCGGCCCCGCTACAGGACCGCGATGCCCAACGGGCGCGAGCCGCCCGGCAGCCGGCGGGTGTCGCCGTCCGCGAGGCCGACGACGGTGATGCCGTCCCAGTAACCGTCCCTGGTGAAGCCCCCGGTGACATAGGCCGTCCGGCCGTCCCGGGACACGGCCACGTCCTCGTGCGGCCCTTCGAGGGGGACGACCCGTTCCCGGCCGTCCTTGGCACGGATGGTGAGCGACGCGTCCCCCTCGGCCGAACCGATCGGTCCGGTGCCGACCGCCAGCAGCGTGCCGTCGGGGGTGAGCGCGGCGCCGTGCTGGTGGGTGTCGGCCGTCATCCGCTCGATCGTCACCCGCCCGGTGCGCGGGTCGAGCACCGCCAGCCGCTCCCCCTCGAACGGCAGCAGCAGCCGCCCGTCCTCCCGTACGGCCGCGTAGTGCGGCTTGAGCCAGGAGCCGAGTCCGCCCTCCGTGCCGTACGGGGCCACCTCGAAGCGGCGGGCGTCGAGACCGTCGGTCCGCACGGCCGTCACATCGAAGGAGTCGTGGTTGGTCGCGTACACCTCGCGTCCGTCGCGTGACACATCCACGTCGAAGGGCCTGCGGCCGACGGGCACGGTGTCCACGACCCGGCGGGAGGCCGTGTCGACGACCTCCAGCACCCCGGCCCCGCCGGGCACGTTCACCCCTATATAGAGGCGCTTCCCGTCGGGCGCGAGCGCGATCCCCATCCCGCCGCCCCGGTACTCGCCGTCCGTGACGGGCCCGGTCTCCGTCCGGTACGGGATACGGCCGAGGCTCTCGCGGGTGCGCGTGTCCACGACCGCGACCCCCTCGGCCGTGGCGACCCAGGCACGGCCGTCCGCGCCGACGGTGAGCCCGTACGGCGCGGTCCCGACCTCGACGGAGGCGAAGGGTCCGCGCTCCGGGTCCATGAAGGTGACGGTGTCCCCGCCGAAGTCGGCGACGAGGAGGGTCCCGGCGGGGGTGGGTGTGCCGGGCGCCGGCGCGGAGGCCGCGGGCGGCTTCGGGCTCGTACCCCGGCCCTGGTCCTGCGCCGCGCCCTGCCGTGTGTCCGGGTCCGCGCCGCCCGGGTCCTGTGCGCACCCGGCGAGCAGCCCCAGCAGGACCGGCACCACGAGCAGGGCGCGACGCCTCTTCGGGCGTTTCGCCGGGCCTTCGACCGGTCCCCGCGCGAGGTCCTTCCTCCGGCCGTTCACCCGCCCCGCCCTCAGGCTCTCCCTGTCGCCTTTCACCGGGCGTTCCGCAGCAGGGCGGCGATCTCCTCGAACCCGCGCCGCTCCGCGTGGTCGAGCGCGGTGAGCCCGTCCTTGTCCCGGATCGTCGGGGTGGCCCCCGCCGCCAGCAGGGTCTCCACGATCTGCCGGTGGTCCCGCCCGCCGTCCCCGAGGATCACCGCCTCCAGCAGTGCCGTCCAGCCCAGGTCGTTGACGTGATCGACGTCGATGTCGGTCTCGTTCAGCACGGCCCGTACATACGCCACATGCCCGCGCTCGCTGGCGGGGATCACCGAGACACCGCCGAAGCGGTTGCGCAGGGCCGTGTCCGGCCGGGCGGGCAGCAGCGCCCGCATCATCGCGACACTCCCCGTCACCCCGGTGACCAGCCAGGCGCTGTCCGCCCGGTCGTCCTGCGCGTCCGGGTCGGCACCCGCGGCGACCAGCACCCGCGCGGCCTCGACATGGTCCCCCAGCGAGGCCAGCAGCAACGGCGTACGCAGCCGCTCGTCCCGCGCCTCGATCTCCGCACCCTCCCTGAGCGCGGCCGCCACCCCCTCGGCGTCCCCGCCACGGGCGGCTTCCAGCAACCTGGTGTCGACGGCACTGTTCATGGGCTCACTCCTGTGTGACTCGGGCGGCTGTCGGCCGGGCGGCGAAGGGCTCGTACCGCACTGTTCCTCCACCCTGCGCCACGGCACCCCGTCCACCGGTCCGCGCACCGGTCGCTTCCCGCGACCAGGACAGCTGACCCTTACATCATCCAATCGGCCGATACGGGCGTTCCGCCCGGGCCACAAGTACGGAAACCGTGACCCGGGCCCGGCGGGGGTGCCCCACCGCGCATATCACCATCATCGGACCTGTTCACCCGGGGTGGGTCCCGGGGCGAGAAGGGGCCCGCAGCATGGGCATTGCGTATTAGAGCGAGCGTTCCATCCAGCGGATGGGGGTGGGGGCGTGGGTGACGCGCCCACCGTGGGTGCAGTGCACGGCGGCGGTACGGGCTTGCCCAGCGCCCCGACGCTCACACGGAACCCGGTGCGCATTCCGCCGTGCGCCACCCGGTGACACCCGTCCGGACACCGCGCCCTACCCCATCAGTCCCAGCCGGTCGGCCATCCCCAGTACCGCCACATCCCGTCGTGGCGCCCGCACAGCGCGAAACCCTGTGTACCCGATCAGCCGCGTACGCGGCGGGGGTGCCACACGGGGTAGCTCACCGGCATCGGACCTGTTCGCCCGGGGTGGGTCCGGGGGTGAGAAAGGGTGCGCAGTGCGGGCATGCATAGTGGAGCGAGCGTTCCAACCAACGAATGGGGATGGGGGCGTGGGTGAGGCGCCCACAGCGGGTGCAGTGCGCGGTGAGCAGCGGCGGTACGGGGTTGTCGAGCGCCCCGCGTTCACACCGTCACCCCCGGGAGTCCCCCGGCCGCGTAGAACAGCACCCGTCGGGGCCGTACCGCCGTGAGCCGGAGCGTGTCGTCCAGCGGTGCGTAGGGCCGTACGAGCAAGGTGTCCTCGCCCCGGAGCGGAGTGTGCCGTTCCCTGACGTGGTGCGGAGTGGGGGTGGTCCAGGGCCGGGCCCAGAGGTCGTCCGGTTCGGGGCTGGCGGGCAACACGTCCGCGCGCTCGGGTAAGACCCGCTCCAGCGCCCACAGCAGGGCGCGCGTGATGAGGGTACGCATCTGGCAGCTCTCCGTTTCCGGCGGAATCGGCGGGGTGGCCCCGGCCCACTGGGGGTGGCGGACCGGGGCCGGGAACGCCCGCGACGGGTCGGCGAAGGCCGCGGGCGTGGTCTGTGTTCTGACGCTGGGACTTCGAGGGACCGCTATGCCTCGGCCGGCAGATCGTCGGCACCGGCCTCCGGGGGCGGCGACCCGAAGGCGGGACCGGAGGGGCGGCAGACCGTCCCTCCAGGGGCGGCCCCGCGCTCCGGCCCGCTCGCCCCTTCTCCAACGGGACCGCCCTCGGCCTGCACCACCCGCAGATACGCCGTCCTGATCTCCCGGAACCCGGTATGCCCGGTCACCCGCGCATGCGAGATCGCCCACGCCTCCGGCCCGAGCCCGACGGTGCATGCCTCCGAGCCCTCGTCTCCGGAGGTGCACTCGATCTCGCGCATCGGCTCGGAAACACCTTCGGACCGGTCCGGCCCGATGAGCCAGCTCGTCTGCTCCGCCATTGGCCTCATGGCCCCACTTTCACGGTCTCACTCAAGAGCATCGGCGTGCCCACACCGCACGACCGACGTGACTTGCACGTCATGGCGTCAACTCCCGTTGCAGGTTGCCTGATTCGTCCGTCCAGACAACCGCACACCCGGCCCTGGCGGTACCGTCGGAGGGGGTGGCAATGAGTGGCACACCGCTACTGCCCGCGACCGAGGGGTAAGGGCTCCATATGACGTCGCCGAACACAAGCCTCACGGACTGGCTCGAACGGTCCGGCATGAGTAACAAGGAACTCGCCCAACGGGTCAGAGCCACGGCCAAGGTGTGGGGGCAGCCGCACATCCAGACCGACGGAACTGCCGTACGACGGTGGGTCGCCGGCCTGCGGCCCCGCACACCGGTGCCCGACATCCTCGCGGACGTGTTCTCCGCACACTTCGGTTTCCGCGTGACGACGTACGATCTCGGTCTCGGTCTCGGTCTCGGCGATTCGTCCGGCGCCGGGCGATCGCTCGCTTACCACCGGTCCTTCCCGGCAACCGTCGAAACGGTCGCGGACCTGGGCCGGGCGGATGTGGATCGCCGGAACTTCCTGGCCGTCGCCCCCTTCGCCGCCGTGGCGGCCATCGGCCCTTCCCGCGACTGGCTGCTCAATACCCTTGACCAGCAGGCGAAGTCCGGACCGCGCGTACGTCTGGAGGATGTGACCGCGGTGCGGAACATGTTCGGCGAGTTCCAGCGCATGGATGTGCTCCAGGGCGGCGGATCCGGTCGCCTGATCCTCGCCGAGTACATGAATCAGCACGTCTATCCGCTCCTGCGCCGAACACACTCCGAAGACGTACGGCACGCCCTGTGCGAAGCAGCCGCCGAACAGACCTACCTGCTCGGCTGGATGGCGTACGACAACGGCGAGCACGGCATCGCCCAGCGCTATCTCGTACAGTCCCTGCGCCTCGCGGAGGAGTCCGGGAACGCCGCGCTGGGCGCTCATGTGCTGGCCGGTATGGCCGATCAGGCGACCCTGTTGGGCAACCCGGCGGAGGGCCGTCGGCTCGCGCAAGCGGGCCGGGCGGGCCTCGGCAGGAACACGTCGCATGCGTGCCTCGCGGACCTCTGGGCCCTTGAGGCCCGCGCGCTCGCCAAACTCGGCGAGGCGTCCGAAGCCGCCCGGGCCGTGGTCCGGTCCGAGACGGCTTTCAGCCGTGTCCGGGCGGACGACGAGGCGGAGTGGGCGGTCTTCATCGACTCGGCGTATCTGCACGGCGAACACGCGAACACCTTCGGGGACCTGGGTGACGCGGATGCGGCGGAGAAGCATGCCCGGCTGTCGATCGACCACGCGCGGCGGCAGCGCCGGGCACGGCGGGGTGCGATGTCGCAGGCGGCGCTCGCGGTATCCCATTTGCAGCGCGGGGACCTGGAGGCGGGTCATGCGGCGGGGCTCCGTACCCTCTCGCTATCACGCCAGGTAAGGAGTTCGCGGTGTATCGAAGCCGTACGGGATCTGCGCCGCCGCCTGAGGCCGTTCGGCGATCACCGGCTCGTCGCCGACTTCACCGAACGGTCTCGCGGGCTGGTGGGGGCTGCTTAGGAAGCCAGGACCAGTTCCCCGGCAGACGTTGCTGCGTACCCACTTCACGTCCGAAGGGCTCTGGCCCTGAACCGCGGTCGACGACCGTCAGCGCCCTTGCCCGTTGAGTTCGGAGATGTGCTCGGGAAGTTCCGTGAGACTCCTGACCCGGAGAGTCGGCAGTTGCTTCGCCGCGTCGGTATCCCACTGGATGGTCGCCCACGGCCCACGATGCACGAGTGCCGTGGCCATGCCGGAGGCGGTCGCGGGAACAATGTCGTTGTCGAGGCGGTCACCGACGTACAGGATCTCGTCCGGTTCGAAAGGCACCGCTTCGGCAACGCGCTCGAAGAACACCGGGTCCGGTTTGTCGGCACCCCAGTCGTCCGAGGTGCTGATCACGTCGACGTCACGGGAGAAGAGTTCACGCAGAATGCCACCGGCTCTCGCGGTCTGATTACCCGCGATGCCGAGCCAGAGGCCGTCAGCGCGCAACAGGGCGAGTGTCGGCCGCACATCGGGATAGAGGTCTTCTTCGCCGAAATGCTCCGGCTGTCCGGCTGCGGCCCGCGCCGTACGCTGCTCGTGCAGATCGAAGCCCGGACGAAACACCTGGAAAGTGTCGCGATAGTCCCGCCCCTGGGCGACCACCGCGCCGAACATCGCGGCAAAGGTGTGTCTCGGGATGCCGAGCCAGTCCGCCCATGTCCCGTACTCTCGGGTCTCGTCCACCAGGCACTCACCGACGTCGAACACCACGGCTCGGATCATGCGGGGATCCTATTGGACCCGCCGTTCCTTGGAGAGGTTCACTCCCCTCGGCAGGCTGGGCACGGCTTTGGGCGAGCAGGAAGGCCGACCAGGCGCGGGCGGGACCATGTCATGCGCGCGGGCTAACCCCAGTCGCGGCCCGTGCGGCCCCGCTTCGTTTCCGCGCGTTGCTTCTTCTCGCGCAGGCGGCGTTCGTTGATGCCGCGCGGGATCCGGGTCTTGCGGCGCGGCTTCGGCGGGGGAGCCGTCGCCTCGGCGAGGAGGGAGGCCAGACGGACCGCCGCCGTCTCGCGGTTGCGCCACTGGGAGCGGTGCTCCGAGGCGCGGACAGCGATCACACCGCCGACGAGCCGGTCCGCCAGCCGTTCCAGCGCGCGGTCCTTCCAGACCTGGGGCAGCGCCTCGGTGGCGGCCAGGTCGAAGCGGAGTTCGACCTGGGTGTCGCTGGTGTTGACATGCTGGCCGCCGGGCCCCGACGACCTGGAGAAACGCCAGATCAGCTCGGCCTCCGGGAGGGAGACGGAGCCACGGATGACATAGGGCCCGGACATGTGTCCATGGTCGCGTGCGCACCGCCTTCTCGTCACCACCTTTTGCCCACGGCACGCGTGGACTCGTGTCACGAATCGGCGATGAACCGAAAATCACAGGGAACCTGCTGGTCCTCCGCATGCGTTATGAGGGATAACGGTAGCTTCGGCAGGGCTCAAGCCCACAGACTCGACCACAAAGGGGACATCCCAATGGCAGTAAGCCTGTCCAAGGGCGGCAACGTCTCGCTCACCAAGGAGGCACCGGGCCTGACAGCCGTCACGGTCGGCCTCGGCTGGGACGTCCGTACCACCACCGGCACAGACTTCGACCTCGACGCCTCCGCGATCGGGGTGAACCCTGCGGGGAAGGTCGCTTCCGACGCTCATTTCATCTTCTTCAACAACCGGGCCACCCCGGACCAGACCATCGTCCACACCGGGGACAACCGCACCGGCGAGGGCGGCGGTGACGACGAGCAGATCAACGTCAATCTGGCCGGGCTGCCCGCCGATGTCGACAAGATCGTCTTCCCGGTCTCGATCTACGACGCCGTGACCCGCTCGCAGAACTTCGGCATGGTCCGCAACGCGTACATCCGTATCGTCAACCAGGCCGGCGGCGCCGAGATCGCGCGCTACGACCTGAGTGAGGACGCGGCGGTCGAGACCGCGATGGTCTTCGGCGAGCTGTACCGCAATGGCGCGGAGTGGAAGTTCCGTGCGGTGGGCCAGGGCTACGCCTCGGGTCTGGAGGGCATCGCCCGCGACTTCGGCGTCAACCTCTGACGTTTCCGCCCGTATCCACGGGCTCGGAGCCCCCGGCCGCCAGAACCGAAGACCTGGGCCGGGGGCTCCCCTGTGCGCGGCCATCTGGAAGAGAGGCCCTCCCGTGCGGGCCGCCTCCGGCCGGGGCGACCGCTCCCGGCCCGGGGCCGCAGGGGTCCGGCACCGCCTCACGCGGGCCCGCGCGGCCGGAACCGCCCGTAGAGCGGAAGTACCCCGGGCCGAGTGGGGCACGTACGGTACGCGGTGGCCCGGGGCGGAGGCGGCGTGACCTCCAGTAACCCGCCCGCCTCCGGCGTTTGGGGGCCACCCGCGCCCGGTGACCGCCCGCCCCGCGCCCGGGCATGGTCCCGCACGGTCCCGCACGGCCCCGGCACGAGCACGCCCCGGGCACGGTCTCCTCAGGGACGTGACGGTCTGTCCTTGCCGTACAGCCAGGTCTCCCACACCGGGTCCAGGTCCTTGCCGGAGACCTTCTCGGCGTACGCGGTGAAGTCGGCGGTGGAGGCGTTGGCGTGCCGGTACCGCTTCGCCCAGCCCTTCATCAGCCCGGCGAACGCCCGGTCGCCGACGGCCAGCCGGACCCGGTGCAGCACCATCGCGCCGCGCCCGTACACCGGAGCCTCGGAGATCCGCGCGGCGGAGGGCGGGGCGGCGGGCGGGAAGGCCCAGTTGGCGCTGTCGGCGAAGGCTTCCTCGTAGCTGTCCCGGACCGGTGTGTCCTCGAAGTCCTCGGCCCAGAGCCACTGCGCGTAGGTCGCGAACCCCTCGTTGAGCCACATGTCCCGCCAGGTCCCCGGTGACACCGAGTTTCCGTACCACTGATGCGCGATCTCATGGACGAGGGTGGTCGTGTCGAACTGCCCGGCGGGGATGACGGGCCGGTTCTGGGTCTCCAGGGCATAGCCGACCACGCCCTCGCGGACGGCGATCGCGCCGGTGGAGGAGAAGGGGTACGGGCCGAACCGCTCGGTCGCCCACTCCACGATCCGGGGGACTTGGGCGCTGACGCGCGCGGTTTCCGCGGCGGCGGGGTCGGTGGCGGTCCAGACCGGGAGCCCCTGGGGCGTACGGGAGGACGTCAGCCGGTACGGGCCGATCGCGAGCGTCGCGAGATACGACGCCATGGGCTCGGCCGACCTCCAGACGAAGGTGGTGCGGGGGCCGTCGGTGGTCTCGCGCGCCAGCTCCCCGTTGGAGACCGCCTTCAGCCCCCGGGGGACGTTGATCGCGAGGTCGTACGTGGCCTTGTCGCCCGGGTGGTTGTTGGCGGGGAACCAGGCCATCGACCCGGCAGGCTCCCCCACCGCGAGCGCGCCCCCCGGTGCCTTCAGCCAGCCCTCCTCGGAGCCGTCGGCGTCGGTGATGGTCCGTGGGGTGCCGGAGTAGCGCACGACGGTACGGAAGAGGGCGCCCTCGGTCAGATCGCGGCCCGGGCGCACGGTCAGCTCGTCGCCCGCCTGGTCGGCCGCGGCGGCCTCGCCGTCGACGGTGACGTCCTCGGCGCTCATCCGGTGGAGGTCGAGATTGAAGGCGCTGAGGTCCTGGGTGGCCCGGGCGAGAATCTCGGCGGTCCCCGCGAGGCGGCCGGTCCCCGGGTCGTAGTCGAGGGTCAGGCTGTAGTGCCGTACGTCGTAGCCGCCGTTGCCGAGCCGGGGGAACAGCGGGTCACGCACACCCGCGGCGCCCGGCGTGCCCTGGACACCACCGCTGCCGCCGGAGCAGCCCACGAGCAGGAGCAGGGCGGCGGCCGGTGCGAGGGCGCGCAGACGTGAGGGCCGGTGCATGCGCTGATCCTAGATCGTGGTGTGTACACGGGTCCCGGAGCCGTACGCGGGACGGGCGCGGGATGTTGACGCGGGGAGCGGCGGCGTACGGACAAGGCGCGGGTGGAAGGGAAAGACCCCGTGCGGGGCAGCGCCGGGATCAGGCCCGTACGGGGAACGACGCCTGGAAGGCGAGCCGCTCGTCCGCGCCGTCCCCGATCAGACAGAGGATGTCATCGAGAGCGAGGTACGCCTCCCACCGCTCCCCACCGCCCGCTTCCAGGACGCGGGCGATCACCAGGTCCTCCAGTTCCGGCACCCGCTTGTTCTTCCAGACCTTGTCGGCGAGGCTGACCAGCAGATCCTCGGCGCTGACGCCGGGATCCGTCCAGGACGCGTGTGTCGCGGCGAACCGTGCCCACTCCGGGCGGACGCCACGGGCCAGCAGGAGCTTCCGGCCTGCTTCCTCGTGGCACGAACCCGGGCCGGACAGTTCGGCGGTATGGACGGTCTTGCCGATGTCGTGCGTGGCCGCACCGAAGAGAACCGCCTCCCGGTCGACGACGAGACCGGGGCAGTGTCGGTCCGTCCAGTCGAGAAGTTGATGCGCCACGTCGTGGACGGCCCTCAGATGGGCGGCGAGGCGCGGCGGGGCATCCAGCTCCCGGAGAAGCCCGGCCACGGCGGGCGGGAGCGGACGCATGAGCGGCTCGCCGAGGGCCAGGGAAAGGTGATCCGACGGAAGCATCGGGTCAGTGTAGACACCCGATCCACCCGGCCCGCCGGGCTCCCCGGGTCACCCGGGCACGGTCCGGGAGGCCGCGCCTGCCCCCCCCGTCCGTACCGGCGCGGACAGGGGACAGGCGGCAGAGGGCGGGCGCGGGAGGACCCCACCCGCCCCCACACGCCCGCGTCAGCGGGCCAGCGCCGCGACGCCCGCCTTGGCGAACTCCTCGTCCTGCGCACCGCTCGGGGCGCCCGCGACGCCGATGCCCGCGATCGGGGCGCCCTTCGACTGGACGGGCGCGCCGCCGCCGAGGAAGAGCGTGCCGGGGATGTCCTTGAGGTTGGGGGTGCTCTCCAGGCGCTTGACCAGCTCGGAGGTGGGGGCGTTCCAGGAGACCGCGGTGAACGCCTTCTTCTCGGCCGACTCGTACGACTGGGGGCCGGCACCGTCGCCGCGCAGGGTCACGATGGTGTTGCCGTTGCGGTCGACCACGGCGACCGTGACCCGCTGGCCGGCCCGCTCCGCCGCGTCCAGCGTCGCCTGGGCGGCCTTGGACGCGGCGTCGACCGTCAGGTGGGTGGTCTGCTGGAGGTTGCGGTTCGAGGCGTCGGTCTTGGCCGTGGTGCGCGACTCTGCGGCGGGCGCGGAGGCGCTGGCGGAAACGGCTCCGAACGTACCGGCGCTCAGCGCGACGGCAGCGACGGCACCGGTGATGACGCGGGTGCGGGTCGACAGCTTCTTCATGATCGTGGACTCCTGTGTGCGGTGCTGGGTGGTCCTTCCGCCATCGATCCTCCGGCCGGGCACGGGCCTCATCGGTCGGCGTACCGGCTGTAGCGCACAGGCATCATGGAGGACGACCGGGTCGGCCGATCGGTTGATGCGGGTGTGGTCCCGCCGGGTCACCATGCAGAAGAAGACCCAGCTCTGGAGAGATGACGATGTTCCACCGAGGGCGCGCGCCCGCCCCCAGCGAGCGGCGGGACGACCGGGCCGCGGCGGAGACCGCCGGCCGCGGTCCGGCCGCCAGGTCCGCCGGGTCCGCCAGGGCCGCCGACGGGCGCCCCACCGGAACCGCAGGATTCGCCGGGGCTGCCGGTTCCATGGGTTCCGCCGGTTCCGTGGGTTCCGCCGGTTCCGTGGGTTCCGCCGGCAAGGGCGCCGACCGTGAGACCCCGGTCACGGGCGACCTCGCCCGGAGCGAGCACGGACCGGACACCCCCCGCCACGCCGGGCTCGGCGCCGACCGGGTAGCGGACGGGGACGGCGGTCGGGCCACCGGCCGGAACGGTGACCGGCCCACGGACCAGAGCGGGGACCGGAACACGGGCCAGGGCCCCCGCCCGGCCACCGGCCAGGACGGCGGCCGGAACACAGGCCGGGGCGGCAACCGGGCCACCGGCCCTGACGGTGGCCGGGGCACGGACCAGGACGGCAGTCGGGCCACCAGCCCGGACACGGTCCAGGACGGCAACCGGGGCGCGGGCCGGACCACGGAAGGCCGCGGTACGCCCCGGGACACCCCCCGCCACGCCGGGCTCGGCGCCGACCGGGGCGCGGCCCGGGACACCCGGTGGCTCGACGCGCTCATGAACGTCGCGTTCATCGCCCTCCTCGCGGGCGCCCTCCTCCGCTATGTCATCAACCACCCCGACAGCCCCCGCCTCCCCTGGGTCGTCGCCCTGAGCATCGCCCTCGCGGTGTTCCAGCTCACCGGTCACCGCCTGACCGGGCGGACCAAGCGGACCAGACAGACCGGGCAGGCCAGGCAGACCGAACGGGCCGGGCGCCGGGCCGAACGCGTACGGCTCGGGCTCGTCGTCGGCTGCTGGGTGATCGTCGTGCTGCTCGCGCCCAGCTTCGCCTGGTGCGCCGTACCGCTGATCTACACCGGGCTGCGGGCCCTGCCCACGCGCGCCGCGGTCGCCCTGGTCGCCGTGCTCTGCGCGCTCGTCGTGATCGCGGAGTGGCGGCTGCGGGACGGAGTGGACCCGAATCTGTTTCTGCTGCCACCCACCGTCGCCGCGCTCGCGACGGCCGTGTTCCTCCATATGAGCCGCCAGGCGGACCGGCTCCAGGCGCTGATCGACGATCTGATCCGTACGCGCCGCGAGCTGGCCGCGACCGAACGCCGTGAGGGCACCCTCGCCGAGCGCCAGCGGCTGTCCATGGAGATCCACGACACCCTGGCGCAGAGCCTGTCCAGCCAGCAGATGCTGCTCCAGGCCGCCAAACGCACCTGGGACAGCGAGCCCGCGACCGCGCGCGCCCATGTCCGTACGGCCGAGTCCATCGCCGAACGCAGTCTCGCCGAGGCCCGGCGCTTCGTCCACGATCTGGCTCCCTCCGAGCTGGCGGAGGGCGGCGGGCTCGCGGAGGCCCTGCGGGCGCTCGCCGAGCGGGAGACGGGCGGTGCCCTGCGGGTGCGGTTCCATCTGGACGGTACGCCCGTCCCGCTGCCCGACCGGGTCCAGTCGGCGCTGCTGCGGATCGCGCAGGGCGGGCTGGCGAACGTACGCGAGCACTCCGACGCGACCGCCGCCGCGCTCACCCTCAGCCATCTGGACGACCAGGTGGTCCTCGACATCGCCGACGACGGCCGGGGGTTCGTGCCCGAGGCCGCGCTCGGCGCCCTGCCCGGGCTGCGGGGGCACGGGCTCACCGCGATGCGGGCGCGGCTGCGGCAGCTCGGCGGGACCCTGACGATCGAGTCCGCGCCCGGTGAGGGCTCGGTCCTGTCCGCCGCGATTCCCCTGGAGACCCCCTTGGAGGAGGTATGACCGCCGTACGGATCCTGCTGTGCGACGACCACGCCGTCGTACGGGCCGGGCTGCTCGCTCTCCTCGGCAGCGAACCCGACATCGAGGTCCTCGGTGAGGCGGGCAGCGGTGAGGAGGCGGTCGCCATGGCGGCGAAGCTGAAGCCGGACGTCGTTCTGATGGACCTCCAGCTGGGGGCCGGGATCGACGGGGTGGAGGCGACCCGGCGGATCGCCTCGGCCGATGTGCACGTCCTGGTGCTGACGACGTACGACACCGACGCGGACATCACCCGGGCGATCGAGGCGGGGGCGACGGGCTATCTGCTGAAGGCGGAGCGGCCGGAGGAGCTGTTCTCGGCGATCCACGCGGCCGCGCAGGGGCGCACGGCACTCTCCGCGCCCGTCGCGAGCCGGGTCATGGACCGTATGCGCGGTACGGGCGGGCCGTCCCTGACCGAGCGCGAACGGGACATCCTGGGGCAGCTGGGGCGGGGGCTGGGCAACCGTGAGATCGCGCGGGCGCTGTTCATCAGCGAGGCGACGGTGAAGACCCATCTGGGCCGGATCTACGCGAAGCTCGGCGTCGATACGAGGGCGGGTGCGGTGGCGGTCGCGAAGGAACGTCGGCTGCTGCCGTAACCGAACAGCTCGCGGCCGGCCCGACCCAAGGACGGAGCGACCCACGGCCCGGACCGGACCACGGACGGAGCGACTCTCGACCGGGCCGGCTCCGACCGGTCACCACCGGCTGTTGACCGGTCCACGCTTCGCCAGGCCACCGGGCACATGTCACCGCTGCTCACCGGCCTGTTCCCCGGCCCGCTCCCCGGCGAGGAAGTGCCGGACATCGGCCGCCGGGGAAGCCATCTGCTCACCGGCCTCCGACCAGGTGGTCACCGATGCGCCCCGGTCGCCGGCGGCCCCCGTCCACGGCCGCAGGGTCCGGGTCAGCCCGACGTGCCCGCCGGAGCGGAAGACGGCTGACACCACCAGGTCCCGGCCGTCGGTCCCCCAGGTCCGTTCGCCGTCCCCTCCCCGGTAGTCGGCGGTGAGGTCGTCCAGGAACGTGGTGAGATCTCCGTCCCAGCCCCGGGCGACGACCTCGTTGACGCGAGCGGTCAGACCCGGGCCCGCAGTTCGACGGCAAAATGCGCGGAGTCCGCGTCGAAGCTGAACCGGTCGCGGAACGTCACGCCGACGGACGCGTTGCCCTGGCAGCGGATGGTGGCCCCGGGCTCGTCGCCGATGTCGTCGTTGAGGTCGTCGTTGAGGTCGTCGCCGATGTTGTCGCCGATGTCGTCGTCCGCTGAGGGCATGGACAGCACGCCAGTGCCACCCGTGCCGTGCTTCGGATTCGCCGCCGGTGGAGCAATGCCCCCTGCGTACATCAGAGGCCCGGGAACGACGCACGTCACGAAGTAGGGAACCTTCACCGGGTGGCCCACGCGCGGTACGACTCCCGGATCCGGCCGATCCGGATCATCCGCGTCATCCCGGAACGCCTCGTGAGGGCATACGGATCGCCGTACCGGCCCGTGGCGAGCGGCCGGCCGGGGAGATCGGCGGCGGGATGACCCTGTGTGCCCCCCTGTGCGTCCGCGTCGACGCCCAGGTCCCAGGCGCGTCCTTCCCTGTACCCGGCCCGGCCGAGGCCGCACGCCCGCCCGCCGCCGCACGCCCGCCCGCCGCCGCACGCCCGGCCGAGGCCCGGATCGGCGGTGGTGCCCCGGTACGAGGTGTGGTTCTCGGTCTCGGGACCGGGGTCCGGGGCGGCGGGCGGCATATGACGGTGCTCCTGGTGTCGTCGGACGGACGGGGTGAACCGGGCGGGTTCCGGCGCGGTGGTGCCGTACAACGACCGATACGGCGGTACGGCAGTACGGCGGTGAGCCGGGCGGCCCGGCGTTCGGCGCCCGCCCGACGGGAACGGACGTGCGGTGACGACGGGCCCGCGATGTCACTCCTGGGAGTACGGCGGACGCATATGCCCCGTCCGCCGGACGGGCCCGCCGTAGCGTGCCGACCACGCAGTGTCGCCGTGCTCAGGGTTTCGGCCGGGGAGCCGGACAGCCAAGGAGGTGACTGTCGCCATGCGCGACGGGAAACGGGAAACAGTGGCCGAACAGGGGGTTTCCCAGCCGGGGGAGAGTTTCGGCGCCCGGTTGCGCCGGCTCCGCAACGAGCGCGGGATGTCGCTCGCCGATCTCGCCCGGCACGCCCACTACAGCCGGGGCTACCTCAGCAAGGTGGAGAACGGGCAGAAGCCCCCCACCCACGGCCTCGCCGGCAGCTGTGACGAGGCGCTGGAGGCGGACGGCCTGCTGCTGGAACTGGCCCCGGGGCGCGAGGGCGAGGCCGAGGGGCTCTGCCCGTATCCCGGGCTTGCCGCGTTCCGGTCCGAGGAGGCCGCCTGGTTCTTCGGCCGTGAGCGGGCCACCGCCGAACTGATCGCCCGCCTGACCGAACGGCTCACCGACCGACGGCCCGGCGGCCGGCCGGACAGCCCTGGAGACAGCCCTGCGGATGGCCATGGGGGCGCCCCTCGGCCCGGCCGTACGGACGGCCATGCGGACGGCCCTTCCGGCGCAAGGCCCGACGCCCCCGCCGGCCCATGGCCCAGGGACCATGACGGCACGGGGAGCGAGCACGGGACCGGGCCAGGGCACCCGCACGGACCCGGCACCCGTTACGGTCCGGAGCGCACGGGCCCCGCCAACGGCCGCCGGGCCGGACTCCCCCGCCACCCCGGCCCGATCGTCGTCGTCGGCCCCTCCGGAGCCGGCAAGTCCTCGCTCCTGCACGCCGGACTCGTACCGGCGCTCGCCCGTGGCGCCCTGCCCGTGCCGGGCTCCCGGGACTGGCCCGTACTGTCCCTCACCCCCACAGCCCGCCCCCTGCGCGCGCTCGCCCAGGGCACGGCGGAGGCGGTCCGGGGCGGACTCGACCCCAACGCGGCGTTACGGGCCCTGAAGGAGGGCACCTTCGCGGACGTGGTCCTGGAGGCCCTGCGGAATCCGGCGGCCGGCACCCACCGCCTCCCCCGCAAGAACCCGCCGTCCCACCCCGACCGCCCCCACCAGCCCGACCATCCGGGCCACCCCGACCGCCCCCACCAGCCCCACCATCCGGGCCACTCCTACCACCCGGGCCACCCCGACCGGCCCCACCAGCCCGGCGGCCGGACTCCCGGACTCCTCGTCGTCGCCGACCAGTTCGAGGAGATCTTCACCCTCTGCCCCGACGAGGGCGAACGCCGTGCCTTCATCCGCGCCCTGTGCTCCCTCGCCGCCCCCGCCCCCTCCGGCGGTCCGGCCGTCCTCGTCGTCCTCGGTGTCCGCGCCGACTTCTACGGGCGCTGTCTCGGCCATCCCGAACTGGTGGCCGCCCTCCGGGACAGCCAGCTCCCCCTCGGCCCGATGACCCGTGACGAACTGCGCGAGGCCATCGCCGGCCCCGCCCGCCGTACGGGCCTGGAGCTGGAACCCGGGCTGGTCGAGGTACTGCTGCGCGACACGGGCGTCCAGGACGACCACGCGCCCTGCCCCGGCGTCGGCGCGCTCCCGCTCATGGCGCACGCCCTGCTCGCGACCTGGCAGCAGCGGGAGAACGACCGGATGACGGTCGCCGCGTACCAGCTCACCGGCGGGATCAAGGGCGCGGTCGGCGCCAGCGCCGAGCGGGTGTACGAGCGGCTGGACGACGCCGGGCGGGCCGCCGCCCGGCGGGCGCTGCTCCGGCTGGTGCGGGTCGGGGACGGCGACCAGGACACCCGCCGCCGGCTCGGCCGCGAACGGCTGCTGTCGCTGCTGCCCGATCCCGAGGCCGCGGACGGGGTGCTGACCGCGTTCGGGGACGCCCGGCTGCTCACCCTGGACGCCGACGGTGTCCAGATCACGCATGAGGCCCTGTTGTACGCCTGGCCCCGGCTGCGCGGCTGGATCGACGCCGACCGGGCCGGGCTGCGCAGCCGTCAGCGGCTGCTGGAGGCGGCGGAGGCGTGGGAGAGCGCGGGCCGTGATCCGGCGCTGCTGTACCGGGGGACGCAACTCGCGGTGGCCGTCGACTGGATGAGCGGCCGGCTCGCGGACGGCAGTGCGCTGGAGCGCAGGTTCCTGGACGCGGGCGAGGCGCGCCGCCGGGCGGAGGCCGCGGCCCAGCGCCGCCGTACGCGCCGGCTGTGGCAGCTGGTCTCGGCCCTGTCGGTGCTGGTGCTGCTGACGTTGACGGCCTCCGGATTCGCGCTGCGGCAGCGCTCGGCCGCGCTGGCCGAACGGGACGCGTCCGCCGCGCAGGTCGCGGTCGACCACGCGGAGCGGATGCGCCAGGTCGACCCGTCCCAGGCGATGAGGCTGAGCCTGGCCGCGTACCGGATCGTCCGTACGCCCCAGACGCGGGGCGCGCTGCTGGCCTCCTCCGGGAGCGTCTACTCGACACCCGCCGCGGGCCACCACTACTCGGTACGGGCGCTGGCCTTCGCCGGGGACGTGCTGCTGAGCGCGGGCGAGGAGGGCACGGTCCGGCTCACGGGCACGGGCACGCCCGGCCGTCCGCGCGCCCTCGCCACCCTGCGCGAGCCCCGGGGCGGCACGGGCATCGCGCTCGGCCCGGGGGGACGGCTGCTCGCCACCGGCGGGGAGGACCGAACGGTACGGGTACGGGATCTGCGCGACGGACGCCGTGAGGTGTTCTCCGCCCGGACGGGGGCGGAGGTGGAGGCCGTCGCGTTCAGCCCTGACGGCAAACGGCTGGCGGCGGCCGGGGCGGACGGCTCCGTCCGGGTGTGGCAGCGAACGGACTCGGGCGGATACACGGCGGGCACGGGCGATTCCGCCGGCTCCCCCGGCTCCGCGGGCGCGCAGGGTTCCCCGAGTGCCCGGAGTGTCCCGAGTGCCGGGGGCTTCCGAAGCTCCCGCGGCTTTGGTGGTCCCCGTCATACCGGTGGCTCGCACGGCTCCGGTGGCTCGCACGGCTCCGGCGGCGCCGACGAGCGTACGGGGGGCTCCGGCAGGCCCACGGCCGCCAAGGGCACCGCTCCGGAAGGCTCCGGCAGGCCCACGCGCGCCAAAGGCACCGCTCGGGAAAGCTCCGGCAGGTCCCCCGCACACTCCGCCGCCCACTCCGCGCACTCTGCCCGCTCGGTCCGTTCCGCCTACTCCGGCGGACAGGCGGCCCGGAAGCACACCGGGCCCGTGAACGCCCTCGCCTTCAGCCCCGACGGCCGGACGCTCGCGAGCGCGGGCGACGACCACACCGTACGGCTGTGGGATCCGACACGGCCGGGGCGGCCCGCGCTCGCCGCCACCCTGCGCGACCACCGGGCCCAGGTGCGGTCGGTGGCATTCTCACCGGACGGGCGGCTGGTGGCCAGCGCGAGCTTCGACCGGACCGTGCGGCTGACGCCCGTGGACGGGGCCGGGCGCCCCGGCACGTCGCGGGAGCTGACCGGGCACACGGGGCTCGTCAACAGCGTGGTGTTCCGCGCGGACGGGCGTCAGCTCGCCAGCGGCGGGGACGATCAGACGGCACGGCTGTGGGAGGTGCCCTCCGGACGCCATGTGGTGACGCTTCCGCAGCCGAATCCGGTGCGTTCGGTGGCGTACTCCCCCGGTGGCGGCACCCTCGCGACCGGCGACGACGAGGGGCGGCTGCTGCTGTGGCACCTTCCGCCGCCGGTGCTGCTCGGCCCGCCGGGCGGGCTCACGGCCCTGCGGTGGGCCCGCCGGGGCGGCCTGCTGGTGACGGCGGGCACGGACGGGACGGCCCGGCTGTGGAGCGCCCCCGCTCCCGGGGCCGGAAAGACTCCCGCGCACGGTCCGTTCGGCAGCCCGGTCGGTGTGCTGCGCGGGCACAAGGGTCTGATCAACGCGGTGGACGTGAGCCGTGACGGGCGGCTGCTGGTGACGGCGGGCGACGACCGGACCGCCCGGCTGTGGGACATCCGCGACCCGGCGAAGCCCGGGCGCCTCGCCACCCTCACCCGGCACACGGATCTCGTCCACGCGGCGGTCATCAGCCCCGACGGGCGGCTGCTGGTGACGGGGGGTGAGGACCGGACGGCCCGGCTGTGGGACATCGGCAACCCGGCGAAGCCCGTACGCCTGGCCACCCTCACCCGGCACACCGACCGGATCAACGGCCTCGCCCTCAGCGCGGACGGCCGGTACCTCGCCACCACGGGCGGGGACTACAAGGCCCGGCTGTGGGATCTGACCGACCGGCGGCGGCCGGTGCTGCGCGCCACGCTGGGCCATCCCAACCAGGTCAACCGTGCCGCGTTCTCCCCGGACGGACGGCTGCTGGCGACGACGGACGACGACCGCAGGACCCGGTTGTGGGACCTGCGCGCCCCGGGGCGGCTCGCCGCGATCCTCGTCGGCCACCGGGAGGCGTCCCGGGAGGCCGTCTTCGCGCCGGACGGCCGTACGCTGGCAACCACCAGCGACGACCGTACGGTCCAGCTCTGGGACATCGGGGACCCCCGTCGCCCCGCTCTCCTCACCACCCTCACCGGGCACACGGGATCGGTCCAGGGGGCCGAGTTCAGCCCCGACGGACGGACGCTGGCGACCGCCGGCATGGACTCCACCGTCCGGCTCTGGAGCAACGACGCCGGGGAGGTGGCGCGCCGGATCTGCGCACTGGACGGTCCGGGACTCACCGAGCGGGACTGGCCCGAGCACTTCCCGGGCCAGGCTTTCCGCCGCTCATGCGACTGACCGGCCGGGCCGGGGTCCCACCACGGCGCCCGGCCCGTTCCCGGCGCCCGGTACCGGGCGGTCCCGTAGGAACGGCGCGCACAGGGCGGGCCGATTCCGTACGGCGGGGTGTCCAGCCCGCACGCGGGTGCCGGGCGTCCCGTACGGCCGGGGCGGGCCGTTCCGGGCGGTGTGCCGGCCGTTCCGCGTGGCTCGCGGCGCCGGGCCGGTTCCGTACGGCGGTGACGCAGGCGCGGACCGCTCTCCACGGCGGGGGCCGGGCCGCTCGGTTACGGCCGGGGGCCGGGCCGTTCCCCGCGCACGGGATCCGGGCGGTCACACCCGGGCGCCCGAGCCGTTCCGTACGGGCCGGGCTCCGGGCCGTTCCCCGCGCCCGCGGGCGCCGGGCCGCATCTGTTCACGGGGGCGGGTTCGCGGGTGCGGGCCCGGCCAGCCACCCCGGGCCGCCGGGAGCCACAGCCCCGTCCCCCGGGGCCGGGCCCGGCGGTTCCGGGCGCCCGGGCTCCACGCGGGCGCGGGCGCCCCGCCGCAGCGCCCGGGCGCGCCCGAAGGGTCAGAAACCCTGCTTCGCATACGCGTCGTACGCCGACGCCGGCGCGACATCCGCGTCGCACTCCGCGCCCCGGGACAGCTGCCACTGCGTCAGATGACGCACCGGCCGGTCCGCGTCCTGCATCGCCCTCCGGATCCCGGCGGCGGCCTCGGGGTCGTTGTAGTAGACCTCCCCGATGATCCACGGCTGCCGGTAGCCGATGCGGTCCATGGCCGCGTCCGTGTCCATGAACTGCCGGTACTCGTCCCCGTCGTGCGGCTTTCCGTACAGATGAACTTCGAGGACCGCCGGCGGGCGGTCCCCGTACACCTCCGGCAGCTGCGGCACGCGCCCCGCCGACCAGACCGTCAGCGAGAACCCGACGGTGTCGGCGGTGCCGTAGGAGCGGGTGTAGTCGGCCCACAGGCGCTTGTCGTACTCAAGGAGGGCCCGGTATTTCGGCTCCGGCGGGGGCGCACCCTCATTGACCAGATCGAGGACGTACGGGACACCCGATCGGACGACCAGCTCCCGCACCTGACGGATGACGGAGAGGTTTTCGGCGTACAGGCCTTCGTCGACGGCGGTCCATCGCATCGGGTCGTTGGCGTCCAGGGGGATGAAGACCAGCTCCACTTCCTCGAACCCGTTCTCGGCGACGGCGTTCAGCAGATGGACCAGATTCGCGGTGTTTCCGTCGGAGAGCCGTCCGCCCGTGGAATCCATCACCGTGCCGGAATCGGGCCCCCGGTGGTGGTACAGGGGAATCCGCAGCCGTTTCTGGCCGGCGTCGGCCATCTGGCGCAGCTGGGCCCGGATCAGTTCGGGGGCCCGGTCATAGCTGTTGACGACGCCGTACGGCTCACGGTGGCAGCCTTCGAGGTGGTAGACGAAGTAGTTCGAACCCCCTTTGAGCAGGGGCGCGGGGGCGGTGGCCGCCGGTACCGCGTGCGCGGGCCGGGACGGTGCCGGCACGGAATGCACCGGCCCGGGATTCACCCATCCCGATTTCGCCGATCCCGCATTCACCGAACCGGAATTCGCCGGGGCGGCGGTTCCGGGTGCCGCGGTTCCGGGTGCGGCGCCCGCCTGTGTTCCCGCGAGGGCGAGGGCGATTCCGATTGCGGCCCCGCCGGTCCGCAGGCGTGCGCCCCGGGAACGGACGGCCCGGCGGATACCGCGGATACCGCGGCCGTTCCCCGCGATCGCGAAGTCCTTCGGGATCTCCCGCGGAACCTTCTGCGAGGTGTTCCCCGGGCTGTTCTTCCGGGTGTTCCCCGGGTTGTTCTTCCGGCGCATGGCGAACCCCTGTTCCTGTGCGCGCTGTCCACAGGAGCCGGATTCTCCGGCTCCCGCCCGGAAAGTACGCGCGTGCGCACGGACCGGGGGACGGCCGCGCCCCGGCTCGCGGGGGCGTGACACCATCGGCCCGTGCTCGACATCGGCTACTCCCTCTCCCGTCGCTTCCCCGATCCCCCGCAGACCGACTACCGGCGCGCGGACGTCCGGTCGCTGCGGCACGACCTGTTCTGCGGGGACGTGTATCTCGCCGACACCGAGGCGGACCGGGAGCTGTCCACAGCCTGGGGATGGGTGCCGGTCCTCGACTTCGCCTGGGCCCTGTGCGACATCGCCGAACGGCTCGACCAGGACCCCCTCGGCAGCCGCGCGTCCCGCCCGCAGCACGCCGAGCTGGACTTCACGGAGTCCGCCGACCGGATGCTGTTCGAGCGGCGGTTCGGCTGGGTGGACGTGGAGGCGGACTGGACGGCCGGGGACGAGCCCCCGCTCACCTTCAGCCACACCGAGCTGCGCCGGGAGGCGCGCGACTTTCTGCACGATCTGATCGCGGACCTCTCCGACATGCACGAAGGACTCGCGCGCAACCCCGTGGTCTGGGACCTCCAGGCCCGTTTCCCCCGGACCTGACCGGGAGGCGCGCGCACCGGGCGGGCAGCGGGCGGGCACCGGGCGAGTCACCGGCGGTGGCCTCGGGACCGCTCGGCCCTGGACTGCTGGGTCTCGTACCGCTTGGCCTCGTACCGCTTGGATTCGTACCGCCCGGCCTTGGACCGTTCGATCCCAGTCCAGTTGACCTCAAGCCCACTTGAGGTTGCAGGGTGTCAAGGAAGACTGCCGCAGACACCACCGGACACCCCAGGAGCCACCCCATGCACGCCATCCGCCTCCACGCCCACGGCCCCGCCGAGAACCTCTCGTACGAGACCGTCGAGGACCCGGTTCCCGGCCCCGGTCAGGTGCGCATCGCCGTCGCGGCGGCCGGTGTCCATCTCATCGACACGGTCATGCGCCAGGGGGCCGCCGGCTCCCCTGCCGGCGGTCCCGAGCTGCCCACGATCCCCGGACGCGAGGTCGCGGGCACGGTGGACGGGCTCGGCGAGGGCGCCGATCCGCAGTGGCTCGGCAAGAGAGTCGTCGCCCACCTCGGGTTCGTACCCGGCGGTTACGCGGAACTCGCCGTCACCGACACCACAAGACTCCATGAGATCCCGCCCGGTTTCGACGAGGCCGAGGCGGTCGCCATGATCGGCACCGGGCGTACGACGATGGGCATCCTCCAGTTCGCGGACCTGGGGCCCGGCTCCATCGCGGTCGTCACGGCCGCGGCGGGCGGTATCGGGACCCTGCTCACGCAGTACGCCAAGAACGCGGGCGCCACCGTCATCGGTCTCGCGGGCGGTCCGGCGAAGGTCTCCCGGGTCCGTGCGGAGGGCGCCGATCTCGCCGTGGACTACACCCGGCCCGACTGGCCCGACCAGGTCCGGGCCCATCTCGGCGACCGGGCCGCGACCGTGGTGTTCGACTCCGTCGGCGGGTCGACCGGGCTCGCGGCGGTGGATCTGCTCGGCAAGGGCGGACAGCACCTCGTCTACGGCTGGGCCCGGCAGGGCCCGGGCGGCGGTTCCCCCCTGACCTTCACCGACGCGGAGCAGGCCGACCGGGGCATCACCTCGCTGAACGTCCTCGGTCCGATGTTCCAGCCGGTGGGCGGGGACATCCGGGTACTGGAGGAGCGCGCGCTCGCCGAGGCCGCCGCCGGCCGGCTCCGCCCGCAGGTCCAGCGCTTCCCCCTGGCCGAGGCGTCCCGCGCCCACCAGGCGCTGGAAACCCGCGCCACGATGGGCAAGGTCGTGCTGGTGCCCTGATCCGGCCCGCCCGTCACCGGCACCGACACCGGTCCGCCCATCGCCCGTACCGGCCCCTGCTCATCAGCGGTACCGGCCGCACGGTCGCCGCTACCGGCCGGCCCACCCCTCGCCCGTACCGGCCGCACGGTCGCGGCTACCGCCCCGCCCGCCCGGCGGGAGCGGTACCGGCCGCGCGGTCGGTCAAGGGGCGCTGGCCCCGGCCCAGCAGCGCCCGGGCAATGGACACCTGGTCCCGTGGCAGGCGCGGTTCACCGTCGTCGAGGCCCCACAGCCCGTTCTGGAGCACCCGTCCGAGCGTCCAGGCCCGTGCCCGCTCCCGGTCCAGCCCGAGCGTCGCGGTCAGCAGGTCGAACCGCCACAGGGTCTCGGCCGGGTCGAAGCGGTTGACGAGAGCGGGCAGCAGCTCGAAGCCGGGGTCGCCGGCGAGCGGCTTGGGGTCGATGGCGAGCCAGGGCTCGCGCCCGGCGGCCAGGATGTTGTCGTAGTGCAGATCCCAGTGCAGCAGCCGGTCGCCGGGCTCCCCCGCCACTTCCCGTACGGCGGCGGCGCAGTCCCTCAGCAGGCGGCGCTCGTCCGCGTCGGCCACCGCCACCGCCGCCGTGCCGGACCCGGCGCCCGGGGGCTCCAGCGCGCCGGGGACCCTGTCGAGCATCGCGGAGGCGAGGTGGGCGAGGTGCCGCAGCCCGCCGGGCGCGGGCCGTGCCGTCAGCCGGGCCAGCAGCTCCGCCAGGATCCGTACGGCCTCCCGGGAGTCCTCCACCGCCGACAGATGGCGTGGTCCGAGCCGTTCCAGCAGCAGCGTGCCGGTCGCGGGATCATGGTCCAGGAGACGGGCGGCACCGTCCCCGTCCCAGGCCCGCAGCGCCTCCGCCTCGCCCGCGGTCTCCTCGTCCAGGCTCTGGAGTTTGAGCACGGATCGCGTGCCGTCCGAGCGCCGGACCGGCAGGACGAGCGCGCACATACCGTGCATGGCGGGCCCGGTGGGGGCCAGCTCCCAGCGCTCCAGAAACTCCTCGGCGCGCCCGGGCAGCGCGTCGAGAAAGGCACGGGCGCCCTCTCCCCCGTACCGGAGCTGCGCGGCCAGTGCCTCCGGAACCTCGATCATGCCGTCGATCCTACGACCCTCAAATCAACGAATTCCGTTGTTCTCATGGCCCCTCCGCCGTGCTTACAGTCGTACACCCGCGGTTCCGCTTACGGAACGGCCCGATGCGGGGCAATAACCAGGGGATGGCCCGATATGCACCGAGATATTTGGGGATGTCCCGGGAAATGAGCAGGGAATGAGCAGGAACCCTATGAGCAGCACGGCGAGCACCGTCAACGGCGGCATTTCGTTCTGGTACGCGCAGGACGGGTTCCCCGAGCCCCGCGAACCGCTCCCCGGTGACTCCACCGCGGACGTCTGCGTCGTCGGCGGCGGATACACCGGACTGTGGACGGCGTACTACCTGAAGAAGGCCGCCCCGTTCCTGAACATCACGGTCCTGGAGGCGAAGTTCTGCGGATACGGCGCCTCCGGGCGCAACGGCGGCTGGCTCTACAACGGCATCGCCGGGCGCGACCGCTATGCCGGGCTCCACGGCCGCGACTCCGCCGTACGCCTTCAGCAGGCGATGAACGACGCCGTCGGCGAGGTCATCCGGGTCGCCGACGAGGAGAACATCGACGCCGACATCCACCGGGGCGGGGTGCTCGAAGTCGCCCGCACCCCGGCGCAGCTGGAGCGCCTCAAGGCGTTCCACGCCGCCGAGGTCGCGTTCGGCGAGACGGACCGCCTGCTGCTCGGCGCCCGCGAGACGGCGGAGCGGATCCGGGTGGCCGGAGCCATCGCCGCGAGCTGGACCCCGCACGGCGCCCGGCTCCAGCCGGTGAAACTGGTGAAGGGCCTCGCGGCGGCCGTCGAGGCGCTCGGCGTCACCGTCCACGAGTCGACCCCGGTCACCGAGATCCGGCCGAAGCACGCGGTCACCCCCTACGGCACGGTCCGCGCCCCCTACATCCTGCGCTGCACCGAGGGCTTCACGGCGACGGTCAAGGGCGAGCGCCGGGCCTGGCTGCCGATGAACTCCTCGATGATCGCCACCGAGCCGCTGCCGCCGTCGGTGTGGGAGGCCATCGGCTGGGACGGGCGGGAGACCCTCGGGGACATGGCCCACGCCTATGTGTACGCGCAGCGCACGGCGGACGACCGGATCGCCATCGGCGGCCGGGGCGTCCCGTACCGCTTCGGCTCCCGTACGGACAGCGACGGCGGCACCCAGCCCGCCACGGTGGAGGCCCTGCGGGACATCCTCGTCCGGTTCTTCCCCGCGGCGGCGCGCGCCCGTGTCGACCACGCGTGGTCGGGCGTCCTCGGCGTGCCCCGGGACTGGTGCGCCACGGTGACCCTGGACCGCTCCACCGGCCTGGGCTGGGCGGGCGGTTACGTCGGCTCGGGCGTCACCACGACCAATCTGGCGGCCCGCACCCTGCGTGATCTGGTCCAGCAGGACTCCGGCCGGTCGGGCCCCACCGATCTCACCACCCTGCCCTGGGTGAACCACAAGGTCCGCAAGTGGGAGCCCGAACCCCTGCGCTGGCTGGGTGTCCAGGCGATGTACGCGGCCTACCGGGGCGCGGACCGCCGCGAGTCGTCGGGCCGTACGACGACGACGGACCGGATCGCCCGGCTGGCGGACCGGATCTCGGGCCGTCACTAGCGCAGTGACCGGCGGCCGGCCCCGGAGCGTCTGCGGCCCCGGGCCGGCCGCGTTCGACGGCTCCCGGCTGCCGGCTGCCGGCTCCGGGCCCCCGGCTTACGGCTCCCGGCCCACGCCGGGCGGGGCCCCCTCATACGGGTGCCCCCTGCCTCCCCTCGGCGGGGCGAGAGGCAGGGGGCGTTCCCCCGTGAGGGCCGCACGGCTGTGGAGGGGGCGAGGCCGGCCGTGCGGCCCTGGTGGGTCAGCGGACGGTGTAGGTGCTGTCGCAGTACTCCAGGTTCCCGCCGGGATACCTCAGACACGCCAGGATCGTGACGTCGACGTTGCTGCCGACGGGAGGAAGAAGCACCGGCTGGGCGGCACACGCGGTGCCGGCGCCGTTGGGATCCTCCACCTGCTGGCTGTACGTCCCCCACTGGAGAATCGCGACGGCACCGTAGGAGTCGGAGGGGCCCCGGTCACAGGCCTGTAAGTACCCGGTGGTGTCCGAGAGGGAGTACGCCTCGGCCGCCCCGTATCCCCCGATCGGGGATTTCAGGGACAGCCAGCCGATCACGAAATCCGCCGACCCGCGGTCGGGCGGAGCCGCCGAACTGACCGAGGCGCTCATCGCTACCGTGGCCAGGGCAGCTGCTGAAAGGGCCAGGACTCGTCGCAGACGCATCTGCTTCCTCTCATGTGCGGCGCATGGGTGGACCGTTCGACTGTGACGGCCCGGGGTCCGGGTGTCCTTGACTGTCCCTGCACAGTTATTGACGATCCGTGCACACGGCGGGCCGTACGGACCTGCCGGCCCCGCCGAACCCGCGCCTCATGGGCCGTCGCCACTCTGGACCGTCCTGCGGACGCACTCGCGGACCACGGCGCGCATATCGCCCGTGCTCTCCAGCAGTTCGCGCTGCGCGCGGGCCCCGCTTCCGGTGGCGAAGAGGGCGGCGCCCCCCTCCGGGGCGAGGGGCGGATCTCCCGGGCGCGGGGCGGATCGCCGTGGTCCTCCAGCGCCTCGCCGGCGTGGTCGAGCAGCGTGTGTACGACCGCCTCGACGAGTGGTGCGGGACGCCTGGGGAGCGGATGGATCAGCCGGTACTCCAGCCCTTAGGGAGGGGTGTCCGGGTCGGAGGGACGAGGCCGGGCCGGCGTGGTCTTCTTCGCCTCGCGGATCTCGTCCCCGAGGTCGTCCAGCGCCTGCGGAGTCGTCGCGGCGGCCAGCCGGGGGAACAGCCGCTCCTCCTCGTCCCGCACATGGGCGCCCACCTCCAGCCTCAGTTTGGCCACCAGATCGTCGAAGAGCGGATCGTCCGCGGGCCGGTGCTCCAGCTCCTTGAGAAGCTCCTCCACCATCGCGTGTTCCTCCAGGCCCTTGTCCGCCGGCGCGTCCCCGCCGTCGATGTGCTCGCGGACCGCGGGGTAGAGGTACCGCTCCTCGGTGACCGAGTGCCGCACCAGCTCCACCGTCAGTTCGTCCGCCAGCTCCCGCCGCTCCCGGTCCCCCACCGGCACCAGCTCGATCCGCGCGAACAACTGCTCCAACTCGCGGTGGTCCGCTGTCAGCTCCTCGATCACATTCCCGCCATGGCCCATCCCTCTCGCCTCCGCTCGGCCGCACCGGTGGCGCACCGGCAGGCGCCCCACGGACCACGGGTACCCGACCCCGCGACCGCCACGCGCCCTCCGCGCCGCCCGGCACGGCGTCCGCACCCGTTCGGAGGCCGGTAGTACGGCGGGCAGCACACCGAAGGCGCGTTCCGCCGACCACCGCCCCGCCCCGGACGGCGCCGCCCCATGAGCCACCCCGGACCCCGGGGAACCCGATTCCCGGCCGGCACTTGCGCCTCGTGTGTTTCATGGACGGTGAGCCGGGGACGCGTACTACCAGGGGGTTACTCCGTGATCGGAGGCGTCATGATCATCCTGGGCCTCATTCTGCTGATCATCGGCCTGATCGCGGGCATCGGCGCCCTGTGGATCATCGGGATCATCCTTGCCGGGATCGGCGCCGTCCTCTGGGTCCTCGGGGCGCTCGGTCACGCGGTCGGCGGCCGTCGGCACTACTGGTGAGCCCGGACCGTCCGCACCCCCGCTCTCCCGCCGGTATCCGTGCCAGGCGGTAACCGACCGGTGACACACCTTTGGGGGCGTATCGGAAGGAACCCTGAGGACCCCGTGCCACAGCGTTGTTCCGGGTGGAAGGAACCGGGTGGCAGGAACCAGGTGGCAAAAAGTCGCACCCGGTGACGAACGAAGAGGAGACGACCCATGCAGACGCAGCAACGGACGACCACACCGACCAATGCCTCCGCCAGTACCCCCAAGTCCGCTCGCACCGGGGCGAGCACGTCCGGATCCGCCGCCTCGCGCGGCACCACGACCATCGCGGAAGTCGTCGTGGTCAAGGTCGCGGGCATGGCGGCACGCGAGGTGCCCGGGGTCCACGCCATGGGCGGCGGACTCTCCCGCTCCCTCGCCGCCGTACGCGAGAGGGTCCCCGGCACCGGGACGGCGGCGGGCCAGGGCGTGAAGGCGGAAGTCGGCGAGAAGCAGGCGGCGCTCGATCTCGACCTCGTCACCGAGTACGGCCTTCCCATACACGAGGTCGCCGCCGACGTGCGCGAGAACGTGATCAACGCGGTGGAACGGATCACCGGCCTGGAGGTGATCGAAGTGAACGTCTCCGTCAACGACATCCACCTCCCGGACGACGACCGGGACGACGAAGAGGAATCCGCCCCGGCCCGCGTCCGGCCGCGGTGATGCGTCCGTCCCCCGTCGGACCGGCCGGACATCGCCGTGGCCCCGGTGCGCCCGGCCGTCCCGGACGCCCTCGCCGTACACCGCTCGTCCGCACCGCCCGAGCGCCCTGAACGCCCGCGCCGTACCCACCGCTACCGCGTCGGCGTGAGGCCGTACGGAGACCGCCGGGCAACCCGGGCGCCACACGGCTCGGGGCTCGGGTCCTCGGGGCTTGGGGCTGGGACCTGGGGCCGTACCGAGACGGGCACGGAGCCTCTGCGGGCCCGTCCGCGGAGGGCCCTCCGGCAGCATCCCGCCGCTGTGGAGCCACCGCGGGCCCGGTTCGGCAACCGCCGGCTCCCGGCCGAGGTGGCGGCGCCCGGTGGTCAGGCGTCGGGGTCCGGGTCGAATCGGCTGTCCCGGCAGCAGCGGACGAAGTCCTGGACGACCGGGTTGTCGTCGTCGGCGGGGGCCCACGCCACCGCGAGCCGGCTGGGGCTGACGCCGCTGACGGGGCGGTAGGTGATACCGGGCCGGGCGTGGAAGCGGGCGGAGGAGGCCACGGCGAGGGCGATGCCGTAACCGTTGGCGATCGCGCTGAGCCAGTCGTCGGGCTGGTCGGCGACGGCTCCGATACGGACCGGGTGACCCTCGCGCTCATCGGCGGCGAGCCAGTACGTCCGCCACCGGCCGGTCTCCTCCGGGGCCGCCACGAACGGCTCGTCCCACAGTTCCCGGAAGGGGATCACGTCGCTCGCGGCCAGCGGGTGTGCCGAGGGCAGCGCGACCCAGCGGGGCTCGGTGAGCAGGGTCTCCACCCGCAGGTCCTCCTGGCCGGGGAAGGGCAGCCGCAGCAGGGCGGCGTCGACGTCCCCGGCGGCGAGACCGGCCGTCGGGTCCGACCAGGCCGCCTGCCGCATTTCGACCCGCCAGCCCGGCCGGCGGCGGGTGAACTCCGCGACGATGCGCGGGGTCATCTCGTTGGCGGCACTGGCCAGAAAACCGACGCGCAGCACCCGCCCGGCCCGGCCCGCCGCACTCCTCGTCTCCCGCAGCGCCGCGTCCCACTCGGCCAGCAGTCCGGGGGCCCGCGCCGCCAGGGTCCGGCCCGCCGCCGTGAGCGCCATGCCGGCCCGGGACCGTTCGAACAGGGTCACCCCCAGCCGGCTCTCCAACTGCCGGATCTGCTTGGTCAGAGCCGGCTGGGAGACGAACAGCCGCTCCGCGGCCCCGGTCAGGCTCCCCTCCTGCGCCACGGCCACGAAGGAGCGCAGAAGCCGACTGTCCACATCCATTCCATCAGGTTATAGAAGCTGGTATTGGACGCAAACAGGGACTCCGACGAGTCTGGGTGACCAGGGGTCGTGACAAGCGGACCGCCGCCCCGCACGACCCGTCCCGTACGGAGGAGCCCCATGTTCACCGCCTATGTGATCGTCACCGCCGTGACCGTCGCGGCCAACGCCGGCATCGCCGCCGCGGACTTCGCGAAGGCCGAGTTCGTCCTCGCCAACTCCGCCGAGGTGAACGTCCCGCGGACCCGGCTCCCGTGGCTCGCCACGCTCAAGGCCGCCGGGGCGGTCGGCCTCCTGGCCGGTCTCGCGGGTTTCCGGCTCCTCGGCCTCGCCGCGGCGACGGGCCTCGTGCTCTTCTACGTGGGTGCCGTGGCCACACACATCCGCGCCCGGGTCTTCCACAACATCGCCTTCCCCGGCGCCTACCTGGCCCTGGCCGTGGCGTCCCTCGCGCTCGCCGCCGCCCGCTGAGACGGCCCCCGCCCGTGCTGAACCGCCGGATCACACCCTTGGTTCACCGCCGCGGTCTCCGCCGTACGCCGAGGTCTCCGCCGTACGGGGTACGCGCCGTCAGACGGCTCGCAGCGCCGCGAGGAGCTTGGTTCGCAGGAGCCGTACGGCCGGGGAGTGCTGGTCGCGGCGGGCGACGAGGCCGAGCCGGGCGTGTGCGGCGGCGTCGGTGAGCGGGACGGCTCGCAGGCCGGAGCCCTGCACGGAGGAGGCGCTGAGGACGGCGACGCCCGCGCCGCGCTCGGCGAGGCGGAGCAGGGCGACCGGGGAACCGGCGTCGAGGTCCACACGCGGGTCGAGGCCGAGCCGCCGGCAGGAGTACTCGTAGGCGGCGCGGATGCCGGTGCCCCGGGAGAGGCAGAGGATCTTCTCGCCCCGGAGGTCGGCCAGTCGCAGTTCCGCCCGGTCGAGGGGGTGCCCGGCCGGGACCACGGCGGCGATCGGCTCGTCGATGACGACGCTCGCCTCCAGATCCGGGGCGACCGTGCCCGCGTAGCCGATCAGGGCCAGGTCGAGGGAACCGGAGAGAACCTGGGACTGGAGGTCGTCGGAGTGGCCCTCGTGCAGGCTGAGTTCGATCCCGGGGTGGGTACGGCCGAGGTCGGCGACGGTGTCGAGGAAGGGCGGGATCGAGCAGCCCGTGATCATGCCGAGCCGGACCCGGCCACGGACGGCTTCGGCGAACTCGGCGGCGGTGTGCCGGATGGCGTCGAGGGTGGCGAGGGCGTTCTTCGCGAGAGGGAGGACGGCCTCACCGGCAGGGGTGAGGCGGACCTGACGGCCGGAGCGGTCGAGGAGCCGCTGGCCCAACTCGTGCTCCATCTTGGCCACTTGAGTACTGATACCGGACTGGCTGACGTGCAGGCGCCGGGCGGCGGCGGTGAACGTGCCCTCGTCCACGACGGCGGCGAAGTAGCGGAGCTGGCGCATCTCCATATTCAGAGATGATAGCTGGCATCGTATTCATCTGTTGGACAGATGGGTACGGCGGCCGGGAAGGTGGAGACATGACGACGAAGACCGCCCGAGAGCTGGCCGAGACCTACTTCACCGCCTGGGAGGCGGGCGACTTCGCGGCCCTGCGGGGGTTGCTGGCCGAGGATGTCGACTTCGCCGGGGCGCTGGGAACGGCGTCGGGGGTGGAGGAGGTGCTGGCCGGGCTGAAGGGACTCGGACAGGTGCTGGAGAAGATCGACGTAAAGGTGCGGGTGGCGGAAGGTGACGAGGTGATCACCTGGTTCGACCTGTGCACCGGCATCGCGCCGCCGGCGCCGACCGCGAACTGGATGCACGTGGAGAACGGGAAGATCGCCCGGATCCGGGTGACCTTCGACCCGCGCGGGCTGCTGGCGGGATTCGAGCAGCAGAGCTGAACGGGGAGAGAGCGCGGAAGGGCGGTGATCGCCGTGGGCGGTGGGGGCCGTCCCTCTACGGCGCTGCCCGCGTACGCGCTGCTCGTACGCACTGTGCCCGTACGCACTCCTCGTACGCGATGTGCTGACCCGTCCGCGTCCGGCGGCGCCGCCCCGAGGAAGGTCATCACACCAGGACCAGGCGGCGGTCACCCGGGACGGGGTGGAGCACCGTGGGTGCGACCGGGACCAGCGGCACGTTCACGGCTTCGGGGCGCCGTCCCGCCACGGCCACCTGCTCCGGTCGAGGGGTCGCACGGGTGCGGGTTCCGGAGGTGCGGCCTCTTCGCCGAGTGCGGTCGCGAGTCGGTCGGCGTATTCCCAGACTCCGGGGCGGGGGCCGCCGCTGCCGCCGGTGGTGGCGAGGGTGAGCAGGGCGGCCGCGACGGTGGCGGGCGGGGCGAAGCCGTGGACGGGCAGCGGCTGTCGCAGATCGATGCAGATGCCGTTGGAGTCGCCCCATTCCCAGGAGCGGCCGGGCCGGAAGGGCGGGTAGGGGGTGGGGTGCCATTCCCAGCCGAGGGTGAGCTTTCGGTATCCCGACCACAGGTCGTTGTCGATGTGGATGGTGCCGTCGAGGCGTATACGGGCCGGCCGGTCGCGGTGGTGGGTCCAGTACACGCGGATCTCGTGCGGCAGTCCGGCGTCGTCGAGAGCCGCCCGTGTCCGGGCCAGATAGGTGGCGACGATCTCGGGGGTCTCGGGGGTGCTCACGGGAGTTCCTCTCGGCCGGGTGGTGTTTCCGTGTCCGTCTACGGGAGTTCCCCTCGGACGCCCGCGCGGCGGGGCGGTCCCATCTGCGGAAACGTCCGCCCGATTCCCCGAGAGCAGCGTCCTGGTACTCCAGCGCACCGGTCGCGAGCCCTCCGCTTCGGGAGGGCGTCCACCGTATCCGCGGAACGGGCCCGTCACGCCGGTGGGCTGGGTTAGAGTCCCGGACTCACCGAGGAGGCGGAGCACATGCAAGATGCCGAGATCGTCAGCGCCCTGTGCCACCCGAAGCACTGGCTCGTCTATGCCCTGCCCTGGCCCGAGAACTCCCGCGACGAGCCGCTCGCCGAGGCCGCGGTCGTCATCGCTCCGCCCCTGATATCCGGGCAGACCCTGGACGCGCTGCCCGACCACGTCGTCGACGTCCTGGCCTGGACGCAGGCGTACGCGAACGAGCACCCGGACCAGGAGATCGTCTTCTTCACGGACATCACCCGCTGGCTGGAGTGGGAGAAGGACCTTTCCTGGGCGTCCCTGGGCATCGACTGGGAATGGGCCCTGACCGACATTCCGGAGCAGCCCCTCCTGTTGATGTACCTGACGATCAACCGGCGCGCCTACCGCCATCTGATCGACACCGCCCGCGTCGCCCGCGTGCACCACCTCGACGGCACGTCCGAGATCCTCACCGCCGAGGAACGCCAGGCCGTACGCGATGCCTTCGCGGGGCAACTGAAGGCCGACTGGCCCCCGTACATCCACAGGTCGCTGGCCGGCGGCAGCCTCACCATCGGCTGAGGGCTGCGGGCGAAGCGTGCTCGGCACGGGCGCGGACCTGCTGGTGGGACGTGTCGGGTGTCTGCTTCCCGTCGGACGGTTCCTCAGCACCGTGGGCGGTTCGGCGGGTGACACCGCCGTGGAAACCCGGGGTCAGGGCCCGGTCTCCGCTGCGCGTTGGAGAGTCTTTATCTCGTCCACCATGCTTCTGGCCCCCTTCAACTCTTCCGGGTGCACCAGGTCGTACTCCCCCTTGCCCTCCGTGTTCTCCGACATCTCCACCAGATCGTCCACGTAGTCCGTGTGGTGCTCAAGCAGGACGGTCAGGAGACTGTCGCCGCGCCGGACTGCTTCGGAGGGCATCGTGGCCTCCTCGCGGAAGCCGTAGACCGCTGAACGGATGCCGTAGACCGTTGATCTGCCCGACGCGAGTTCGGACAGGCGGTAGCACAGGACCAGGTGGGGGTTCTCCACGCCGACGCCCGAGGGGATCAGAAACACCAGGGGCAGCAGGTCGGGATCCACGGCGCGCAGGCGCTGCTCCTCCGGCTCGTACGGGTGGGCCCGCGGCGCCGGGCCGCCCCGGGTCGGCGGTATGGCCGGCTGCCACGGCTGGTTGGTCAATGTCGCCAGCAGGTCCAGTGTGTAGGGACCGGCCGCCGCGGCCGCGAAGAACTCCCGGGGGAAGTCGACTCCGTAGCACTCCCGCAGGACCTGCTCCGGGGACAGACCGTCCTCGTACAGCGCCCGCGCCAGACGGACCACCGGCCCGTACTCACGGCCCGCGGCATCGACCCTCAACCGCTCGAACTTGTCGGTCACCCTGCACACTCCCCTTCCACGCCCCTGTCCGGGACCACTTCCGCGCCCGGGCACCCGCAGCACCGGGCACAGTTCCGCCCACGTCACGCCCGCGCCTTTCGCGTTCCCGCCTCATCCTTCACCGCCCAGGCCGTCTCCCGCAGGATCCTCCGGATCCGTCGATCACAAGCAGGTGAGGGTGGTCCCGTCATCGCTGGTCAGGGGCGAGACGATCTCGGTGTGGCGCTGTTATCACGGCGTCGGTACCGCAATCACCGTTGTGTGCGGTCGCGTTACTGCTGGACCGGGCCAAGACCAGGAGGTCGGCCCCTCCGCCATCGAGGTGTTGACCCTCACGCAGCGTAAAGATGGACGATGCGGTGCATGAGTGACTTCTTCCATGCGTTCGAGATGAGTCCCGTACCCGCCCCGGGGCCCGACGCGGTGGCACCTGAGCCGTTCCGCGGTATCTATGGAATGCCGGCGTTCGTGACGATCCCGACGTCCGATCTGGCCGCGTCCACGGACTTCTGGGTGCGAGGGTTCGGCTTCTTCGAGTTGTTCGGCATTCCCGGCCGCATGGTGCACCTGCGCCGGTGGGCGTTCCAGGATGTGCTGCTCGTCCCCGCGGAGGCTGGTTCCACGCAGCCGCAGACCCCGGCGATGAGCGTGAGTTTCGCGTGCGTCCTGAGCGAGGCGGATCAGGTCGCCGAGGCGTGTCGTGGACTTGTTGCCGACAGCGTCACCGGCGTGCGTGACACTCCGTGGAACACCCGTGATGTCGAGGTGATCACGCCCGAGCGGGCGCGGGTCGTGTTCACCGCGGCGAAGCGGCTCGACCCCGACAGCCGGGAGGCGCGCGATCTTGAATCGGTCGGGATCACCGCCCCGAAGACAACGGGCGACGGCGACCATGGCGCTCATGGTTGATCCCTGCCCTCATGGTTGATCCCGGCCTCATGGTTGATCCCCGGCTCGACGACGGTCTTACGGTGGGCTCGGCCGCCGGGCTGACGGGGACACCGGCGAGGAGGTCCCCACGGCAGTACGTGCTCGCCGTGTGACACCGTTGGGGCGGCGTACGCCGTTGTGTGTCGGGTACGCCGCCCCGGGGCGGGTGGGGCCGCGGGATGCAGCCCGCGCATTCCCTTCGGGTCGCGGTCGAACTGCGCCGTCGCCCAGCGGTAGCCGAGTGCGGTCGGGTTGACGCACCAGGCGAGGGCGAGCCATCCGTTGTGGCCTCGTCGAGTGCCTACCCGGACCGCGGCATCCGCGTCGGGCGACGTCCGCCCCCGTCGGGTGCCGGGGAGAATGGGCCGCATGGACGAGCAGGTCATCCCCATTCTTCACGTCAAGGACGCCGCCGCGGCGGTCGGCGAGGGTCGCGTGGTACGAACGTCTGGGCTTCACCCGGCAGTGGGAGCACCGCTTCGAGCCGGGGTTTCCCGCGTTCGTCGAGATCGCTCGCGGGCGGGTGAGGCTGTTCCTGTCGGAGCACGAAGGCGACGCCCGTCCGGACACCCTGGTGTACCTCCGCGTCCGGGATGTCGGCGTCATCGCCGATGAGTTCGGTGTCAGGGCGACGGACGCCCCATGGGCGCGCGAGATCGAGCTGTGTGACCCCGACGGCAACCGGCTGCGGGTGGGCACCCCTTCGGAATGAACGCCCCCGGCCGGCACGCGGTCTTCCGGGCCCATGGGCCCTGGAGGTGCCCAAGGACGAACCCGGGCCCGTCCGGGCGGCGGGGTGTGGGGACCGGACAGGCCCGGGCGACCGGTGGGTGTGGGGCCCTACACCGTGAGCCAGGCGGCGTGGTCCGGGGCCAGCCGGTGGTCTTCGACGGGGCCGCTGGTCAGCAGGACCGAGGTGTGGTCGGGCAGCCGGTACGGCTCGGCGGAGAGGTTGACCACACAGACGAAACCGGGTTCGCGGCGGAAGGCGAGGACTCCGTCGGGTGCGTCCAGCCAGCTCAGGGACCCGTCGCCGAACGCGGGGTGCCCGCGGCGCACCCGGAGTGCGGCGCGGTAGAGCTCCAGCATGGAGGCCGGGTCGCCGGTCTGGGCCGCCACCGTGCGCGGGGCCCAGTCGGCGGGCTGGGGCAGCCAGGGCGCGGCGGTGGCGTCCTCGGGACTGAAGCCGTACGGCGCGGTCCTCCCGTACCAGGGAATCGGGACCCGGCAGCCGTCGCGTCCGCGCTCGGTACGGCCGGAACGCTCCCAGACGGGATCCTGGAGGACCTCCTCGGGCAGGTCCTCGACCTCGGGCAGGCCGAGTTCCTCGCCCTGGTAGACGTAGGCGCCGCCGGGGAGGGCCAGCGTGAGCAGGGCGGCGGCGCGGGCGCGCCGGGTGCCCAGTTCGAGGTCCGCGGGGCCCGCGGGGACGTACGACTCGTTGGCCACCCACTTCCTCGCTGCTCTGCGGCCGTAGCGGCTGGCGTGGCGCATCACGTCGTGGTTGGACATGACCCAGGTGGCCGGGGCGCCGACCGTGCCGAGCATCGCGAAGGTGTCGTCGATGACGGCGCGCAGGTCCTTCGCGTCCCAGGCGGTCATGAGGAAGTCGAAGTTGAAGGCGGTGTGCAGACCGTCCTCGCGGAGGTAGGCGGCGAGCCGTTCCGGGGTGTCCGTCCACGCCTCGGCCACGAAGGCGCGGTCGCCGGGGTACTCGTCGGCGACCTTGCGCCAGGCGCGGTAGATGTCGTGGACCTCGTCGCGGTCCCAGAAGGGATGGGTGGGACGGCCCCCGGCCAGGTCGGGCAGCTCGGGGTCCTTGACGAGGCCGTGCGCCACGTCGATACGGAAGCCGTCCACACCGCGGTCGAACCAGAACCGGAGGACGGACTCGAACTCCGCGTGCACGTCCGGGTGCTGCCAGTTGAGGTCCGGCTGCTGGGGGGTGAACAGGTGCAGGTACCACTCGCCGTCGGGCACCCGGGTCCAGGCCGGGCCGCCGAAGCGGGAGTCCCAGTCGTTGGGCGGCAGGGCGCCTCCGGGGCCCCGGCCGGGGCGGAAGACGAAGCGCTCGCGCTCGGGGCTGCCGGGGCCCGCGCTCAGCGCCGCCCGGAACCAGGCGTGCTGGTCGGAGGAGTGGTTCGGGACGATGTCGGGGATGATGCGGATCCCGTGCGCGTGCGCTTCCTCGATGAGCTGCTCCGCCTCGGCCACCGTGCCGAACAGCGGGTCGATCTCGCGGTAGTCGGCCACGTCGTAACCGTGGTCCGCCATCGGGGACTTGTACCACGGGTTGATCCACAGCGCGTCCACGCCGAGGGACTTGAGATAGGGCAGGCGGGAGCGGATGCCGGCGATGTCGCCGACGCCGTCGCCGTTCCCGTCGGCGAAGCTGCGGATGTAGACCTGGTAGATGACGGCGCTGCGCCACCAGGGTGCGGTGGTGGTGGTCACGGTTGATTCGCTCCTTGGACGTTTCGTGACGGGTTGTTCGGACGGCCGGGCGCGCGGGATGCGCCGGGGCGGGAAGGCCGGGGCGGAAATTGACGGGCCGGGGGCGGGCGGCCCGGGCGGGGAGTGCCGGGGCCGGGAGTGGGCTCCGGCCGGGGGCGCCGGGGCGGGAGCGCCGGCGCCGGAGCGCCGAGACAGGAAGACCGAGGCCGGACCCCCGGTACGCAGCCCGGGGCCGGGGCGCCCGGACGGAAGCGTCGGCACCCCAGCCCGGGGCCGGAGCGCCCCCGACGGAAGCGCCGGCACGGCAGCCCGGACCGTATGGCCGCCGGCGGCCGATCCGCGCGAGTGCGCGCGGACCTGCACGCCCCCTCGGCCCCCCCCGGCGCCGGGAGCGCACGCGGTACGCCTGTCGGCTGCTCCCGGCGCCCCCGGCAGGACACCGCGGCGCTCCCGCCGACCTCTTCGACACGGCTCGGCGTAGCCGGGACGTCACCCGGACGCGGCTTCCCCGTGCCGGGCACCGCCGGGTGCCCCGTGGGCTCGCGACCGGGCGCGGCTGTCCCGGCCTCAACGATCAGCGCGAGTCCCGGACCTCTTACGGCGTCTCGACCGGGCGCCCGCCAGTGTGTGGTTGCCCTGGCTGTCCGTACGCGGCGCGAGGCCGTAGTAGATCCGTGGCGCGCCGTCGAGCGTCAGCGTCACATTGCCGTTGGCGACCGGGATCTGCCGGACCTGCCCGATCACATCCACCTGCCGTACGGCGGTCGTGGCGGGGACCGTGATGGGGGTCTTGGTCGGCCAGGGGTCGATCCAGACCTCGGGAGCGGGGAAGTGCCAGTCAGTACGCTGACCGGCGGTGTTCAGCAGATAGCCGTCGGCCCGGTTCCACAGCACGACCGCGGGGCCGGCGGGTGTGTCGAACCACAGGCCGAACGTCCGCGGGTCGGCGAAGGTCAGCCGGCCCCGGAAGGTGGCCTGGTCGAGTGCCCGGGCGGCGGTCGCGTACGCCAGCAGCGACGGCTTCGGGCTGAGGTCGCGGTTCATCAGGCCGTAGTGGTACTCGACGTTGTCCGGGTCGGCGACCTGCGGCATGCCGAGCACACTGTCGTGGAACTGGTACCAGCACACACAGCGGATCCCCTCGGCCTTGGCCAGTGCGAGGGTGAGCAGCACGTTCTCCGCGGCGTGCCGGTAGGTGTCGTGCCACCAGCTGTTGGGCTTGGTCGGCGCGTACGCCTCGGTCAGCCAGATCTCCTTCTGGCCGTGCTGGGCCATCAGCGTCTTCAGCTGCCGCAGGCCGCCGTAGAAGTTCCAGTAGGTGCCGTCGCCGCCGGTGTTCCAGTTGTCGCCCGGCGGTATGTAGTCCGGGGTGAAGTTGCCGCGTCCGGGGTGGTAGGCGAAGGCGTCGATCAGATCCCAGCCGCCCCCGGCGATGAAGTTCTCCACCCACGGCTTGTCCATGCCCGCCAGCCCGTTGTTCATCAGCTTGACGACGGCGCCGGTGGCCGCTCGCCGGTTGAAGACCGGCCGCAGCGCCTTGTCGATGTACGCCTGCGCGGCGACTCCGGTGTTGAACGGTCTGTTCAGTTCGTTGCCGACCTCGAAGTAGCCCGCCCCGGCGGCAACGGCCACCGACAGTTTGTCCGCGGCCCAGGTGGCCGCCTCGGCGTCGGTCACCTCCAGCGACGGCTGGAGTTCGATGTTGTGCCGTATGCCGCGCGCGTCGAAGGCGGCGGGCGGCAGCCCGGGGCCGCCGTCGTACGCGATCCGTACCAGGTTGATGCCGGCCCGCTCCCACAGGTCCAGTACGGCACCTGCGCTCGGCCGCTGCAACCACGGGTAGTTGGCGACGCCGAACATACTGTCCGCGCCGGCCTGGTAGGCGTACGGCGGCAGTACCGCGAGGCTGGTCCGGGCGAACGCCTCGTCGGTACCGGACCGGACCACCACCTCGGCCAGGGCGATCCCTCCGGCGGGTGCGGTGAGGGTGAAGGTGTGCTGCCAGGTGCCGGCCGCGGCGACGCTGCCGGTCACGGTCGTGGCGGCCAGCATCGCTCCGTCGAAGCCGCGCGCCCACAGCTCCAGTTCGACGGATCTGGCCGCGCCGCCGTTGGCCACCAGGGCGGTGAGCTTCATCTGCTCACCGGCCGACTCGTACAGATTGAAGTCGCGGTCGGTGGTGAGTTCGAGGCCGAGTTCGCGGCCCCGGCCGATGGTGGCGGTGGCCGACGGGCGGGTCTCGGAGAAGAAGAAGTCGGCCCGGCTGGTCCAGCCGCCGGCCGGGTCGGCCACGCCCGGCGCGTGCACCCAGGTCGTGTTGGTCCAGGCCTGGCGGGACCGGTCCAGCAGGAACAGACCGTGCAGCCCGGTTCCCCAGGTGGAGGTGTGGGCGACACCGAGGGTGTCCTCGTACGGGATGCCTCCGCGGGCGTCGCGGACCCATTCGGTGATCGCGATGTAGTCGTCGGGCGCCGTCGGCGCCTGGATCGCCCGGCTGAACAGGAAGCCGTCCGCCACCAGTGTGTCCGCGCCCGTGATGCGCCACTCCAGCACGGCACGGGACGTACCGACGCTGAACCAGCCGGTGACGTTGGTCGGGCCCGCGGCGGCGTCGAAGGTGTAGTCCATCCGGATCGCGGGCGTCCCGTCCGGGAGCGCGCTCAGGGTCGGGGTGCCGCCGGTGGGCACATGGATGCCGGTGACCCGGTCCTTGATCTGGAACTTCGACCCGGCCGACCGTGTGACGCCACCGGCGTCACGGATGGCGAGCCTGCCGCCGGGACTGGCCAGCAGGCTGATGCCGCCGGCGGTCAGGGTGACATCGCCGGCGGCGGCGTGCGCCGCGGTCGGAATCGACTCGGCGACGAGTACGACACCGGCGGCGAGGGCGGCGCCGAGGAAACCCCGGCGGTCGAGAGTGGGTCGGGAGAAGGCCTCGGAGGTCATCATCTGCTCCTGTCCAGCGCTGGGAGGCGCACCCTGATAATGCCTATCTTCAGTTCGTCAACGGCACGTTCCCAGGCGGTTACCCCGGTGTCAACAGGTGCTTGCCCAGATGAACGTCTGTGCATTACGGTCATCGCCTGTAAGTGAAGATAGGCATTATCACGATGGAGGAGCGATGTCGCCGAGACCTCGCCGAGTCACCCAACGCGAGATCGCCGAGCGGGCGGGCGTCAGTCAGACCACGGTGTCGGTGGTGCTGAACGACCGCGACGGCTCGAACGTGCGGGTACCCGAGGCCACCCGGGCACGGGTCAAGGAGGCCATCGAGCAGCTCACCTATGTCGCCGACCCCGCGGCCCGCCGGCTCGCCGGTCTCGACAACCAGATCATCGGTGTCTTCACCTACGAGTCCGCGCTGTCCCCCGAGAGCATGGACTTCTACGGGCCCCTGCTGAACGGGATCGAGCGGGCCGCCGAGCACATCGGCTGGGACCTGCTGTTCTTCACCTCCTCACCGGTCGAGAACGGCACGCGGAGCCTCTTCCACCGCAAGACCCGGCTGCGGCTGACCGACGGCTGCGTCCTGCTCGGACAGCAGATGGTGGCGTCCGAGCTGGAACGGCTCGTCGCCGAGCAGTTCCCGTTCGTCGCGATCGGCCGCCGGGACGAGACCGCGGCGGCGGTGCCGTATGTGGCCATCGACTACACCACCCCGACCACGGCGCTGATCGATCAGGCCGCGGCCTGCGGACACCGGCAGGCGCTGTACGTCCACCGCGGCCGCGACACTCCGACAGCTCGGGACCGGCGCGGCGCCGTCGAAGCCGCCTCGGCGGCAGGCAGGCTGGCGTTCCTGCTGGTCGGCGAGGAGAGGATCGCCGAACTGCCCCGGCTGGCCCCGGCGACCGGCGCCACCTTGATCATCACGGAGGACACCTTCCTGGCCGAGGACGTCGCGCACGCGCTGTCCGGCGCCGGAGTCCGCGTACCGGACGAGATCTCGGTGGCCGCCCTCGGTGAGGTGCGCGGCCATCATGTCGAGGGCCGGGTACTGGCCGGCTTCCACGTACCCAGGCAGCAGCTGGCGACCGAGGCACTCGATCTTCTCCAGCTCCTGATCACCACGGATCCGCAGGAGTGGGCCGGTCTGGACATCCAGCGGCTGCTGGTCGCCGAGGTCGAGCCGGGGGACACGATCGTCGCGCGGACGGACGCCCGCTCATGACCGACAGCATCACGGCCGAGGTGGCGATCATCGGCGGCGGACTCGGCTCGGTCGCCGCGGCGCTGGCGCTGCTCCAGCGCGGCCGCCGGGTGGTGATGACCGAGGAGTACGCCTGGCTCGGCGGTCAGCTCACCTCACAGGCCGTACCGCCCGACGAACACATCTGGGTGGAGCAGTTCGGCGTCACCGCCCGCTACCGCGCGTTGCGGGAGGACATCCGCCGCTACTACCGCGATCACTACCCGCTGACGCCGGCCGCTCGCGCCGACCGGGAACTCAACCCGGGCCGTGGCCGGGTGAGCAGGCTGTGCCACGAACCGGGAGTGGCCCACGCGGTGATCACCGCCCTGCTGGCCCCGTACCGGTCGACCGGACGGCTCACCGTTCTGCAACCCGCGGTGCCCGTCGCGGCCGAGGTGAGCGACGCGGTGGTCCGCAGCGTCACCGTCGCGGACCCGCGGACCGGTGCGGAGACCGTGATCACCGCGGAGTACGTGCTGGACGGGACCGAGACCGGCGAACTGCTGCCGCTGACCGGAACCGAGTACGTCATCGGGGCCGAGGCGCGATCCGACACGGGTGAGCCGAGCGCTCCCGAGGTCGCCGATCCGGACAATGTGCAGTCGATCGCGTGGTGTTTCGTCTTCGATCACGTCGCCGGCGACCACACCATCGCCCGGCCGGACGACTACGACTTCTGGCGCTCGTTCGAACTGCCCTTCTGGGGTGCGCCGATGCTGTCCTTCACCGCCCCGAACCCCCGGACCCTCGTGCCGGAGGAGCGGACGATGAACGTCAACCCGGCCGGCGATGCCACCGGGGACCCCCGGTTCGACGCGGGCGACCGGGATCTGTGGCAGTTCCGGCGGATCGCCGCCCGGCAGAACTTCGCCGAGGGCTTCTACGACAGTGACATCGTGCTGGCCAACTGGCCGCAGCTGGACTACGTCGGCGGCTCGATCATCGACACCGACGACCGGCAGCGCCATCTGGACGCGGCGAAGGCGCAGTCCCGCGCCTATGTCTACTGGCTCCAGACCGAGGCGCCCCGCCCGGACGGCGGCCGCGGCTGGCCCGGACTGCGGCTGCGCGGGGACCTGGTCGGCACCGCCGACGGGTTCGCGCAGGCGCCGTACATCCGCGAGTCCCGGCGGATCAGGGCACTCACCACCGTGCGCGAGCAGGACATCTCGATCAAGGCCCGCGGCTACGCGGGACCCGCCCGGTTCGACGGCACGGTCGGGGTGGGGATGTACCGGATCGATCTGCATCCCTCCACCGGTGGCGACAACTACATCGACGTCGAGTGCGCGCCGTTCGAGATACCCGTCGGAATGCTGGTCCCGGTCACCACCCGGAACCTGGTGCCGGCCGCCAAGAACATCGGCACCACACACATCACCAACGGCGCCTACCGGCTGCACCCGGTCGAGTGGAACGTCGGTGAATCGGCCGGCGAGCTGGTCGCGTACTGCCTCGATCTCGGCCTGAGCCCGCGGCAGGTCGCGACCGACGAGCGGCTCGTCGACCGGCTCCAGGGCAGATTGACCGAGGCCGGGGTCGAACTCCACTGGCCGCAGATCGCGGGCTACTAGCCGGCACCGGGCGCAACGGGGACCGCCCACCCACCAACCCCGGGCGAAACGGGGACGCCCGCCCACCAACCCCGAACGCAATACGGACCGCCCACCCACCAACCGCGGGCGCAACGAGGACCGGTGAACGATTCCGGTCACCGCACCGGCCGGACCCCCCGGGCACCACACCCCGCCCGACAGCACAAGGACCCACACCGTGAACAGACAAGGACCCACACCATGAACAGAGCGAGAAAGCTGTTCGGCGCCGTCGCGCTGACGACCACGCTGACGCTGACGGCCGCCTGCAGCGCCTCCACCGACGGGTCCGGGGGGTCGGACTCCAAGGACGTGAAGCTGCGGATGACGGTCTGGACCTCGAACGAGGACCAGCTCAAGCTCCTCGACTCGATAGCGGCCGCGTACCGGGCCGAGAACCCCGAGATCTCCTCGATCACGTTCGAGAGCCTGCCCTTCGAGGACTACAACACCACCCTGACCACCCAGATCGCCGGCGGCAACGCTCCCGACCTGGCCTGGATGGGGGACCTGTCGAAGGATCTGATCGCCTCCGACGCACTGGTCGGCCTGACCGACAAGCTGAAGGCGACCGACGGCTGGCAGTACGACGACCTGGAGGCCAGCGCGACCAAGGAGTTCACCCGGGACGGCACGCTGTACGCCTACCCGTTCTCGACCTCTCCGTTCGCGCTCTATGTGAACACCGACCTGCTGGCGAAGGCCGGGCAGAAGATCGACCCGAAGAACCTGACCTGGGACAAGGTCGCCGCGGCCGGTGCGGCCGTCAACGCAGCCACCGGAAAGGGCGGTTTCGTCGTCCGGGACTTCGACTACAAGTCGTGGAACATGCTGGCCACGGTATGGACCGGCTTCGGCGCCGCCGCGTGGAGCCCGGACGGCAAGGACTGCACCTTCACCAGCCCCGAGATGCAGCGGGCCTTCACCTTCCTGCACGACTCCGCGTTCAAGACCAAGGCCATGCCCGGCCCCGGTACGACGGCCGACTTCTTCGCCGGTGACTCCGCCTTCACCGTGGCTCAGGTCTCCCGCGCCTCGCTGCTCACCGGCAAGTTCAGGTACGCCCTGCACCCCCTGCCGGCGGGCCCTGCGGGCCGGCAGTCCGTGATCGGCCAGGCCGGAGTGGGCGTACTGACCGCCGGCAATCACCGGGAGCAGGCCACGGACTTCCTCGCCCATCTGACGAATCCCGCGAACTCCGAGAAGCTGGCGCAGTTCTTCCCGCCGCCGCGGAAGTCGCTGCTCACCGGCGCGAAGCTCGCCGCCAACAGCAAGGTGCTGACCGCCGCGCAACTGCAGGAGGCCGTGGTCGACCAGCTGCCGAACGCCGTCACCCTGCCCAACCACACCAATCCGGCCGAGATCGCCCAGAAGGGCAAGACCGCGCTGGACGCGATGTGGAAGCCCGACGCCGACGTCCCCGCCGTGCTGAAGTCGGTCTGCGACGCGATCGAACCGATCCTGGCCAAATGACCATGGCCAGCCCCACGAGGACGGCGGACGTCTCCCGGGCGCCGGCGGGCGCCCGGGAGCCCTCCAGGCCACCTTTCTGGACGACCCGCCGCAGAGATGTGCTCGCCGGCTATCTGTTTGTCGCGCCGCAGCTCGCCGGGGTCGTACTGTTCGTGCTGATCCCGGTCGGACTGGCGATCTGGTACAGCCTGAACGACTGGAACGTCTTCACCGGCAAGCAGACCTTCGTCGGAACCGACAACTACGCGGCCCTGGCGTCCGACCCCCAACTGCCCTCGGTGCTCTGGGCCACCGCCGTCTTCTGCGGCGGGGTCGTGATCCTGAACATCAGCCTGGGCCTGCTGCTCGCCGTACTGCTGAACCGGCGGTTCCGTGGAGCGACGTTCTTCCGCACCCTGTTCTTCTCCCCGGTCGTCGTCTCCGTGGTGGCGTGGACCCTGGTCTGGGGCTTTCTCCTCCAGGACAACGGCGGGATCAACGGTCTTCTCGACGCGGTCGGCATCACGGGACCGAACTGGCTACAGGAGGGCGACACCGCGATGGTGTCGGTCATCGTCACCCAGGTGATCCGCAGCGTCGGCGTCAATATGGTGCTCTTCCTGGCCGCCCTCCAGGGCGTGCCGTCGCACCTGTACGAAGCAGCCCGCCTCGACGGCGCGGGAAGCAGGGTGATCTTCACCCGGATCACCCTGCCGCTCATCTCCCCCACGGTGCTGCTGACCGCGATCATCACCGTCGTCGGCGCCCTCCAGTCGTTCGCGCAGATCGCCGTACTGACCGGTGGAGGCCCCGAGTTGAGCACCACCGTGCTCGTCTACTACGTCTTCCAGCAGGCCTTCGAGTTCAACGACATCGGTTACGGCTCGACGCTGGCCCTGATGCTGCTGTCCTTCGTCATGCTGCTGACCCTGGTGCAGTGGCAGCTGCGCCGGAAGTGGGTGTTCCATGAGCAGTAGGCCGAAAACCGCCCTCCGGCGGGCGCTCCTGGTGACGGCGCTCGGCGTCCTGGCGATCCCGTTCGTGGTGCCGACCATCTGGATGGTGGCGGCTTCGGTGAAGCCGCTGCCCGAGATCTTCAAGGCCCCGCCGTCCCTGTGGACCGACGACCCCACGCTGTCCGCGTACACCGAGGCGTTCAGCTTCCAGCCGTTCGCCCGGCAGTACATGAACAGCGTGTACATCGCCGTTCTGGTCACCCTGATCACCGTGCTGGTCTCCAGCCTCGCCGGATACGCCTTCGCCCGGATCCGCTTCCCCGGCGCCAACGCCCTCTTCCTGGTGGTGCTGGCCGGCCTCCTGGTGCCCAGCGAGGTGACGATCGTCCCCCTGTTCCAGATGTTCAAAGAGGCGGGGATGATCAACTCGCACTGGCCGCTGATCCTGGTCACCGCACTGGCCGCACCCTGCGTCCTGGCCACCTTCATCATGCGGCAGTTCTTCATCGCCCTTCCGGCGGAGCTGGAGGAGGCGGGCCGGCTGGACGGCCTCGGCCGCCTCGCGATCTGGTGGCGGATCTTCCTGCCGCTGGCCAAGCCGGCGGTGTCCGCGGTGGCGATCCTGACCTTCCTCACCTCGTGGAACCTCTATCTGGAACCCACCGTCTATCTCACCTCGCCGGAGCTGTTCACGCTGCCGCAGGCACTCACCCGCTTCACCGACGCCTACGGCGGAGAGATGTGGAACACTCAGCTGGCCGCCGCCACGATGACCGTCCTGCCCGTCCTGATCGTCTTCGTCATCGCCCAGCGCCACTTCGTCGAGGGCCTGGCACACTCGGGCCTCAAGTGAGCCTGAGCTCCGGTTACTTGGGGGGCAACCACGGGCCCTGCCCCGGGATGGGAGGAGGGCACCCACCGCGGTGGTTCCGGGCGGGTGACGGGGCCGGGCGCGCGATCCCGGGGAGCGCGCCGGTCCATGTCCGGCCGGTCCCTTGACACCCCGGGTGATGAACTCGGCCGAATGCCTCAATCGGTCCTGCCCGGGCCGGGGCCGGCTTCCCCCCGACGCCCTGCCGCACGTCGGGGACGTACGCGGTACGAAGGTGACTGCCGCAAGCGGGCTGTCGTCACGGCCCCTCGGGGTGATGGCCACCGTCGGCCGACGTCCAGGACCCGGTGGCCGACGCCCACCTGATCGACCGGACGGCGCGGCTGGATAGGCCGGCCCGGGCGGGTGAGTTGACTCCCGAGACCGCGGGTCGGTGAGATCCCGCCGACGGGAGCCTGCTTCAGCAGACCCGCCTCCGTGGCACGACACAACAAAATGCCCCCGGCCCGCCCCGAAGGGCGGACCGAGGGCACTCTCCACGAACAGCCGCCTCCCCCACACGGCTGCGTACAGCGACACCCTTGGCGCTGCCGTACCCGTCACCGCCGCGGGGTTCGGGCGTCGGGTGTTGCCCGCCCCGCCACCGCACACGGCTGTGCCCGGGTTGTGTTTCCCGCCCCCGTTTCCGGCAGACGCCGCGAGGAGGCCCGGAATTCCTGTCGGGCCCCCTCAGGCGGCGGGGTGTGCCTCGCCGTTACAGGACGGCCACGGTGAACGGCCGGTCGGCAGGGGTGCCGCTGCTGTCGCTGGTGACGACCGTGATGGCACCGGCGCTGTTGCCGCAGTAGGCGTGCGGTGCGCCGATGGCGGTGATCTCTCCGCGGAAGTTGCTGAGCGTGGCGACGATCGCCGCCGTGGAGAGGTCGGCGACGGCACGGCGGTTGACGTTGACGCAGTAGACGCCCCTGGCAGTCGTGCCGGTGCCCCGGGTGACGGAATCGACGTTCCTGGTGTCCAGAAGTGTGGCGTCGGCGGACACCTTCGCGGCGGCGCGGGCATAGGGAGCGTCGATGTCGGCGGCCGTGGCGGTGCCGGACAGGACGGTCAGCGACGTCACGGCGCCGAGGACGAGCGCGAAGGCGCGGCTGGTGTGGGGGGCTGAAGCTCGCATGGTCTTCCTCTTTCCCGGCTGTGGCCGCATCGGAGATGCCGACCCACAGCGGATCAGGATCGGGCCGGGACCGGCGGCCATCGCATCGGCCGTCCGGTGTGGACGTGCCGATCATGGAGCCGGGTGCGCCGCTTCCGCATCCGCACCGTCTACACAGATTGACCAAATCTGTCTGAAAGGTGACGTTTCAATGTGAGAGGGGCCCCGGGGTCTCACCTCCGTAGGAGCCAACGAGACCCGAAATCACCCACCCGTCCCCTCTCGTACGAGCGCATCCCGCTCACCGGAGGGGGCCGCGAAACCCGTGGATTATCCGGGCGCAGGCGGCGACTGCCGGACCGCCCTCACCCCCGCGGCCGACTCCCGCGCCCTCGCCGGCGCGCACGGCGTCGGCACCCTGCTCACCGGTACGCGTCACCGGCCGGGGCGGAGGTCCGCGTTCACGAAAGGAACTCGGGCTTCTCCACCACTCCGGTGGAGACCTGCGCCAACACGTAGTCGGTGAGCAGACCTGACGCGCCGCCGTGCCGTGACAGGATCTCGGTGACCGCCATCCGCTCCGCCGATGTGTAGTCCGGCGACCACTCGCTCAACACGGCGGCCCAGGTGATCGGCCTGGCCCCGGCCAGCGTCATCCGCGTCTTCCCGTCCTCGTGCCCCTCCCGTGAGACACCCGCCGAACAGTCGCTCACGAAGTACACCTCGTACCCGTCCTTGAGCGCGCTGAGGACGGTCTGCGCGAGGCAGACCTCGGTGGACAGTCCCGCCATCACCAGCCTGCGGCGGCCGGTGGCTTCGACCGCGGCCCGTACGCCGGCGTGGGACCAGGCGTTTGTGGACACCCGGTCGATCGGCTCATTGTCCGGGAACACCTCGCTGATCTCCTTGAAGATCGGGTCGGCGAGGATGCTGCCGGTCGCCCCGACCGTCGTGAGGACGGTCGGTACGCCAAGGGCCTTGGCCGTACGCGCCAACGCGGCGACGTTGTTGATCAGTTCGGCCTGCGAGGAGGGCCGGTCATGAGCGCGACGGCGGGCTGGTGGTCGATGAGGACGACGGCCGAGTTCTCGACCGTGAGTTCGTTCGGGTTTCCGGACACGTGGGTCTCCCTCGGTGAGTGCGGCAGCGGATTCGCCTCAAGCCGAGTGTCGCGGGGAGACGCCGACACCACATCGGTCAAGCAACCGCTCTTCCAGCGCACAGGGGCGGCACAGTCATGTGACCGAGTTCCGGAGGACGAGCCCGGTGAGCCTCATCGGTCACAGGGAAACCCACGGCCCACCGCGCATGAGGGCGGGCCGGCCGAACCCCGTCCACGGCCCCGGGGGCGGCCGACCGCCCCGAGCACGGGACGGTGTTCCGGTACACCCTGGCGGACACCCGCGGAGCCCCGCCCGGAAGGGCGTATCGCCGCGCGGCCCGGCGCCACGGCCCGGGTCTCCGGGGCCCTCCGGCACCTCGAACGGGACCCTGCGCACCCGGCGGAGGACCCCCCGCCTCCAGCGTGACCGTCGTGGCCCGGCAGTCCTCGCCGCCTCGCGGCCCCGGCGGCGGACGGAGGCGCCGCCGCCGTCAGCGTGGCGCGAGCGCGCCCGTCCGTACGGCATGCACGCCGCGCTCGACGGTCTCCTGCTGCTCGCCGACCGGAGCCACGTAGTCGAGGACGCCGCGCGCGGCCTCCTCGCCCAGCGTGCGCGTGATCACCCAGGTGGCGAGGTACTGGGACGCCAGACAGCCCCCGGCGGTGGCGACGTTTCCCCGGGCGTGGAACGGCGCGTCCAGCACGGTGACACCGCGGGCCTCGACGAACGGCCGGCTCGTCATGTCCGTACAGGCGGGCATGCCGTCCAGCAGCCCGAGGTGCGCCAGCACCAGTGCGCCGGAGCACTGCGAACCGATCAACTGGCGAGACGGGTCGAGCGGCAGCATGGAGAGCAGCCGGCCCTCGGCGACCACGTCGCGGGTCTTCACCCCGCTGCCGATCAGGACGACGTCCGCCTCGGACACGAACCCCATCGGGCGCTGCCCGGTCACCCGGACGCCGTTCATCGATGTGACCACGGGCGTCGGTGTCGTGATGAAGGCTTCCAGGCCGTCCTTGCGGCACCGGTTGATCAGTGCGGACGCGATAAAGCTGTCCAGCTCGTTGAATCCGTCGAAGGTGACCACGGCTACCTGCATCACAACTCCTTCAAGGACGGCGTCGGATGTCCAGTCTCGACGGGACGCCCACACGGGTCGAGAGCCAATCGCGCCTCGGCGGCCTGCCCGCCCCCGCTTCCGAGTCCGAGTGGCTCACCGCCCCGTCGAGTTCCCCCTTTCCGGCCCGCACGCAGGGGAGGTCGGGCAGTTGACGCACGGTCCCGTATCCGTATCCGTAGGCATGGGGCGTGACATTGACTGCCCCGGTTGGAGACGGTGTCCCGCAGAGACGGTGATGGCCCTGCGTGCCCCGTGGGGCCTCGCTCTCCCGGGGGACGGGCTGCGCTGGCCATGGCTCGTGTGGGTGACCGCCATGGGTCTGTGGGATCCCGGGACGATGTCGGCCACGCGCCAAGCCGTGCTCTGCGACAGTCTCGGACGGTACGCAGAGGCGTCGGAGGCGTCGGACACCTCCACTCGGGACTGTCTCGAACCGGAGAGGGGATCCCGAGCTGTTCAATCGTCGAGTGCATCGAGGCGGCCGCCGGGCCGGGAACACCCGGCCCCGCGCTCGCGGCCCTGGACCGCCTCGCCGGGTCGACCCGGCCGGGCACGACGAACAGCGCACGGGAGTCGTGGTGGCGGGGTGATGCGAAGAGGAGGCGAGGACGGGGGCACGGCGGTCAGGCCGCCGGCTGAGGGCGCAGGACGCCGTCGGGGTCGTAGTGGTTCCACAGGTGGGTGACGCGCGTGCCGGTCGCTCCGGGGTAGGCGCGGGCGAAGGAGGCTTCGTCGGGGGCGCTCTCGAAGTTCACGTAGGCCCCTTCGGTGTGCCGGGCGAGCGGGGCCCAGGCGGCGTCCAGCGTCGCGCGGCCGTCCGGTGCAAACGCCGAGGCGATGACGAGGGTGTTCTGGTGGCGATGTGCGAATGCCGTGGCCGAGGAGGCGGGATCGTGGCTCGCGCCGCCGAGGGAACGCAACTGGATCAGGACCGGATCGGAAGCGGCTGTCGCCGTGGTCAGGGCGCTGGCGGTGTCCGGGGTCATGCCGGTGAACAGTCCGTTGGTGGTGCTGGATCGCATCTGTCCGGTGTTGGGGTGCAGATGGCGTACGGGAACCAGTTCGGTGTAAGGGGTGATGTGGGCCTGCTGGACCATCACGTCACCGATGCCGAGCAGCGGTTCGAGGGTGTCCCGGATGACGGAGGGACTGTCCGAGGCCACGACCGCGGTGACGAACGCGACCGCGGTGGTGCCTTGCGAGGACAGCGTCACCGCCGTCGACAGCTCACGCGGAGACCGCTCCATGACCTCGGCCCAGCGCCGCAGCGTCTCCCCTGCCGGGTCCACCTCGACGACCAGGTGCGCGTGGCCGACGTCCCGCAGTTCCATGGCCTCTATCTCGAAGGCCACCGCGATTCCCGCGCCCCGGCCGGCTCCGCGCATCACCCACAGCAGGTCGGGCTCGTCCTCGGCGTCGGCGCGTACGAGTGTTCCGTCGGGCAGGACGACCTCCACGGCCCGGATATGGTCGACGGTGAGTCCGTACTGCCGGACCAGCCAGCCGACGCCGCCGCCCGTGGCGATGCCGCCGACGCCGACGTTGCCGTGGTCACCCGAGCTGATGGCGAGTCCGTGCGGGGTGAGCGCCTCAGCGACCCGGGCCCAGCGGGCACCCGACTCGACACGGACCAGACGGGAAGCGCGGTCGAGGACGTCGATGCGGTGGAGCGCGCTCAGGTCGATGACGAGCCCGCCGTCGTTGGTCCCGCTGCCGGACAGTCCGTGCCCGCCGCTGCGCACGGCGAGCCGGAGCCCCCTCTCCCGCGCGAGCCGCAACGCCGCCGCGACGTCGCCCGCGGACTCGGGCAGGACGACGGCGGCCGGACGGCCCACGGTGGTGTAGGTGGAGCGCAGCAGCCGGTAGCGCCGGTCGTCGGGCCCGACGACCTTGCCCGTCAGTTCGGCCGGCAGCGTGCCGAGTGCGGCGTTCACCGCCCGCCCCGCAGGGTGTCGACGCGCTCGCGGACCGCGGGCGCGACCTCACCGGCGAACAGTGCCAGCTGCCGCTCGGGGGCGGTGACGGGCCAGAAGACGAAGGTGTCGAAGCCCAGCTCCACCGTCCACTCGGTGAGGGTGTCCACCCACTGCCGCACATCACCCACGAGGCCGGGCCCGTCCCCGCGACCACCGATCACACCAATCACGTTGTAGACGCGCCGCAGCGACCTCGGGTCGCGCCCGGCGTCCACAGCCGCCTCGTCGATGATCCGCTGCCGGGACGGCACCTCCTTCGGCGGGACGTAGATGTTCAGCGGGGAGATCCAGCCGTCGGCGACCCGGCCGGTGAGGGCGAGCATCCTGGGCTTCTGGGCGCCGAGCCAGAGCTCGACGGGCTTCGGGGGTACCGGTCCGGCGCGGTAGCCGTCGACGGAGTGGTAGGGGCTGTGCAGTTGTACTGCGCCTCCGGACAGGGCCGCGCGCAGCAGCCCCAGGGACTCCTCGGCGTACGCCACCATGTCCTGGCCGCGCCGTGCCGGTCCGCCCATCGAGGCGATGGCGTCAGGGATGCCGCCCCCGCCGACGCCGAGCTGGATCCGTCCGTCGGTCAGCACGCCCAGCGACGCGGCGGCCTTGGCGAGCATCACCGGCGGCCGCAGCTGAAGATCGGCGACATCGGTGAGGAAGGAGACGCGTTCGGTGGCCGCGGACAGATGCGAGATCAGGGTCCAGGCGTCCAGATGGCCGGGCTGATAGGGGTGGTCCTGCACGGCGATGTAGTCGAGGCCCGAGTCATCCGCTCTGCGGGCGAGGAGCCGGGTCCCCGGCCAGACCGCGGAGGAAGGGTCGAGGCTCACTCCGAACGAGAGCGAGCGCTTGTCATCGGTCATGTGTCCACGGTGCCCTGGGCCACCTCCATGGCAAAACGAAGAGTAAGGCACTAATCTTCTATAAGTGAAATCCATTCATGACGACACCTGCCCCAGCTTCGAGGGCACCCTGGAGCTGATCGGGCGCCGCTGGACGGGCTCGGTACTTCAGGCCGCCGCCCAGGGAGCCCGGCGCTTCGGCGAGTACCGCGCCCTGATCGAGGGCATCTCCGACCGGCTGCTCTCCCAACGCTTGAAGGAACTCGACGCGGCAGGCCTCATCGAACGCACCGTCATCCCCACCACCCCCGTGCAGACCCGCTATGCACTGACGCCGGACGGCCATGCGCTGATCCAGGCCCTGCTGCCGCTCGCGCGGTGGAGCATGCGACGCACGGGTCCGAGGGGGGCACGACGGGTCCCATCGGCCTGACGTCCCCGCACCGGGCGACCGGTCCGTCCGGCCCGGACCCTGTCCGGAAGGACGGTGAACACGTCTGCGGCATCAGCCGCAGGCCGCGATCCGATCCACCCGCCGGAGGTTCCGGTACACCCAGCGCGCCCACAGGGGCGATCGCGAGGAGCCGCCCCCGGGTACGCGCTCACTCTCGCCGAGGCAGGCTGCACGGGCCGCCGCAGGAGCCCCCTTCCGCAGAAGAGCCGTCCCTTGCTGCCATGGACCGCCCGGCCAACACCCCCATGTGCCTGACACCCCATCAAATCGAGTGTCGCCCCGACGTCGGGACAACGCCCGCAACGTCCACGGCGGACATAAGGCACACCGACAAATCCGCAGACCGGTCCAGCAGTTGCCGGAGAACACCGACGACGGTGTCGACGCCATCGCGGCGGCCACCGGAATGGGTACCGCCACGACGCCGCGCCGCCAACATCAAACGCACCCCGCGCGTGCCTCCGGACGCCTACCGTCCGACGCTCCGCGCACGGACGGGGATCAGGAACGGATGAACGCGAGGATGTCCGGGTTGAGGACCTCCGGGTGGGTCGACAGCATCCCGTGCGGGTAACCCTCGTAGGACTTGAGCGTGCCGTTCTTGAGGAGCTTGACCGTCAGGGGCGCCGAGTCGTCGTACGGGACGACCTGGTCGTCCGTTCCGTGTGCGACGAGGACGGGCACCTCGATCTGGCGGAGGTCCTCGGTGAAGTCGGTCTCGGAGAACGCCTTGATGCATTCGTAGTGGGCGTTGGCCGCGCCCGTCATTCCCTGGCGCCACCAGTTGTCGATCAGGCCCTGCGACACCTTCGTGCCCGGGCGGTTGAAGCCGTAGAACGGTCCGGAGGGGACGTCGATGAAGAACTGTGCCCGGTTGCCGGCGACACCCTCGCGGAATCCGTCGAAGACCTCGATCGGCAGGCCGCCCGGGTTGGCCTCGGTCTTCAGCATCAGCGGCGGTACGGCTCCCACGAGCACCGCCTTGGAGACGCGGCCGGGCCTGGCACGGGCGACATAGCGGGTGACCTCGCCGCCGCCGGTGGAGTGGCCGATGTGGACGGCGCCGCGCAGATCGAGGGCGTCGGTGAGGGCCGTGACGTCCGCGGCGTAGGTGTCCATGTCGTGGCCGGTCGCGGTCTGGGTGGAGCGCCCGTGGCCACGGCGGTCGTGCGCGATGACCCGATAGCCCTGCGCCAGGAAGAACAACATCTGGTTGTCCCAGTCGTCGGCGCTCAGTGGCCATCCGTGGTGGAAGACGATCGGCTCCCCGTCACGGGGGCCCCAGTCCTTGTAGAAGATCGTCGTGCCGTCGTCGGTGGTGACTGTACCCATCGCTGGTTCTCCACTCGTCCGGGCGCACCCCTGCACGGCGAAGTCGGTGGGGGCACGCGTTCCTACGATCACGCCCCTCGGGCGCGGTCCGGATGCACCCGGCCCACGATACGCTCGGGCCGTGCGGGCCACATCCGTACGTTTTCGGGCTCTTCCTGGCGGAGAGACGGTTCTCTTCTCCGGAGTCCGCTTGCCGCCTCCGTGCCTTCGTGACGCCGTGCCTTCGTGACGCCGTGCCTTCGTGACGCCGTGCCTTCGTGACGCCGTGACGCCCGGGAGACCCCAAGAGTTCGATTGCTTCACGGCCCAGGGGTCCGTACCGCCTGGGCACGTCCCGCAGAACCCGCCTCACCCCAAGAGGCGCAACCCGCACCGCTTCACCCCTCTCTGGAGTACGGATCCCTGCAACGGGCGTCGCCTGTGAAGCTTCGGGACGCACGGCGGCGAACAGGGCGCCCGAATCCCCGCAATGGGGAGGCGCTCCCGATCGCGCACCGACGCCGACGCGGCCACCAGGCGGAACACCGGAGCATCGGCTGCCCGCGGGACCTTGCTCCCGGGTGGCTCCGGGAGGGGCCTCAGTTGGCCTTCCACCAGTCGGTGACGACCTCGGCGTACTCGACCGGGGCTTCCTCCCAGACGAAGTGACCGGCGTCGATGAAGTCGAGCTTGCTGTTCGGCAGGCGCTCGTGCAGGAACTCCGCGTTCTCCGGCGGAACCACCGCGTCGTGGCGGGCGGTGGCGATCTGGACCGGCGTCCGGATCTCCGGCAGCAGTTCGGCGAGCACCGGCAGGTCGGTGGGGTAGGCGCGGACATAGGCCATCTGGTCGACGAAGCGCCGGCCGACATAGGAGGCCAGGTAGTCCTCGCGGACCACGTCCGGCAACTCGTAGCCCTCAATGGTCTCCAGTGCGGCCGTCACGGCGGCCTTGGGCGGGTACGCCAGGTAGGGGGCGAGGTCCTCGTCGAGCACCCACTCCCGCAGAGGGCTGCCCAGGGCCAGCGGAACCGAGGTCCCGCCGGTGCCCACGACCAGGCTCCGGAACCTGTCCGGGTGCCGGGCGGCGGCGAACAGGGAGGCCGCGGTGCCGACGTCCGGGCCCACGACATGGGGCTTCTCCAGGCCGAAGGCGTCGGCGATCTTCACGATGAATTCGCCCATCGCGGCCGGGGACATCAGATCCTCGCGGAGTTCGGAGTGCCCGAAACCGGGCAGGTCCACGGCGGTCAGGTGCGCGTGCCCGGCCAGCCGCGCCCAGCCGGCGTCGTAACTGTAGAGACTCTCCGGCCACGGGCTCAGCAGCAGGGCCTCGCGCTCGCGGGGCGCCCCGCTCTCGGCGTACCGGACGGACAGTCCGTCGATCGTGCGGAACCGGGTCGTGATCTCGCTCATTGCCGTGTCCTCTCAGGTCTTGAGGGCGGCCGGGTCTTGAGGGGCGGCGCCAGGTCGTACTCCGCGAGGCCGTACGCGTCGAAGGCGCTCCCGGCGCCCCCTCCAGTACAGCCCGGAACCGCCGCCTCGCACCTCGCGAGCAGCCCTCGTAATGGCCTTTTCCATCTTGACGCTTACTTTGTAGCATGCGCCGCCACCATATGTAAAAGTCTTCAGGAGTTAGACCATGTGCTACGGTGCGGGGCATGGCCACAGACGAACGGACACGGCTCGAACCCCGGGTTCCCCCGGAGGCCGCGATGATCGTGAATCTGCTCAACTCCCGGCCGCACGGGGCGGGAGGCATGTTTCCCGACCAGCTCGACAACCCGGAGACGGCCGGAGCCCTCCTGAGCTCCTTCGGCCCGCCGGAGGCAACGGCCCCGACAGCGCCGACGACGCCCGTGGCGGAACGCGTGGAAGCGCTCCGCGGGCTGCGCACAGCCCTCCTCGGGATGGTCTGGCCGCAGAGCGCATCGGAAGCGGACGCCCGCCTGGCCGAACTCGACGCGTACGCGTCCACGATCCCCCTGCGCCAGGTCTTCTCGGATCCGGGGGAGGTGGGGCTGCGGCAGGTGGGGGGTGACCCGGCCGTCGGCGGCATCACTCGCGCGGTGGCCGTCCTCATGGCGGCCGACAAGTGGTCGCGTATCCGCATCTGCGACAACCCGTCGTGCCACCACGCCTTTTACGACGCCACGCGCAGCCGCACCCAGCGGTGGCACTCCTACGAGATGTGCGGCAACAAAGCCAATGTGGCCGCCTACCGGGCCCGCAGGAAGGCCGAATCCTGACTCCAGGGCCGGCCCGGGAGGACGAGATGGGCGAGGTCGGGGCTCATGACGCGGGGGAAGAGATCGGCTCGTGCGTCGTGGTCCGGGCGCCACAGGACCCTCGGCGCCTCGGAGTCGCGGGTGCCGGGACCCTCGGGGTCGGTCGGCGGCAGGCCGGGGCAGGAGGACATGACGGCCGGGTGCGGCGACATGGCGAGGACGGCAGTCGGCGGGCACCGGAACGTGCGGTGTTGGCGCGGAATCGGGCCAGACACCTCAGAAAGTCGTCTCCTCACTGACATCGGTGGTGCCGATGCCGGCCTACGCCGAGAAATCCGTCCACGAAGGCTTGAGTGTGCTCGCCGAGGGCGGGAGCCGGGCGGCGGAAGATCTCGTGGCCGGCGCCGAAGACGACGGGGAAGACGACGCCGAAGACGACGGGGAAGCGGGCCTGGGGGTGGCCCCTGTCTGTGTGTTGAAGAGGTCCCGGGCCAGGGTGTGGGGGTCGGTCAGGAGGTCGGTCGCGCGGGTGAGGACCGGTGCCCGGGGCGCGTCGATTTCCGTGAGGCGCTTGTGCCACCAGTCGTCGTCGCGGGCGGCGAAGACACGCCTCAGCAGGGTGTTGACCTGCTCCTTGGCCGTCGTGCGGCCGACGGCAGCGGCTGGTCACTCCCCAGCCCTGCGTGCCGGTTCCTACGTCAGGCCGCATACCCCTGGACGTACTCCGCGACGACCCTCTCCCGCTGCTCCCAACCACCTGTTCCGGGCCGACCGGATACTTTCCCGCACACCTTGGTCCGGCTGCCGACCGTGCGCAGCCGGTGGCTGCGCGTCCATGCACAACAGCGCGTCGCACAACGCGAACCACGCGTCGCTCCGCGCGGTCATGCAGGCGTACGGCTCCGATCGGAAGTGTGACACTTCCGCGAACGCATCCCGCGGGACGCGCTGATGCACCGAACTCATGACCACGGCCTTCGCGCTTTTCCTGCCTCCGTGACGGAGCAGGGATCGGATGAAGGCCGCCTTCGGATCCGCTGAACTGCGAGAATGCCGGTCAAGTCCGAGACGATTTCCGTGCCGGACCGTAAAGGACAAGCTCAGCGTGCCCGCGCCTGTGCGTCGGGGCGGTTCCCGGCGTTCGAACTTAGGATGGAGCTGAGCCGGCGGGCACCTCGCCGTGCCGGCTGTCCGGAGCACTCAGGGCGGAGAAGCATGGCGCAGGCCACCGACGCAGCTCGTACCGTCATCCTGACGGTGGACGACGACCCGGGAGTCTCCCGTGCCATCGCCCGTGACCTGCGGCGTCGCTACGGCGGCAGATACCGGATCGTGCGCGCGGAATCCGGCGAGTCCGGCCTTGAGGCGCTGCGGGAGCTGAAGCTGCGGGGCGATCTGGTGGCGGTGGTCCTCGCCGACTACCGCATGCCGCAGATGAACGGCATCGAGTTCCTGGAGCAGGCGATCGGCGTCTATCCGGGAGCGCGCCGTGTGCTGCTGACGGCATACGCCGACACCAACGCGGCCATCGACGCGATCAACGTCGTCGACCTCGACCACTACCTGCTCAAACCGTGGGATCCGCCGGAGGAGAAGCTCTACCCGGTCCTCGACGACCTGCTCAACGCCTGGCGCTCCAGTGACTACCGGCCGGTCCCGGCCACCAAGATGGTCGGACACCGCTGGTCGGCGCACTCCTCCCGGGTACGGGAGTTCCTGGCCCGCAACCAGGTGCCGTACCGCTGGTACGCCTCCGACGAGCCCGAGGGGCGGCGGCTTCTGGAGGCAGCCGGGGCCGACGGGCGCCGGCTGCCCCTGGTGCTCGCCCCGGACGGCACGGCACTGGTCGAGCCGGAGGCGCCCGAGCTGGCCGCCTATGTGGGGCTCGCGACGACGCCGACCGCCGAGTTCTACGACCTCGTCGTCATAGGCGGCGGCCCGGCCGGGCTCGGCGCCGCCGTCTACGGGGCGTCCGAGGGGCTGCGGACCGTGCTCGTCGAACGGTCGGCGACCGGTGGACAGGCCGGGCAGAGCTCCCGGATCGAGAACTACCTCGGTTTCCCCGACGGCGTCTCGGGCGCACAACTCACGGATCGCGCCCGCCGCCAGGCGAGCCGCTTCGGTGCGGAGATCCTCACCGCGCGCGAAGTCACCGGTCTCGACGCGAGCGGCGCAGCACGCGTCGTACGGTTCTCCGACGGTTCCGAGGTCGCCGCGCACAGCGTCATCCTCGCCACCGGTGTGTCCTACCGCCAGCTCCCCGCGCCGGGGTGCGAGGAGCTGACCGGGCGGGGCGTGTACTACGGCTCCCCCCTCACCGAAGCGGCATCCTGCGAGGGGCAGGACGTGTACGTCGTCGGCGGGGCGAACTCGGCCGGGCAGGCGGCGGTGTTCCTGGCGCGGGGAGCGAAGTCGGTGACACTGCTGGTGCGCGGGGAGTCGCTGGCGGCGTCGATGTCGTACTACCTGATCCAGCAGATCGAGGAGGCGCCGAACATCACCGTACTGCCCCGGACCGTCGTGGAGGCGGTACACGGCGAGGAGCACCTGGAGCGGCTGACCCTGCGGGACACCGCGTCCGGCAGGAGCGAGACGGTCGATGCCCAGTGGATGTTCGTCTTCATCGGCGCGGCCCCGCTGACCGAGTGGCTTGAGGGGACGGTGCTCCGCGACGAGCACGGGTTCATCCTGACAGGCCCCGATCTGACGCCGGACGGGCGGCCGCCGGGTGAATGGGAACTCGACCGGCCGCCCTATCACTTGGAGACCAATGTGCCGGGCGTGTTCGTGGCGGGTGACGCGCGCTCGCAGTCCGCGAAGCGCGTGGCGTCCGCCGTCGGAGAGGGAGCCATGGCCGTGATGCTCGTCCACCGCTATCTGGAGCAGTCATGAGCACCCGGGACCTGCCCTGCGACCCGTACGAGATCGGCTCGCTGTTCCTGTTCGAGAAGCTCTCCCCCGACCAGCTCGGCCGGTTGTGCGCCGAGGGGCGGGTGGAGCGGTTCGAGCCCGGCCCGGTGTACGCCGAGGGCGATCCGGCCACCTGCTTCTACGTGATGATCGAGGGGACCGTCGTGCTGTCCCGGCGGGTCGGCGGCGACGACGTGGAACTCAGCCGCACCTCGCAGCGGGGAGTGTACGCGGGGGCGATGCAGGCGTATCTGGGCGACCAGGTGCCGCAGAGGTACAACAACGCGTTGCGGGTGACCGAGCCGACCCGGTTCTTCATCCTGCCCGCGGAGTCGTTCGCGGCCGTCATGGGGGAGTGGTTCCCGATGGCTGTGCACCTCCTGGAGGGGCTGTTCTTCGGCTCCAAGAACGCCCAGCGGACCGTCGGCCAGCGTGAACGCCTGCTCGCGCTGGGTTCGTTGTCCGCCGGACTCACCCATGAGCTGAACAACCCGGCCGCCGCCGCCGTGCGCGCCACGGCGACCCTGCGCGAGCGGGTCGGCAAGATGCGGCACGAGCTCGCGGTCATCGCCCACGACGCCTACTCGTGCGAAGCCCTGACCGCTCTGATCGAGATCCAGGAACGGACAGCCGAACGCGTCGCCAGGGCGCCGGTGCTGACCGCGCTGGAGGCATCCGACCGGGAGGACGAACTGGCCGACTGGCTCGACGACCACGGCGTCCCGGAGGGCTGGCGGATCGCGCCCACATTCGTCCAGGCCGGACTGGGCACGGACTGGCTGGAGCAGGTCGCGGCGGCGGTGGCCGAGGACCTCCTCCCGGGGGCTGTCGGCTGGCTCAACCACACCGTCGAGACAGAGCTGCTGATGAACGAGATCCACGACTCCACAGGCCGCATCTCCCATCTGGTGGACGCGGCGAAGCAGTACGCGCAGCTCGACCGCGCTCCGCACCGCGACGTGGACGTCCATGAACTCCTCGACAGCACCCTGCTGATGCTGGCGGGGAAGATCGGCCCCGGCGTGCGCGTGGTCAAGGAGTACGACGCCTCCCTGCCGGAGGTACCCGCCTATCCGGCGGAGCTGAACCAGGTGTGGACCAACCTCATCGACAACGCGGTGGCGGCGATCGGCACCGACGGCGGGGACGGGACCCTGACGGTCCGGACGGCCAGGGAGGGCGACCGGCTGCTCGTCGAGTTCCGCGACACCGGCCCCGGTGTCCCCGCGGAGATCCGGGGCCGTATCTTCGACCCCTTCTTCACCACCAAACCGGTGGGCGAAGGCACCGGGCTCGGGCTCGACATCTCCTGGCGGATCGTCGTCAACAAGCACCACGGAAGCCTCCAGGTCGAGTCCGTCCCGGGCGACACCCGGTTCCAGGTACTGCTGCCGCTCACCACCCCCGAACCCGAGCCGAAGACCGGCACCACAACGGCTGAGGAGCCCATATGAACGACATCGAAGGAATCGACCCGAGCGTCCCGCCGAGCGGCACCGGCTGCGTCGAGTGCGACGCGCGGGGCGGCTGGTGGTTCCATCTGCGGCGCTGCGCCCAGTGCGGCCACATCGGCTGCTGCGACTCGTCGCCCGGCCAGCACGCCACCGACCACTGGAAGTCCACCGGGCACCCGCTCGTGCAGAGCTTCGAGCCGGGCGAGGCGTGGTTCTGGGACTACAACAGAAACGACCTGTACGAGTCGGGCCCCGCCCTCGCCGCTCCCGGCGACCATCCGGCGGACCAGCCGTCTCCCGGACCGGCCGGCCGCGTCCCGGAGAACTGGCAGAACCTGCTCCACCGCTGAGTCCGACCGGATCCGATGCGTGCGCGGGCACCCCGCCCATGCGTACGGCGGCAGAAGCCGGCGTCCGCGAGGTGGGGTTGGTCCGGACGGTGATCACCGGCGACATCGGCGTTCCCGCGTACCGTCCGAGAAGGCGGCCCGCGGGCTTCCGCGGGCCGCCGGCGCAGACTCCCCGGGGCACCGCTCCCGCACGGGAGACCGTGGGGCCGCGGGGCCCCGGTCCCGCACGGGAGGCCGTGGGGCCGCACCGCGGGCGCAAGGGCGGTGTCCGGGTGTGTCTCGTGCGCCCGGACACCGCGCGCTGCCTTCTCCCGTGGATCACCCGGCAGGCTTGACGGGTGTGATGGTCTTGACGGCCTGCTCGTATTGGTTGACGGTCTGCTCGTAGGTGACCGGCAACGCACACCCAACCCTGCGCTCGACAGGCTGCTTGAGCAGGCGCGATGGACGCGGACGCAACTGGCGCAGCAGGTCAATCGGCTCGGTCCGCAAGCGGGGTTGACCCTGACGTACGACCGGACGGCCGTCTCGCACTGGATCGCCGGTACGCCGCCGAAGCCGCAGGTCAGGCCCCTGATTCTCGAAGCCCTGCCCGCCCGGCTCGGCCGGCCGGTCACTCACAGGGAAGCCGGCCTGCAACGGGCGCCTTCCGCCGACGGATCCCCGCAGGTCGACACTGTGGAGGAGCTGATCGACCTGGGAAAGGCGGACATGGATCCCTCACGTCGCGGCGTTCTGGCCGCGACTCTGTTCTCTGCCGCACTCTCGGTCCCCGCGTTCCAGGCGAGCGCACGGGCCGCGGACGAGCCGGTAACCCCGGGCAAGGCCACCACCCGAATCGGCGCCTCCCAGGTCGCCTCGGTCCGTTCCATGACAGAGCGGATCGCGGACATCCTCGACGAATTCGGCGCAGGCCACGCCCGCCCCATGGCCGCCGCCTTCCTCGTCAACACCGTCGGCCCCTGGCTCAGAGCGCAGGCTTCCGAACAGGTGAAGACAGACATGCTCGCCGCCGCGTCGGATCTCACCTACCCGACGGGCTGGATGGCCATGTTCCGGCAGTAGCGGACGCCGGGGACGAACGCCGTGGCGAATGCCAGCCCCCTTCGCCACCTTGGTCTGCGCGAGGACCACTCGTGCGTCCGGCCGTCGGCGGTACGGCGGACGCCGGGAACCGCGCCGGAGCCGGAAGAGTCCCTCCCTCTGAACGGCCGTGACACGGACAGCCGGTGACGATGGAGCCCTGCGCTGCGGAGCGCACCCGGCCACGGGGACGGGCCGCGTACCGGCTGTGCTCCGGGGCAGCCTGCCGGGGCCGGGGGGCTGTCTGGACGGGGGCTGTGGGGGTCGGGCAGGGTGTGCGTCGGCGGCTGCGGGGCCGGGGTTGTCCGGGGAACTCGCGTGGGTGGGGGTCGGGTATGGCGTTGCGGGTGCTGGCGGGGCGGTATGAGTTGCGGGAGTTGCTGGGGCGGGGCGGGATGGGCCAGGTGTGGGCCGCTTTCGACACCGTCATTCACCGGCGGGTGGCGGTGAAGCTGCTGCACCGTGCTGCGGGAGGGATTCCGGAGGATGTGGCCGTGGGGCTGTTCTTCCGTGAGGCCCGGATCGCCGGGGCGCTGAGTCATCCGGGGATCGTGACCGTGCACGACATGGGGCGTGACGGTGAGGGCGGTGAGCTGTATCTGGTGATGGAGCTTGTTGCGGGGCGGGATCTGGGGGTGGTGCTGCGGCAGGACGGTCCGCCGGCGGTGGCGCAGGCGGTGGGCTGGGCCGTGCAGACCGCGGAGGCGCTCGCGGTCGCGCATGCGGCGGGGATCGTGCACCGGGATCTGAAGCCGGAGAACCTGCTCCTGACGCCGCAGGGCCGGGTCAAGGTGCTGGACTTCGGGATCGCCCGCTATCTCGCCACCGTCACCACCGCCAGCCGGGTGGTGGGAACCCCCGCCTACATGGCGCCCGAACGCCTCCGGGGCCAGGGCGGGCCCGCCGCCGACCTCTACGCCCTCGGGTGCGTGCTCTACGAGCTGCTGACCGGACGTCAGCCCTTCCACGGCCTGGAACCCTGGGCGCTGATGTACGCCCACGCCCAGCAGACCCCCGAACCGCCCGGCACCCACCGCGAGGGGATACCGGCCGCGCTCGGCGACCTCGTCCTCACCCTCCTCGCCAAGAACCCCGACCACCGACCGCCCACCGCAGACGCCACCCGCACCCTCCTCCTCACCACCCTGAACGACACCGGAAACAGCCCACGCCCCGCCACAGCCGACCGGCACACCGCGGCCACCCAACCAGCCCCGGAACGCAGACCATCCCGACGAACCGCCCCCGACCCCGCGAACAACCCAAACAACCCCGCACCCGGGAACGGCACCACGCCTGAACCCGACACCGCACCCGGGCCTGATACCGGACCCGCGGCCACGCCCCGCCCGGCCACCGCTCCCCCGCCGCCCGGCAGAACGAAGCCGTCCACCCAACCCGGCGCCCCCGCCGAAGACACCCCCGGCAACCGTGACAACCAGCCCGGGAAAGCCACGGACCCCGCCGCAGCCGTCATCGAATACGCCGCACTCCTCTCCGAGCAGATCCGCGCCCTCGGCCCCGACCACCCCCACACCCTCACCAACCGCCACAGCCTCGCCCACTGGCAAGGCGAAGCAGGGGACCCGGCCGCAGCCGCCATCGGATTCGCCGAACTCCTCCCCCACCAGATCCGCGTCCTCGGCCCCCACCACCCCCACACCCTCACCAACCGCCACAGCCTCGCCCACTGGCAGGGCCAAGCCGGGGACCCGGCCGCAGCCGTCACCGGCCTCGCCGAACTCCTCCCCCACCAGATCCGCGTCCTCGGACCCGACCACCCCCACACCCTCGCCACCCGCCACCAGCTCGCCCGCTGGCAGGGCCAAGCCGGGGACCCGGCCGCAGCCGTCGCCGGATTCGCCGAACTCCTCCCCGACGCGACACGCGTCCTGGGCCCCGACCACCCCGACACCCTCCTCACCCGCCACAGCCTCGCCCACTGGCAGGGCCAAGCCGGGGACCCGGCCGCAGCCGTCGCCGAATACACCGCGCTCCTCCCCGAGCAGACACGCGTCCTCGGCCCCCACCACCCCGACACCCTCGCCACCCGCCGCCAGCTCGCCCACTGGCAGCAGCTGGCGTAACGCCCAAGCACGGCAGTCCGTACAGCCGCACGGCAACCACACTTCCCCGCAGAGAGGACCGAGACACCCGGCTTCCCGAGGAGGGATCTTCCCGGGAAAGGAGGCGCCCGTCCCGGGAAGCGGGCCGAAGCCAGCCCCAAGATCACTGATCTCCTGATCCCGGCACGGGCCGACAGCCCTCGGAGCAGCCCTGGCCATCGGCTCCGCGGCAGCACCACTGTCAGGCCAGGGCCGACGGACCGCCTTCAGCCAGTCGTTAACCCTCCGGCGCCCCTGGTGGATCAGTCGATCCGGATCAGCATGGCGTGACCGGTGGATGCGGCGCCCCGGAAGAACTCTGTCAGGGGAGTGAACAGGTCGCCGGCCACTCCAGTGAGGTAGGCGATTCCCAGATCTGGGGGTAGATCTCGGTCTTGGTGAGTTCGGAGGGCTCGACACCCTGAATGAGCTGGTCTTACGCCGCCCGGTGCAGGGTCTCAGCGGCCCGGAACGGGACGCACAGCACCACAGAATGCCCAGGACAACGAAAGACCCAGGTCAGAAGGTGTCCGACCTGGGTCACTACCGAGCCCCCTGTCGGATTCGAACCGACGACCTACGCATTACAAGTGCGTTGCTCTGGCCAGCTGAGCTAAGGAGGCAGCCGTAGCAGTGTAACCAACCGCCCGCCCCCGCCCCGCACGGAATATTCGTTCCCTCCTGATGCTGACAGAACAGAACTCGCCAGGTAGCGTCACCTGGAGTCCATACATGGACTACACCAATCCTTTACTCGGATCGTCCGGCACGTTCCTGCCGGTGGAGGGACACAGCACCATGGCCACAGTCACGTTCGACAAGGCGTCGCGCATCTACCCGGGCGCCACCAAGCCCGCGGTGGACAAGCTGGAGATCGCGATCGAGGACGGCGAGTTCCTCGTACTCGTGGGGCCGTCCGGCTGCGGGAAGTCCACCTCGCTGCGGATGCTCGCGGGGCTGGAGGACGTCAACGGCGGAGCCATCCGGATCGGGGACCGCGACGTCACGCATCTGCCGCCGAAGGACCGGGACATCGCCATGGTGTTCCAGAACTACGCGCTCTACCCGCACATGACCGTCGCCGACAACATGGGCTTCGCGCTCAAGATCGCCGGGGTCAACAAGAGCGAGATCCGCACCAAGGTCGAGGAAGCCGCGAAGATCCTCGACCTCACCGAGTACCTGGGGCGCAAGCCCAAGGCGCTCTCCGGCGGTCAGCGGCAGCGAGTGGCGATGGGGCGGGCCATCGTGCGGGAGCCGCAGGTGTTCCTCATGGACGAGCCGCTGTCGAACCTCGATGCCAAGCTGCGTGTCTCCACCCGTACGCAGATCGCCTCGCTCCAGCGCCGCCTCGGCATCACCACGGTGTACGTCACCCACGACCAGACCGAGGCCCTCACCATGGGCGACCGGGTGGCCGTGCTCAAGGACGGGCTGCTCCAGCAGGTCGACACCCCGCGCAACATGTACGACAACCCCGCGAACCTCTTCGTCGCCGGCTTCATCGGGTCCCCCGCGATGAACCTCGTCGAGGTCCCGATCACCGACGGCGGTGTGAAGTTCGGCAACAGCGTCGTCCCGGTCTCCCGTGAGGCCCTGACCGCCGCCGCCGACCGGGGCGACAGGACCGTCACCGTCGGCGTCCGCCCCGAGCACTTCGACGTGGTCGAGCACAACGGCGGCGCGGCCACCTCCCTCACCAAGGACGCCCAGGACGCGCCCGCCGGTCTCGCCATCTCCGTGAACGTCGTCGAGGAGCTGGGCTCCGACGGCTTCGTGTACGGCACGGCCCAGGTCGGCGGCGAGGCGAAGGACCTGGTCGTCCGGGTCGGCGGCCGGTCCGTGCCGGAGAAGGGCGCCGAGCTGCACGTCGTGCCGCGGCCGGGCGAGACCCACGTGTTCTCGACCTCGACCGGCGAGCGCCTCACCGACTGACGCCACCGGCGGCACCGGAACCGCGTACGACACCGAAGTGGTCCCGCCCTCCCGGCGGGGCCACTTCGCTCTGTGCCGGGTACGAAGCGCCGGCTGCCGGGCACCGGCGCCCACGCCATCGCCCGTTCCCCGCACTCCGCGCCCGGCACCTGGCACCTGGCACCTGGCACCTGGCACCTGGCACCTGGCACGACGACCGCAATGACCGCCGCGACGACCGCGATGTCGACAAATAACCGAACGCACCGGGGATTTTCGGGCTTCCGTCAACACGGAAATCGAAAAGGCCGTGAGGAATGTCCCCCGCCAGGGTGACTGAATGTCTCCAAATCATTACCGACCGCTACGCTCGCTCGCGTGACCCACTCAGCACGCCGAATCGGCCGCACTCTCGCTCTCGTCCTGCCCGTTGTCCTGGTGCTCTCCGGAACCCTCGCGGTCACCAGCGTCCCGTGGGCCGGGCAGTCGACGGAGTCGCAGATGCTCACCGCCTCCTCCCAGAACGTCTCCGTACGCGCCACCTCGCGCGCCCCGCAGGACGTCCTCCGCGACCGCCTCCTCGCCGAACTCCAGCAGAAGGACCCGGGGACCGTACTCACCCATCTCCAGCGCGAGGTGGAGGCACGGCCTTCGCTCGCCAGGCACTGCATGTCCATCGCCCGCGCCCTCGGGCGTGCCGCCGTCGAGCGTCTCGGGCCCACCCGCGCCCAGACGTACTCCAAGCCCGTCTGCGACACCTCCTTCGCCTCCGGGGTCGCCCAGCAGGCCCAGGGGAGCTGACCCGGGGCCCGGGGGCCCGCGCCCCCCGACGGCCTCGCGCCCCCCGACAGCCCCGCGCCGCATATGGTGCAGGGCATGCAAACGCCCATGCATCCGACGCAGGCCGTCGTCCTGGCCGGTGGCCAGGGTTCGCGGCTGCGCCCGTACACCGACGACCGCCCCAAGCCGATGGTCGAGATCCCGGGAACCGGGACCCCGATCATCGGCCATCAGCTTTCCTGGCTGGCCGCCGAGGGCGTGACCGACGTCGTCGTCTCCTGCGGCCATCTCGCCGAGGTCCTGCAGAAGTGGCTGGAAACCGCCGAACTGCCCCTGCGGGTCACGACGGTCGTCGAAACCGAACCCCTCGGCCGCGGTGGCGGGCTCAAGTACGCCGCCGCCCGCCTTCCCCACCCGGACCGGCCCTGGTACGCCACCAACGGCGACATCTGGACCCGGTTCTCGCTGCGTGAGATGGCCGCTTTCCACACCGAGCGCGACGCCGCGGCGACCCTCGCGCTCGCCCGCCCCCGGATTCCCTGGGGAGCCGTGGAGACGGACGCGTTCGGGCACATCACCGACTTCATCGAGTCGCCGCCCTCGCCGTATCTCATCAACGCCGGTGTGTACGTGTTCTCCGCGGCCTTCAGCGAGCTGCTGCCGGACCGGGGCGACCATGAGCGCACCACCTTCCCCGGTCTCGCCCGTGAGCGCCGTCTGGCGGGCTATCCGCTGCCGCAGGGGGCCTACTGGCGCGCGATCGACACCGCGAAGGACCTCACCGAGGCCGCCAAGGAACTCGCCTCCGGAACCGGCTGAAACGCCATCCGCACGCCCTCCGCACGCCCGCCCGCGCTCACCGGCGGACGGCGGCGGCGACAGGCCGCGCCCCCGGCCACCTGACCCGGGCGCGGCCAACAGCGCCCGTCCCGCCGCTCTCACCCGTCCTGCCGCCCTCGCCCGCCCCGTCACCCTCGCCCGTCCCACGTGCAGCCCGTCGGCGATGGGATCCGCCAGAGGCATGAACGGCCCGATGCCGGGGTGATCGCCGACCCGTCCTGTTCCCGGCGACAGGACCGGGTCGGCGTCCCACCCAGGGGAATCAGGGGAATCAGGGGAATCGGGGGAAATCGGGGGAATCGGGGGAGGCTCCACCGCGCACAAGGGATCCGCCACGTGCCCCCAAGTGGGCCTCACCGGGGCGCTGTTGGCGCTATCACTGGTCGATGGCGGCGACGCGGCGCTCCCCCACCGCACCTTCGTTCCGGGGGGAGGCGCACAAAGGAGCCCCCGCACACTCACAGCCCGCACACAGAAATGAGTACGGACGTGTACAGACAAGCGATCAACGGCAGAAGGGCAGCGGCGGTCGCCGTCGCTCTGTTAACGGCCCTGGGTTCGGCGGGAGGCGTCTCCGGACCCGCATCGGCACAGGGCACACCGCCCTCCCGGGCCATCGCCCCCGACACCGGAACCGACACCGACACCGGCACCGGCACCGGAACCGGCAGGAGCTTCACCCTGGGCACCGGGGACCAGGTGGTCGTCGGCGCGGACGGGAAGTCCCTCGGATACCGGCAGGCCAAGGGGCGCGAGCACATCCCCCTCGCCACACAGGTCTCCGACGGACGCACCTACGTGGTGCCCCTGGACGTGTCGAGGGAATTCGCGGCAGGCGGGCTCGACCGGCGGCGCTTCGACATCACCGGGCTGACCGGCGGAGCACCGGGCACCGCCGAGCCGGCGTCCAGGACCGCCGCCCCCGAGCCCGCGTCCCGGCCCGGGGGCGTCCCGGATGCCACCGCTTCCCGTCGGGGCACAGCCGGTAACCGGGCCGAGACCCATGAGCTGACGCTCCACTTCATCGGGCGGGACGGCAAGGTGGGCAAGAACTACGAGGCCCGGGTGGAGGGCGTCTCCGGCCCCGGCGCCGACACCGGCTTCAGGCCCGATGCCTCGTCCGGAACCGTCACTCTCCGGGTACCCGAGGGCCGCTACGTCCTGGAGGCCGTCAACGATCCCTTCCCCGAGGTCCGCGACGCCGGCTACGACCTGATCGTCCAGCCCTGGCTGGAGATCACCGGGAACACGACGGTGACCGTCGACGCCCGTACCGCGGAGCCGGCCAGATTCACGGTGCCGGACGCGAAGGCCGCTCCGCATTCCACGGCCGTGAGCTACCGGGTGGAGGTGGGGGACGACTCGGTCGGACTGAGCCTTCCCGTGCCGGGCCGGGGCGAACTGCGCACCGCACACCTCGGTCCGCCCGTCACGGACGGTTCGCTGACGAACGCGTGGGAAGCGATGTGGCAGCGGGGATCCACCGACTACAAGATCGTGCTCGGCGACCGGGTGGAACGCCTGGCCACCGGCATCACAAAGCACTTCCGCGATAAGGAACTCGCGACGGTGAAGGTCGGGATGGGTTCCTCCGCGCCGGGCACGACGGGATCGCTCCAGATACGCGGATACGCCCGTGGCAGTTGGTGGTCCACGTCACCGATGCGGCTGGAGAAGACACCGACGACCCGCACACTGCGGCTGTCGACGGCCGACGGGGCCTGGTGGCCCCTGGAGTTCGGACAGATCAGAGAGCTGCCGGACGGCGGCTGGATCTTCGAGACGAGCCACCGATTCGCGTCCGGAAAGTCCTATGAGGCGGGCCGGACCTACCGGGAAGCCTTCAACGCCGGGGTTCTCGCGCCCCTGACCGGCGACGACCACGGCGTGTTCCGTGAAGGCAACATCCTCCAGGGCCGTGTGCCGCTGCTGGCGGACGGTCAGGGACAACCGGGCTGGGTGAGGCTCCAGTCCGCCAGAACCAGGCTCTACCGGGACGGGGCACTGATCGGGGAGAACGACGATCCGCTGTCCGGAAGCAAGGGCTCGGCGTTCGTGGTGCCCCCGGGTGAGGCGATGTACACGCTGGAGACGTCCGTCGCCCGCGACCCGTCCGCCGGGACCGCCACCTCCCGACTCGACGCGAGCTGGACGTTCCGCTCGGGGGAAACCGCCGCGATGGAGCGGATCCCGCTCTCGGCCGCGCGATTCCTCACCCCCGTCGATCTCGCCTCCACGGCTCCGGCGGGCGCCCGCCAGTCCGTCGCGGTCGAGCTCCAGGGGCCGGCGGCACTGCCCGGGAAGCTCTCGTCGCTGGAGGTCCGCGTGTCGTACGACAGGGGTGAGACCTGGAGGAAGGTGACCGTCCGGAAGCTCCGATTCACGGTCGCGAACCCGGCCGAGGGCAAGGGGATCTCCTTCAGGGCCGTGTTCGGGGATACGGACGGCAACAAGAACACGGTGTCCGTCATCGACGCGTACTACGGACGGTAGCCCACCGCCCGCACGCCGCTGACCGGAACACCGCTGACCGGAACACCGGCGCCCCGACGGTCCGCCGCGTGACCGTGGGACGCAGGCGGCCGCAGGAGCCCGTCGCACCCCGAGGGACGCTGTGGGCGAGTAGGCTCCGTGCGTGACACCGACGCCGGTCTCCCGGAACCGGTCGAGTTCCGGGAGGCCGACGTCCGTCGTTCGGGGAGCGGGGCGGTGGCGCCGTACGTCGTCATGGAGCCGGGGAGATTCCGTCCGAGACGGGTTCGCCATGCGGGCCGCGTTGCCCGACCGCCCCTGCCCCTCACGCACAACGCCCGTCCCACCCACACCGCGCCCACCCACCCCTCACAGCACTCCGCCCCGCAGGACGACCCGCGAGGCGGAGACGGTACGGGCCGGCCGAACGGCGACGACGGCGGCCCGGGCCGTGGCCGCCCTTCCGGCGAGCGCGCGGAGCCGGGTTCAGCCCAGGAGGCCGCCGATCACACGGCCGCCCGAGGTGCCGTTGTTCTCGGCGCCGCCGCCCGTGGAGGAGCCGCCTCCGGAGCCGCCGCTTCCGGCGCCGCTGCCCGTATTGCCACCGCCACCGCCACCGCCGCTGCCGCCGTTGGAGGCGGGACCGGAGCTGCTGGACGGCGGGTTGGCGGGGGTGGTGCGCCCGGGGGCCGACTGACGGCCGGTGGCGCCCTGGGTCTGGCGGGGGCCCTCGCCGACCCGCCCGGTCTCACGGACCGTGTCTTTCGACGGCTGGGACTGCTTCTTCTCGGTGCCGCTGGAACGGCTCGCGGACGGCGACGGCTTGTCGGTGTCCCCGGTCGGGCCGGCCGACGTACGGCCGCCGGTGGGCCGGTCCTGCGGCAGCGAGGAGCCGGGCAGATGGTTGGTCGGGTCCTGGTTCGGGCCCGGCACGGTCACCATCTCCGTGGAGCGTACGGCCCCGCCGAGAACCGAGCCGATGAGCAGCGTCAGGCCGACCACGACGGTCGCGACCACGGCTCCGCGCCGCAGGACCCGCTGCCGCAGCTGCCACAGCTCGGAGCGCGGGCCGAGCTTGCGCCACGCCTCGCTCGCGAGCCGGCCGTCGACGGAGTAGACGGGGGCGCCCGCGATGATCAGCGGGGACCAGGCGGCCAGATAGATGATGTCGGGCGCGTCGTACGCCGGGACCGTCCGCCAGCTCACGGTGAGGATCAGCGCCGCCGACAGCAGCGCGCCGATGACCGCGGCGACCCGCTGCCAGAGGCCGAGGACCGTCAGCACGCCCACCACGACCTGGAGGAAGGCGACCGTGAGACCCGCGCCCACGGGGTGGGAGAGGGCGAAGTCGCGCAGCGGCTCGGCGAGGGCCCACGGGTGGAGGGAGTTGAGCCACTTCACCATGGAGCCGCGCTCGCCGCCGTCGAAGTAGACGGGGTCGCAGAGCTTGCCCATGCCCGCGTAGATGGAGATGAAGCCGAGGAACACCCGCAGCGGCAGCAGCACCACACCGAGGTTCATCCGGCGGCCGGGGTAGTACGCGTGCCGGACCGCGTCGTTGCCGTGCCGGTGCGGCCGGCCCGTGGTGACGGTCTCCTCCAGCTCGTCCTCGTACGCCTCCGGCCCGTACGGATGGTCGTCGTACGCGCCGACGGCCTGGCGCATCGGCGGCAGCAGCGGCCGGTCGTGGCCGCCGGAGGCCGGGGCGGTGACCGCGTGGGTGGGCTCGGTGTCGTCGGACAGGTCGACACGCGGGATGACCTGGGTCGTACCGCCGGTGTCGTAGCCGTCGTAGCCGCTGCCGCCGTATGTGTCGCGCTCGACGGTGGCAGTGGCGGTGCTGTTGCGCACGGCCTGGAGGAGCCCGGTCGCACCGGCGTCGCCGGGCGCGGACCGGCCGCTCCAGACGACGGGGGCGCGCCGCCGGGCCGGGGCGGGCCCCCGTCCGGCGGCACCGGCCGCCGCGACGGCGGGGATACGGGCGGTGTCCGCCTGGGCTCGTGCGGGGCGCGGGCTCTGGGCGAGCTGCACCCGGAAGCTGGCGTGGTTCACGATGACCTGCGCGGGGTCGCAGTGCACCTTGATCATGCTCAGTGCGGGCTGATCATCGAACCCGGGCCGGGGCGTTCTGGTGTCCACACTCATCTAACCGAGTGACATCGCGTTTGGACACTGCCGTGACGCGCCCTATCTGTCCGAGACCCGTCAAGCCCTGGTGAGAGGCCCGGAACGGGTCGATTCGCCCGGTGCAAGCCTGCCGCGCCGGGCCCTACGGTGAACCTCGGGTGCCGCGCTTGAACCGCCGTCCGGTTGACCGCCGTACGGCGCACCGGTCCGCCCTCCCGGCCACTACCGGATCGGACGTACGGCCCACCGCCCCGGGACGACCTCAGGGGCCCGCGCTTCCTCAAGCCCTCTGCCACCGGCGACCGGCCGGACCGGGAGCCCGTACGCCGCCGGACCGCCGCACCGGGACGGCGCTACGGCTCAGGCGTCTCGTGGGACTCCCCTGCCGCCGGCGACCCCGCGCCGGGGCACCTCGACACGAGGTGACCCGAGCGCGCCCGAGCACCCACCGGCGCCCATCGGCCCTGAGGGCGAGCAGCCTCTCCGCCCGCGCCTCTCTCCCCGTACCGCCACCGGACCGTCCGCGCGGACGCGGGTCCACGCGGACGCGGCCGCCGACGCCGGACCCAGCCGCCCCGACAGAGCCGCCCCACCCGGCCGGAGACCCCGGCCCGACGGACGCCCCGGACACGGCCGCCGCACCGAGCGTCGAACCCGGTCCCGCCCCGCCTCCGCGGGGCCCCGCGTTCAGTCGCGGTGCTTGGACGCCTCGTACAGGACGACTCCCGCCGCGACGCCCGCGTTCAGTGACTCCGCGCCCCCCGGCATCGGGATGCGGACGAGGAAGTCGCAGGTCTCGCCGACGAGCCGGGACAGGCCCTTGCCCTCGCTGCCGACCACGATGACGACGGGACCGCCGAGGGCGTCGAGATCGCCGACCTCGTGCTCCCCGTCGGCCGCCAGGCCCACCACCGTCAGCCCGGCCTTCTGGTACGACTCCAGGGCGCGGGTGAGATTGGTCGCGCGCGCCACCGGCGTACGGGCGGCGGTACCGGCGGATGTCTTCCACGCGCCCGCGGTCATACCCGCGGCCCGGCGCTCGGGCACCACGACACCGTGCCCGCCGAAGGCCGAGACCGACCGGACGACCGCTCCCAGATTGCGCGGGTCGGTGACCCCGTCGAGGGCCACGATCAGCGGGTCCTCGCCCTCGTCGAAGGCGGCCGCGGCGAGGTCCTCGGGGTGCGCGTACTCGTACGGCGGGACCTGGAGGACGAGCCCCTGGTGGTTGAGCCAGTTCGTCATCCGGTCCAGCTCGGGGCGCGGGGCCTCCATGATGTGGAGATTGCCCCGGCCGGTCGCGAGCCGGATCGCCTCGCGCACCCGCTCGTCGTTGTCGATGAACTGCTGGACGTAGAGCGTGGAGGCGGGCACTCCGTCCCGCAGCGCCTCGAAGACGGGGTTGCGGCCGACGACCATCTCGGACGTGCCCTTGCCGCCGCGCCGGGCGACCGGCCGGCGGGCCGCCTGCTTGGCCTTGGCGTTGGCGACGCGGTTCTTGACGTGTCCCTTGCGGGCGGACGCGGGCGGGGTCGGGCCCTTGCCCTCCAGGCCGCGGCGCCGCTTGCCACCGCTGCCGACCTGCGCGCCCTTCTTGTTGGACGTGCGGCGGTTCCTGCGCTGGCTGTTCCCGGCCATGACTACCTGTTTCCGTGAATCCTCGTTCTGCAGGATGCAGACCGTACGTATGTCAGTGTGCCGCCCCGGGGCCCGGGGCGGCACATCGGTCCGTGCGCTCAGCGCGGACCCAGTGTCCAGCGCGGGCCGTCCGGACCGTCCTCGATGACGAGTCCGGACTGCTGGAGCTGGTCGCGGATCGCGTCCGCGGTGCCCCAGTCCTTGCGCCCGCGGGCCGCCTCGCGCTGCTGGAGCACCAGCCGTACGAGGGTGTCGACCACGCCGTGGAGATCGTCGGGGCGGTCCGCGTCACCCGCCCACCGCTCGTCGTACGGATCGAGACCGAGGACGCCGAGCATGGCGCGCACCTCGGCGAGACGGGCGACGGCGGCTTCCTTGTCGTCGGCGGCCAGGGCGGAGTTCCCCTGGCGGACCGTGGTGTGGATGACGGCGAGGGCCTGGGGGACGCCCAGATCGTCGTCCATCGCCTCGGCGAAGGCGAGCGGCACCTCGGACGCCGGCTCGACCGGTCCCCCGGCCTTCTCGCAGACGCGCTGCATGAAGCCCTCGATCCGCGCGAACGCGGACTCCGCCTCGCGCAGGGCCTCGTCGCTGTACTCGATCATCGAGCGGTAGTGGGGTGTCCCGAGGTAGTAGCGCAGCACGATGGGCCGCCAGCGCTTGACCATCTCGGAGACGAGCACCGAGTTGCCGAGCGACTTGGACATCTTCTCGCCGCTCATGGTGACCCAGGCGTTGTGCACCCAGTAACGGGCGAACTCGTCCCCGTACGCCTTGGCCTGCGCGATCTCGTTCTCGTGGTGCGGGAAGATCAGATCGAGGCCGCCGCCGTGGATGTCGAACTCGGAGCCCAGGTACTTGTGCGCCATGGCGGAGCACTCCAGGTGCCAGCCCGGCCGGCCGCGTCCCCACGGGGTCTCCCAGTCGGGCTCGCCGGGCTTGGCGGCCTTCCAGAGGGCGAAGTCGCGCGGGTCGCGCTTGCCGGTCTCGCCGTCGCCGGAGGGCTGGCGCAGATCGTCGAGGTCCTGGTTGGAGAGCTGGAGGTAGCCGGGGAACGACCTGACGTCGAAGTAGACGTTGCCGTCGGCCTCGTAGGCGTGGCCGCGCTCGATGAGGCCGCGCATCATCTCGATCATCTCGGTGATGTGGCCGGTGGCGCGCGGCTCGTAGGTGGGCGGCAGGCAGCCGAGGGCGTGGTAGCCGTCGTTGAACGCGCGCTCGTTCTCGTATCCGATGGACCACCAGGGGCGGTTCTGCTCCGCCGACTTCCAGATGATCTTGTCGTCGATGTCGGTCACATTGCGGATGAACGTAACGTCGTAGCCGCGGTAGGTGAACCAGCGGCGCATGATGTCGAAGTTGAGCCCCGACCTGATGTGCCCGATGTGCGGGGCGGCCTGCACGGTCGCGCCGCAGAGGTAGATCGAGACGCAGCCCGGCGTGAGCGGGGTGAAGTCACGGATCTGCCGGGCGCTGGTGTCGTACAGGCGAATGGTCACGCAACAAGGGTAGTGGGCCGGTGGCAGTGCCCCGCGACCCTTGCGGGCCGCGGGCGCAACTTTGTGTCCCCGTGACTGCGCCGGGTGGCTCAGATCCGTCCCACGACCTTGCGGGGGGTGATGCGGACGACCACGCGGGGGGCGTCCTCGCCCGCGGTGGGGTTGAACTCGGCGTACTTCTTGCCGACGTACTTCAGGGCCAGTTCGTCGATGAGCTCGGGGCCGCCCTCGGTGGTCAGCTCTGCGATGCCGCGGATCTCGGCGTAGGTGTAAGGGGCGTCGAACGGCTGGACGACGACCGTCACCCGGGGGTCACGGCGCAGGTTCTGCTCCTTGCGGCGGCCGATGGTGGTCGAGACGAGAAGGTCGTCGCCGTCCCGCTTCACCCACACCGGCGACACCTGAGGGCTGCCGTCGGGCTGGATGGTGGCGATGTTCACGAAGACAGGGCCGTCGAGCAGCGTCTTGAGTTCGTCCGAGAGTGCGGCAGACATGCGGTGTGCCTTTCTGGGCGTTCGATCGGTGGGCTTCGCTGTGCTTCCGGGTCGTGCTTCCGGGGCTTCCGGGTCGTGCGTCTGGCTTTCGGGTCGTGCTTCGGTCGGTCGGGCTGCGGTTGTGCCCGGGCGGGCTGCTTCCGGTCCCCGGTCCGTCCGGCTCCGCGGGTCCGGGCGGGGGCGCGTCGGACCGATGGTGCCAGTCCCCGGCCCGCTTCCGGTGGGTGACGGATCAGTGATCGATTGTTACGGGTACCCGCCCGGTGAACCACTCCACACCCGCGGCTATTTCCCTGCCCCGGGAAAACCGGGGGCGTTCGCACCGTGGAGACCCCCCGCGTTACGCCGTACGGAACACCAGCGCCGTGGCGACGGCCGCGAGCCCCTCGGCCCGACCGGTCAGTCCCAGCCCGTCCGTCGTGGTCCCCGATACGGACACGGGTGCCCCGACCGCCGCGCCCAGGACCTTCTGCGCCTCGTCGCGCCGCTTGCCGATCTTGGGCCGTACGCCGATCACCTGGATGGCGACATTGCCGACCTCAAAACCCCCGGCCCGTACGATCCGCGCGGCCTCGGCGAGCAGGGTGACGCCCGACGCGCCGGACCACTCGGGCCGGGAGGTCCCGAAGTGGGCGCCGAGATCACCGGCGCCCGCCGCGGAGAACAGCGCGTCACAGGCGGCGTGGGCGGCGACATCACCGTCGGAGTGCCCGGCGAGACCGTCCTCGCCCTCCCACAGCAGTCCCGCGCACCACAGCTCACGGCCGGGTTCGAAGGCGTGGACGTCGGTGCCGATGCCCACCAGGGGGACGGGGAACGCCGGCGGGGCGGACGGGATCCGCGGGCCGGGTGCCTCAGAAGCCATCGTTGGCCCTCCTGCGGGCGAGTACGGCCTCGGCGAGGACGAGGTCGAGAGGACGGGTGACCTTGAACGCCTCCTCGTGGCCCGGTACGACCACGACGGGCCGGCCGAGCCGCTCCACGAGGCCGGCGCAGTCGGTCGCGCCCTCGCCGTCCGCCTCCACCGCGCGGTGCGCGGTGACGAGGGTGGCGCGGTCGAAGCCCTGCGGGGTCTGTACGGCGCGCAGCCGGGACCGCTCGGGGGTGGCGACGACGGGTTCGGGCGCGCCCGCGTCCCCGGGCGGGTTCGGCGCGACCTCCTTGACGGTGTCCGCGAGCGGCAGCGCCGGCACGACGGCCGGTGCCCCGTCCCGTACGGCCTCGATGACCGAGTCGACGGTGTCCACCGGCACCAGCGGCCGGGCGGCGTCGTGGACGAGGACGACGGAGATGTCGTCGGGGAGGGCGTCCAGCCCGAGGCGTACGGACTCCTGCCGGGTCGCGCCGCCGGGGACGACCACGACATCGGTGCGCTCCGGCAGTGTGAGGTCGGCGAGGAGCGACTTCACCCCGGTGGCGTCCTCGGGCGGTGCGACCACCACCACGAGCCGGACCGCGCGGGACGCGGCCATGGCCCGTACGGCGTGGACGAGCATGGGGGTGCCGTTGAGCGCCCGGAGCGCTTTCGGGGCACCGGGGCCGAGCCTTACGCCCCGGCCGGCCGCCGGGATCACCGCTGCGGTACGGGGCGTGAGCGATTCGTCTGACATCGGTTGCACTCCGGCAGGTTTGTTTCCTCGGCCGACATGGGTATGGCCACAGCGTGCCGGGCGCGACGCCTTGACAGGCCCTTCCGTGACCATTGGTCTGCGCCAGCCGCCCCGGGCCCGGCACACCGCAGGATCAGCGCGCGCAGTTGTCCGTACATGATGCACATGGCCGAGGCGGGCGTCTGGGCAGTGTCCGAATGTCGTCTGTGCTGGAGGGGTGCCGAAGGACCGATCGCTGTACGACTGTGGTGGAGAGACAGACATGCCGCAGCGCCCGGCAACAGGACCGTGATCAAAGGCGATCACCGATCATGTCAGCGGGCACCGCGGCATTCGTGTGTCAGGACGCGAGGACCTCGTCGAGCAGTGCCTCGGCCTTGTCTTCGTTGGTGTTCTCCGCGAGAGCGAGCTCGCTCACCAGGATCTGGCGAGCCTTGGCGAGCATCCGCTTCTCTCCTGCGGACAGACCGCGCTCGCGCTCACGACGCCACAGGTCACGCACCACTTCGGCGACCTTGATGACATCGCCGGAGGCGAGCTTCTCGAGATTTGCCTTGTAGCGACGGGACCAGTTCGTCGGCTCTTCGGCATACGGTGCGCGGAGCACCTCGAAGACCCGGTCGAGCCCGTCCTGACCGACCACATCGCGCACGCCCACGAACTCCGCATTGTCCGCCGGCACACGAACCGTCAGGTCGCCCTGGGCGACCTTGAGCACCAAGTAGGTCTTGTCCACGCCTTTGATCTGGCGAGTTTCGATGGCCTCGATCAGCGCGGCCCCGTGATGGGGATAGACCACGGTGTCGCCAACCTTGAACGTCATGTGACAGGTACCCCTTCCGTGGCTATCCAGGGTAACACGGATACGGCTTCTTCTGAATGGCGTTTTCGCAGGTCAGGGCATATCTCGGGGCTTGACAACAGCGACAGGAACGTGCTGCGGGCGACTTGCGGAACCGGGTATTCGCAGGTCGGAGCCGCTGTGCGGACGGACAGAAACGCCCACGTCACACCTGCCGGGACACCCCTGAAGGCGGGTGAACGTCCCGATTTGCCTGGTTCTTGGTGGTGAACTTCCCGTACTCCGTTCGGTGGTCGGTCACCCGTACGGACGGACGGACGCGATGAATCCGAATTGATCATCGAAGGCCCCCCGGGGCACTCCGTCAATGAATGCGAGCACCAAGGAGAATTGATCACCGCGGATATCACCGGCGATATCCGAACGCGTGCCAAACAGCGTGTTCGAAAGCCCGCGGGCGTGCCCCGGGATGCCCGCGGGAAGCAGGTGTCCGGGCGGCGGCAGACGGGGGACGAAAGGCGGACGGGGGACCTCCGGGAGACCCGGGGCAAGGACACCGGCGGGCACCCCGGGCCCCCTGCGGGCGCTCCGGCGGGCCGACGGGGGCACGCGCGGGGCCCCGGCACCCCGCGAGCGCGCGGAAAAAGGCCGGAACCATAGGGGCCGGGAGCCCTCGCGGAGCCCGTATGAGGAGCTCCATGAGGGGCCTCTCATCGAAGGGGCGGGTCGGGTGCGGGCCCCGAGCAGGGGCTCTGTAATCTGTGGACGAACTGACGCCGTCCCGGCCGGTATCGCGAACTCACGCGGTCCCGGCCGCTATTGCGCCACTCCAGCAGGACCGTCCCACCGCCAGATCCGTACGCGCAAGGAGTTGCCGCCGCCGTGAGCCTCCCCCTTACTCCGTCCGGGGGCGCCCCTCGCCTTCGGCGCGGCGCCCTCGCCGTGACCGCTGTCGCGCTGTCCTTCACCGCCCTCACCGCGTGCGGCGCGGGCAACAACGCCCAGACACTCGGGGTCAAGCCGGACACCGCGTTCGCGACGGTCGACGACATCAGCGTCCAGAACGCGAATGTGATCACCCAGCCCAAGCCGGGCGCGGCCGGTCCCGCGGTCGTCTCCGCGACGATCTTCAACGCGGGTACCAAGGACCAGACGCTCGACTCCGTCACGCTGCCCGGCGGCGCCACGGTGAAGCTGAGCGCGGCCGGCGGCCCGGGCGCGATCACCGTGCCCGCCGAGGGATCGGTCGTCATCGGCGGCAAGGGCAACGCCTCCGCGGTGATCGACAACGGCGAGACGCTGACGGGGAACATCGGCGGGGTGCAGGATGTCGTCTTCCGGCTGAGCGACACCGGCGAGGTGAAGCTCCAGGCGTTCGTCGTCCCGGCCTCCCGCGACTTCGTGGACTTCGGCCCGAGCAGCCTGCCGACGCGGCCCGCGTCCCCGGCGGCGAGCCCCGCCGCAAGCCCGGGTGGCTCCCCCGGCGCGACACCGGCCGGACAGGCCGGCTCCGAGGGAGAGTCGCCGGCGTCCGGCAGCGCCTCGCCCGACTCCTCGTCGGACCCTTCGCCGGACTCCTCCTCGGCGCCCGCGAACGGCTGAGGCGAAACGCCTGAGGCGGGGCCGCGTACGACCCGCTTCACAGCGCTCCACAGAGAGGGGCGTCCCACCGGTGTTCCGGTGGGACGCCCCCTCTTCCATGGGCGCGGGCCTTCTGCGGGCAGGTGAGCCGTGGGCGCCTGGTGCCGTGTGGGGCACAGGCGCGGTCCGAGGACGGCCGGCCCGTACGGGGTCCGCGCGGTGGGCGGGCCGGGCGCGGTACGGCGTACGCGTACCGGCACGGGTTCGGCCACCCCGGCGAGAGCCCGGACGCGGGACCGGGGCCGTACGCGGGCGGTGCGGCTCATGCAGTGCGGCCCGCGCAGTGCGCACGAGGGCTTACGCGGGCACGGTCCACGGCTCCGGCCGGTGTCCCGGTCCGGGACGACGGCCGGTGTCGCCGGTTACGGCTCGAACTTGTAGCCCAGGCCGCGCACGGTCACCAGATATCTGGGAGCCCCCGGATCCGGCTCGATCTTGGCGCGCAGGCGCTTGACGTGGACATCGAGGGTCTTGGTGTCACCCACGTAGTCCGCGCCCCACACACGGTCGATGAGCTGCATCCGGGTCAGCACCCGGCCCGCGTTGCGCAGCAGCATCTCCAGGAGGTCGAACTCCTTCAGCGGCAGGTCGACCTTGCCGCCGGAGACGGTGACGACATGGCGGTCCACGTCCATCCGGACCGGACCGGCCTCCAGGGCGGCCGGAGTGATCTCCTCGGGCTCGCCCCGGCGGCGCAGCACCGCGCGTATCCGGGCGACGAGCTCCCGGGACGAGAAGGGCTTGGTGACGTAGTCGTCGGCGCCGATCTCCAGTCCGACGACCTTGTCGATCTCGCTGTCCTTGGCGGTCACCATGATCACCGGGACGTTCGAGCGGCCGCGCAGCTGGCGGCAGACCTCGGTGCCCGGCAGTCCGGGCAGCATCAGGTCGAGGAGGACGAGATCGGCGCCGTTGCGCTCGAACTCGTCGAGCCCCTCGGGCCCCGTGGCCGCCACGGCGACTTCGAAGCCCTCCTTGCGGAGCATGTAGGACAGGGCGTCGCTGAATGATTCCTCATCCTCGACGACGAGCACTCGGGTCACGGGAGGGCCTCCGGGGCAGGGATGTCGGTGTGCGGATCGTGGTCGTAAGGCCGGTCGGAGCCGTAAGGCCGGTCGGTCTCGTACGGCCGGTGGGAGTCGTACGGCCGGTCGTGGCCGTCACGGCGGCCGGGACGGTCACGGTGGTCGCGGCCGCCGTGGCCGTCATCAGGGTCCCGACCGCTGCTCTCATGAACGTGGCCGTGGCCGTGGCCATGGCTGCGGTCGGGAGCGTGGTTCCGGTCGGTGTCGTGGGGCGGGTCGCCGACCTCGTCGGCGTGATCCGGGCCGGTGTGCGGGCCGGAGGCCGGTTCCGGGCCGCCGGCCGAACCGCCGGGACCGGCGGAACGGCCGGAGCGGTCGGAACGGTCCCGCGCGGCTCCCGCCTCGGGAAGCCGCAGGGTGAAGGTGGAGCCCTGGCCTTCGGTGCTCCACACCGTGACCTCCCCGCCGTGCGAGGCGGCCACGTGCTTGACGATCGCCAGTCCGAGGCCGGTGCCTCCGGTGGCGCGGGAGCGGGCGGGGTCGACGCGGTAGAACCGTTCGAAGACCCGCTCGCGGTCCTTCTCGGAGATCCCGATCCCCTGGTCGGTGACGGCGATCTCGATGAGGGGCCCTCCCGGCGCGGGCACCCGGCGGGCGGAGATGCCCACGCGGGTGCGGGCCGGGGAGTAGTTGACCGCGTTCTCGACGAGATTGCCGAGGGCGGCGGCGAGCTGGCCGCGGTGTCCCCAGATGTGCAGGTCGGCGGTGCCGCCGGCGGCCATCGTGATGTTCTTCGTGGACGCCGGGTGCCGGGAGCGGTCGATGGCCTCGGCGACCAGTTCGTCCACCCGTACGGGCTCCGCGTCGGCCAGCGGGTGGTCGTTCTGCACCCGGGAGAGGTCGATCAGCTCCTGGACGAGACTGGTGAGCCGGGTCGCCTCGATCTGCATGCGCCCGGCGAAGCGGGAGACCGCCTCGGGGTCGTCGGAGGCGTCCATGACCGCTTCGGAGAGCAGGGAGAGCGCGCCGACGGGAGTCTTCAGCTCGTGCGAGACGTTCGCGACGAAGTCGCGCCGTACCGCTTCAATACGGCGGGCCTCGGTGAGATCCTCGACGAGGAGCAGAACCAGCCGGGAGCCGAGGGGCGCGACCCGGGCGGAAACGGCGAGGGCCTCGCCGCGCCCGGTGCCCCGGCGGGGCAGATCCAGCTCGACCTGTCGGATCTCGCCGTCGCGCCGGGTGTCGCGGGCCATGTTCAGCATGGGCTCGACCGTCAGCTTTCCGCCACGGACCAGTCCCAGCGCGTACGCCGCCGAGCTGGCCTTGACGACGGAATCGCTCTCGTCGAGGACGACGGCGGAGGAGCGCAGCACGGACAGGACCGTGTCGACACCGGGCGGCAGCACGGCGTCGGTGTGCAGCGAGGTACGGGTCGGCCTGCGCTGCTCCCGCTCGCTCCAGCGAAACGCCAGCACGGCGATGACACCGGTCAGCAGACCGGCGATCGCTGCCGCTGCGGCGACCGCCGCGTTCACGTCCATGCATCCAGGTTAGGCGTGGTCAAGGTGGTGGTCCCGGCCGAACGGCTTCAGCTGCGGGACTCGTCGCCCAGAGTTCACCGAGGGGATAGTGCCGGTTCATTTGCGAGGGAGGGGCCGGACTCCTTGCGGACAGAACGTGGGAGCGTGGGAGTCCGAAGCCCCACCCGGACCCCCGGCCACCTAGAGAGGGAACTCCATGCGGGACGCGTACCACGAGGAACTGGACTCGATCGGCGAGGGCCTGGTCGAGATGGCCCGGCTGGTCGGGTCGGCGATCGGGCGCGCCACGACGGCCATGCTCGACGCCGATCTGAAATTGGCCGAAAGTGTTATCGCCGCCGACCAGAAGGTCGACGATCTCCAGCACGATCTGGAGGCGCGGGCGATCGCCCTGCTGGCACGGCAGCAGCCGGTCGCCACGGATCTGCGGATCGTGGTGACCTCACTGCGGATGAGCGCGGACCTGGAGCGTTCGGGCGACCTGGCCCAGCACGTGGCCAAACTGGCCCGGCTCCGCTTCCCTCAGTCCCCGGTGCCGCGCGACCTCCAGGCCACGATCCTGGAGATGGGCCAGCTGGCGCAGCGCCTGATGGCGAAGGCGGCGGAGGTGATCATCACCAAGGACGTCGATCTCGCGCTCCAGCTGGAGACGGACGACGACGAGATGGATCTGCTGCACCGCACGCTCTTCCAGCATCTGATGGACGACCGCTGGAAGCACGGCATCGAGACGGCTGTCGATGTGACGCTGCTCGGCCGTTACTACGAGCGGTTCGCCGATCACGCGGTGTCGGTGGCGAAGCGGGTGGTGTACCTGGTGACGGGCGAGCACGCGGACGAGCTCCAGCCGGTGACACCGGTGGAGGGCGCGTAGCGGAGTCCGGGGGCCGGCGGGGATACGTTTCGTCACCCGGGGAGCAGCGGGGGTGGGTGGTTCCACCGACGGTCGCACGGGTGCCGGAGTGTCACGGGTGCCGGAGTGTCACGGGTGCCGGAGTGTCACGGGTGCCCGGAGCGTACGGCCCCCGCCGGACGGCTCGGTTGGGCGCCGTAAGGCTCCCCGTCGGTCGGTCGGTCTCGGTGAGGCGCGTGCGCTCCGCCGCGGATCGAGCCGGTGGGACGCGTAGGGCTCTCCGTCGGTCGTCCCGCATGAGGCACGTACGCGATCCCGGCCGCTCGTGTCGGTGGGGTGCTCCTGGCTCACGCCGGTCGTCCCGGTCGCGGACGTACGGTTCCCGCGGGTCGGGTGGCGTGGTGCGTGCGTTCGCCGCGGATCGGGTGGGGTGCGTGCGTTTCGCCGCCGCCCGCGCCGGTGGGGCACGTACGGCTTCCGCCGGTCGTCCCGGCCGGGCACGTACATACGGATCCCCGCCGGTCACGCAGGAGCGGACGCGTGCGGCCCGGACCACGGCGGGGGGGGGCGCGTGAGGGGGCCGCCGGCAGGGCGCGTACGGCCTCCGCCGGTCCCGCCGGGGAGAGCGCGGAAGGCCCGGCCCATGGGCGGCCGTGCCTCAACGCGCTGTTGATGCGCCCACCACGCCGGGCATGACATGGCCAGAGGCGGCTTGTCCCGCATACGCCCCTGTGCCCATGAGCCGTACGGCCGCGAGCGCGTCTCGGTGCCGTACGCCCACGAGGAGGAAGCCCCATGCCAGATTCCCCCACCCCACAGCCTCCGGCGGAACCCCCCGCCGACGTCGTCCACCTGCCCGTCCTCGGCGCCTGCGGCTGCGGCCCGGGCTGCGGCTGCGGCTGCCAGTCCGGGGGGCCGTGCCAGTGCGGCGGCTGCTGCGGCTGACGCCCGCCCCTGCCGCCAGGCGCCCGACCACCGACGCATCCGAGGGCCCGCCCGGTCACCTGACCCGGGCGGGCCCGCACGCTGACCGCCGACGGCCGGTACCGCCGGCGCCGGGACCCGTCCCGCCCGGGGCGATCGCTGCCGGACGTCCGGGGGGCGGTGCCGACCCGGGCCACGGTGCCGGAGGCGGCGGGCGGCGGGCGGCCCGGATCGTACGCGGGCATTCGGCGCGGGACGCCACCTGGCCATCCGGACACCCGGACCGGGACCAAGTCCTTCAGGAGAAGCACCCCGGCAGACGACCGCGTGGAGTCGCCGACGGACCAACTCAAGCCCGGGGCAGTCTTATTCGGTCGCGGTGCGGGCGGGCGCCCCGGTACCGTCGGCTTTGACATACAAGAAAGTTCCCAGCCGCCCGTCATCGTGGAACCGCTCTTCGAGGGGCTCGGCGCAAGGATCGAGTTCCAGCCGGTGACGGACACCGAGAACATACGGAAGTCCTTGCCGCGGTGGGGGCCGCCGCCGATCCGGCCGAACGGCCCGGGCATACGAGTCCGGGCCCGGACGTACGGGATCGCAATCGGCGTGAAACCGCGAAACGGGGGCGGCCGTAGGGGCGGCCGTCCACCGGCGACGAGAGCCGCGGGGCGAGGGAGCACAAGGGGGAAGGCAAGAGTTGAAGGTCGCGTTTTTCGGAGATGTCCATGGTTGCGTACTGCACGCGCTCGGCGCGGCGGTACTGCTGCAGAACCGTCGGGCGATCAAGCTCGACGCAATGATCCAGGTGGGGGATCTGGGAGCCTTCCCCTCACCCGAGCGGTGGGACCGGGCGAGCCGGCGCTTCGGGGCGGACCACCCCGCACAGAACGACTTCTTCCGGCTGCTCCGTCCCTCGTCGTCGCTGACCGAGGCCGTGGGACTCGCCCTGGGGCAGCTCCCGCCGTTCCATTTCGTCAGCGGCAACCACGAGGATCACCCCTGGCTGGCCACCCTGCACGGGGAGGCGGACTCGGCCGGGGTGACGCCGGTGGACCCGTTGGGCGCCTGTCACCATGTCGCCTGCGGGCACGTCATCGAGATCGCCGGCCTGCGCACGGCCTTCCTCGGGCTGATCGAATCGGAGGGGATGGACCTCGACCCGGAGGCGTACGACCGGCTGCTCGCCGCCGAACCGGGCAGCGTGGACGTCCTGATCACCCACGACGGCCCCTACGGCATGTCCGAGTGGCGCGGAGTCCGCCAGGGCTCGCCCAAGCTGACCGCGCTCATCGAGCATCTGCAGCCCCGCCTCCATGTAAGCGGCCACTACCACCATCAGAACGGCCCCCGCCACTACGGACCGACCGTCTCGTACGCCCTCGCCCAACTGGTCGGCCCCAAGGCGGACCGCAGGACCGCCGAGCCGATCAATCCCCGGCAACAGGTGGCGGCCGGGAGCATCGGTCTGCTCGACACCGAGACGTACGACTTTGAATACATCCACGACGCTTGGCTCGCCGACGTCAACGGCGACGCCCTCGACCTGGCGGGCCTGATCGCCGCGGGCTGATCTCCGCCCTGCGCCACCGTTCCCACCTGAAGGTCGGCATACGAAAGCCGGGGCGGTCGGGGTCACAGGCCCGGGTCGTTCCCCGGCGGACGTCTGTACAGGTTCGGCGGCCGTCGGTCACCGAACCCGTCATCATCACCCGCAGAAGCGATCATGCTTCATTCATTCTCCACCGTTGCGCACAAATTCTTCGGCGAAGTACATCCACCCCTCAGCCTCGCCTGCCCGGCCGGCAAAGAGATTGATCAAGTCGGCGGCAAAATATGTGGCGTATATCCATGTATGAAGCTCCTCGTCACAGAGTGGAACTCCTAGAGAATTCCTCCAGTCTTGTGGAAGTTCCCCCAACTGGGTCGCCCAAATCGTTCCGGCAACCAGCGGAATGGTTTTGTCGTCGATTCCGGAATCCTCCTTGGTCAACAGAAGTTTGGCTGCGATCAACTCCGCCAATGACACTCGATCCGGGGACTCTTTCCCTTCGTCGTCAAGCAGCTTGATTCTTCCGTTCTCTGAATATTCGTCAAGCTTGCTTGCGAAGCAGAAGAGAAGTGTGGCGATCCCGCCGGCGAACTCCGCCCTGCCATTCCTCCATGCAGTCGAAGCATCCGGCAAGGGGACCGGATTGTCCGAGAGTGACAGCAGGCCCTCAATCACGCGGGTAGCACTTTCGACGTCACCCGGGTAGGCCATCACGTCCTCAAGTGTCCGCCTCTGAAGATCTTCAGCCCCTACCAGGGCTGCCACGCGACGCCCATGCCTCGTCAGGTGAACGACACTTCCCTGCTCAACCTTGCTCACGAGATTGCTGAAGTCACGCCGAGCCTCACGAATCCCGCATTCAAAGTCTTCTGCCTCCTCCATTGCTGCACACATGGGAACACGGTAGCGATGTCTCCACAGTGGTGAAAGGTCGACGACACGAGGGTGTGTACACATGTGTACACACCCTCGCTTGAGTTTCGTCCCTGCTCATTTCAGTCTGAGGTGACTGGGAGCAGGGACGAAGCAAGCGCGATTTCCGCCGGCTTCACTCAATGCCGTGAGGGGAAGATGAGATGCGTTTTTATTTGCGGTGGCGAGACGGGAACGGAAGGTGTCGGCACAGGTTCCCTACAGCCGTGGCAGCAGCCCTCGCCGTCACTCAAGGATTTGTTTATTTTCTTGCTCCGGCAGCAGGCGCCGCGGCTGCGGCTGCGGGAGCCCTCTACCTCGCTCTGCTCGGCGCCACACGAAGCCGGGCGTGCCGATGCGAAAACTGTGGGACGGACGACCCGGCTGACACCTGAGGGCTGTCCCGTGGGCGGCAGGCTTCGAGCTTTACTGCCGGCCCGTTGGAAAGGAGCCGGCGCGAACACGGTGAACCTTTCCGGCCACCGCGCTGATTCCAGACCAGAGACCCGGACACTCTGTCCGGGTCTCTCTCCTTTGAATACCTCGTGCTCGCGCAGGTTCCCGGAACCGCGCCAGGCCGGCCACCCGCCCTACGACCCGCTCTGTACGGCAGGCCCGCACGACGACAAGCCCCCCACCCGCAAAAACGCGCAGGCAGGGGGCTCAAGGAACGAGAAGGGGCTACTTCTTCTTGCCCTGGTTCTTGACCGCCTCGATCGCCGCCGCCGCCGCGTCCGGGTCGAGGTAGGTGCCGCCGGGGTTCAGGGGCTTGAAGTCGGCGTCCAGGTCGTAGGCGAGAGGGATGCCGGTGGGGATGTTCAGGCCGGCGATGGCCTCGTCGGAGACGCCGTCGAGGTGCTTGACCAGCGCGCGCAGGGAGTTGCCGTGGGCGGCGACGAGGACCGTGCGGCCGGCGAGGAGGTCGGGGACGATGCCGTCGTACCAGTACGGCAGCATCCGGACGACGACGTCCTTCAGGCACTCGGTGCGCGGGCGCAGCTCCGGCGGGATGGTGGCGTAGCGCGGGTCGTCGCTCTGGGAGAACTCGGTGCCGTCCTCAAGGGGCGGCGGCGGGGTGTCGTACGAGCGGCGCCAGAGCATGAACTGCTCCTCGCCGAACTCGGCGAGCGTCTGCGCCTTGTCCTTGCCCTGGAGCGCGCCGTAGTGGCGCTCGTTGAGGCGCCAGGACCGGTGGACCGGGATCCAGTGGCGGTCCGCGGCGTCCAGCGCGAGCTGGGCGGTGCGGATGGCGCGCCGCTGGAGGGAGGTGTGCAGTACGTCGGGGAGCAGACCCGCGTCCTTCAGCAGCTCACCGCCCCGGACCGCCTCCTTCTCGCCCTTCTCGGTGAGGTTGACGTCCACCCAGCCGGTGAACAGGTTCTTCGCGTTCCACTCGCTCTCGCCGTGGCGGAGGAGGATCAGCTTGTACGGTGCGTCGGCCATGCGTACGAGCCTAGTGGACGGCCTCCGAGGTCTCCGAGGCCGTCTCGATTGACGGCCGGCGTCAGTCGGCCGGTGGCCGGAGCCTCGCTAGGCGTAATGTTCAATCACCCCACAAGGCCCTTACACTCAGGGGCGTCGACGAGCCGCTGACCCGCCGAGGGCCACTGGGGGGATACATGTCCGTTGCCGGACAGCGCACGGCCGGTCTGCGCCGTGCCGTGCGGGAGGGCGTGTCGGGGCTTCCCCGGGAGTTCTGGTGGCTGTGGACGAGCACGCTCGTCAACCGTCTCGGGGGTTTCGTCGCGACCTTCCTCGTGTTGTACCTGACGTTCGAGAAGGGGTACTCGCCCTCGTACGCCGGGCTCGTCGTCTCCCTGTACGGGCTCGGCGGCGTCGTCTCCTCCCTCGGCGGCGGGGTGATGGCCGACCGGCTGGGACGGCGGCCCACCCTGCTGATCGCCCAGGCGTCGACCGCCGTCTCCGTCGCGCTGCTGGGTCTGGTGCAGCACCCCGTCGCGATCGCGATCGTGGCCTGCGTCGTGGGCATGGCGTCCCATGCCTCCCGTCCGGCCGTGCAGGCGATGATGGCCGACATCGTGCGCCCCGAGGACCGGGTGAGGGCGTTCTCGCTCAACTACTGGGCGATCAACCTGGGCTTCGCGGTCTCCGCGATCGCCGCGGGCTTCATCGCCGAGTACAGCTATCTCGTGGGCTTCCTCGGTGAGGCCGTCATGACGATGGCCTGCGCGATTCTCGTCTTCGTCAAGCTGCCGGAGTCACGGCCCGAGCGGCCGACCGCCGCCGCCGGAAAGGCGGAGCCGGACGTCGGTCTCGGGACCGTCCTGCGCGACGGACGGTTCATGAGCGTCGTGGGGCTGTCGTTCCTGATCGCGCTGATCTTTATGCAGGGCATGACCGGCCTGCCGCTGGCCATGGGCGAGGCCGGGTTCTCCTCTTCCGACTTCGGCATGGCCATGGCCCTCAACGGCGTACTGATCGTCGTCCTCCAGATCCCCGTCACCCGCTTCATCGAGCACCGCGACCCCCGGCGGCTGCTGACCGTCTCCTCTCTGCTCGTCGGATACGGCTTCGGCCTGACCGCATTCGCCGGGTCGTCGATCGGGATGTACGCGCTCTCGGTGACCGTCTGGACCGTCGCCGAGATCGTGAACGCGCCGACGCAGACGGGCCTGGTGGTACGGCTCTCCCCGCCCCACGGGCGGGGCCGCTACCAGGGCATGTACACGATGACCTGGTCGGTCGCGACGCTCCTCGCCCCGCTGATCGCCGGTGTGGTGATCGACGGGTACGGGGCCGGATGGCTGTGGGCGATATCCGCGCTGCTGGGGACGGTGGCGGGGCTGGGCTACTGGGCCCTGCTGCGGAATCTGCCCCGGGAAGAGAATCCTCCCCTGGACGAAGGGAACGAAGGGGAAGGGGAAGGGGAAGGAGAGGCTGAACGGCAAGCGGAGGCGGATGCTGTCAGGAAGGCGCTGCCCGCGGAGCCGATCGGTCCAGCGGGGGCGGTGGCCACCGGCTCCCCGAACGGCGACGGCGGACCGCCCGCCGCCGGGACCACCTCCTGAGCACCCGGCCGTCGGTGCCGGTGCCGGGTGACGCGTAACGGTGCCAGGTGTCACTGAGGGTGTCGGCGTGGACCGCCCGCTGATGGTGAGGAGCCGGCGTCCGACGGCGTCCGGCGCGCCCCGGAGCGGCCGATGCCCGGCGGCACGGACGAAGGCTGTTTCCCCTCCTCCCCGGGGGCTCGCCGACACCCGGGGAGGAGGGGAGGTCCGGTGCCCCGGCACGACCGGGTCCCTGAAGGTGAACGGCGTTCAGCGGCGCGCCGGTGCCGAGCATGTCATGGCACGGCGGCGCACAAACAGGTGTCACACGGGTCTTACGGGGGCGCCAGGGGGCGTATGCCACCCTCGGCTCTCGGTCCCCAGTCCCCAGCCGTCGGTCCCCAGTCCTCAGCCCTTGGTCAGGTTGGTGAACGCGTCGAGGTTGCGCGTCGACTCACCCCGCGAGACCCGCCATGCGTACTCCTTGCGGATCGCGTTCGCGAAACCCAGTTCGAGGAGCCGGTTGAACGCGCCGTCCGCCGCCTCCAGGACCGAACCGAGCAGCCGGTCCAGCTCGTCCGGTGTGATCACGGAGAGCGGGAGCCTGCCGGTCAGATAGATGTCGCCGAGCGGGTCGATCGCGTAACTGACGCCGTACAGCCGCAGATTCCGCTCCAGCAGCCAGCGGTGCACCCCGGCGTCGTTCTCGTCGGGGTGGCGGATGACGAAGGCGTTGATGGAGAGGGAGTGCTTGCCGACGCGCAGGGAGCAGGTCGTGGAGAGCTTCCGCGTGCCGGGGAGGGTGACCACGTACGTACCCGGGCCGGGGTGCTCCCATGCGAGACCGGCATCGGTCAGCGCCTTCTCGATGATCTCCGGCGCCCTGTCCGCGGCCTCGGCGGGATCGGCGGGCTGGGCGGGATCGGCGGGCTCCGCGGCCTCGGCGGGATCGGCGGGCTCGTGTGCGTCAGCCATGGTGGGAGCGTACCCGCCGGCGGTGTTCGTTCATCGCGGCCGTATAGACGTCCGCCGTCGCGGACGCGGCCGTGTCCCAGCCGAAGGACTCGGCGTGACGGGCCGCGGCAACGCCCATCCGGGTGACCAGGGCCGGATTCACCAGGAGCCGGTGGAGGGCGTCGGCGTAGTCGGACGGGTTGTGGCCGGGTACGAGGATGCCGGTGACCCCGTCCCGTACCGCGACCGGCAGCCCGCCGACCGCCGCCGCGACGACGGGGGTGCCCGACGCCTGGGCCTCGATCGCCACCAGGCCGAAGGACTCGCTGTACGAGGGCATCACCAGCGTGGACGCGGCCCGGAACCAGTCCGCGAGAAGATCCTGCGCCACGGGCGGATGGAAGTGCACGACGTCCGCGATACCGAGGTACGCGGCCAGTTTCTGCAGGCCCTCGGGCCTGGCGAGGCCGCTGCCGCTGGGGCCGCCGACGATCGGGACGTACAGCCGGGGGCGCAGGGACGGTTCGCGGACCAGCAGCTGCGCGATGGCGCGCAGCAGGATGTCGGGGGCCTTGAGGGGCTGTATCCGGCCCGCGAAGAGGGGGACGAAAGCGTTCTGGGGCACTCCGAGCCGGGCCCGGGCAGCTCTGCGGCCGCCCTCGAAGCCCGAACCGGAACCAGAGCGGCGGGCGGAAAGGGAACCGGAACCGCTGAATGGGGCGAGGGCCCGGTCGGGGCGGAAGCGGTCGAGGTTCACTCCCGGGTGCACGACGGCGACCTTCGCCGGGTCGGCGTCGTAGAAGCGGATCAGCTCGTCCGCCTCCTCGGCGGTGTTCGCGATGAGCCGGTCGGCGGCGTCCACGATCTGTGTCTCGCCGATCACACGGGAGGTGGGTTCGGGCAGATCGCCCTCGGCGAGAGCGGCGTTCTTGACCTTGGCCATGGTGTGCATGGCGTGGACGAGCGGGACGCCCCAGCGCTCGGCGGCGAGCCAGCCGACATGGCCGGAGAGCCAGTAGTGGGAGTGGACGAGATCGTAGTGTCCGGGCCGGTGGCGGGCCCAGGCCTGCATCGTGCCGTGGGTGAAGGCGCAGAGCTGGCCGGGCAGGTCCTCCTTGGCGAGACCCTCGTAGGGGCCGGCGTCGACATGGTGTACGAGGACTCCGGGCGCGAGTTCCACGCTCGGACGCAGGCCGCCCGCGGTCGCCCTGGTGAAGATCTCGACCTCGATGTTGATGGCGGCGAGGCGTTTGGCGAGCTCGACGATGTAGACGTTCATCCCGCCCGCGTCTCCCGTGCCCGGCTGGTGGAGGGGGGAGGTGTGCACGCTGAGCATGGCGATCCGGCGCGGCTTGCGGTGGCCGACGGGGAACCTGAGCCGGGGAGCCACGAAACCGCTGGAGATGCGGGAGACGTACTGGCTCACGCGAAGGTCCTCCTCGCTCCGGGCAAGCACACTGCGGGCACGGCGCAGTGCGGGCACATTCGGGTGCCGACTCCGCACAACAGCGGATTTCCATCTTCCATTTCCGGGACCTCGGCGCTTTGCCAAATCATTACCATTGGTAGTCGTGGCGGGCTGCTCCGGGGTGGTTCGGAGGAGGCTGAGGGAGTGCGCGGGGGCGGTGGCGGGGGACCTCGCGTGGGGGCCGTGCCGGCCGAGCCCGGACCGGACCGGACCGGGGCGGGGCGGTGGCGGATCATGGGCGGAGTCGCGGCGGGCCGGGGCCGGAGGCGGGCCGGAGCCGGAGTGGGGGACCAGGGCCCGAGCGGCGGCGGACCAGGGCCGGGTCCGGTGGGCACGCAGCGGACCCGGTGGGAGCCCGTGCCGGACCCGGGGCTCGGTGGGCCGCGCCTCGGCAGGTCGGGGGCCGGGGCGGGGGCTGGGGGGCGGGGCGGAGTGGGGTCCCGGCCGCTGCGCATACCCTCGCTTGCATGAGCACCCGCCCCGTCGGCACCGCCACCCGCGGGACGACCAACCCCAACCGGCTGCGCCGGATGGACCGCTGGATCGCCGCCGTCCACGGCCCCGCGCTGCGCCGCAGCGACCGGCCGCTGGCCGTCGATCTCGGGTACGGGGCCGCCCCCTGGACCACCCTCGAACTGCTGCGGCGGCTGCGTGCCGCCGACCCCCGCTGCTCCGTCACCGGGATCGAGATCGATCCGGAGCGGGTCGCGGCGGCGAAGCCGTACGAGGAGGAGGGGCTGCGCTTCCGCCATGGAGGCTTCGAGATCCCGGTGGAGGGCCGACCGGTACTGATCCGGGCGGCGAACGTCCTGCGTCAGTACGAGGAGGGCGAGGTCGCCGATGTCTGGGCGCGGCTGTGCGGACGGCTCGCACCGGGCGGACTGCTGGTGGAGGGGACCTGCGACGAGATCGGGCGGCGGCACGTCTGGGTGGCGCTGGGGCGCAGGGGGCCGCGCACGGTCACGTTCGCGACCCGGCTCGGTTCGCTGGACCGGCCGTCCGACCTCGCGGAGCGGCTGCCGAAGGCGCTGATCCACCGCAACGTTCCGGGCGAGCCGGTGCACGCGTTCCTCCGGGACTTCGACCGGGCGTGGGCCGCCGCTGCCCCGTACGCCTCGCTGGGCGCGCGCCAGCGCTGGATCAGGGCCGTACGGGATCTGCGGGCCGACTGGCCGCTGGCGGACGACAGCCGACGATGGCGGCAGGGCGAGGTCACCGTCGAGTGGTCGGCGGTCGCGCCCCGGGCGGGGACGGCGTGAGGCGCACGTCAGACACCTCACGGCACCGAGCAGTCGAGCCGGCGGCCGTGGGTCCCGGGGTAGCCTGCCTGATCGTTCGATATGTGGGGGCAGGCTCGTGTTCCAACTTCCCGAGGGGTCATGGTGGGACTGGGACGTCGTCGAGTGGAACGCCGGCCGGGTGCGGCTGGGCGCGGGCTCTGACCTGTCGTACCACCACGGTCTGGAGCTGGTCTTCGGCGACCCTGTCTTCGTCATGTGTCCAGCCGTCTTCCACGATCCGGCGTTCCGCGAGCCGAAACCGGACGAGGTGCGGTCCGTTTCCCGGCAGGTCGGCGAGACACCCGCGGTGCTGGTCGCGTTCGAGGCCGACGCGGGTGGCCCCGAGCCCGCTTCCGGACTGATCGCGGCCGGCCGGCTCGAAGTCGTCCAAGGGGTCGTCTTCCGCTACTGGCGCGAGGATCTGGCGCCTGGCGAGCGTCTGGCCCCGTGGGTGCGGCCCCCGGACGCGTGACCATCGGTCACCGGCCTGTGCGGCCGCCACGCTGACATCTCCCCCTGCGCCCGGCAAGACGATGCCCTCGCCGAACGGGCGATGAGCCTTGAGGCAGTGGTGAAGCTGACCGAGCATGCGGTTGAAGAGGTTGCGCTGTCCAGCGGCGCCCCGGTCGCCGTGATCGTCACGGCGACAACGGACACCAACCCCCTGGCCCCACCCCGCTGTCGACGAATGAGGCACATAAGAAACAAGGCACGTAAGACACGTGAGAGGGCGCGAACAGGGCTGCCCGAGGCATGAGTCGAGCCGCCCTGGGAAGGACGGGACAGTCCCGGGAAGAACAGGACGGCCCCGGGAGGGCAGGACGGTCCCGGGGAGGGCAGGACGGTCCGCGCAGGCTCGGGGAGCACCGGGTGACCCGCCTCGCGGGGGCCGGGGGCGGGGCGAGGCATCGTGGGGAGCGGGCGGGAGCGGGCGGAACAGCCGGGCGGGGCACGGGACGTACACGCACTCCCGCGCACCCCCGATCGAGTGAACGAACGTACGAGTGGGGAACATGCGGGACCGGCCGTTCGTCACTGACAGGTGGGAGTGATCGACTGGGGGTGGGCGATCTGCCGTACGGCTCTGTCACTTTGCGGGATGCCGTGGCACCATCACGGCAGCGTTCATAAGTTACTGACGGTAAATCAGATGTTGCGGGAGTTGGAGAAGGGGGAGTCGTGAACCGACGCCATGTTGCCGCCGCCGCGATCGCTCTGGTCTGCGCGCTGACCGTGCCCGCGGTCGCCGGGACGGCTCTTGCCGCGCCCGCCGCGCCAAGTGCTCCCGGCAGCCCGGGGATTGGTCAGGCACCCGGCGCTCCCCTTGTTCCCGAGCCGACAGCCCCCTCGGGCAGCCCCTCCCCCACCGGGAAGAAGTCCCTGGAGGAGATCCGGGTGGAGCTGGAGACCCTCTACCACCAGGCGGTTTCGGCGACCGACGCGTACAACCTCGCGAAGGAGGACGCCGAGCGCCAGTCGGCGGAGATAGTGAAGCTGGCGAAGGAGACGGTCAAGGCCCAGGCCCGTATCGACGACCTGAAGAACCGGGCGGGGGCGGCCGCCCGTGCCCAGTACCGGGGCGGCGGCCTGCCGCCCGAGGCGCAGTTGATGCTGACGAGCGACCCACAGCTCTTCCTCGACGGCGCCGGACGGATACAGCAGGGCCAGAAGGCCACTCGGGACCTGCTGCGCGAACTGAAAACCACTCAGGGCGAGTTGGCCTCGTACAGCGAGGCGGCCGGCGGCCAGTGGAAGGAACTGGAGGCCAACCGCCTCAAGCAGGCCAAGGCCAAGAAGGAGATCTCCACCAAGATCGCTGCCGCGGAGAAGATAGAGAGCCGGCTGGAGAAGGAGGAGAAGGCCCGCCTCCTGGTCCTCGAACGGCAGGCGGCGGACAAGGCCCAGACCAGCTGGCTGAATTCGGGCGCCATGAAGGACGTCGGCGGGACGGCGACCGGACAGGGCGAGAAGGCGGTCGCGTTCGCCACGGCGCAGATCGGCAAGCCGTACGAGTGGGGAGCGGAGGGCCCCGGTTCGTACGACTGCTCGGGGCTGACCTCCCAGGCGTGGGGCGCCGCCGGCCAGGGCATCCCGCGCACCTCGCAGGAGCAGTGGCGTCAGCTGCCGAGGATCGACGTCAAGGACATGCGGCCCGGCGACCTGATCATCTACCACGCGGACGCGAGCCATGTCGGCATGTACATCGGCGACGGCGCGATAGTCCACGCCCCCCGCCCGGGCCGGACGGTGACCATCGCGGGCGCCGGTTCGATGAAGATCCTCGGAGTGGTACGCCCGGACAGGTGACGGTTTCCGCCGAAGGTGAGGCCGGGCCCGGTACAGGGCCCGGATCCGGCAGGAGGCGAGGGCGGGCGCCGAGGCCGGGGTCGGGCCGCCCGTGGGCCAAGGTTGGGGGCAGTGCCTGGGCCCGGATGCGGGGATGAGCGCGGTACGTCCGGGGGCGGGGACACCCATGGGGGCGGGGCCTCCACGGCAGCCGGGCCCGTGGGCTGGCGCGACGAGCCGGGCCTCGGTCTGAGGTCGCCCATGGGCCGGGTTCCCCGGGCCGGGCCCTGGGAGCCGGGTTGGGGCCGTGGCCTGTGGGCCGTGGGCTGGACTCTGAGTGCTGGGTTCTGGCTTCCGGGTCCTGCGCGGCGGGGTCGGCGGGCAGGGCCTCGTGGGAGCAGGGAGCATCTGCACGGGGGTTGCGTCCTGGGGAGCGGTGTACGGGTTCCCCGACCGGCACGCCCGGGCCCGCCCTCGGCACCAGGGGGACGGTGCACTGACGCCTACCCTCGGGCCCCAGCCCCGGGACACGGCACCCGGAACCCCGAACCGGAACTCTCCGCGCGCACCGGAGTCCGCCTTCGGCACCCGGCGCCCGGCCTCGGCACTCACCATCGGCGCGCCGGCCAGGTCCGTCGGTCGGATCCATGGTGGGGGCGCCCTCGGCACCCGCCCCCGGCACCCACGCGTCACCCGGAACCCCGCCCGGTGCCTGCACGCGTACCGGAGTCCGCCTTCGGCACCGGCGCCCTGTGCCCAGAGGCCGACCTGAGCCCGCCCGCCCCGGCACCCGGCGTCCATCCTGGGCGCCCACGCCCTCGGGGCGCCCCTGCGCCCCGGCCGGGTCCTCCGCCCCGGGCACCTCCCGTACACAATCCAACAATCCGGGCATATCTGGCGCGATGGCGCGCGCAACGCATCTCCGGGGCACCCCCGGAGGCGTGATGTTCGTCATGACCGGGGCACCAACTGCCCGCCCATCACACGCATATACCGACGGCCCCGTATCAAATGCCATTCCACTACTGCGGGGCCAAACGCTATGGTCCCCTGTCTGGCGGGATGTCGATCGCCGTGCCGCCACCCCTCGGGGGGAGGGAAAGGAAACCGGACCCATGCCCGTACCCGTACCGCGACAGAGGAAGGCTCCCGTCGCGGAGACCGCCCATGCCGGCGCCGGAAGTGCTTCCGGCGTGCCCGGCGGCAGTGGTGTCTCGCCCGGTGATCTGACGCTTCTGGTGATCGAGGACGACCCGGCGGGCACGTTCCCGGTCCCCGAGCCGCCGGATACCGGTGCGACGGTCCCCCGTGTGCGTATCCGTACCGCCCGCAATCTCACCGAGGCCGAGCGGCTGCTCACCGACGACGTCGACTGCATACTCCTCGACCTCGCGCTGCCCGGCTCGGGCGAGGACGGGCTGGGCCTCCTGCGGCACGTACTGCGGCTGGCGCCCCGGCACGCGGTTCTCGCGCTGACCACGTCGGGCGACCAGGAGCGCGCGGCCGAGGCCGTACGGGTGGGGGCGCAGGACCATCTCTTCCGTGATGAGCTGGACGGGCGGCTGCTGAGCCGTACGGTCCGGTACGCGGTGGAGCGCAAGCGCGCCGACACGGCCCAGATGAAGCTCGCCGAGTCCCGGCTGCGCGCCCAGGAGAACGCCCGGCTGGAGCGCGGTCTCCTGCCCACTCCCCTGCTCCAGGGGTCGAATCTGCGGTTCGCGGCCCGTTACCGGCCCGGCCGCTCGCGCGCGCTGCTCGGCGGGGACTTCTACGACACCGTCCGCACCCCGGACGGCACCGTCCACGCGATGATCGGCGATGTATGCGGGCACGGCCCGGACGAGGCGGCGCTCGGTGTGGAGCTGCGGATCGCCTGGCGGGCGCTGACGTTCGCGGGCCTGTGCGGGGATGAGCTGCTCTCCACCCTTCAGCAGGTGCTGGAGCACGAGCGGGAGAGCGACGAGATCTTCGCGACGCTGTGCACCGTCGACATCGCCCCGGACGGCCGGCGCGCGGGCCTGTGTCTGGCGGGCCATCCGTCGCCGCTGATCACGCGCGAGGGGCGGGCAGCGCAGCTGCTGCCGTACGAGAGCGGAGGGCCGGCCCTCGGACTGCTGCCGCGCGCCCGCTGGCCGCGCCGCCAGGTCGAGCTGGGCGGTGCGTGGGGCCTGCTGATGTACACGGACGGGCTGATCGAGGGCCGTACGGGACCGGGTGAGAAGCAGCGCCTGGGCCAGGAGGGCATGCTGGAGATGATCAACCGGCAGCTCGCCGCGGGGCTGGACGGGGAGGCGCTGCTGGAATCGGCGGTCGCGGAGGTGCGGGAGCTGAACGGCGGGGAGCTGACCGACGACCTGGCGGTACTGCTGCTGAGCAGGGCCCGGCGGAACGCCTGACGGGGGCCGGGACACGGGTTCCGTCCCGCCCGGCCGCAGCTCCGGGTCCCCGGGCCCCGGCCTTGGGGGGCCGGGTGTGCCACGCGGACGCTTCCGGCCCCGGCGGAGGGCTCTGAGCCCATTGGCGGGCGCTCTCCCGGCTCGTCGTCCACCGGCCCGGCTCGTCGTCCACCGGTCGGCCGGCGCGCGTACCCCAGTGGCTCGCGAGCCCCGGCGCCTCCCGGGCCCGGGAGGTGTGGGCTCGGATCAGCAGCGGGCCGGGCCCGCGCGGGGCGGGCTACCTGCCGCCGTTGTAAGGGCCGTAGGGGCCGTCGCTGCTGGAGCCCCCGCGCCTGCCGCCACCGCCGGTGACCTGCTTGAGCGCGGGCCGGACGTCGACGAAGAACACGATGCTCGCGATCAGTCCGGCGATCGACAGGAACAGCAGGTTCAGCGGGATCAGGTTCACCACGACGGCAAGGCCGAGAATGATCAGCCAGAAGCCCTTCGTCTTCTTGTCGGCAGCGCGGTAGGCGTCCTCACGAGCGAGGGCGGCCATGACCAGCGCGGTCACCGAGGTGACCAGAAAGACCAGCCCGACCACCAGCACGAGCGCGGAGTCGAATCCCGTGCGCAACATATTGAGCACCGCCTAGGTGAGTGATGAGTAGCGCCTCCGCCAGCCAAGGTACCTGGGGTACCAGGGAAACGGACCGGACCCCGTAAAGGTGCCCGGTCCGCCTCCCGCCACACGCCTACTTGGCGGGCGGAGCGGTCTTCTTCGCGGCGGGCTTGCGGGGCGTGGCCCGGCGGGGCGCGGGCGTCTTCTTCGTCTCGGCCCCGGCCTCCGTCTTCACCTCGGCCCTGGCGGCAGGCTTGGCGGCGGGCTGGGCCTCGGCGGTCTTCGGCTGAGCGGCCCTGGGCTCGGACTTCGCTTCGGCCTTGGCCTCGGTCCTGGCCGCCTCGGCCTTGGCCGGCTCTGCCTTGGCCGCCGGCTTCGGCTCGGACTTGGCGGCGGCGGCCTTCGGCTGCGCGGTCCGGGACTGGGCCGTACGGGCCTGCGCCGTACGGGGCTGAGCGGTGCGGGCCTGCGCCGTGCGGGGCTGGGCCGTACGGGGCTGCGTGGCCCTGGGCGTGGCCTTGGGCTCGACCGCGACGGCGATCTCGGCGATCTCCTCGGCGGTCTCACCCCGCCACTGCCGTACGGTCTGCTCACCGTGCTCGGCGACGCGCTCGTAGGTCTCACGGGCCTTGACCGCGTACTCGGCGGCCACTCCGACACCCCGCAGCGCGAGGTCTTGGGCGGTCTCGCCCAGCTTCTTCAGATCGGCGTCGAACCCCCCGATGACCTCGTTGACCTTGGCCTGAACGGTGGCCTGGGCCTCCTTCGCCTGGACGGTCACCTTCTCCTGCACGGCCTTGGGGTCGGTGTTGCGCAGCTCCTCGATCCGCCCGGGGGCCTCGGCCGCGAGCTGCTCCAGCAGCGCGGGAACCTTCCTGGCCCGCTGGACGGCGAGGTCGGCCGTGCCCGCCGCGAAGTAGAAGGGGGTCGGGTCGCTGAACGTCTTGCGCAGGTCATCGGTGATGGCCATGGGAGTGGTCCTCCTGGAACGCGAAATCAGTGTGAGGGTTGGCTTGCGGCCGGTCCCGCGTCGCCGCCGTCGCCCCTGCGGGCGTCGTCGGCCGCGGTGGCCGGGTCCGTGGTGTCGTGATCGGCTCGAGCGGTGGGAGCGGCTGGGGCGGCGGCATCCGGGCCCTCCGTGACCTCGAATCCGTTCTCCTTGCGGAAGGACTCGTAGATCTGGAGCAGAACGGCCTTCTGCCGCTCGTTTATGGAGGGGTCGGCGATGATCACGGCACGCGTCTCCAGCTCGTCCCGGTCCCGCTCGTCGAGAATCCCGGCCCGCACGTACAGCGTCTCGGCGGAGATCCGCAGCGCCTTGGCGACCTGCTGCAACACCTCCGCGCTCGGCTTGCGCAGCCCGCGCTCGATCTGGCTCAGATACGGATTGGACACCCCGGCGGCATCGGCGAGCTGCCGCAACGACAGCTGCGCGCTGCGCCGCTGCTCGCGGAGGTACTCACCGAGATTGCCGACGTTGAGTGATGCCATGTTTCCGATGGTGCACAACCTTGCTAACTATTGCAAGCAAGTGCTTGCAAAAGTGTGCCAGACCACGGACGGGGCAGCTGTGACTGCTCGCGACAGCTGTCACTTCGCAGCGCTGGTTGGCATGAGCCAGCCGCCGCCCGCCGACGGCGAGCGCCGGGGAGGTGCGGGCCAAATGTGGATGCCGAGTCCTGGGCCGGTCGGGCACGATCCGGGCATGTCTACCGACATCAGCGGAATGATCGAGTGCCGACCAGGGGCCCGCCTCTGGGGTCCCGACGACGAGGACTCCGTGTGGCACGCCGCCATCGATCTCTTCCTGCTCAATCGGGGTAACGCCTATGACGGCCTCGCCTGTCTCTTCGGAGTCCGCAACTCCTTCGGCTTCCGCGCTCTGGCCGAAGGGCGTGGCTTCCCGGACGATGCATCGACGGGACTGAGGAGCGAGTACGCCGCCTTCGGGGGTCCCGCTGATGTCTTCGGGACGACGTGGATCACCTGGGCTGAGGTCACCACCGTCGATTGGCAGGAGACGGACAGCTCCGGCACTCGGAGCCGCGCCGCTGCCGCGGGAGATGAGAGCGACTGGGGCCGAGTATGGCGCGTCATGGGCACGCTCAGCGAAGTCCACGGGGCGGAGAACGTGCGGCTCGTCGTGTGGTTCCACTGACCTCACAGCCGCCAGCATCTCTACCTCTCCGTCCGGGATCGGCCCAGAATGCTGCCTGTGATCGATGGAGAGCACAACGAGACAGAGGCACCCACATTCCTGTCGTCCGCGGCCGAGGTGGCTCGGCTGCTGGACCTCGACACCGCGGCCGGCGTGCCGGAAGACCGGCGCGCCCGGCACCTGGCCCACGCAGCGCGCAAGCCGCTACTCGAACGCGCGAGCCTGCCCGAGGAGTTCTTCGCTCCGCTGATGGCCGCGGCTGTCCACGACCCCGACCCGAGCTTCTGCCGCTGGTTCGTCGAGCCGGCGGTCTACACATTCGGACGCCGCCGCGTCGTGGCGACATTGCTCAACTATCTGCTGACGGGCACGAACGCGGAACAGGCGGGCGCCAAACGGGCCTGGTACTGCGCCCACGTGCCGTTGCGGGCGGACAGGTCTCCGGCATACGCGCCTGGTGGAAGCCGCGATCCTGCCCTGGACGAAGTCCGCGACCTGGTGGACACGTGGCTGGAGTGCGCAGCCGTATCCGACCTGAGCGAAGCCGGAGCACGCCCTTCTCTTCCCACCACTGATCAGGGGTAGACCTGGACCATTCACGGGTGGTCGGTAGCTCGCCCCGAGCTGGAGGGCTGCTCGTTCGTGGTCGGGGATGACCCGAAGAGGTAAAGACATCGAGCGGGCGAGTCTCAGCGTCGAGGCGAGCGCCTCGCGAACTCGTCAGCTGTCCCAGTGCCCGGAGGACCGGTGCGAGCATCTCCCATGCCGCCTCGCTGCTGTCGGCGCTGAGAATCGCGTCCGCGACGGCCGAGCACGCGGCGAATGCCAAAGAGTCTGGGGCAGGGTCGGTGAGAGCACGTGAGAAGTGCTTCTTGCCTGGCCGTTTGCGGAGTTCATGGAGCTGGAGGAGGCGGCGCTCGGCATCTGCGTCAAGGATCGGCCCGAGCTCACGATCTCCGGCCAGGGAACGGGCCGCAGGCCAGGTCAACGTGAGAATGCCGGTAAGTGCCTTCAGGTCGGGAAAGTACTCAGGAGGGGAGACAGCCCACCCGACACTCATCGCCTGCTCCGGGCCGTCAGGTGACGGCAGGCGCAAGAAGCGCTGCTGAAGTGCAAGGAACCGCTCCAGCAGATTCGGCGGGCAGGCGAACGGGGGTGCTTGGCCGAGTCTTCCGCCACAGACCGCTCACTAGGCTCCTTCCCATGGCCAACGATCTCGGATTCACCTGCACGTGCTGCGGCGGACACCACGGTGAGCCGCCGATGAACTATTCCGCCGCCGCCCCCGACGTCTGGGATCCGAGCCTCGCCGATGCCCCCGACTGTCTCCTCTCCACCGATCAGTGCGTCATCCGGGCCCAGCACTACTTCGTCAAGGGCTTGATCGAGCTACCGGTCATCGGCAGCGACGAGGTGTTCTCCTGGGGTGTCTGGGTCTCCCTCAGCCGTGAGAACTTCTCCCGCGCGGCCGACATATGGGACACGGCGGGACGCGAGTCCGAGAAGCCGTACTTCGGATGGCTCACCACCGAGCTGCCGGTCTACTCCCCCGGCACCATCAACCTGAAGACCCACGTCCACACCCGCCCGGTCGGCGAGCGTCCCCTCATCGAGCTCGAACCCACCGACCACCCGCTCGCTGTCGAACAGCGCGCCGGCATCACCATGGACCGCGTACGCGAAATCGCCGAAGCCCTGTTGCACGGCGCCCGCGGCGCATCCGGATGACGATCAGGGCAGCACCGACCCGGCGTTCGAGATGCGCACGCTCCCCGCGGTGGGGCATCTGACCCGGCTCGGTCCGGCGGTCCGGCGTGCCGCGCACCTCTTGGGCGAGGTATCCGCCCATGACCAGCGGCTGCGTACCAACGGTGGGTGGCGGGGCTTCGTCGAGGACGAGAGCATCCGCACCGCCGTCGGGAAGTTGCTCAGCGCCTCCGGCCGTTCCGCGTGAGTCGGCAGGGGTGTGGCACCCCCTGTTCGCGGATCCATAATCCGGCTGTGGACATCTCGGACGACGGCCCGGACCCCGCCACCGAGTGGCGGGATGCCGACAACAACCTCCGGGGTGTTCTGCGGGGGTGCGACACCTCCGCCGTGGCCGAATGCTTCGCCGGCGCGGGCTGGAAGTCCCGGAGGTCGTCCTGGACCGCGTACGAGGTCGAAACGGCTTGGTGCGAGGCAGAGCTCGATCCGGTCGATGAGGCCGGCATCCTGCTGAACGGGGTCATCGAACCCGACAAGCTCGATGTCCTCGCGACCCTGCTCTCGGGGTTCGGGCTGAGTTTCGGTCTTGAGCTGTACGACGAGAACGGCGGCCTCCTCCGCGAGATCACCGTCTGAACGCCACGCCGGAGCTTCTTGCGCGGTGCTTGGAGGAGCCCCCGGTATGCCCACGGGCTCGGGTCCGGTCCGGTGTCAAACGGAGGACCGGAGCTTGACTCGCCGTCCTCGTCGCCTCCGGGCGACCGAGCGGCACGGGTGGGCCGCCGGAGCCGGGGCTCCGCCTCCGCCGGCACCCGCACTGCCGCTCGTCGCCGCCCCGGAAGACTCCGCCCCTCCGTCCGTGGCGCGGGCGAGACGCGCGCACTCAAGCAGCCGTCCACGAACGAGAGCTGAAGCGATGCCCTCCCTCCCCGCCACCGACAACCCGCCCGCCCGGTCCGCCCTCTCCGGGCTGGTCGGCAACACCCCGCTCCTGAGGATCTCGGAGCCCTTCGCCCAGGAGGCCAGGGCTTCTGGGCCAAGCTGGAAGGCTTCAACCCCGGGGGCATCAAGGACCGCCCCGGCCTGCACATGGTCGAACGGGCGCGCGCCCGCGGTGAACTCTCCCCCGGCGCCAGGATCATCGAGTCCACCAGCGGCACCCTGGGCCTGGGGCTCGCCCTGGCCGGCATGGTCTACGGCCATCCGGTCACCCTGGTCACCGACCCGGGCCTGGAGCTGTCCATGACCCGGCTGCTCGCCGCGTACGGCGCAGGGGTCAACGTCGTCTCCGAAATCTGCTCACGGGGGCCGCGCTGGACGCGGCCCGGGCGGCGGGCGTCTCCGCGCTGCCGTGGATCGCCCTGCTCGTCCTCGGCCTGGCCTGCGGCGGCGCACTGTACGCGCTGCACCGGTCGGGCCGTCTGGAGGCACCGGCACACCGGGCACGACCACAGCCGGCGACGGCCTGACGGGCGGGCTGCGGCGGCCCGTGCTCGGAGCCTGATCCCGCGGGCCGACCGAGCGGGCCGTCGCGGAGTGGGGAGGGGCGGACGGCGCGGGGCCGTCCGCCCGGAGCCCGGGGTGCCGTACGGCGTACGCGGGCCCGGAGTCCGGCCGAACCCGAGGTGCGCGGGGCCTCGTTGAGGGTCGCGGGCATCGGTGCGACCATTCCGTGGAGCCCCGTCCCCGGGATACGGAAGGATCCGCCTCGATGGCTGACGATCACAGCGCTGGGGCCGCGGCCGTGTTCGACGCCCTGGGCGCCGACTACGAGCGGGCTTTCGCCGACTCGACCGCCCACCATGCTTCGCTGCGCCGGCTGATGGACGGGCTCGCGCCGCACAGCAAGGTCCTGGACGTGGGCAGTGGGACGGGCCGGCCGACCGCGGGGACCCTGACCGGCGCCGGGCACGAGGTGCTGGGTGTCGATGTCTCACCGGTCATGGTGGACCTCGCGGCCCGCCAGGTGCCCGGCGCCTCCTTCGTATGCGCCGACATTCACGAACTGCCCCTGGAGGAAGGAAGTTTCGACGCGGTCTGTGTGTACTTCTCGCTCCTCCAGATGTCCCGTGGGGACCAGTCACGGCTCCTGGGGCGGCTCACACGGGCGCTGGTCCCCGGCGGCCGGCTGGTCGTCGCGACCGTGCCGCTGGACGTGGAGGCCGTCAGCGCCGTGTTCATGGGGCAGAAGGTACGGGTGACCAGCTTCGGCGCCACGGAGTTCACCGCGCTGGTCTCGGCATCGGGGCTTTCGGTCGAGTGGGAGCAGAGCGCCCTGTTCACCCCGGCTCACCCGGAAGCCGTGGCGGAACCGCATCTGTTTCTGCACTGCCGGCGGGACTGAGCTTGGGTTCTAGAGGTTGAGGCGGGTGCCCGGCGGGGGCGGGTGCCCGGCGGGGCTGAGGCGTATGTCCGGCGGGCTCAGGGGTTGCCGGTCGGGGGCTCCCGTACCGGCCGCCCGGCCCAGGGCCTCGCCGCCCGGCCCGGGAGACGGGCCGGGCGGCGAGGAGTCAGGGCGGCGGGGGCTGCCGTGTCCCGGGCGTCTCGGGTACGGCGTTCACCGGCCGCGCCCCTGCCCGGCGACCCCGGCGGCGAAGGCATCGCAGACCGGGACAGGGACAGGGCCCGGCGCCGTTCCACCAGGTCGGGCGGCGGGGGCCGTGCGATGCTGGTCAACGTGACACTGGAGGACCTGGTACGGCTGCGCCGAGCGCGGGACGTGATGGACCGCGACTACGCGCGGCGGCTGGACGTCCCCGCGCTGGCCCGTGTCGCCCTCATGTCACCCGGGCACTTCTCCCGCAGCTTCCGGGCCGCCTTCGGTGAGACGCCGTACAACTATCTGATGACCCGCCGTGTCGAGCGGGCGAAGGCTCTGCTGCGGCGGGGCGATCTGAGCGTGACGGAGGTCTGCTTCGCGGTCGGCTGCACCTCGCTCGGGTCGTTCAGCTCGCGCTTCACCGAGCTGGTCGGCGAGACCCCGAGCGCGTACCGGTCCCGTCGGCACGAGGCCGGTGCCGCGATTCCGGCCTGTGTCGCCAAAACCTTCACGCGCCCGGTCAGAAACGGCGGACCGGCCGGACAGGGTGGATCGGCCGGGAGCGGTGGACCGGCCGGGCCGGGCGGACCGCTCGGGCACGGTGAGCCCTTCGGAAACGGTGCACCGGCCGGAAGCGGCCGAGCCGTCGGTCGCCGTGAACCGATCAGGAACGAAGAAGCGGAACCCGCCGACCCGCCGTAGCGTCGACGGCATGGACATCAAGCTCTCGCAGTGCTTCATCGCAGTCGACGACCATGACAAGGCGCTCGGCTTCTACCGCGACATCCTCGGTCTTGAGGTACGCAACGACGTCGGGTTCGAGGGGATGCGCTGGGTGACCGTGGGGTCGCCCGCGCAGCCGGACGTGGAGATCGTCCTCGAACCGCCGCTCGCCGACCCCAACGCCTCGCCGGCCGACAAGCAGGCCGTGGCGGAACTGCTGGCCAAGGGCCTGTTGCGCGGCGTGATCTTCTCCACGGAGGACTGCGACGCCACCTTCGAACGCATCCGGGCGGGCGGCGGTGAGGTGCTTCAGGAACCGATCGACCAGCCCTACGGCGTCCGCGACTGCGCCTTCCGCGACCCGGCCGGCAACATGCTGAGGTTCACCCAGCCCCGTACCGGGTGACCGTTTCCCCGGGGGCCCGGACCCGCTCCGGGCCCCGGTCGCGAGGGGGCGTACTCACTCCCGGGCGGTCTGCTCGGGGTCGGGTTGCTCAGGGTCGGTCCGCTCGGGGTCGGTCTGCTCGGGGTCGGTGGCGGTGCGGCCGACCAGCCGTTCGTAGCGCTGTCTGGCGGCCTGCGGAGTGCCGAGCCCGAGACCGAAGGCGATCTCCGGCCAGGTCATACCGCGGCCCCGCGCCATGCGGAGGAGTCCGGCCTCCAGTTCGTCCATCTCGCCACGGGCCCTCGGTACGAGGGTCAGCGCCGCGGTGATATCGGCGCGGTCCACCTCCGGCTCGCCGTCCTCGAACTCCGCGGCGCCACTGAGCAGGAACGACACAAGCCTGATGGCTTCGTGCGGGGCGATGACGGAGGGATGGACCTGCCGTCGGCGCTGCCCGTCGGTGGCCGCGTGGCGCTCGGCGATACGGAACAGGGACGTATAGACGCGCTGGACGCGCGCCTGGTCCGGATGCGGTGGAGTGAAGGGGTCCGCGGAGGCTTCAGGAGTCGACGTCATACGGCCAGCATGAAGGAACAAACGAACCTCAGTCAATGAAGTGCAGTGAACAATTCGTTTGCACGACCGGGCCGACGGGCGCCGGGACGGGAATCACGGTGCCATGGCACAGTTCCCTGCCATGGACAAAGATCAATTCTGGGCCGTCATCGAGGATACGCGGACCGACGCCAGGCAGAGCGGAAGGCCCTTCGACGAGATCCTGGCCGACCGGCTCGCCGCCGGTTCGCGGCAGGAGGTCCTCGCCTTCGACGCGGTTTTCGCCGAGGTGCACGGCGCCGTCTACCGGTGGGACCTGTGGGCCGCCGCCTATCTCATCGGCGGCGGCTGCTCGGACGACGGCTTCATGGACTTCCGGGCCGGTCTGATCACCCTGGGGCGCGACTGGTACGAGCGGGCGGACGCGGCCCCGGACAGCCTCGCCGATCATCCCGCCGTGATGGCGGGCGCCGAAGAGGCGCTGTTCTGCGAAGCGGTCAACTATGCGGCGTCCACGGCCTATGAGCGGCTCGCGGCCGACGGACCCGGGGACGAGAAGAGCTTCTACGAGGCCGCCGACCGCTACAGGAAGTCGCGCGCCGGTACGGGCGGCCCCGGGGACGGCAGCGACGGGAACGGCGCCGACCGCGAGGCCTCGATGGGCGAGGAGTTCGACTTCGACGACGACGAGGAGATGTACCGCAGGCTGCCGCACCTCGCGGCCCTCTGCCTCGGTGAGGCAGCGCCTGACGCCTGACCGGTCAGGCATGACCGACGTCTGACCGATCAGGCACGGCCGACGCCGGCCACCGGTCGGCCGGCGTCGGCCACCGGAGCCCGTACATCCGCCCCCCGGGCGGGGCACGGGTCTGGCCCGGCTGCCCGGGAGGACCCGGGCCCGACCCGGCTCGGCGACCCGTCGGTACAGAACCCGGCCCGGGCAGAGAACCGACCCGCCCGCCGTCACAGACCCGGCCCGCCTGCCGGGCCCGGCTTCCCCGGCCGGCCCCGGACCGGCACGGGCCCGGGAGGCCCGACACGCCCGCCGCCGTCGGCAACTCCGGCCGCTACCCCGCCCCCGGATGTCCGCTATCCGTTACCCCTGAACCGGACTTCGGCCCTTCGGCATCAGCGCTCACGGCGGCCCTGACTTCGGCTCAATGCACTGTGGTCCCATTCCGGGGGTCCAGAGCACCGGGTCTCCGGGCCATATCGACGCCCTTCTGACGATGCCCGCGCCCAAACATGCATTTCTGGCCAAGCTGGGTGCCGCTGACGAGAGATCGCCATGTCGACACGCCGACAGACACCCCGGACCGACCCCACCCCCACACTCCTCTAAGTCCCTAAGTGACCGTATTTACACCGACTTCACCCCGGGCGCCTGCTGAGTGTGGCGGACGTCTCACCCCCTGTAATCCCGGCACGCCGGCCCCGGGGGTATCACGGCCCCGATCACCCGCCGGGTGCGGCGCGTCACGTTCCGGCCAACCTCACCCCGGGTGCCCCACCAGGGGTTTTGCCTGAAGAGTCCCTGCGGAATCCGGTCGGCCGACCGATCGGTTCCGGTCATCGGGTGTGCTTCCGGGGTCGGCGTAAGGGAGAGTGCCGGACGGCGGTGTGGCGAGAAGCCCCTGTTGGACGGCTTATGACCCATGAGTACTATGCGCCGTAGTTGATCAATACTCGACACCCCCCGCGCATGTCCGTACATATACAGGTCAATTCCGCAGAGAGGTGATCAAGGGTGGGGCCCCAGCTCATCGTTCCGCCGATCTACTCCCCGATACCTCCGGCGATCCACCCGAGTCACGCCGACATCGACGCCCAGACAGCTGCCTGGGCGGAGACCTTCGGCATCGGCTCCCCGGAACTGCGCAGCCGACTTGTCCGCCATGACATCGGTACCTTCTCGGCCAGAATCCTTCCGGAAGGCCGCGAGGAAGTCGTCTCCCTCCTCGCCGACTTCATCCTCTGGCTCTTCGGTGTCGACGACGGCTACTGCGAGGAGAGCGACCTGGGCCATCGCCCCGGTGACCTCGCGGGTGTGCTCCACCGTCTGCTGCGAATCGCCCAGAACCCCGACAGCCCGTTCCTGTTGAACGACCCGCTGGCCAACGGACTGCGGGACCTGCGGGCCCGTGTCGCCCGCTACGGCACGCACGGGCAGTCCGCCCGCTGGGTCGACGCGCTGCGGGAGTACTTCTTCTCCGTCGCCTGGGAGGCCGACCACCGTCGCGCGGGGGCGGTGCCCAACCTCAACGACTACACACTCATGCGCCTGTACGACGGTGCCACCACCGTCGTCCTCCCGATGCTGGAGATGGCGCACGACTACGAACTCCAGCCCCACGAGCGCGACCATCCCGCCACCCGTGCGGCGGGCGAGATGGCGTCGTTCATCATCGTGTGGGACAACGACATCTTCTCCCACCACAAGGAGAGGACGAGCAAGGGCTACTACCTCAACGCCCTCAGGGTGCTCGAACACCACGAGGGCCTCACCACCGACGAGGCACTCACCACCGTCATCTCCCAGCGCGACCGGGTGATGTGTCTCTTCCTGCGGCTGCAGGAGATGCTGGAGGTCACCGGCAGCCCTCAGCTGCGCCGGTATCTGGCGAGCCTGTCCCACTTCATCCGAGGCGCCCAGGACTGGGGCATCAGCTCGCTGCGCTACACCACCCCGCACGACCCGGCGAATCTGCCGAGCACCTTCCGGGCCACGCCGACCGACGACAGCGAGCTGCCGCTCGACATCCCGGTCATCAGCTGGTGGTGGAATCTGCTCCAGCCGGAGCGCAGGCACCTCCAGGCGGCCACCGCCTGACCGGGCGCCCCGGCCGCGTACGGTCCCTGCCACCGCGAGAGCCACGGTGGCAGGGGCCGAGCGGCGTCCGGCCCGGCTCACGGCTCACGGCTCACGGCTCACGGCTCACGGCATATGGGCATACGGGCATACGCGGGAGCCGGGGCGCCGGGTGCCGTACGGGACCGGCGGCGCCCCCTCGATCCCGCCCGGTCCTCCCGATCAGCCGGGTGCACCGGGTGCGCGGGCCGGGGACTCCGGGACGGCCCGTGCGTCCCCACCAGGGGTGACCGGCCCCGCCTACGCCGTCTCCGGCTCCCCGGGACCGGTGCGCAACTCCGCGGGCAGCGGGCGTTCGTGGAGTACGTCCAGCCCGGAGACGGCCCGGGTGAGCACCACATACAGCCGGTGCAGGCCGCGCGCCTCCGCCGCCACGACGGCCGCGGGCTCGGCGACGACGACATGGTCGTACTCCAGGCCCTTGGCGAGGGTCGCGGGCAGCACCGTCACCCGGACGTCCGGCGCGGCGCCCGGGCCGCCGTCCCCCTGAACGGGCACGGCCCCCGGGCCCCGGTCCACCTGAACGGGCACCGTCCCGGGACCGCCGTCCAGCGGGATGCCCGCGGCCGTGAGGGCCGTGCGCAGGCGGTGGGTGTCCGGTTCGGCCGCGATCACCCCGATCGACCCCTCACGGGCCAGGGCGGCCCGTACCGCGTCGACCGTCGCCGCCGCCAGATCGCCGACCCGGCGGATGCTCAGCGCGCCGTCGCGGCGCAGCGAACGCGCCGCCGGCACATCGACCCCGAGCGCGCCGACGAGCCGGTTCGCGAGACCGACGATCACCGCCGGAACGCGGAAGCCGGTGGTCAGGGGGATTACGGCCGCGTCCGGCTTGCCCAGGTGGGCCAGTTGCCCGCGCCAGGTGGTGGCCGCCCAGGGGGTGGTGCCCTGGGCGAGGTCGCCGAGTACGGTCAGCGAGCCGAAGTCCGAGCGGCGCGCGATCGCCCGGCACTCCATGGGGGAGAGGTCCTGGGCCTCGTCGACGACGACATGGCCGTAACCGCCGGGCCGTTCGAGGAGTCCCGCCAGTTCGTCGAGGAGGACGAGGTCCGCCTCGCTCCACCGCGCCGACCGATGGGTACGCGGCGGCTTCCGCCAGCGGATCGCGTCCTGTTCGTCCCGGGTGAGCCCGGGCACCGCGGCCGGATCGGTGAGCAGGGCCGCCAGCACCTCCTCCGGCCCGGTCCTGGGCCAGACGGTGTCCAGGAGGGCGGTGACCGGCCGGGACCGCCCGACCCGCTGCGCCCAGGCGTTGCCCCGGGGCCCGGCCCGCCGTTCCGCCTGGAGCCGGACCGCGCGGACCACACGGCTGCGGACCCGCTCACGCCCCACGGAGTACGGGGGCGCCTCCTCGCGCACCTCCTCGACGATCCGTTCCAGTCCGCCGAGCGGGACGCGCCAGCGGTACGAGCCGTCGGGTACGGCGAGAGGCCCGGCGGGCGGCGCCACCCTCGCATACAGGGCCCGGTGGAGCACCTCCGCCATCCGGACGTCGTGTTTGACCGCCGCCGCGGCCGGGCTGTCGACGGCCAGGGCCTCGTGGCGGGCGATCTCCTCCTGGAGGGTCGACTGCCGGATGTCCCGCTCGCCGAGGGACGGCAGCACCTGGGAGATGTACGAGAGGAACGCGCGGTTCGGCCCGAGGATCAGCAGTCCGCCGCGCCGGACGCGCTGCGGGTGGGTGTAGAGGAGATACGCGGCCCGGTGCAGGCCCACCGCCGTCTTGCCCGTGCCGGGCGCGCCCTGGACGCACAGCGACCGGGTGAGGTCCGACCGTACGAGATCGTCCTGTTCGGGCTGGATGGTGGCGGCGATGTCCCGCATCGGGCCGACGCGGGGGCGCTCGATCTCACCGGCGACGATCGCGCTGGTGACACCGGCCGGGTGCGCTGCCCCGGCCGGGTCGGGCCCGGCGGCGGGATCGGGGGCGGCTCCGACGACGGCGTCCGCGGACGGTTCGGGGGCGGCGAGCGCGCCGGTTTCGGCCGCGGGATCGGGTACGGACGCCGGCCCCGGTACGGATCCGGCGGGCGCGGGCTTCCCCAGGGGCTCCCCCGGGAGGTCGCCGGGGAGCTCGCCGGGGACGAGGTGCTCGTCCTCCAAGCCCGTCAGATCCGACGAGTCGCCCCGGCTGAACGGCGCCCAGCCGAAGCGGCGGCGTACGGAGACGCCCTGCGGGTCGCGGGAACCCGCCTGGTAGAAGGTGCGCGAGACGGGCGCGCGCCAGTCGACGACGAGCGGGGGCGCCGTCTGTCCCCGCTTTCGCTCGGTGATCCGGCGGCGGCCGATGTGGTAGCTCTGCCGGCGGTGGTCACCGGCGCTCTCGTCGTCCGCGAAGTCCAGCCGTCCGAAGAACAGGGGCCCGTCCGGCTCCTCCTTCAGCTCCTTGGCCCGGCTGCGGAGCCAGTGTCCGAGGACCTCGGCGTCGGCACCCGACGCGAAGGCGTTCTCACCGATGACGACCTGGTCGTCCGCGTCGTCGACCATCCCGGCCAGCGCGGCGCGGCAGGTGTCGTGGTAGGCGCGTTCCCGGGCGAGGGCCCGGTCGTCGGCGGGAGCGGGGACCGGGGTCCGGGTGGCGGCAGTGATGCGTACGTCTTCAGGCTCCGTCATTCCGTCGAGAATAACGCAACCCAGTAATTTTCTTTACTCGGTAACATTCGATATAGGGTCAGGACTTTCGCAGCTCCCCGAGACCGGCCCTGAGCTGGTCGAACGCCAGCCGGGCCGCCTTCGCCGCCCCGGGCCGTACCGCGTCCGCGCTCCCGCCCGCCGCGATCCGCCGCCAGTTCTCCTCGGCGAGGATCCGCAGGACGGCGATGATCTGACCGGCGGCCAGCCGGTTCCCGACGCCTCCGCCCAGAGCCTCGGCCAGCGCTTCCTCCGACCTGCCCTGGTACGCGTACATCCGGGCGACCAGACTGGGCGTCCCGTGCAGCAGCCGGAGGAACGCCAGCACCTCCGGATGGTCGTTGAGCCCGGTCACCGGATCGGACCGCTCCAGGCCGTCGAGGAAGTGCCGGTGCAGCGCGTCCAGCGGCGAGATCCCCGGCGGGCGGTCCGCCACCACACGGGCCGGTTCGCCCTCGTGGTCCGCGAACCGGTGCAGTACCAGGTCCTCCTTGGCGGGGAAGTACCGGAACAGCGTCGGCTTGGAGACCTCGGCGGCCTCGGCGATCTCGGCGACGGAGACCGCGTCGAAGCCCTTGCGGAGGAAGAGCGCGATCGCGGTTTCCGAGAGGGCGTGGCGGGTCCGCTGCTTCTTCCGCTCCCGCAGCCCGCCGACCCCGGCGGAGCCCGGCGCACCGCCCGTATCCCGTACCCCGGCGGCACCGGAACCGGCATCCCCACCCGCGCCGACGCCCGTACCCACACCCGCGCCCGCGCCTGCGCCCCGCACGCTCTCCGCACCGGCACCCGCCGCCCGGCCCGCGCGCGACCCGGGCCGGTCCGGCACCCGGTCCGGCACCCGGCCCCGCCCCGGTTCCCTCCCCGTCTCCCGCTCCCGCCCCTCACTCATGAGCCGGCCCGCCGCCGCTTCTCGATCATGACCTCGACCCCGTCGAGGATCCGCTCCATGCCGAACACGAATGCGTAGTCCGGATCGTCCGGCCCGTCCATCACCTTGGCCTCCAGCACCCGCGCCACGGACGGATAGCGTTCCGGGTGGGCCAGCCGCTTGAGCGTGGTGGCGTACCGGCGCATGACCTCCTCCGCACCCACCCCGCTGGACTCGACCGCCTCCGCGATATCCGCCGCCAGCAGGGACTCGTTGCGCACGAAGCCCGAGATCAGAAGGATGACGGAGAGCTGATCGTCGTCGCCGAGGCCGGTGTCCGCCAGTGCGGCGAGGCCCTGCTCCCACCAGGCCACCGAGTTGGGGGTCGCGGGCGGGCCCGAGATCGGGACGCGCAGCACCCACAGATGGCGGCGGAACATCGTGCGCTGCGCCGCCGCCCAGGCGGTGATCGCCTCCCGCCAGCCCGTTCCGGGTGCGGGCGGCTCGGGCGGCGGGCCCATGACCTCCTCCTGCATCAGGATGTACAGCTCGTCCTTGGCGTCGACATAGCGGTAGAGGGACATCGTCGAGACGCCCAGTTCCTTGGCGACCCGCCCCATCGACACCGCGCCGAGCCCCTCCGCCGCCGCGAGGGCGACGGCCGCGGCCACGATCCGGTCCACGCTGAGACCGGGCTTCGGCCCCTTGGCCGGGCGTTCGCGCAGCCCCCACGCCGCTTCTATGCCGGCGGGCAGTCCGGTCCACTCACCGTCTTGACCCTCGGTCACCCCTCACCCCTTCTCCGGCAGCCCCCGTCGCCCTCTCACTCAGGGCGTATCCCGTTCACTTGACGCCCATCCTAGTAATGCGTAACCCTTACACAGTAACGCGTATGGCATACGCAGAAGGAGGTACGGGGTGGAACACCCACGGACACGGCCGCCCGCGATCGAGGCCGCCGGTCTCGTCAAGGCGTACGGAAAGGTCAAGGTGCTGGACGGCATCGACCTGCGGATCGAACCGGGCAGCGTCTTCGCGCTCCTCGGCCCCAACGGCGCGGGCAAGACGACGACCGTCCGGATCCTCACCACGCTCACCACGGCCGACGCCGGGCAGGCCCGCGTCGCCGGGCACGATGTCGTCACCCAGCGCTCCCGGGTACGCGCGGCCATCGGCCTGACCGGCCAGTTCGCCGCCATCGACGCCAAGCAGACGGGTGAGGAGAATCTGCGGATGATGGCCAGGCTCTGCGGGATGTCCCGGGGAGGCGCGGCCCGCCGCGCGGCCGATCTGCTGGAACGGTTCGATCTCACCCGGGCCGCCCGCCGGCCGACGAGCACCTACTCCGGCGGTATGCGACGGCGTCTCGACCTCGCGGCGGGGCTGGTGGGCCGCCCCGAGGTGATCTTCCTCGACGAACCGACGACCGGTCTCGACCCGCGCAGCCGCCTGGAGCTGTGGCAGGTCGTACGGGAGATGTCGGCGGGCGGCTCGACGGTCTTCCTCACCACCCAGTATCTGGAGGAGGCCGACCGGCTCGCGGACCGGATCGCCCTGGTCGACGGCGGCCGGATCATCGTGCAGGGCACGGCGGCGGAGCTGAAGGCGACGGTCGCGGGCCACCGTATCGACCTGGAACTCGCGGACGCCCCGGCGTATATGCGCGTGGAGAGCCGGCTGCCGAACCGCTTCCCGGACGGGCGGACGGTCCACCGCTCCCCCGGGGATCTGACGATCGGTCTGCCGACCGACGGTACGGCCGCGGGGGTACGGGCGCTGCTGGACGCGGTCGACCCGCAGCGGTGCGACATCGTCCGCTTCTCCCTCCAGCAGACCACGCTGGACGACGTGTTCCTCACGCTGACCGGCAAGGGGCCGGTGACGGACACGGACACCCCGGCCGGCGGAAGCACCCCGGACGGCCGGGACCGGCCCGCCGGACAGGACCAGTTCACCGGGAGCCCGCCGAACGGCGGGGGCCGCCCGCCCGCCGGAGAGGAGCCCGCACATGTCTGAGGTACTGACCGGCTGGACCCGCGCGACGACGATGGCGGGCCGGAGCGTCCGCCTCAGCCGGCGCAACGTCGACGCCGTCATCACCTCGATGGCGCTCCCCGTGATGCTGATGCTGGTCTTCGTCTACTTCTTCGGCGGGGCCATCAACACCGGAACGGAGTATGTGAACTACGTCGTCCCCGGCATCCTCATCCTCTGCGCCTCCTTCGGCGCCGCCGGTACGGCGGTGGGCGTGAGCGACGACATGGACGGCGGGATCATCGACCGCTTCCGCACCCTGGACGTGGGCGGTACGGCGATCCTCGCGGGTCATGTCACCGCCAGCGTCCTGCGCAATCTCGCCTCCACCGCGCTGGTCCTCGGTGTGGCGCTGGCGATCGGCTTCCGGCCCTCCGCCACCCTCGCGGGCTGGTTCGCGGTGTTCGGGCTGCTGGTGGCGTTCCTGCTCGCGATCTCCTGGTTCTCGGCGGCGATCGGTCTGCTGGCCCGTACCCCCGAGGCGGCGAGCGGCTTCACCTTCTTCATGACGTTCCTGCCCTATCCGAGCAGCGCGTTCGTCCGGATCGAGACGATGCCCGGCTGGCTGCACGCCTTCTCGGAGCACCAGCCGGTGACCCCGCTGATCGAGTCCCTCCGGGGCCTGCTCCACTCCGAACCGGTGGGCAACTCCCCTTGGGTGGCGCTCCTGTGGTGCGGGGGGATCCTGGTGCTGGCGGTGGCGATGTCGGGGGCGCTCTTCCGGGTCCGTACACGGTGACGGGCGGGGCGGGCACGGCGGGGGCGGGGCGGCACGGCGGTTCGGTGGCGGCGGCCCGGTGGCGACGGCTCCCGGGTGAGGCCCGTCACCCGGCTCCGTAACGGCGGCTCCCCGTGAGACGTGCTCACCCCTCCGACGCGGCGGCTCCCCGTGAGACGTGCTCACCCCTCCGACGCGCGCAGCCAGTTCAGATAGACCGTCCTGACCTGGGTCAGCGTCGGCACGGCCGGCAACCCGAGCGGTACCCGGGCCGCCACCAACGCGCGCCGGACCTTCCGGGCCGCTCGCAGCACCCGCCAGTTCCCGTCCGTACGCCCGGGGGCCTCCTGCCCCTGGGCCCCGGTCTCCAGCACCTTCGCCGCGCGGACGACATCGGTGAAGACGGACTGGACCCGCTTGTACGCGAGCAGCCGGGCGAGATCCGCCTCCCACCCCTTCGTGCTCTCCGGCGACCAGGCGCTCTCCATCGCCGCCACCCACAGATCGGCGACCCGGCGCTCGGCGCGCGGCGAGTAGCCCATGAGGTGGAAGTGGGTGGCCAGGTCGTAGAGGGGATCGCCGATCATGGCGAGTTCCCAGTCGATCGTCCACAGGTCACCGGCGCGGTCGACGATGAAGTTGTGCCGGTGCAGATCGCCGTGGACCAGCGTGAAGGGGCGGTGTCCGAGCAGCCCGGCCGGGGTTCTGAGCCTCTCCAGCGCGTCCCGGGAGGCCCCGAGCCCCTCGAAGAGGGTGCCGTAGACCTTGACGTTCTCGTCGTGGACCTGGGTCAGGGTGAAGTCGATCAGCCGGTTCAGGAACGCGGTCGGGGTGTCCTCGGAGCGGGGGTGGTCCCCCGGGGCGCAGTCGGTGCGGGGCACGGAGCCCAGAGCGCCGGTGCCGAAAGTGACCAGTTCCTGGAAGAGCCGTCCGAGCTGCCGCTCGTGATGGGCCGACAGGGAACGGCCCGACAGCGTTCCGCCGCCGAGCGGCCGTCCCTCGACGAAGCCCTGGACGAAGACGTTCTCGGAGATCTCGACGACTTCCGGGATACGGGTGATCCGGCCCTGGAGGGCGAGCAGCAGCCGGTCCTCGGAGGCGAAGCACCGCCGGTCGTACCAGAGCACCCCGGGGCGCGGCGCGCGGTACTTACCGCGGGCGAACCGCCGGGAGAGGGCGTTCTCGGGAGGCAGCGGGATGGCGTAGGTCTCGTTGTGGTAGCCCTTGAGGGGGCCTTCGACGTCCTGGCCGTCGTGGCTCAGCTCACCGGCCCGCCGACGTACGTCCGAAGCCAACTCGACTGTCATCGCTGGTGCCCTTGGTGCTCGTCGTGCCGTCGGTGTTCCGGGTTCGGGTTCGGGTTCGGGTTCGGAGATGTTGATCGGAAGTGTTGAGAGGAAGCTACCTTCCGGCCAATGTTCCAGAGGCTCTTTTCGGCGATGTCGCCGATACGGGCACAACGGGAACACTGGTGCCGCGAACCTACAGCAGCCGGACAGCACCCGACAGCCCTTGAACAGCTTCAGCCAAGTCAGAGAAACTTGGATGGACTTGGCCGGTCGCTCGGCGGCGCCACCGACTCCAGGTCGTCGAGCACCGGCAGCAGCTCGCTGATCGAGGAGACGATCTCGGTCGCGCCCGCCTCGATGAGCTGGCGCCACTTGGGCTCGTTGCGAGCGTAGCCGAGGAAGGGGACTCCGATCCGGGCCGCCGCCTGGCAGTCCGCCGCCGAGTCCCCGATCATCAGGGACTCGGCGGGAGTCGAGCCGGTCTCGGCCAGGGCCCTCCTCAGACAGGCCGGGTTCGGTTTCATCAGGGTCAGATCCCGCGTACGGCCGTGGATGCGCCGCTCGCCGAAGTGGCGGCTCAGTGACATGCGGTCCAGATAGATCCGTACCGACTCGGGTGAGTTGTTCGTCGTGACAGCGAGCCGGTAGCCGCCCTCGTCGAGCCGGCGTATCAGCTGGTCGGCGCCGGGCGTCGGGTCGGCGCTCACGGCCGCGCGCCGCTCGTGGGAGCTGAGGCGGGACTCCATCCGGCCCACCAGTTCGCTGTCCGGGTGCCGGGCCGCCGCGGCCCGCAGCAGCGCGAGCGGATCGTGGAAGGACGCGGACGGCACCGCGGGCAGGCCGTCGGGGAGGTTCAGCCGGGCCCAGTCCCTCAGCTCGGCGGCGATCCTCGGCGCCGGATGCCGTTCGAAGAGATGGCAGATGGGGCCGTCGAAGTCGAACAGCACGGACTTGGCTCCGGCGAAGAGGCCGAGTACAGCGGTCGGGTGCGAGGAAGCCACATCGCTCCGTCCGTCGGGGCAGAGGTCGGATTGCCGGTGCCGTGACTCCCCATACTGCCCCGCAACAGCCGTCGGTGGCCGGACGGTTACGGGGGAGGGGGAGCGCTCACTGGAGCGATGCCGGTCAGCTGCCGAGGGTAATGTCCTTGGCGAGCGTGCCCCAGAGGCTGTCGAACCACTCCTGCGATTCCGTCACATACGCATCGTCGCGCGCCCCCGTGCCCCGGACGAAGCGGAACAGCTTCGAGTTGCCGCCGAGAGTGTCGTAGATCGTGGTGAGCGTGCCGTCGATGCTCTCCTCGCGCTCCTCCACGTTGTAGTACGCGAAGAGCGCGGCGGTCCCGTTCAGCAGATAGACCTTGAACGTCGGGGTGAACGGAAGGGCCTTCAGGGTCACTTCCACGTCCAGGCCGTGCAGGGTGCGCAGCGCCTCGAAGCTGCTCACCAGCACCTTTCCATGGCTGTTGCGCAGGGACAGCCAGCGCTGGTGCACGCCCCGGTCGTCGCCCGACTCCTCGACGGCGCGGGGGAACGCCATCGCCAGATCGCGCGAGGGCAGCAGGATCCGGATCTTTACGCTCCGCGGGCTCAGGCGGCCCGTCCGGATCAGCCTCAGCGGCTCGGCGAGCGCCAGGTTCAGGGACTCCGAGGTCAGGCACACCGCGTCCACCAGGACGTCCGGCGACCGGAACGCCTCCAGGATCCGCGGCCCGAGCCCGGCGTCCGTGAGCTGCGGCTCCTCCACCGAGGTGTCCCTGCCGGGCGAGGACGGCACCACCCGGGCCGGGGCGCCCTTGACGGCGGCGGTGATCAGACCGTCGTCGCGCAGCAGCTCCAGCGCCTGGCGGATCGTCCGGCGCTCGACGCCGAACTCGTCGGCCAGGGTGTTCTGGGTCGGCATCCGCGATCCCCCCCTCAGCGCGCCCGTGCGGATGCGGTCACGCAGGATGCCCGCCACCTCGGTCGGCGAGGGCTTCCCGGTGCCGTTCACTGCATGGTGCTCAGAGGTCACAACAGCACGCTACAACTCCGGGCCAGTTCCCGGGAGATGTCTGCAAGTTGTTTATTAATCTCAACCAAGTGGGGACAACTTCATTAGAGTTGGCCGCCACTTGGCCGATCCATCGATGTGCTGATGGTTCACCGCACAACTCGCCGCTCCCCGTCCAGCGTCGTACGGGGTACCCCGGCGCGGGATCCGATCCGCGCCTTCCGCCGCTCCGCTCCCCACCATGAGGAGGGATCGCCGTGCCCCTGATCGCCCTTGTCGTTGAGCAGTACGTGCAAATGCGGTTCGGCTTCATGGCCGGGCTGGGTCTGGCTCTGCTCGCCGTCGGCATCAAGTCCGAGAACGCCACCTGCGCCGGTATCGGCGGCGCCCTGCTGATCGCCCCGGCCATGTCGGCGGGGACCTGACCGGGGACAGGGCCGGGGGGGGGGCGGGGGGGGGGGGGGGGGGGGGGGGGGGGGGCGGGGGGGGGGGGGGGGGGGGGGGGGGGGGGGGGGGGGGGGGGGGGGGGGGGGGGGACGT
>NZ_JBITFN010000016.1:132702-142188 GCF_044456085.1 Streptomyces sp. NPDC051018
GGGTCAAACAGCCCCCCCCCCCCCCCCGGGCCGGTCGGCGGGGGCCCCTTGTGCGCCCCCCGGGCGGGGGGGGGGGGCCGCGCCCGGGGCCGGGGGGGGGGGGGGCCCGGGGGGGGGCGGGGGCCCCCCCCGGCCGGTACGTACGCGGTACCAACGCGGTCCGTACCAGGTCCTTACCCGGTCCGTACGCGGTACGGGACCGGGCGCCGCGCCGGTACGGCCCCGGTCCGCGCCGCCACGAAAGCGGTACGGCCCCGGGTGCCGCGCCGATGCGGGCCCGTCAGAAGATGTCCGGGCACCAGGGACGCCTCGGGGTCCGGAACAGCCGGTCCGCCGTCGAGGCCGCTCCCGGACGGTTCTCCTCCAGGGTGCCGAGGGCCTTCAGCCTGACCGGCGACTCGTCACCCAGATAGAGCGCGCCCAGTTCCCGTACGTCCAGCGTCAGATCCGGTGACTGCGCCGTCGGGACGCACGAAGCGCCGTCCGGACCGGTCTCCAGAAGGAAGCGCCCGGCCGTCAGGCCGAGCGGGTCCCGGACGTCCAGGACCAGGGCCGCGGCGGTGTCGTACGTACGTGCCTCCAGTGCGCGGACGGCGTCCAGGATCCGCACCCACAGGAAGTCCGCGTGCGTCACCGTCCGCGCGGCCCGGGGGTCCGGGAGAAGGGAGGGGAGCAGGTCGTCCGGGGCGCGGTAGCCGGTCCGGACTGTGGTGATCCAGTCGATCGAGCAGAGGAACCCCCACAGCGCGCGCTCGGCGGCCGGTGTCAGCGCCAGCAGATCGCTCACCGTCGCCGTGTTCAGCGGCTGCTTGGCATCGCCCCATGTGTCGTCGACCCGGTAGACGGCCAGCCCCTCGATCTCGCCCGACGCCGAGCGGTAGACCGCGTGGAACGGCTCCGTCCAGGGCTCGTCCGGGAACCTGGTCACCCCGGTCCTCAGCCGCCACCAGCGCTCGTCCCGGCTCACCGCGCCCGGCTGGAGAGCCGAGAACCGGGTGTGCAGCTCCGGGCCCTCCTTCCGTACCTCCGTGAGATCGGCGAGGTCGACCCGGCCGCCGTCCGCCGGCTGACCGGAGAGGCGGCTGTCGATGCCGGCGCGCGGAATGTCGACCGACCACTCGGCCGTCCAGGTCGCCGGTCCGAAGCCGTACCGCCCGTAGATCGGATACTCCGCGGAGATCAGCGTCGCCACCGCGTCCCCGCGCTCCCGCGCCGCGCGCAGATCGGCGGTCATCAGCCGGCCGAGGATGCCCCGGCGGCGGTGGGTGGCGGTGACGGAGACATTGGTGACGGCGTTCGCCGCGACGGCCGCGCCCCCGGGGACGGTGAGCCGCTGGTCGAACGAACGGTACGTCGCCACACAGCGGCCCCCGTCGTAGACCCCGGCGGCCCGGGACAGATCGACCCCCTCCGAACGGGCCTCGGCCTCCCCCTCCGCGAGGGCGGGCGAACGCAGAAAGCCGGTGGACAGGGCCCGCAGCCAGCCCGGGTAGTCGGAAACGGAGACGGAACGGGTTTCAAGGGTCATACGGGCCACGCTAGGCACCGGGCCCTCAGAAAGTCGCCCGGATTTTCCCGACCTCCGCGGCGCCCCCGAGCAGTGGCGCACGGCGGATCCGCGCCACGACCGGGGCACGTACCCCCATCAGCTCCAGCGCCCGCCCCAGCACCGGACCGAGCGCCCGTCCGGCGCCGTCGTCGACCTTGAAGGCGAGGGCGCGGCCGTCCGGGAACGCCACCGCCTGAACGGCCTCGGCGCCCATCTTGGAGAGCGTCCCCGGCACCTCGCGCATCAGCCAGGTGTCGGCGCGGCGGGTGCCCGCCACATACTCCGGGTGCGCGCGCATCGCGTCCGCCACCCGCCGCCCGGCCGTGCCGGGGGCGGCCAGCACCAGGGAGCGGTACGCCCGAGCCAGCCCCGTCAGGCTGATCGCCATCAGCGGCGCCCCGCAGCCGTCGGTGCCGAGCGCGGCGACCCGCTCGCCCGAGGCCTCCTCGACGACCTCGTGGACCAGGCGCTGGAGGGGGTGGGCGGGGTCGAGATAGGAGGTCCGGTCCCAGCCGTTCAGGGCGCAGGCCGCCAGCATCGCCGCGTGCTTGCCGGAGCAGTTCATGGTGACCGGGTCCCGGACCCCGCCCGCCGCGAGATACGCCTCGGCCTCCGCCGGGTCCAGCGGCAGATCCGGCGGGGTGCGCAGTTCGGCGGCGCTCAGCCCGTGCTCGGCGAGCATCGTACGGACGAGATCGAGGTGGAAGCCCTCCCCGGAGTGGCTCGCGGCGGCCAGCGCGAGGCGTTCGCCCGTGATGTCGAGCCCCGCGCGCAGGACGGCCGCGGCCTGGAGCGGCTTGTTGCTGGAGCGCGGGAAGACCGGTGCGGCCACATCGCCGAGCGCCCGCTCCACGCTGCCGTCGGCCGCCAGGACGACCAGCGCCCCCCGGTGGCGGCCCTCGGTGAAACCCGACCGTACGACCTCGGCGAGGACGGGCGGTATCGGCGTGGTGGTGCTCATGGGCGGCCTTCCGGAACTGAACCCGCCGGTGCGAACCGTGCCGGAGGGGCGCCCCGGACGCGCCTCAGGTGAGCAGGTCGTCTACTTGTGCTTCTCCCTCACGGTACCTGCGGGCGATCTCGGCGCTGCAGTCGTCCGCGGTCCGCTGGAGGAGCTGCCGGCGCCCCGAGACCTGCTGCTCGTAGCGGACCAGCCGTCCCATCGCCGCGTGCAGCTCGTCGTCCGTGCGGGCGGCCAGGTCGGACAGCTCCACCTCGGCGAGCATCTCGGAGGCCAGCCGCCGGTACTCCTCGCCGTGCGGGGTGGACACGGTCACATGGCGGGCGGAGGTGCGGTGCCGCGAGGGCGTGTCGGCCAGGATCTCCGACAGCCGGTCCACGACCGGTGCCTCCGGGTCCGTACGGCGTGCCAGCTCGGCCCGCAGGATGTCGATCCGGCCCTGGAGCAGCCGCCGCACATAGCTGAGGTCCGCCTCGTCGCGCTGGGAGTCCCGGCGCAGGGTCCGCAGCTCCGGCAGACGCAGTCGCGGCAGGTCGTACTGCGGGGGGTCGGGAAAGGCGTCCACGGCACGGTGGCTGTCCGCGGTGCGCTGCTGCGGAGGGCGGCCGGCGGCCTGGCCGGCCGACGGCACGGGGGTGGCCATCGCTGCCGTCGTCACGATCCCGGCCGACGCGTTCTCGGCCGCCCGCCCGGTGCCCGATGTGCTCATATGCGTATGTCCGTCCCCTCGACCGGTGCACGGGGTCTCCCCAGGCCCGGAGGACCGGGGGCTGCACCGCCTCCGTGCATCGTGCCACTACGCAACCGCTCCACGCAGGTGCTCTGCACCCGTTCAGCCCCAGATAGATTGGTCTGTATGCGTGCGGTGGTGCAGAGGGTCGACGGCGCGAGCGTCGCCGTCGACGACGGGTCCGGATCGCGGACGGTCGGCGAGATCATCGGCGAGGGACTGTGTGTGCTGGTGGGGGTCACCCATGAGGACACCGCCGAGCAGGCGGACCGGCTGGCCCGCAAGCTCTGGTCGCTTCGCATCCTTGAGGGCGAGAAATCCTGCTCCGACGTAAATGCGCCCTTGTTGGTGATTTCTCAGTTCACTCTCTACGGGGACGCCAGGAAGGGCCGCCGCCCCACCTGGAACGCGGCGGCGCCCGGCCCCGTGGCCGAACCCCTGGTCGACGAGGTGGTGGCCCGGCTGCGGGCGCTGGGGGCGCGGGTGGAGACGGGCCGGTTCGGCGCGAGCATGCGGGTCTCGCTGACGAACCAGGGCCCGTTCACGGTACTGATCGAGGTGTGAACCACCCGGGGGCCCGCGGCTCAGGGGGCGTGACTCAAGGGCCGTGACTCAAGGGCCGTACGGATCCCGTCGTGGCTCGGGTGCTGTACGGCCATGGCTCAGCGGGCTGTACGGACCGGGCCCTCGGAGGCGTACGGCCGCGGCATACGGCCCAGGATCGGTACGGGGCCGTATGGCCGTACGGGTTCGGGGGCGCCCCTCAGAGGGCCGTACGGATCGCTCCGGGCGCGGCGGTCCGTACGGTTCCGGGCCCCGGCCCGGTGCGCACCGCGTGGCTTACGGCTCGACCACCGTCTCCTGCGACGCCGCCGTGTCCCCCGCCATCAGGGGCGCGTCCACCGGCACGTTCCGTTTGACCAGGGCGAGCGCGATCGGCCCCAGCTCGTGGTGGCGGGCCGAGGTGGTGACGAAACCCAGCTTGCGGCCGTCCTCGCCGTCCGAGGCGAGCCGGACCGGGGTGCCGGGCCCCGGCAGATGCACCTCGCTGCCGTCCAGATGCAGAAAGACCAGCCGGCGCGGCGGCTTCCCCAGGTTCTGGACGCGGGCCACCGTCTCCTGGCCCCGGTAGCAGCCCTTCTGGAGGTGGACCGCCGAGCCGATCAGCCCCAGCTCGTGCGGGATGGTGCGGTGGTCGGTCTCGAAGCCGACCCGGGGACGGTGGTCCTCGACCCGCAGGGCCTCGTACGCCAGGATCCCCGCGAGCGGTCCGTTGTCCGCCGCGTACCTGTCGAGGTCCCCGCGCGGCAGAAACAGATCGCGGCCGTACGGAGTCTCCCGTACGGCCACACCGTCCGGGGCCTCGGCGATGGAGCCCGCGGGGAGGAAGACCACCGCGATGTCGTCGGTGCGGTCGGCGACCTCGACCCGGTAGAAGAACTTCATCGAGTCCAGATACTCGATCACCGCGTGCTGTGTGCCGGGCTCGACATGGGCCCAGAGAGTCTCGCCGTCGTCGACGAGATAGAGCGCGTGCTCGATATGGCCGTGCGCGGAGAGGATCAGCGCGTCGGCGGCCTGCCCGGCGGGCAGTTCGCTCACATGCTGGGTCACCAGGAGATGCAGCCAGCTCAGCCGGTCCTCCCCGGTGACGGTGAGGACACCGCGGTGGGAGAGATCGACGAGGCCCTTGCCGTCCGCGAGGGCGCGCTGTTCACGGAAGATGTCGCCGTAGTGCGCGGCGACGCCTTCGTCGGAGCCTTCGGCGGGGACGGCGCCGGGCTGGGACAGCAGTGGGCTCTTCACAGTGGCCATGGGAAAAGCCTACGACTCGGTAGTTGAAGCCTCAGCGGAAGGCCGCCGGACGGGCCCGTCTCCCGTGGCGGACCCGGGTTCCGGGGACGGCCGGGAGGCGGCTCCGGGAGCGGCCCCCTCGCCCGCCCCGCACCGCTCGCAGCGGCCGAAGATGGCGAAGTGCTTCATGTCCGTGTCGAACCCGAACGCGTCCCGCAACTGCGCGGTGAACCCGGCCGCGATCTCGACGTCCGCCTCGATCACCTGCGTACAGTCCCGGCAGACCAGATGGATGTGGTGGTGCCGGTCGGCGAGGTGGTAGGTGGGCGCGCCGTGCCCGAGGTGGGCGTGCGAGACCAGCCCCAGCTCCTCCAGCAGCTCCAGGGTCCGGTAGACGGTCGAGATGTTCACCCCGGAGGCGGTTCTGCGCACCTCGGAGAGGATGTCGTCGGGTGTCGCGTGCTCCAGGGCGTCGACGGCCTCGAGGACAAGCTGCCGCTGCGGAGTCAGCCGGTAGCCGCGCTGCCGCAGATCGCTCTTCCAGTCGGTGCTCACCACGTCCCCAGTGTAGGCAGGGGGCACGGGCCCCTACTTGAAGAAGGTGATTCCGTCGTCGGGCAGATCCCCGAGGTCCTTGGCCCATGCCTCGACCTGCTCGGGCGTGACGACCTTCTTCAGATGCGCCGACATGTACGGCCGCAGTTCGACCTGGGGGGTGGCCTTCTCCCCCACCCACATCAGATCGCCCTTCACATAGCCGTAGAGCCGCTTGCCCCCGCTGTACGGCCCGGAGGCGGCGGTCCGCGCGACCGCGTCCGTCACCAGGTCGATCTGGGGCTTCTGGTCGGCCAGCTCGCCGTACCAGATCTCGACGATGCCCTGGTCGCGGACCATGACGACCTCGACCTTGCGCTCCTTGTCGACCCGCCAGTAGCCGTGCTCGCTCTCCAGCGGCCTGACCTTGTTGCCCTCGGCGTCGAGGACCCAGGTGTGTGATGCGTACTCCAGGAAGTCCCTGCCGTCGTGGCGGAAGGTGACCGACTGTCCGAAGTTGCACTTCTCGGCGTCCGGGAAGTCCGAGACGCCCGCGCCCTCCCAGGTGCCGAGGAGGAATGCGAGGGGGACGAGGTCCGGGTTCAGGTCGGACGGGATCTCGATCATGAGCGGCTACAGCTATCTGTGCGGGGCGTGGGTGCCGGGCGTGCGGTACGGGCCGTGGATCAGCGCTGGCCCTGGTACAGCTTCTTCACGGTCAGCACGGCGAAGGCGGCGACGCCGATGCAGACCAGGACCAGCAGGGCTTCGAAGAATGCCTCAAGCACGGGGTGCTCCTCGGGTGAGCGTTGGGCGACACGGTGGACCGGAGTCCGGGCCCCAGCCTAATGGGTGGGGGCCCGGAGACCGGTGTGAGGTGGGCCGTACGCCCGGCGCCCGGCCGGGGATCGGTCCGCGCGCCCGGACCGGGATCGGTCCGGGCGCCGGGACCGGTCGCGTGCCCGGGCCCCGGACCCGTACCCGTCGGCGTGCCCGGCCCTCGATCAGCTCAGCAGCTGGCTCTGGAGGGCCACGGTCTGGTGGAAGGGCACGGCGGCCGCACTGCCCTTCTTCTCGTGGACCACGAGGGCGACGGTGTCGCCCGCGACGAGGTACGCCTGGCGGGTGTGGAGCGGGCCCGGGGACCCGGTCTCCCGGAAGACGAACGAGGAGGTCGACTCGGAGCCGCCCGAAGCCTGCCAGGCGGGGTCCTCCTCGCCCTCCGGCATGTTTGTGAGCGCGAGTCCGGGATCCGTACCGGCCCCGAGGTCCCGGCGCGCGAACATGTCCGCCGAGTCGAGCGAGTCGAACCGGAGCAGGTAGACGCGGGAGGCCGTGCCGTCCGGCATGGTCCAGCCACGGGCCGCGATATGCCGTACGGCGGCATCGTCGAGCGCCTGCCGGATCTCGGCCCGGCTCTCCTCCTCGTACTCGGACCCGAACCGCGCGATCGTCGTCCAGCCGCCGTTGAGCTTCTTGTCCGCGCGGGCGCCCTCGGGCGCGGGCAGCAGAAGGTCCCGCAGGTCGGCGTGGTGGACCTCGTTGTCGTTGCCCTTGCTGAAGGGGCGCGGGCTGCCCTCGGGGAGCGCGGGCAGCGACAGCCGGGGGTAGTCCCAGCGGCCGTCGCTCTTCGTGGCGAGACCGGGGACGTCCGTGCGCTCCATGGAGGTGATCCCGTACGCGGTACCCGCGCCGAGCCCGACGCAGACGAGCACGGCGGCGCTCCAGCGGCCCACGGCCCGCAGCACCCACCGGTCCCGGGCGGGGGCCGGGGGCGCGTGCGGGGTGTCGTGTGCGGTGTCGTGCGACGCCAGGACCTCGGGCGGGTCTTCGGTCCGGGCCGCCGGTTCACCCGGGACCACCGGCATAACGTGCGTTACGGGCGTCTGCGCGGTCTCCGGCTCCGGCTCCGGTGCCTCCGGCGCGGGCCGTGAGGCGGTCTGCTCGGTCATACGTACTCCCCCGGGGACGTGATGTGGTCGAGCTGCCGCTTCACGAGTGAGGTGGCGGCGGACTTGTCGAACGGCCGGGAGCCGTACGCGGAAAAGGACACCAGCGTGTCGGATACGTACGCCGTGCACGTCATCCTGTCGAGCCCGTTGTCCTCGTCGTTCTCGTTCTGTTCCTCGTCCGGATTGTCCATCGAGTTCACGAAGCAGACGGCCTTCTTGTGGCCCTCGATCTTCGGGCCCTTCTTCAGCCCCACCAGCTCCGACAGCCCGGCATTGAAGTCGTAGAGGGTGCGGGCGTCCTTGCCGCTCTTCATCCGGGCGACCTCCACCTGCACGACGAGCGTGTTGTCGAAGAGGGCGTACGTACGTGAGGCGATGCCCTGTACACCGAGACCGTCGATGATCTTCTCGAACTCACGGCGCTTCTTGCCGGTGAGCCCCCGGGCCTCGTCCTTCATCACGGCCGTGGCCTGCTTGGCGTTCAGCTCCTGGTCGTTGCCGTACAGCTCCCGGTCCGGGCCCAGGCGGTAGTTCTCCGGCACCGGCAGGAGGAGCTTGCCGAGCGGGCCCGAGGCCCGGCCCCGGCCGACATCCCCGGCGGGGTCCTCGGCGGGCGCGCCCGCAGGCTTGCCCCAGGTCGTGGTGGGCGCGGTGCGGTCGGCGCCGTCGACGGTCACAGCGGTGTAGCCGAGGCCGCCTGCGAGGGCTCCCAGCACCATCGCCCCACCGATCGCCCGGCGGATCAGTGCGGTCTTCACAGGCGCTCCAGCTGTCGCTCGGCCAGGGTGCGGATCATCTTCTTGCTGATGGCCTTGGAGTCGACGACGTCGATCCCGATCGCGATGTCGCCGCGATGGACGAGGGCACGGGCCCGGTAGAACGGCAGATAGCCCGCTTTCCGCTCGACCTCGTACAGGTAGTACCGGCCGTTGCCGCTGCCCTTCACGGGGTCGCCCTCGTTGCCCGCGCCGGACGACTCCTCCGAGTCCTCGCCCATGTAGCCCTGCTGGCCGGCGATGAACTCCTGGGCGCCACGGGCGCTGCGGAACTGGAGGAGAGTGATCTCCGTCGTCCGGTTGCCCGTCTCCCAGCGGGTGCCTGCGGCCCGGCGGAAATCGTCCTCCAGAAGTTCGCCGAGCATGTAGCCCGGATCCTCGAACTCCATGGCCTGCTCGGGAAGGTCGATCCACGCGCCCGTCCGCCACTTCTCCGCGGCCACGCGCTCGCCCGAGGGCTTGGGCAGCAACAGCTTGCGCAGATCGCCGTCCGTCCTGACCTGGCGGTCCTCGGCGGCGGAGAGCGGTGCGGGACGCTTGTCGGCCGCGAGCGGCTTCGCCGGGTAGGTGAGGTTCCGCTGGCTCAGGGCGGGCAGCGGGGTCGGTTCGCGCTCGGCCTGGACGCCGTAGCCGACGGCCGTTCCGGCGACGACACCGATGACGGCCGCGACGGCGATGAGCAGCACGGTCGCCCCTCGGCGCCGGGTCCGCGGGGGGACCTGCGGTCCCGGTCCCGCAACGGCGGCCGGTGGTGACGCGAGCGGCGCCCCGGGCGCGGCCACCGGCTGCGGCCCGGTGGGAGCCACCGGCTCGGCCACCTGGTGCGACCCACCGCCCGAGACGGGCTCGGTCACCTGCCCTGCGGGCGGCTCCGGCGCGCCCGGAGCGGCGTCCGCCTGCGGGCCGGAGGACGCCACGGGCTCAGCCACCGGCTGCGGCTCACCGCCCGATGCCGACTCGGGTGCCTGCCCGGACGGCGGCTCCGACGTGCCTGCGTCGACGTCCGCCCGCGGCCCGGACCGCATCGCGGACTCAGCCACCGGCTTGCCCACCGGCTGCGGCTCGCTGCCCGAAGCGGGCTTGGCCACCTGGCCTGCGGGCGGCTCCGGCGCGCCCGGAGCGGCGTCCGCCTGCGGGCCGGAGGACGCCACGGGCTCAGCCACCGGCTGCGGCTCACCGCCCGATGCCGA
>NZ_JBITFN010000016.1:142284-180123 GCF_044456085.1 Streptomyces sp. NPDC051018
CCGACTCGGGTGCCTGGCCGGACGGCGGCTCCGGTGCGGTTACGGGATCCGGTTCTGCCGTGCCCGGATCGGGTTCCGGGCCGGGCGCAGGGGCCCGTACCGCGTCCGCCGGCTGCCCCGGGGCCGACTCGCGTGGTACGGGCACGGGCGGCGGCACCGCGGCGGCCGGTTCCTCCGGCGCGGGTGCCTGGCCGGGCACCAACGGTCTCTCGCCCTCCGGCTGTTCAGCCGGTCTGTCCTGCTTTGTCAACTTGTCCAAGGGGTCCCCCCACGAGACCTGTCCAACACAGCCCACTGTTCACATGTACACAGCAGACGCACAGTGTGGCGCATGGGGTTGTAGTCGCACGCATTACAGTTCGGTGATGGCCAAGAAGCTCGTGATCAAGGTGACCGCCGGGGCAGAAGCGCCCGAGCGGTGCTCGCAGGCGTTCACCGTGGCGGCGGTCGCCGCCGCCAGTGGAGTGGAGGTGTCGCTCTGGCTCACCGGTGAGTCGTCGTGGTTCGCGCTGCCCGGGCGTGCGGCGGAGTTCGAACTGCCCCATGCGGCGCCGATGCCCGATCTCATCGAGTCGATCCAGGCGGCCGGTCGCATCACGCTGTGCACCCAGTGCGCCGCGCGCCGGGACATCACGGAGAAGGACCTGCTCGACGGTGTACGGATCGCGGGGGCCCAGGTCTTCGTGAGCGAGATCATGGCCGACGGCGCCCAGTCACTCGTCTACTGAGCCCCCGACGGGCGCTACCGCGCGGGACGCGATCCCCGGAGGATCCTGCGCGGGTGGGCGCCCGGGCGTGCGTCGCCGTGTGGGGGCGCGTCGGCCCGCTCCCGGCGCCGGGATGGGTTCCCGCCGCCGGGAAGGGGCCGAATCGCGGGATAGGCGACCCGCGGCCGGGGACGGACCGGGACGGGGTACAGGTGCGTCGGCCGGCCACCCGGACGGACCCGGAAGCGGGTGCGCCGGCGAGGCGCCGGCACGGGCCCCAGGACACACGCGCCCGGGCTGCCGGAGGCGGCCGGGAATCGGGTGAGCGGACCCGGGGCCGGGGATCAGAACGAACGACCGGGGAGCCCGGGGCCGGACGGACCCGTGCGGGACCTCCGTACGGACCGGGCCGGCTCACCGCCGGTGTTTGCCGTCCAGTTCGTCCCACCACTCGTCCGACTGGGGGTCTCCGGACGGATCGTCCCACCAGCGGTCATCCGGACCCCGGCGGTTCGCCACCATCGCCGCGATCGGCGGGATGACCATGGCGACCACGCACATCGCGATGGCCGCCGGGACCGACCAGAGCCGTACGACCGCCCAGGCGGAGACGAAGAGGAAGATGCACCCGCCCATGAGCAGGAAATAGGCACGCCGCCGGTGTGCGTACATGTCTCCAGGGTACGGCGGAAGGGCCCCCGCCGACAGACGACCGAAGGGCCGCACCCCGATCCCAGTGGCGTCCAACCCCCGGGGGTGCGGCCCTTCGGCCGGTCTGCGGAAAAGCGGTCGCTCAGACCGCGATCGCGACCTCGGCGAGTCCGCCGGTCTGCGCGACGACCGTGCGGTCCGCGGTGCCGCCGGGCACCAGGGCGCGTACGGTCCAGGTGCCCTCGGCCGCGTAGAAGCGGAACTGTCCGGTCGCCGAGGTCGGGACCTCGGCGGTGAACTCGCCGGTCGAGTCCAGCAGACGGACGTAACCGGTGACGGGCTCGCCGTCGCGGGTCACCTGGCCCTGGATGGTCGTCTCACCGGGCTTGATCGTCGAGGCGTCGGGGCCCCCGACCTTCGCTCCACACATGCTGCTACTCCAGAAGTCCGTTGGTCGGGGGGTTACTTGGGGGCGCCGAGCTCGATCGGAACGCCGACGAGGGAGCCGTACTCGGTCCAGGAGCCGTCGTAGTTCTTCACGTTGTCGACACCGAGCAGCTCGTGCAGCACAAACCAGGTCAGGGCCGAGCGCTCACCGATCCGGCACAGGACGATGGTGTCCTTCGACAGGTCGACCTGCTCGTCGGTGTAGAGCGCCTTGAGGTCGTCGTCCGACTTGAAGGTGCCGTCGTCGTTGGCGTTCTTCGACCACGGGATGTTGCGGGAGGTCGGGATGTGGCCCGGGCGCTGCGACTGCTCCTGCGGGAGGTGCGCGGGGGCGAGCAGCTTGCCGCTGAACTCGTCGGGCGAGCGCACGTCGACCAGGTTCTGGGCGCCGATGGAGGCGACGACCTCGTCACGGAAGGCGCGGATGGAGGCGTCCTGCGGCTTGGCCTTGTAGTCGGTGGCCGGGCGGTTCGGCACCTGGTCGCCGTCGACGAGGTCGCGGGAGTCCAGCTCCCACTTCTTGCGGCCGCCGTCGAGGAGCTTGACGCTCTCGTGGCCGTACAGCTTGAAGTACCAGTAGGCGTAGGAGGCGAACCAGTTGTTGTTGCCGCCGTAGAGAACGACCGTGGTGTCGTTCGCGATGCCCTTGGCCGACAGGAGCTTCTCGAAGCCCTCCTGGTCGATGAAGTCGCGGCGGACCGGGTCCTGGAGGTCCTTGGTCCAGTCGATCCGGATCGCGTTCTTGATGTGGTTCTTGTCGTAGGCGGACGTGTCCTCGTCGACCTCGACGATCGCGACCTGCGGGTCGTCGATGTGGGACTCCACCCAGTCGGCGTCTACCAGGACGTCGCTGCGGCTCATTGTGTTTCTCCTCCGGGGCAGTGTGCGGCGGTGTGGAACGAGAGAGCTGTGGTGCGGTTCGCGGGGTCACGCGGGCGGTGGTGCACATTCGCGGAAGGGCGGTGTACCGCACGGGGGCGGCCCTGATCGGTGGTCGAAGGGCCAGGGATACGGGAGCGGAGCTCCCGCTCAGACGGCGCGACAGAGCATGGCGGCGACGCGGCACAGGTCTACTGCCCGCCGCTTCGTGAGATCCGCCTGTCGCTGCTTCATGCGTCCGATCGTAGGGACGAGTCGGCCGCAATGTCACCGGCGTGTCGCATATTGAGACGCGATCGTCCACTATCCGGTACGGGGGAGGGGCGCCGGGTCCCCGCCGGAGACCGGGCGGCCTTCGGGGGCCCTCGGGCTTCTACCCTGCGGACGGGCCCGTCTCACCATCCGGCCATCCGTTCCGGCCGCCGTTCACGGGAGCGACCGAGAGCCGTCCATCCGTAACACTCCGTGATCCCGGGCTCGTCCGGCGGCCGTATCAGTCTGTAGTGGTCGTTCCATCCACTAGATTGGCACGGTGAAGACGATGGCACGAGAGCACGCGACGGCAGCGGCGGCCTGGGGCGGCATCCCCGGTACCCGTGAGCGGATCGTCCGCGCGGCCTCGGTACTGATGCAGCGCCAGGGGTTCGACGGCACCTCGATCAAGCAGATCTCCCAGGAGGCGGACGCCACGCTCGGCTCCGTCTACCACTTCTTCCCCGGCGGAAAGCAGGAGCTGGCGGCCGCGGCGGTGCGCCACGGCGAGCAGGACTTCGCCACGATCCTGCGGGAGATCCTCGACAGCGAGCGGGACCCGGCCGAGGCGGTCATGGCCTGTGCCCGCAGCCTCGCCGACGGGCTGCGCGAGTCGGACTGGACCGACGGCTGCCCTGTCACGGCCACCGCGCTCGGGACCGCCGGACGCTTCCCCGACATCCAGCAGGCCGCCGCCGCGGCCTTCGCCACCTGGCAGTCCCTGGTCTTCGACAGCCTCCGGGCCGCGGGGGTCCCCGAGGACGACGCGTCGGACCTGGCCTGCACGGTGATCAGCACCCTGGAGGGCGCCGAACTGGCCGCCCAGGTCTCCCGCGACGACAAGCCCCTGCTGCTCGCGGGCCGCCACCTCGCACGGCTGATCTCGCTCTCGACGCCCTGATCTCCCCCTCGGCGCCCCGACCGGCCGACGCGAGGTCCTGCCCGATCGATCAGGACCTCGGGTCGAGATCGACCGACCCGACGTCCTTGAGTGCCGGTGCCCTGACCCGCCCGGCCCTCTGCCCGAGCGCCGACGCCCTGCCCCGCGTACGCCCGTATGCCCTGGACGCCCTGTACGTCCGGTGCGCGCCCGCCGACGGCTCCCGGGGTCAGCCCACCAGGGCCACGTCCTTGCCCGTGCCCGCGAACTTCAGACCGTCCGCCGTCGCCTCGACCCGGTCCAGGCTCAGGCTCGGAGGAATCCCCTCGATCTTGAGGTCGTAGTCCACGATCTCCCGCAGCTTCCGCTCGAAGCCCGGCACCGGGATGCTCGGCAGGTCCTGGGCCTTGAGCTGGACCGTGGTGCCGCCCTTGAGTACGACCGAGCTGTACGTGGTCACATCGCCCGCCGCCTTCAGCAGGGACTCGGCGCGGCCGGGGATGTCCACGCCCGCGCCCTTGAGCAGATCGAACAGCGGGCCGGTGACCTCGACCTGGCCCTTGGCGGCCCGCTCGGGGCCCGCGTAACCCACGGTCGCGCCCTCGGGAGCGGCCTTCGTCAGATCCTCGTAGGAGATACGGGCGGAGCCGTTCGCGCTGCCCGCGACGGCGGACGAATAGCTGCTGTCGACCTTCACATCGCGCAGTTCCGCCGTGACCTCGGTGACATTGACCGTGTGTCCGCCGGCGGTGGCGGTGATGCCCGCGAGGCTGACGTCGACCTCGTCGAGCTGCTTGCCCGCGACCTGGGTGAGGAAGGGGAAGCCCTTGATGGAGACCTCGGGCGTGGCGGACAGGCCCTGACTGCTTCTGATCCGGTCGGCCGTCTCCGACTCGGCCATGTTCACCGCGATCCGGTCCGCGCCGATGAAGAGACCGCCGAGGATCACCGCGGTGATCAGAAGTATTCGCAGTGCGCGCATGTCCCGCGGTCCCCCATGAGTCGTCCGGCCCGTGACGCCCACGAGCCTGAGCCGGTCGGGACGACGCCTTGTCGTTACTGAACGACGTTCGAACAGTGGCGATGGTTCCGCCGCCCCGCGGGGACGGCACGGCTCACCAGGCCCCGCCCGCCCCGTACCCGCCCCTCGTGAACAACCGGTTGGGTGTTCCGTTCCGTTGCCCGCCCGGCGTTACGTCAGAACCCCGCCGAGCAGATAGAGCGCGGGCGCGGCGGCGGTCAGGGGAAGGGCCACCCCGGCGGTGAAGTGGACGAACCTGGACGGGTAGTCGTAACTCGCGACCCGCAGTCCGACCAGCGCGAGGACGCCCGCGGCGAGCCCCAGCAGCGCGCCCCTGGCCCCCATGTCCGTCAGGGCTCCGGCCGCGAGACCCGCGCCCGCCGACGCCAGCAGCGACAGGGCCACGGACGCGGCCGGAGGCAGGGGCAGCGCACGGGCCACGGCGGCCACCGCGACCGCGATACCGCCGATCACCACGGCGTCGTCCGCCGACGCCAGATACCCGGCCGCGAGAATCGTCAGGGCGGCGGAGGCGACCGTCGCCATCAGGCCCTGCATCCGCTCGTCGGCGCCCGCGCGGCTGCGCAGCTGGAGCACGAGGGTGATCAGGATCCAGACGCCCAGCGTGCCGACGATGGCGGCGGGACCGTTCTCGCGGCCGACTCCGAGCAGGACCGCGTCGGCCGCCAGTCCGCCCGCGAAGGCGAGCGCGATGCCCTGGCGGGCGGGCCACATACCGTTCAGCCGGAACCAACCGGCCGCGGTGACCGCCTGGAGGACGACCAGCGGGACGAGCAGCGCGTACGAGCCGATGGCGGCGCCCCCCGCGAGCAGCAGGCCGAGCACGGCGGTCAGCCCGGCCGGCTGGATCCCGGGCGCGATGATCGGCGAACGGCCCTCGGCGCGGGCGCGCTGGGCGTCCGTGACCCTGGTGTTGCCGCCGACGGTGGGGCTGCTGTAGCCGTCGCCCGGGGCGGTGCCCGCCGGCGGGCCGGGCGGCACGGGAGCGACGGCCGGGGCGGGGCCCGCGGGACCCGTGGCAGCGGCGGCGGTTCCGTACGGCACCTCGGGCGGCAGCGGACCGGAGCCCCCGGTGACCGGCGGCAGATAAGCGGTCTGATCGGAGGCGTCCGCCGTGTGCACCGGCGGCACGGGCGGCAGATACGCCGTCTCCTCGGTCGCCCCGGAGCCGTGGCCGCCCTGCCCGGTGCCGTAGCCGCCGTGCTCGGAGCGGACCGGCTGGACCGGTGGCACGGGCTGCCGGTCCGACGGGACCAATGGCAGATACGCCGTCTCCTCTGCGGGTCCGGCGGTGGGCGCGGCGGTGTACGCGGCGGGGACGGGCGGCAGATATGCGGTCTGCTCCCCGGGACCGGCCGCGCCGGGACCGGACGGCGGGACCGTCGGCTGGTACTGGGTGTCCCAGGTCTCGCCCTCCCAGGTCTGGGCCGGGGCCTGGTGCACGGGCGACGACTGGGGCTGCGGGTACGGCTGCTGCCCGTACCCCTGCCGGTCGTACGGACCCTGCTGCCCCGGGTGACCTTGGTGGCCCTGCTGACCCTGGTGGCCTTGGTGACCCGGCCCGCCCTGCGGACCCGGCCCGCCCAGGAGTCCCTGCTGATCCGGGTGCGGCTCCGCGTAGGGGTCGTACGGCCGCCGCGGCTGCTGCCGGTACGGCTCGTACGGAAACTGCTGGTCGCTGCTCATGCTGTCCGGTTCACCCTCCTGCGAACGGCGGCAGCACCTCGACCGTGCCGCCCTCCGCAAGCCGTACGGTCTCATGGTCGCGCGTCCCTACGGGATCGCCGTCGACGAGGAAGGAACACCTCTTCAGCACCCGTGTCAGCTCACCCGGGTGGCGGGCGCGGACTCCTTCGAGTGCCTCGGCCAGCGTCACCGCCCGGTACGGCTCCTCCGCCGCCCCGGCCGCCGCCTTGGCCGCGGCCCAGTAGCGGATCGTCCCCGCTGCCATGACACTCCTCACGCCCGCCATCTCGTCGGCCTCCATCATGGGCCATGCACAGGGGCCCACTGGTTTGAAAAATCGCCTCAATCCGGACACCATCGGAAGTCCGGAGCCATGTGCGCCGATGTCCCGAGGTGAACTGGGAGACATCCCACAGTGTGAAATCGGCCCTCTGGCCCGGAAGGCATGTGGGCTATCCTGCTGAGATCAGGATCCGGGCAACGCAGCCCCCGGGTCCTTTTGCGTTTCCCGCCCGTTGTTACGGGCGGGTGAACGGACGCACCGTACAGCCGGAGCAGGGCCGCAGCACAACGTCCTCGCAGGGACCGAGGAGGAACCGACGTTATGGGCGAGCGAACCGTGCACAACAGCAGGAAGACCCGGGCAGGTGGGGCGCGATGAGCTCTCTGCTGCTCCTCACGAACGCACTCCAGCCGTCGACGGAGGTGCTTCCCGCCCTCGGACTGCTGCTGCACAACGTGCGGGTGGCTCCCGCCGAGGGCCCGGCACTCGTGGACACCCCCGGCGCGGATGTGATCCTCGTCGACGGCCGCCGCGATCTGCCGCAGGTGCGCTCACTGTGCCAGCTGCTGCGGTCCACCGGGCCGGGCAGCCCGCTGATACTGGTGGTCACGGAGGGCGGCCTCGCGGCCGTCACCGCCGACTGGGGCGTGGACGACGTCCTCCTCGACACGGCGGGCCCCGCCGAGGTCGAGGCACGGCTGCGGCTGGCGACGGGCCGCCGGCAGCTCGGTACGGACGACTCCCCCATGGAGATCCGGAACGGCGATCTGTCCGTGGACGAGGCGACCTACAGCGCCAGGCTGAAGGGGCGGGTCCTCGATCTGACGTTCAAGGAGTTCGAGCTGCTGAAGTATCTGGCGCAGCACCCGGGCCGGGTGTTCACCCGGGCGCAGCTCCTCCAGGAGGTGTGGGGATACGACTACTTCGGCGGCACCCGTACGGTCGACGTCCATGTGCGCCGGCTGCGCGCCAAGCTCGGCCCGGAGCACGAGTCGCTCATCGGAACCGTACGGAACGTCGGCTACCGGTTCGTGGTACCGGAGAAACCGGAACGGGAAGCCGCGGGCGCGGCCGCCGTCACCCGTACGGAAGACCCTGCCGAGCTGCGGGAATCCGCCGTACGCCCTGCCCAGAGGTAGGTCACCCCGCGTAGACTGCCGCGTGTGGCCAAGGTGACGCGGGACGATGTGGCGCGACTGGCGGGTACGTCGACCGCCGTCGTGAGCTATGTCATCAACAACGGACCCCGGCCGGTCGCCCCGGCCACCCGCGAGCGGGTACTCGCCGCGATCAAGGAGCTGGGGTACCGGCCCGACCGCGTCGCCCAGGCGATGGCCTCCCGGCGCACCGACCTCATAGGCATGATCGTGCCGGACGCGCGCCAGCCCTTCTTCGCGGAGATGGCGCACGCGGTGGAACAGGCCGCCGCCGAGCGCGGGAAAATGGTCCTCGTCGGGAACTCCGACTACCGGCGTGAGCGCGAGGTCCACTATCTGCGGGCGTTCCTCGGAATGCGGGTCTCCGGCCTGATCCTCGTCAGCCAGGGGCTCACCGAGCAGGCGGCGCAGGAGATAGAGGCATGGGACGCGCGTGTGGTGCTGCTGCACGAGCGCCCGGAGGCCATCGACGACGTGGCCGTCGTGCTCGACGACATCGGCGGCGCGCAGCTCGCGACCCGTCATCTGCTGGAGCACGGCTACGAGTACGTGGCCTGCCTCGGCGGCCCCGACGACACCCCGGCCGTCGGCGACCCGGTCACCGACCATGTCGAGGGCTGGCGGCGCGCGATGGTGGAATCCGGGCGCGAGGTGGAGGGGCGCCTCTTCCAGGCGCCCTTCAACCGGTACGACGCGTACCAGGTGGCGCTCAAACTGCTGTCGGGTCCCGACCGGCCGCCGGCGATGTTCTGCTCCACCGACGACCAGGCCATCGGTGTGCTGCGCGCGGCACGCGAACTGCGGATCAGCGTGCCCGGGGAGCTGGCGGTCGCGGGCTTCGACGACGTCAAGGAAGCCCATCTGACGGACCCGCCCCTGACGACCGTCTCCTCGGACCGCCCGGCGATGGCCCGCGCGGCGATCGACCTCGTCCTGGACGAGGGCCTCCGCGTCACGGGCTCCCGCCGCGAGCGGGTCAAGCAGTTCCCCTCGGGCCTGGTGATCCGCCGCTCGTGCGGCTGCGACTAGGTTTCGCCCCCGACGGTCGGCCCCCGGCCCCGGAACGAACTCACGCCCCGCCCGATCCGGACCACCCCGCATGCGCGGGGCGGACCCCGGAGCGGGTCTCACGCATCACTGCGACGGCGGAACACCCCCGCATGCGCGGGGCCGACCTGCGGTACGGATCGGGGCGCAGCGCGGTGCGTGGAACACCCCCGCATGCGCGGGGCCGACGACTCGTACGGCACGACCTTCCACCCAGGTGTCGGAACACCCCCGCATGCGCGGGGCCGACGGCCCCGACTCCCTGCCGGGACTCGCCGACTACGGAACACCCCCGCATGCGCGGGGCCGACCTGCATCGGGTGCCCGTTCCACGGCAACGCCTCGGAACACCCCCGCATGCGCGGGGCCGACGCCTGCGCGCTGGGCGACTGCCCGAGCTTGGCGGGAACACCCCCGCATGCGCGGGGCCGACACTTGTTGACCTGCGGTTCTGTCAGCGGCCAGGCGCTGGTTTGTTCAGTTGATTTTCGAGTTCCAAGGCTGCTGGGCCGCCTCGTGGATCACGCCGGGAGTCGCGGGCGACCTGAACGCAATTGCCACCGCCCGAACCGCTGTAGCCGCTGGTGTACCACGTCAACTGGCCGTCGCGCTCAGTGGCCTGCATCGTTCTCATGCTCCTCCCGCCAGACGGTAAGCCGGTCAGTCGGTGCGGTGCACCTCGACGTAGGCCAGGAAAGCAAGCCACGGCCGAGGGGAGAGGGCCACAACAGCCCCCTCCCGGTTCTTCGAATCGCGTATGTGGATCATGCCAGGAGTCGCGGCGACTTCAACGCAGTTGCCGCCGCCCGAGCCGCTGTAGCTGCTCGTGTACCACTTCAGCTCTCCACCGAGCTCAGTAGCCTGCATCGTTCTCATGCTGCTCCCGCCAGACGCTCGATGAGTCGCGCAGACTCCTCGACGTTGAGGGCCTGCGACCGCAGCTTGCCATACCGCAGACCGAGGGCGCTGACCTTCGCAGCCCCACTGACCACTACGCCGACTTCCTGGGATTCGATGTATCCGAGGTGCCTGTGCTCCAGGGTTTCCAGCAGCACGAACCCTCCGTCGATCCCCGGGTGGTAGCCCGGCGCTGCGGGCATCACCTGGAGTTCGACATTACGCAGACCCGCCACCGTGATCAGATGCGCGAGCTGCGCTCGCATCACCTCCTCACCGCCCATGGGATTGACGAGAACCGCTTCGTCGATGACGAAGGACAGCTGCACCATCGGCGTTCTGGTGAGCAGGTTCTGGCGGTTCAATCGGGCCTCTGTGTGCAGCTCGATCGTCTCCTCATCCAGCGGAGGGCAATGAGAGGAAAAGAGTGCTCGGGTGTACGCCTCGGTCTGGAGCAGCCCCGGCACCAGCAGTGGGTCGTACTCAACCGACTCACCGCCTCCGTCTCGATCAGCGCGAAGTCCTGGAAGAACTTCGGCAGCTTCGCGCGGTCCACCTCACCCTGGAGCTCGCTGAGCACGCCCCCCGTTTCCAGTACCCGCTCGACGGCGTTCGTGAAGGCCACCTTCGCGGGTCTGCGGCCCTGCTCGATGGAGGCCACCTGCTCGTACGAGTAGTCGATCGCCTCCGCCAGGCTCTGCTGGGTCATGGCCCGCTTCCCCCGGAAGTGCTTGAGCAGCCTGCCGTACACGACCCAGGCCGTCGGGTAGTCCTCCTGTGTGCGCCTCTTCGGTAACGCCGCCTGGTCGGTCCGTTCTGTCCGTTCCACCTGTCGTCGCTCGCTCATTCGTCCGCTTCCCCTCGCCTGTGTGCGGATACCACGGTCAAAAGTGAACGCCGGGCCGGCCGCCCGGGTCACGGGAGGCGGCCCGTACAGACAGGCGCCCGACCCGTACAGGCATCCGCCCGGGAAACTTCTGCCTCCCTTCTCAGTGGCACCTCAGACTCCTCTCATCTGGGGGACGGACAGTCGATGGCATGACGGACTACTACCGCGACCAGTCGGGGCCCCCGCAGCAACCCGGTCCCCACTCCCCTACCTACGACACCGGCGCGTATCCGCCTGCGCCGCCTCCTCCTCCGCCACAGGCGCCGGACGCCGCCGGATGGCAGGTGCCGGAGGCCGCCGGGTCGCGGGGCAGGGCGAAGGCCAGGCGGCCCGTCGCGCTGCTGGTGGCCGTGGCGATCGTGGCGGCGGCGGTCGGCGGCGGGGCGTCCGTGCTGGTGGACCGGTTCAGCGGGGACGGCGGCGGCACGGGCGGGACCGGGGTGGCCGGGACCAATGTGGCGCGCAGCAGTACGGGCACGGTCGCCGGGGTGGCCGAGGCCGTGTCGCCGAGCATCGTGGAGATCCGGGCGCAGACGGCCTCGGGGCAGTCGACCGGGTCGGGCGTGATCATCACCGGGGACGGCGAGATCATCACGAACAACCATGTGCTGTCGGGCGCGGACACGGTGCAGGTACGGCTCAGCAGCGGGAGGACGTACACCGCCGATGTGGTCGGTACCGAGCCGGACAAGGACCTCGCGCTGATCAAGCTCCGGGGCGCGAGCGGTCTGAAGGCGGCGGCTCTCGGTGACTCGGACCAGTTGAAGGTGGGCGAGGAGGTCGTCGCGATCGGTTCGCCGGAGGGGCTGACCGGGACGGTGACCAGCGGGATCGTCTCGGCGCTCGACCGGGATGTGACCGTCGCCAGGGAGCCCGGACCGGGGCAGGGGCGGCAGCCGGACGGGCAGTGGCCGTTCGAGTTCGGCGGGCGGGAGTTCAACGGGGACACGGGTGACTCGAAGACCACGTACAAGGCCATCCAGACGGACGCCTCCCTCAATCCCGGGAACTCCGGCGGCGCGCTCATCAACATGAGCGGGCAGATCGTGGGGATCAACTCCGCGATGTACTCGCCGAGCGCCTCCAACGGCTCCGCCTCGGGCAGCGTCGGGCTGGGGTTCGCCATCCCGGTCGACACGGTGAAGGACGTCCTCGGTGATCTTCGCTCGGGCGGCTAGGACGACCGGCGCCGAACCCGGTCCAGGACCCGGTCCAGGACCCGCTCCGGGGCCAGGACCCGGCCCGGAACCCAACCTCGGACCCGGAGCCGGTACCGACCCCGGTCCGTACGGTGCGTGGGACGCTGAGGGCATGACTGATTCGCGTGAGGGCGACCGCATCCTCGTCGTCGACGACGAGCCCGCCGTACGAGAGGCGCTCCAGCGCAGTCTGGCGTTCGAGGGGTACAGCACCGAGGTCGCCGTCGACGGGCTGGACGCGCTGGAGCGGGCGGACGCGTACCGCCCCGACCTGATCGTGCTGGACATCCAGATGCCCCGGATGGACGGGCTGACCGCCGCCCGCCGACTGCGGGGATCCGGCTCGACCGTGCCGATCCTGATGCTGACCGCGCGTGACACCGTCGGCGACCGGGTCACCGGGCTGGACGCGGGCGCGGACGACTATCTGGTCAAGCCGTTCGAACTGGACGAGCTGTTCGCCCGGATCCGGGCGCTGCTGCGGCGCAGTTCGTACGCGGCGGGCGGCGGCGCGGGCGGTGACAGTGACGAGGACGTGCTGGAGTTCGCGGATCTGCGGATGAATCTGGCCACCCGTGAGGTCCGCCGCGGTGACAGGCCCGTCGAGCTGACCCGTACCGAGTTCACGCTCCTGGAACTGCTGCTGGCGCACCCCCGGCAGGTGCTGACCCGGGAGCAGATCCTCAAGTCCGTGTGGGGCTTCGACTTCGAGCCCAGCTCCAATTCGCTGGATGTGTATGTGATGTATCTGCGGCGCAAGACCGAGGCCGGTGGTGAACCCCGGCTGGTGCACACGGTCCGCGGGGTGGGGTACGTGCTGCGTACCGGCGGCGGTGAGGCGTGACGGGACTGGTGCGCCGGTTCCGCAGCCTGCCGCTCAGATCCCGGCTCGCGCTGCTCGTGGCCGTCGCCGTCGCCGCGGCCGTCGCCGCCGTGTCGGTCGCCGCCTGGCTGCTGACCAGGACGCAGCTCAACGACGAGCTGAACACCTCGCTGAAGAACACCCGCGCGCCGGAGGAGGTCGTGCGGACCGCGCTGCTGGACTGCGTCGAGAACCCGGCGTCCCGGGAAGGGTCCGCGACCTTCGCGTACACCCAGGTCGTGCTGCGCGACGGTTCCCGCTGTGTGTCCCAGTACGACCTGCCGGTGCGGGTCAAGCCGTCGGACATCGGGGTCGCGAACGGCACGCTGGAGTACGCGCTCCACGACAGTGTCACCAGTACCGGCCAGGCCGTACGGGTGCACACCACGTACTCGAACTTCAACGGCACCCGGGTGGCCGTCTCCGTGTCCCGGCCGCTGGACGAGATCAGCGCCTCGCTGAACCGGCTCGCCCTGCTGCTGGCCGGGCTCGCGGGCGTCGGGGTGGTGGGCGCCGGAGCGGCCGGGCTGTGGGTGGCGCGGGCCGGGCTGAGTCCGGTGGACCAGCTCACCGAGGCGGTGGAACACGTGGCACGGACGGAGGATCTGGCGGTACGCATTCCCGCCGACGGCGACGACGAGATCGCCAGGCTGTCGCGCTCGTTCAACTCGATGACCGCGGCGCTGGCGTCCTCACGGGACCGCCAGGCGCGGCTGATCGCGGACGCGGGGCATGAGCTGCGTACGCCGCTGACCTCGCTGCGGACGAATATCGACCTCCTCGCACGCAGTGAGCAGACGGGCCGGGCGCTCCCGCCCGGGGACCGTCAGGCGCTGCTGGCGTCGGTGAAGGCGCAGATGGCGGAGCTGGCCGCGCTGATCGGCGACCTTCAGGAGCTGTCCCGGCCGGACGCGGCCGAGAGCGGGCCGCTGACGGTGGTGCCGCTGCACGAGATCGCGGAGACGGCGGTGAAGCGGGTGCGGCTGCGGGGGCCGGAGCTGGTGTTCACGGCGGATCTCGACCCCTGGTACGTACGGGCGGAGCGGGCCGGGCTGGAACGGGCGCTGGTCAACGTCATGGACAACGCGGTGAAGTTCTCGCCGGCGGGCGGGACGGTGGAGGTCCGGCTGAAGGGCGGTGAGTTGACCGTACGGGATCACGGGCCGGGCATCGGGGCCGATGAGCTGCCGCATGTCTTCGAGCGGTTCTGGCGCTCGCCGTCGGCGCGGGCGCTGCCGGGGTCCGGGCTGGGGCTGTCGATCGTGGCGCGTACGGTCCAGCAGGCGGGCGGCGAGATCCGGCTGGAGCCCGCGGAGGGCGGGGGGACGGTGGCGGTCGTCCGGCTGCCGGGAGCGGGGGAGCCGCCGCCGGAGCTGGTGTGAGGGGGGCCGGGGATCCGAACCGGCCCGGCCGCGCCTTGAGTGGCCGCGGGCAGGCGGGCCGGGCAGAGCGCCGCGTACGAGTCCCCGCCGGGCCGGGCCGGCCATCGCGCCCCCGGTGCGTCCCCGGTGCGTCCCCGCCGTCCGAACCGATCCCGGCCGCGCCCGTGATTTCCGTGAACCGGTGTGCTTTCCCGCCCCCGTTCGGGACAATCTCCGCACCACACGCCGGACCACGCAGGAGACGAGCCCCCGTGCCCGAACGCCCACACCACCGCACGACCCCATGACGGCGTCCAAGGCCCTCCTCACCCGGGACGACCTGGGGCTGAAGGTCACCGTCCAGCACGTCCGCGTCGACGGCGAGCCGTACCGGGTGATCAGCCCGGCCGCGCCGCTCGGGAACGGCGCGCTCCTCCACCACGACTCCGACAACCTGTACAACCTGTACGTGGACCGCGCCGACGGCCGCCGCGTCGGGGCCCTGTGGCTGCTCGCGGCGCGGTCGCCCCGGTCGCTGGTGTACCTGCCGATGCGTGCCACCCCGACCCCGCCCGACACCGGGTACCAAGGCGAGCGGCCGATCGACCTCGTCATCGCCCACCGGGCCGTACAGTTCCGGCTCTCCCGGTGGAAGCGGCTGCGGGCCCGTCTCAACACCGTCCACGTCCCCCGGAGCACGCAGACCGCGCGGGTGCCGGAACGCGACATGCCCGCGGAGGCGCTCGACGCCGACTACCGGCCGCCGCCCGACCCGGAGGGGCGAGACCTCCTCGACCGCCGTCTGCACGCCGACACCCTGTTCCTCACCGGCACCCCGGCGGCCCTGCGGCTGGCGGCCGCCGACGTGTTCGCCGTCGCCCGGGACGGCCCGCCCTTCGCCGCGCGCGGCTGGTACTACACCGACGGCTGCAACTACCACCTGTGCCGGACGGTGTACCACTGGGAGGATCGGCACGGCCACGTCGACGACCTGTTCCATGTGTCCTTCTGCCCGACGTGGACCCGGCGTTGACCCGCGGCCCGCCGCCCGCCGCCCGCACGACCGTCCGTACGGCCACCGTCCTCCGTACGTCCGGCGTCCGTACGTCCGGGGCGCCCGTACGTCCGGGGCGTCCGTACGCACGATGGCCCGGAGCACGAGGAGACGTGCTCCGGGCCATCCGTCGCCGCCGAGCGGCCACCGATCGGCTGATCGGCTACCTCACGACCGTGATGCGGCCCAGCGCGGGCGGCGCGAGCGGAGCCGCCGGGCTGGAGTGGGCACCCAGATAGGCGATCAGGACATCGAGGTCGGACGCGCCGACGAGCTTGTTGGTGTGCTCGCGCAGGACGGAGAATCCGTCGCCGCCGCCCGCCAGGAACTCGTTGAGGGCGACCCGGTAGGTCTTGGCCGGGTCGATCGCCTCACCGTTGAGCCTGATGGAGCCCGTCACGATCCGGTCCGCGCCCGTCTTGGTCGTATCGAGGGTGTAGGTGAAGCCCCGGGAGACCTGAAGGATCTTCGGGGACGCCTGGTTCGGGCCGCTGACCTGCTGCTGGAGCGTGGTGATCAGCTGCGCTCCGGTGAGGTCGACGACGTTCATCATGTTGGTGAAGGGCTGGACGGTGAACGCCTCGCCGTAGGTCACCACCCCGTCGCCCTCGCTCCCGGACGCCTGGTGCACGATCGGCGCCCGGATGCCGCCCGGATTCATCAGCGCGAGCTGCGCACCGCCCTTGTCGGCGGGCGTGTGGGCTTCGAGCTGGGCGTCCGCGATCAGATTGCCCAGCGGGCGCTCCGGGGCGGCGGGGTTGTCGATGTCGGCCGAGACATGGCCGACGGGACGGTTGGCGACCGGCGCGGCCAGGGTGTTCCAGCGGTCGATCAGCCGGGTCATATCGGCGGCCTTGGGCACGTCACGGGTGACGACATGGTTCGCCGCGGCGACGGAGGTGCGGACGATGTCCCTGGTACGGCGGTCGTACGTCAGGGTGGTGTCCGTGTACAGCCGTCCGGCGGAGGCCGCCGAGGTGACCGTACGGGGCTTGCCCGCGGGGTCGGGGATGGTGCACGCGTACGCCTGGTGGGTGTGGCCGGTGACCAGGGCGTCGACCTGCGGGCTGACGTTCTTGGCGATGTCGGTGATCGGGCCGGAGATACCGTCGCCGGGGCCCGGGCTGTCGCAGTCGTAGTTGTACGAGGAGGAGGCCGGTGACCCGCCCTCGTGCAGCAGCGCGACGATGGACTTGACGCCCTTGCGCTCCAGGATCCGTGTGTACTTGTTGATCGCCTCGATCTCGTCGCCGAACTTCAGGCCCTTGATGCCCGCGGCGTTGACGATGTCCGGGGTGCCCTCCAGGGTCACACCGATGAAGCCGATCCGGACGCCGTCCCGCTCCCAGATGAAGTAGGGGTCGAGCAGCGGCCGTCCGTTCTTCTCGTACGTCACATTGGCGGTGAGGTAGGGGAAGGCGGCGCCCTTGAACTTCCTGCCCTGCTCGAAGCAGCCCTCGGTGGGGTGGCAGCCGCCGTTCTGGATACGGGCCAGCTCGGCCGCGCCCTCGTCGAACTCGTGGTTGCCGACGGAGGTGACATCGAGCTTCAGCCGGTTCAGCGCCTCGATGGTGGGCTCGTCGTGGAAGAGGCCGGAGAGCATCGGGGTGGCGCCGATCAGATCACCGGCGGCGGCGGTGATGGAGTAGCGGTTGCCCTCGCGGGCCTGGCGCAGATGGGTGGCGAGGTACTCGACACCGCCCGCGTCGATGGTCCGGGTGGTGCCGTCGGGGTCGGTGTGGGTGACCCGGCCGCCCGAGCCGGACGGCGGCTGGAGATTGCCGTGCAGGTCGTTGAAGGACAGCAACTGGACGTCGACGGTGCGGCCGTGGCCGTGGCCCCTGTCCCCCTCCCGGTGCTCCCGGTTCTCCTGGGCGCCCGCCGTGCCCGCCGGCACCGCGGCGAACAGCGCGCCTGCGGTGGCCAGTCCGGCGACCGCGGCGAGGGTACGGCGGAGGCGGTTCGTGCGGTGTCCGGGGGGTCTGGTCCTGTGCGGGCTGGCTGACATGTCTCCCCTAGGTGGCTCGGCTTGATGGCCCGGCCGGGTTGCCCGGCTTGCTGGCTCGACGGGTGGTGGAGCGCTGCGAGCGGCAGCCTAGGGTCAACGCGCGTAGCGCGACAGGGGGGAGAGATGAAGAGCTGGTTACCTACACCCTTTTCTTCCGGCCACCGGAGGGACGGGAAGGGCGGGAGGGGGCGAACCGTCGCGGCGGGTGGGCCTGGGCCCGCGGCGCGGCACGGGAAGCACACCGGTCACTTCCCGGGCCGGCCCGAAGGCACACCGGTCACTTCCCGGGCCGGCCCGGAGACACACCGGTCACTTCCCGGGCCGGCCCGGAGACACACCGGTCACTTCCCGGGCCGGCCCGGAGACACACCGGTCACTTCCCGAGCCGCTTCGCCGCGGCGGCCCTCCGCGCGAACACCTCGTCCTGGGAGTCCCGCATCTCCCGGAGAGCAGCTTTACGTTCCCTCTGTGCCAGCCGGTCCAGATACAGACGCCCGTGCAGATGGTCGGTTTCGTGCTGGAGGCACCGGGCGAAGTACCCCCGGCCTTCGACCACCAGAGGATTGCCGTCCTTGTCGCTGCCCCTGACGACCGCGCGGTCGAGACGGGGCACCACGCGGTAGGGGCCGGGAACGGACAGACACCCCTCGGGTTCCTCCACCAGGCGGCGGCCGTCGGCGGACACCTCCTCCAGAACCGGGTTGGCGATGTGCCCGACATGACGGACACCCCACTCGTCGGTGATGTCCCACACGAACAACTGGAGGTCCACATCGACCTGGTTGGCGGCGAGCCCGGCACCCGCCGCCACCTGGTTGGTGGCGAACATGTCGTCGATCAGCCCCGCCAGCTCCGCCGTGCCGAACTCGGTCACCTCACGGCACCGGCGGCTCAGGATCTCCTCCCCGACCACGGTGATCCGGCGGACCGCACCACGTTCCACCTCCGGCGCGAGCCGTGGATAGGACTCGACGGGCCTGCCCTGCACACGTACCCGGCGGTCCCGCACCGTGTCACCGGATCCAACAGCCATGAACCATCAACCCCTTCGACCGACCAACACCTCAGCCGTCGGACCCACGGATGACGGAGGACCGGCGGCTTGCCAAGGACTTTGCAAAGTAGCAGACTTTGCAAAATGAGTGATGGACACCGTCGAGCCGAAGCCGCGGAGGCCCTTCAGGACCGGGCCCGCCGGCTCCTGCCCGACCACCCCGTGCGGGTCGCCCTGCTCGACCTGCTCGCCGAGGTCGGCACCCTCACCTCCACCGAGGCCGCCGCCCGCCTCGGGCACAGTTCCGGACTGTGCTCCTTCCATCTGCGCCAGCTCGCCCGGTACGGCCTCATCGAGGAAGCACCCCACCGAGGCGGCCGGGCCCGGCCCTGGCGGCTGCGATGGGGCACGCCCGACCCCGCCGGCACTCAGGAGCCGGAGGAGTTCACCGCCCTCACCCGGGGACTGGAGAACGAGAGCTACCAGCACTGGCTGACCCACCGGGACCAGGCGCCGGCGGAGTGGCGACAGGACGAATCCTTCAGCGCCGTACTCCACCTCACCCCGTCCGAGACGGCCGAACTCGCCACCTCGATCCGCCGGCTGTTCGCCGCCTACCGAGACCGGGAGGACCATCCCGCCACCCGCCCGCCGGACGCCGTGGCCGTGGCCGCGGTCACCCGGCTGTTCCCGCTCCTCGCCGAACACCGGGCGCCGCCGCGGGCCGCACCGGGCGGCGCGGACGGACCTGCCGAATCCTGAGGAACGAGGGATCGGGCACGGTCGGCCGTCGGCAGACGCTCAGGCGGCCCGATGGGTTCTCCCCCGGGCGGAATCCGGGGGAGCCACCGGGCCACAGAAACGTCAGCTGCCGCCGGGCCGTTCGATGGAGACCTTCGGAAGGAGACGGGCCAGCGGCCCCGGCAGCCACCAGGCCCGCCGGCCGAACAGCTCCATCACCGCCGGGACGACGAGGCAGCGGATCACGACCGCGTCCAGCAGGATCGCCGCCGCGAGGCCGAGGCCGAACTGCTGGAGCATCCGGCCCGGGCTGAGGATGAAGGCCGCGAACACCACGATCATGATGGCCGCGGCCGCCGTGATCACCTTGCCGGTGGCGGCCAGCCCCTCGCGTACGGCCCCGGAGTGGTCCCGGGTGCGCTCCCACTCCTCGTGGATACGGGAGACCAGGAACACCTCGTAGTCCATGGAGAGCCCGAAGACGATCGCGAAGATCATCACGGGGATGAACGCCTCGATGGGACCGGGCTCCACACCGAACCAGCCGTGCTGGAAGACGAGTGTGATCGTGCCCAGCGCGGCGGACACGGACAGCAGATTGAGCAGCGCGGCCTTCAGCGGGATCAGCAGCGAACGGAACACCGCCATCAGCAGCAGTGTCGACAGCCCCACCACGATCGCCACGAACAGCGGCATCCGGGACGACACCGCGTCGGCGAAGTCCTGGGTCGCGGCGGTCGCCCCGCCGACCAGGTACTCCGCGCCCGTCTCCCGCTCCAGCGGCGGCAGTACGTCGTCGCGCAGGGTGTGGACCAGATCGGCCGTGCCCTCGTCCTGGGGCGCGCTCGTGGGGAAGACGATGACCGTGGAGACGGCGCCGTCCTCGGTGGGCAGCGGCGGAGTGGTGGCGGCGATCCCGTCCGTACGGCCCAGGGTGGACCGCAGCCGCTCGGCGGCGTCCCCGTCGCCCCGGCTGACGACGACGAGCGGGCCGTTGAAGCCGGGCCCGAAGCCCTCGGCGAGCAGGTCGTACGCCTGGCGGCTGGTGGTGTCGGCGCCGTCGTTGCCCGCGTCGGCGAAGCCGAGGCGCAGCCCCAGCGCGGGCGCGGAGAGCGCCAGCAGCGCCACCACGGAGGCGAGGAGCGCGGGCAGCGGGTTTCGCTGGACGGCACCGGCCAGCGCACGCCAGCGATTGCCCTCCCGCTTGCCCTTCGCCCTCGCCCTGGCCGCGCTCTTGAGCACATGGCGCTGGATGCGAGCGCCGAACACCGCCAGCAGCGCGGGCAGCAGCGTCAGGGACGCGGCCATGGTGACCAGGACGGTCAGCGCCACGGCCAGCGCGACGCCCTGGAGCGACCCGAGGCCGAGGGCCACCAGCCCCAGCAGCGCGATGATCACGGTGCAGCCGGCGAAGAAGACGGTCCGCCCGGCGGCGTCCAGGGCCCTGCGGACGGCCGCTTCCCGGTCGGCTGCCACTCCGGCTCCGCCCGTACGGCCGGTACGTTCCTCACCTTCGGTACGGGACGGGCCGGGATCGCGTTCGGCGGCCCGGATCAGTTCGTGTCGGTACCGGTAGAAGATGAGCAGCGCGTAGTCCACGCCGACGCCGAGCCCGACGAGCATCATGATCGGCGGGGTGAAGTCTGCGACCGTGAACACCCGGGAGGCCAGCGCGATCAGACCGATCGCGCTGCCCACCGCGAACAGCGCGGTCACCAGCGGCACGGCCGCCGCCAGCAGCGAACCGAACAGCAGCACCAGGATGACGAGGGCCGCGAGGATTCCGGCGCCCTCCGCCCCGCCGCCCGACTCCTCCTGGGCGCCCCGGACCGCGTCCCCGCCGAGCTGGACCTCCAGCCCGTCCCCCGCCGCCTCCCGGGCGGTGTCGATGATCGCGGTGACCTCCGACTTCGGCACCTCCTCGGCCTTGCCGTCGAGGGTGACGGTGGCGTAGCCGACGGTGCCGTCCCGCGAGACGGCGGACCTGTCCTGGTACGGGCTGCGGACGTCCGCGACCCCGGGGAGCCCGCGGACCGTGCCGAGCATCTTCTCGATGCCGTCACGCCGTGCGCTCAGCCCGTCGCCGTCCTTGAAGACGATCTGCACACTGTCGCCCGCCTGCGCGGAGCCGTGTTTCCGCAGCAGATCGGTGGCCGTCTGCGAGTCCGTGCCGGGCAGCGAGAAGTCGTTCTGGTATCTGCTGCCCACGGCCTGGGAGGCGGCGGTGATCGCCGCGACGACCAGGAGCCACAGGAGCAGCGCTCCCCATCGGCGCCGCTGCGCCCAGGAGGCGAGCCGCGCGAACACCCCGGCGCGGTGGGCGGCGGGCGCCGTCGTACCGTTCCCCGGTGTCATGACCGCCCCCGCCCCGCGCGCCGTACGGCGACGACCGCGCCGACGACGGCGCACACCACGGGTACGCCGAAGAAGAACGAGACCAGCAGGACGGGGTCGTCCTCGTCCAGCGTCCGCCCCAGTACGGAGGTGAAGAACACGGCCACCAGCTCGGCCAGGAGGAATCCTGCGGCTCCCCCGGCGAGTGTCCCGACAACCGCTGCGCCCGCCTTGCCCGGCGGCAGATGTGCGTGTGTGCTCATGCGTCCAGGCTCGGATCACGGTACGGGCGGGGGCGTCGGCCCGGAGGGGACAGTGGGCGTACGACGGCGGTTGCGGGTGCCGGTGGCGTCCGTACACCCACGGTTGCGGCCGGGCTCCGGGGCGTCCGGAGCGAAGGGTGTGGCGTGACGGCGCCACCGGTACGGTAGGGGCGTGGCCGCCCCGGCGCGGAAGGTCCGTGGCCGCCTCCTCGCTCGCCGCGTCCGGCCGGATCCGCTGCCCGCCGCGTACCGGCCGGATCACTCGCCCGCGAGGCGCGACCGACCTGTCGGCGCACCCGGTCCAGGCCCCGGGCCCAGGTCCGTCCTCAAACGCCGGACAGGCTGAAAACGCACACCAGCCACAACCACACCCCAAGTACCCCCACACCGGGCCCAGGTCCGTCCTCAGGAAAACGCCGGACGGGCTGGAAACGCACACCGGCCGCGGGCCCTCTCGACGGGCAGCGACCGCCGACCGGTGGGCAGCCGGCAGCGACCGGCGACCCCGGCCCGGGCCGCCCAACCGGCGGCGACCGCGTCAGCCGCCGCCCAGCCACCCCGGGCGGACCATGCCCGACTCATAGGCCAGGATGACCAGTTGGGCGCGGTCGCGGGTGTCGAGCTTGGTCATGATGCGGCTGACATGGGTCTTCGCGGTCGAGGGGCTCAGCACCAGCCGCTCGGCGATCTCGTCGTTCGTGAGGCCCGCCGCGACCAGGTGCATCACCTCGCGCTCCCGCCCGGTGAGCGCGTTCAGCCGGGGGCTCGGGGAGGGCGCCTTGACGCGTCCGGCGAACTCGGAGATCAGCCGGCGGGTGATCCCGGGGCTGATCAGGGCGTCGCCGCGCGCGGCCACCCGTACCGCGTGGACGAGTTCCTCGGGCTCGGTGTCCTTGACGAGGAAGCCGCTCGCCCCGGCGCGCAGCGCTCCGTACACATAGTCGTCGAGGTCGAAGGTGGTGAGGATGACGACCTTGACGTCGTCGAGCCGCGGGTCCGCGCCGATACGGCGGGCCGCCTCCAGCCCGTCGACACCGGGCATCCGGATGTCGAGGAGGATCACATCGGGGCGCAGTTCACGGCACTTGGCCACGGCCTCGGCGCCGTCGCCCGCCTCCCCCACGACCTCGAAGTCGTCCTCGTCCTCCAGGATCGACCGGAACCCGGCCCGTACGAGACGCTGGTCGTCGGCCAGCAGAACCTTGATCATGGCAGTGGTGACGCTCCGTTCCTGTGGGACGCGTACGGCAGCCGGGCCCGTACCCCGAAGCCCTCCGGCAGGGGCCCCGCGGTCAGTTCCCCGCCGAGGGCGCGGGCGCGCTCCCGCATTCCGGTGATACCGCTGCCGGAGGAGCCGGTGCCGTGGGGGGCGGTGCCCTGGCCGTTGTCGGTGATCTCGACGGTCAGCTCCCGGGGTCCGTAGCCGACCTCGATGGTCGCCGCCGTGGCTCGGGAGTGCCGGGTCACATTGGTCAGGGACTCCTGGAGGATGCGGTACGCGGCCAGGTCGACCTCGGTCGGCAGGGGCCGCCGCTCCCCGCCGAACCGCGTCCGGACGTCGAGTCCGGCGAGCCGGGCCGACTCGACCAGTTCGCCGACCCGGTCGAGTCCGGGCGCGGGGGCGGTCGGCGCCGCCTCGCCGGACGCCCGCAGGATCCCCAGGGTCGCGCGGAGATCCCGCAGGGCCTCCCGGCTGGAGTCCTTGATCGCGGCGAGGGCCTCCTCGGCCTGCGCGGCCCCGGCGACGGAGTCCTTGCGCAGACGGCGCAGGGCGGCGGAGGACTGGACGTTCACCAGGGAGATGTGGTGCCCGATGACATCGTGCAGTTCACGGGCGATCCGCAGCCGCTCCTCGCTCACCGCGCGCTGCTCCACCTCCCGGGCGTGGACGAGACGGGTGTGCCGCAGCCGGCCGAGCGCGATGACGCCCACGATCCAGCCGGTCAGCATGAACAGGGCGACGCTGTTGACGTCGTCGTTCCCGGAGAACGTGCCGACGCCGGTGGCGATGAGCGTCAGGGAGGCCAGGGCGACGGCCGCCTGGAGCCGCCCCTCGGCGGCGACGGCGTACAGCGCCACGATGACGGTGACCAGCAGCGGCCCGTCATAGGTGCTGGTGAGGTAGTACGCGGCCCCGCCCGCGATCGTGAACGCGGCGACGGCCACCGGGTGGCTCCGGCGGAAGTACAGCGACCCGCAGACGAGGACGATCAGCGTCCAGCCGATGACGGTGGCGGGCCACGGTTCCTCCCGTGCGCCGATCAGCGGCTGGAGGCTGCCGACCGCCACCAGCACCAGGACAGCCGCGGCGACGGCCGCGTCCGCCGCGCGCCCGTGCGGCAGCCCGAGCCGCAGACGGGACCGCGCTGAAGCAAACATGTGGTCAGCCTAGGACGGCGAAGGAGCGCGCGCCTCCGTCCGTACGGCGGAACCGGGCAGGCCCGTTCGACAACCACGGGGGTACACAGGCCCCGGGACCGACAACCACGGGGGTAGGCACGATGTCAGCCGGGGCCCGATGCCATGCACCGCTCCGGGCCCCGACGCTGGGCACCATGAACGCATCGCGGACCGATCTCCCCCTCACACAGCGGCTGCGCGCCCTCAACCTTCCCCTGGTGGCCGTGCTGACGGCCGTCGCGCTCGTCCGCCCGCTGATGTCGACCGCCGGGCTCGGCGATGTCCTCGGCGGCCGGCCGGCGACCCCGCTGATCCTCACGGCGGCCATCTCGCTGATCTGGATCCTCACGGTCGGGCTGCGCCGTGACCGCGATCCGCTGCTGACGCTGGTGGTCACGGGGCTCGCCTACGCCCTGGCCGTGACGGTTCTGAGCGCCGTCCTGTCCCCCATCCTGCTGGGCCGGCTGGAGGGGCCGCTGGCACGGCCGTACGCGATCGTCCCGCTGTGTCTGGTCAACGCCCTCTGGGGCGCTGTCTGCGGGGCGCTGGCGCTGGCTCTCCGCCGTATGCGGGGCACGGCGGTCTGAGGCGGAGGCGGGAGGCGACGGGCCCGGGCGGGCGACCGGTCGCGGGGGGCCGCCGCACCGGCCCCGCCTTCTCCGTCGCCCGGCTGCCGTGTCGCCCGGCTGCCGTGTCGCCCGCTTGCCGTGTCGCCGACTGCCGTGCCATCCGTCTGCCGTGTCGCCGTCCGCCGCCCGCTCTCCGCGACCCGCCGGGCCGGTGGCACCGCCGGGCGGCGGGACCGTTACGGCTCAGGAAACGTTCCGCCGCCGCCGAGACCGTTACGCCGCCGGCGCCTTGTCACCGTCGGCTTCGAGGATGGCGACCTGGAGGCCGAGCATCAACTCGTCCACCAGCCAGGCGATCTCGTCGGCCCGTTCCATGTTCTGCCAGTTGGCGGTGGTGATGATCAGACTCCGCAGGCCGGGCGGGGCCACGGCATACCGGACGGTCCCGGTGTCCTGATGCCAGAGCCCCAGCATCTGTTTGGTCCGCACCGTGGACCGCACGCGTACCGCGGGACCCGAGGGGAGGTCCGGATAGGTGACATCGTTCTCCCCGGTGGTCCCGACGCCGGCCCAGTTCAGCAGGAGCGTGTGGACGTCCGCTCGGCGCGGTCGCGTCGGGCCGTTCTCCCGGTACGAGTCGATCACGAAGTCGGCCAGGGCCTCGCCGCTCTCGGCGTAGCACACGGCCGCCATGATGGGCCCGCCCTCATTGAGACGGACCCCACGCTCGACCAGATCCGCGAAGAACGCCCCTTTGTTGATCGTCATGGCCCGCGCACCACGCAGACCCACGATCTCCCCGGCCAGCGCCTCCGCTTCGGCCGTCGTCCCCGTACGCAGCGTCATGTCGACCCAACCGGGTCCGAGTTCGATGCTGCACTCGAACTCCTCATCGCCTAGAGGGGATTCCTCGTCCTGTGCGGTCATCTCTCGTTCCTACCAGAGAGCGCCGTACCTCGGATGACTATCCGGACCATCTCGGAGGCGAAGAGGAGAAGGATCTCGTCCGGTTCCACTCGGGGACCCCGGGTGCCATGTGACATGGCTCACGCGGCGTCGTCCCGCCGGGTCAGGACGAGGAAGGTGACGGGGCGTACGGCCCATTCGAAGTGGTCGCCGTTGAAGGCGGTGTACGCGAACGCGACCGGCTGCCCCCGGTGCAGGGAGGCGAGCGCCCTGATGTCCCCCGGGCGCGGGTCGCCCGTCCCGTCGTCCCGGTCGTCGAGCGCGTCCAGCATCGCGCGGCGCTGGCGCGGTCCCATCCGGGAGGCGGTGGCGCGCACGGACTCCCGGATCATACGGATGGCCTCCCGGGGAGTGGCGGGAGCCCGCAACTCCTGAGGCTGCGGGGTGCGTTCCCGGCCGCTCGCGCCGCTCTCGGCGTCACCGCCGGCATCGCCGCCGCCGTCACCATTGCTGCCGCTGTCGCTGTCGCCGTCGGGATACGGGGCGCAGAGCAGTGACTCGAACCAGAAACCGGGCCTGATGAGCGGGGCGGGCACCGGCCGGGCCGGCCGCACCGCCCCTTGCGGGGCTGTCGAGAGGGGCACCGCCCCTTGCGGGGACGGGGATGTCGAGGGGGGCGCTGTCCCCTGCGGGGATGTCGTGAGGGGCGGCATGTGCATGTCTCGCCTCCTGAAGCATCGGCATGAGGTGCCCCTGCCCCGCTCCGACCGGCGGTGCGGGAAGAGGAACCGCGAATCCCCTCGCAGGCGCTGAGCAGGGGAGCCACACCGCGGCCGGGTCTGCTCCTGCCGGAGCAGACCCGCAGCGGCGACGCACAGCGACGGTAGCGCTACAGCATGCAGTGGCGCAACAGTGGGACGGCGCACTGTTGCACCGGCATATGCCGGACGCCCCTCGGCCGGGGGCGAGGGGCGCCGGGACCCGCGCATCAGACCAGGTGGTCGAACTCCCCCGCCTTGACGCCGAGGAGGAAGGCACGGAGCTTGTCGACGGAGGTGGTGATGATCCGGTCCGGATCGTCGCTCTCACGCATTTTGATCAGGCCGTCCACACTGGCCAGTTCCACACAGTCCGGGTTGTTGTCCGGCCCCGAGAACGAGGACTTCTGCCAAACTATTCGGTCGGTCATGCGCCTTGACTCACATTTCCCTTGCGATGCGTCGGATGGTTTTACGTGACTCGTCCGGGGTGAGCGTGATCTCTCTGACCGAGTCGAGCAAGGATCGATACCACACCAACTGCGCCTCCGCGTCCAGAAATCCACCGTCGAATGCGCTGTCTATCTGAACGGTGTCCAGCGGAGGGATGACGGCTCCCGCGTACAGCATCGACTGCACCGAGCCCGTGATCTGCGCGTCGAAGGGGATGACCCGTACGGTCACACTCGGCCATCTCGACACCTCGTGAAGGAATTCGAGCTGCTCGCGCATGGTGTCGGTGGCGCAGTACCGCATCCGCAACGCGGCCTCGTGGACCAGGGCCTCGAACTCCGGGGGCCGCGGCCGGTCGAAGATGCCCCGCCGGGCCATACGGTGCTCCACCCGCGGATTCAGCTCCGCGGCCGGGAGGTCCAGCACACCGCCGAGAATCAGCTCCCGGGCGTATTCCTTCGTCTGGAAGAGGCCGGGAATGTGCAGCATATGGATTCGACGCATGTAGGTCGCATGGTGTTCGAGTTCCGCGAGGTCCAGGAAGCCGGGCGGAAGGACGCCCCGGTACTCCTCCCACCAGCCCTTGGTGCGCTCCTCGGCCATGGCCGCCAGGGCGTCGACGAGATGCCTGTCCGTTGCGGAGTAGTGGGACGCGAGACGGCGGACGCGTTCGGCGCTGACGCCGTACCGGCCCGACTCGATATGACTCATCTGCGCCCGCTCGCCACCCAGGAAGGCCGCCGCGGTACTGCCCGTCATGCCCGCCCGCTCGCGCAGCTTCCGCAGCTCGACCCCCAACCGCTTCTGCCGGGCGGTCGGATAGCTCCTCGGCGGCATGACGCCCTCCCCTTCCCGTGGATACGAGTGTGCGCCCCACTCTGCCACGGGTCCACCCTTCGGGATGCGACAGCCGTACCACTGTTGCACCGCCCCTCCACGGCCCCTCCACCGCGCCCTCCACGGCCCGTCCACCGCGCCCTCCACGACACCGTCCGGGCAGGGGCCGGAACGCCGGAAGCCGGCCGTCCCGCCCCCGCCCCGACCGCCCGCGCCGATCACTCCACGGCGGTCAGCCGGATGACGGGCAGGACGCGGTCCGTCTTCTCCTGGTACTCCGCGTACCGGGGCTGGGCGGCGACGATGCGCCGCCATGCCTCCTCCCGGCGCCCGCCCTCCAACTGCTCGGGCACGGCCGGGAACCGCCGGCCACCGATCTCGACCCGGACCCGGTCCGGATGGGCGGCGATGTTGTGGTACCAGCCGGGGTGGCGGGCCGCGCCCGCCAGCGAGGCGACGACCAGCCAGGCCCCCTCACCGTCCGGAAAGCGGGCGACGGGCGTCTCGCGCCGCTTCCCTGACTTCGCCCCGGTCGTGGTCAGGTACAGCACGTCCATACCCATGAAGGTGTCGCCCTTGCGACGGTGGTGACCGCTCATCCGCCGCTGCACGAACCGCGACAGCCACCGCGGCAGTGACGGCGTACGGGCACCTCGTGTCCCGGTCGGGGTGGTCCGGATGCTCATGACCCTGTGCCTCCTCGGGCCGCCCCCGGGCAGGGGACGGCGTCAGATTGCTCGCTCCGGCAATAATTGTAGCTACAAATATTGGCCCAACAAGAGCGTGCTACTGTCACGCCGTGGAAGCCGACGGAGCCGTGATCCTGACCTGGCGGAATCTCGTTCTCGCCGATGAGACCGTGCGCCGGGCGCTCAACGGCCGCCTCTCCGAGGAGGCCTCGTGCTCCCTCCTCGAACACGACCTCCTCGCCTGGGTGGCCGCCGCGCCCGAACGCGGGCTGCGGATGCAGGAGCTGGCCGACCGGCTTGGCGTGACACCCGGGGGCCTGACCCGGATCGTCGACCGGCTCGTCTCACGGGGGTGGATCGAGCGGGACCGCCCGTCGAGCAACCGGCGCGAGGTGTACGCGGTCCTCACCTACGACGGCCGGCGGGCGATGACCCGCGCACGGGCCGTCTACCTCCGCGTCCTCCGGGAAACCCTCGGCACCCACCTCGACGAGCCCGAACTGGCCGAGCTGGGCCGCATCTCCGGCAAACTGCTCGCCGGACTCGCCGGGCCCACCGGCCTCACCGAAGACCCGCCTCTGCGCCCGGGGTCGGAGAGCTGAGCCCGTCCCCGCCGCCGCGAACCCCGCCGGGACCCCCGCCTCGAAACCGGATACGAAACCGGAGGCGAGTGCCGCCGGGCCCCACGGGGTCAGCGGACACGGCTGTACTTCCTGATCACGACACCGCTCTTCAGCGCCCGTACCGATTCCAGCGCGAACTCGTCGACCGCGAACCCGGAGGCGAACATCGGCATACCGGAGCCGTAGACCACCGGATACGTCTTGATGACCAACTCGTCGATCTCGTCGATCAGCTGGCCCGCGAGCCGGGATCCGCCGCAGAGCCAGATACCCAGGCCGCCGTCCTCCGCCTTCAGCTCCCGCACACGGGCGGGAAGATCACCGGAGATCAGCCGCACATGCGGATCGGGCGACTCGGTGAGCGTGCGCGAGGCGACGTACTCGCGCAGATGCCCGTACGGGCTGGTGACCCCGAGGTCGAGCGCGATCTGATAGGTGCCCCGGCCCTGCACCACCGTGTCGAAGGCGAGGTTCTCCAGCCCCTCGAAGTCGAGGGTCCGGCGGGCCGGGGTCGAGATCGTCTCCGGATACTCCTCCCTGCAGTAGGCGAGGAACTCCTCGTCCACGTACTTGTACATCGAGGTGGCATCGCCCTGCGGGTCCCCGATGAAGCCGTCGATCGAGCAGGCGATGAAGTAGGTGAGCTTGCGCAAGGCGATCCCCATTCCCTCGAGCGGTTAACAACTTCATCTATAGTGCTTCACATGTAGTGGTTGATGCAAGGCGAAAGGCGCGGGAGGTGTTGTGCGCGAGCCCGCGAGAGCCCTCACACGACCGACGAGAGATCCACGAGCCCGAACCCCGAGCCCGCACACCAGGAGGCAGCAGCACATGGCCAGGAACCCGGAACGCCGAACCGCCCTCGTCGACGCCGCCATCGAGGTGCTCGCCCGCGAGGGAGCCCGCGGGCTCACCTTCCGCGCGGTCGACGCCCAGGCGGGCGTCCCGGTCGGCACCGCGTCCAACTACTTCACGAGCAGGGACGATCTGTTCACCCAGGCGGGCAGCCGTATCCATGTACGGATGACCCCCGACCCGTTCCAGGTCGACGAGGCCATGCGCGCGGCGCCCAGCCGGGAGCTGGTCCAGGAGCTGATGCGGTGGCTGGTACGCCGGATGACCGTCGAGCGCACCGGCTATCTCGCCCTGCTGGAGCTCCGGCTGGAGGCCACCCGCCGCCCCGCCCTCCAGGCCGAGCTGAACCGAGCCGTCCGCGCCTCGTTCGACGAGAGCGTCCGCTTCCATCTGGACTCGGGGCTGCCCGGCGACGAGGACACCGTGACCGTTCTCTATCTGGCGATGACCGGACTGCTGCTGGAGCACTTCACCCTGCCCGCGATGCTCTCGGACCGGGAGCTGGACGCACTGGTGGACACCGTCGTCAGCCGGGTCGTCCCGCCGAGCTGAAGCCGGGGCTGCCGGCCGCGCTGAGCCGGGTCGTCCCGCCGAGCTCGATCCGGGCTGTTACGCCGAACCGACCCGGGCACCCCCGCCGAGCTGAAGCCGGGCACCCCACCGAGCCGAATCCCGGTCGTTGCGCCGAGCCGACCCCGGCACCCCGCCGCGCTGAAGCCCGTTCGTCGCGCCGCGCTGACCCGGGCGCCCCGATCCGCCGGGCCGCCGGGCCACCGCCGTAGGCTCGTGTCATGACGACTGACGCAGTGATTCCGGAGCCGGGCCGGCAGATCGAGAGCCTCGACGAACTGACTCCCGAGCGGGCCGAGGACGTGCTCGCCATGCTCGCCGGGGCCGCCGCCGCGGACGGAACCCAGGCCGTCTCCGAGCAGGGCAGGCTCCAGCTCCGGGGCGGGAAGCGGGAGGGCGTACGGCACTTCCTGCTCACCGTCGCCGGTGAACTGGTCGGGTACGCACAGCTGGAGGACACCGATCCGGTGGAGGCCCCGGCCGCCGAGCTGGTCGTCCACCCCGCCCACCGGGGCCGCGGACACGGCCGGGCGCTCGGGAACGCGCTGCTCGCCGCCTCCGGCAAGCGGCTGCGGATGTGGGCGCACGGCGGCAAGTCCGCCGCCCGGCATCTGGCCCAGGTGCTCGGCCTCACCCTCTTCCGCGAACTGCGCCAGATGCGGCGGCCCCTGACCCCGCTGGATATCGAGGAGCCGGTGTACCCGGCCGGGGTGGGTGTACGCACCTTCGTCCCCGGCCAGGACGACGCCGCCTGGCTCTCGGTGAACGCCGCCGCCTTCGCGCACCACCCCGAGCAGGGCTCCCTCACCCAGCGGGACCTGGACGACCGTATGCGCGAGCCCTGGTTCGACCCGAAGGGGTTCTTCCTCGCCGAGCGGGACGGCCGGATCGTCGGCTTCCACTGGACGAAGGTGCACGCCACCGAGCAGCTCGGCGAGGTGTACGTCGTCGGCATCCGGCCCGACGCCCAGGGCGGCGGCCTCGGCAAGGCGCTCACCGCGACCGGGCTGCGCCATCTCGCCGCGCAGGGGCTGCCGACCGCGATGCTCTACGTCGACGCGGACAATACGGCGGCGGTGACCGTGTACGAGCGGCTGGGCTTCTCCACGTACGAGGTCGACCTGATGTACCGCACCGAGACCTGATCCCCGCCCCGGCCTGATCCCTCGGACCTGATCCTCACCGGGCCCGGCCCGGGCCGTTGATCTTCACCGGGCCCGGCCCCGCGGGCAGCCTCTCCCCGGGGTGGCCGGGCCGGCGGTGACCCACGGGCAGCCCCGGCCCGTCCGCCCCGCCGGGTTCCCCTGCCACCCGAGCGGACCAGCCGAGCGGACCGGCCGGGCCGTCCGCCCCGCCGACGGGAGCACCGCACCCCCGGCCCGGTCCGCGCGCCCGCCCCGGGCGGCCCCGCCCCCGGGCGCCCCACCGATCCGCGCGGAACCCGTGGGTACCGATTCCCACCGCCGCCGGGCAGCAGCACCCCCAGAACACCCAGCACCCCAACGCCGCTCACGGAGAGAATCCGAGACCTCACTCCGCGCGACAATCTCCCCTGTCCGGAAACCACCGGCGCACATCCCGGGCATACGCCCCCCGGGGCCTGAATCGCGCCGCTCGCGCTCCCGAGGGCCCGGCTCCGGTTCCCGTATGTCATGTCGTCGTTACCGGCCATTCAGACTGTCTTGCGACCCTCGCCCCATGCAGCCAGCTGTGCCCGACTCCGTCCCGCCACCTCCGACAGGTTTCACCAACGGGAAAATCCACCTCCTCCCGGGACTCTCCGACGCGCCTGTGACCCCTTCGACGCGGAAGAATGGGTTTATGAGTCAGCAGCCTGCCGAGGCATCGGTCCAGCACCCCCAGCCGTCCGTCGGTTCCATTGCCGCGCACCGGCCGCACACCGTCGCCGCCACGGTGTCGGATCTGGAGCCGGATCTCGACGCGGATCTCGACGGGTACGAGGAAGACCACAAGGGCGCCGGCGCGGAGCTGCCTCCTGGGCGGTTCCTGGACAGGGAGCGCAGCTGGCTCGCGTTCAACGAGCGGGTGCTCGAACTGGCCGAGGATCCCGCCACCCCGCTACTCGAACGGGCTAACTTCCTCGCGATCTTCGCATCCAACCTGGACGAGTTCTTCATGGTCCGGGTCGCGGGACTCAAACGCCGTATCGCCACCGGGGTCGCCACCCGGTCCGCGTCCGGCCTCCAGCCGCGCGAGGTCCTGGATCTGATCTGGACGCGCTCGCGCGAGCTGATGGCCCGGCACGCCGCCTGTTACCAGCAGGACGTCTCCCCCGCGCTCGCCGACGAGGGCATCCACCTCATCCGCTGGCCGGACCTCACGGAGAAGGAGCAGGCGCGTCTGTTCACCCTGTTCCGGCAGCAGATCTTCCCGGTGCTGACTCCGCTGGCGGTGGACCCGGCGCACCCCTTCCCGTATATCTCCGGGCTCTCGCTGAACCTCGCGGTCGTGGTGCGCAACCCGGTCAGCGGCCACCGCCACTTCGCCCGGGTCAAGGTGCCGCCGCTGCTGTCCCGCTTCCTGGAGGCCTCCCCGCAGCGTTACGTACCTCTCGAGGACGTCATAGCGGCCCATCTGGAGGAGTTGTTCCCGGGCATGGAGGTGCTGGCGCACCATATGTTCCGGGTCACCAGGAACGAGGACCTGGAGGTCGAGGAGGACGACGCCGAGAATCTGCTCCAGGCGCTGGAGAAGGAGCTGATGCGGCGGCGCTTCGGGCCTCCCGTACGCCTGGAGGTCGAGGAGTCGATCGATCCGTACGTCCTCGATCTGCTCGTGCGCGAGCTGAAGATCTCCGACGCCGAGGTCTATCCGCTGCCCGGCCCGCTCGATCTGACCGGTCTCTTCGGCATAGCGTCGCTGGACCGGCCGGAGCTGAAGTACCAGAAGTTCATCGCGGGTACGCACCGGGACCTCGCCGAGGTCGAGACGGCGTCCGCGCCCGACATCTTCATGGCGCTGCGCGAGCGCGACGTCCTGCTGCACCACCCGTACGACAGCTTCTCCACCTCCGTGCAGGCGTTCCTGGAGCAGGCCGCGGGCGACCCGGACGTCCTCGCGATCAAGCAGACGCTGTACCGCACCTCCGGCGACTCGCCGATAGTCGACGCGCTGATCGACGCGGCCGAGTCCGGCAAGCAGGTGCTCGTCCTCGTCGAGATCAAGGCCCGGTTCGACGAGCAGGCCAACATCAAGTGGGCGCGCAAGCTGGAGGAGGCGGGCTGCCATGTCGTCTACGGGCTCGTCGGCCTGAAGACGCACTGCAAGCTGTCGCTGGTGGTGCGCCAGGAGGGCGAGATCCTGCGCCGCTACTCCCACGTCGGCACCGGCAACTACCACCCCAAGACCGCGCGGCTCTACGAGGACCTGGGGCTGCTGACCGCCGACCCGCAGGTCGGGGCGGATCTGTCCGACCTGTTCAACCGGCTGTCCGGCTACTCGCGGCGCGAGACCTACCGCCGGCTCCTCGTCGCGCCCAAGTCGCTGCGCGACGGTCTGATCTCACGGATAAACAAGGAGGCCGCGCACCACCGTGCCGGGCGGCCCGCGTATGTCCGTATCAAGGTCAACTCGATGGTCGATGAAGCGATCATCGACGCCTGCTACCGGGCGGCGATGGCCGGTGTGCCGGTGGACATCTGGGTACGCGGGATCTGCGCGATCCGGCCCGGGGTGCCCGGTCTCTCGGAGAACATCCGGGTGCGCTCGGTCCTCGGGCGCTTCCTGGAGCACTCGCGCATCTTCGCCTTCGGCAACGGCGGTGAGCCCGAGGTGTGGTTCGGCAGCGCCGATATGATGCACCGCAATCTGGACCGCCGTATCGAAGCGCTGGTACGGGTCACCGACCCCGCCCACCGCGCGGCGCTCACCCGGCTCCTGGAGACGGGTATGTCCGACACCATCTCGTCCTGGCATCTGGGCCCGGACGGCGCCTGGATCCGGCACTCGACGGACGCGGACGGGCAGCCGCTGCGGAATGTCCAGGAGATGCTCATTGACGCCCGGAGGCGCAGGCGTGCACAGCCCTGAACTGTCGTCCCGTGCCCCCGGGCTCCCCCGGGCCCCTCGTCAGGGGCCGGACGCCCCGGCGGGCTCAGGGGCGTCGGGGGTCCCGGTGACATCGGCCGTATCGGCGGTATCGGCGGTTCCCGAACCGCCGGCCGGCGGGCCGATGGTCCCGGTCGAGGGGCCGGGGGTCCAGCCCGGGGCGCCATCGGTCCCGCCCGGAACCGACGGTCCGGCCCCCGCTCCCGTACGGGACTCCGTGACGGGACCCGCGGGCGACACGCTCGCCGCGTACCTCCACGCGCGGGCCGGCGATTTTCTGCGCAGTCTGCGGCTGCACGACGAGAGCGGGGCGGACACGGCCGCCGTGGCGGAGGCCGCCCGCTGTCTGCGGATGGCGTCCCGGCGCATCAGCGGCACCCTGCACACCTTCCGCCCGCTGCTCGACCCCGTATGGGCGGACGGACTGCGGGCGGAGCTGGCCTGGCTCTCCGCCACGCTGGCCCGGGAACACGCCTGCACCTCACAGCTGAACCGGCTGCTGGACGCCCTGTCCCGGCTGTCGGGGACACCGCTCGCGCCCGCACCGCGCGCCGGACGGCAGGGGGCCGGACCGGCCGGGGCCCCCGGCCAGGGCGCGGCCATGGCGGTCGGCACGGTGACGGTCGGCGCCGCGCGGGCCGGAGCCCTGCTGGAGCGGCAGCTGACCCTGGCACGGACCCGGGCGCACTCGGCCGCGCTCCAGGCGCTCGGCTCGTCCCGCTTCCACGCGGTCGCCGACGCCGTCGCCGTACTCGCCTCCGAACTGCCGCTCGGTCCGGTCGCCACCGCCCCGGCCACCGAAGTGCTGTTCCCGTCGGCCGAGATGGCGGAACGGCGGCTGCTGGAGGCCGTGACCACACTGCCACTGAGCCGGGCGGGGCATCCGTACAACGCGGACGCCCTCGTCCACGGGCTGGCCGCCGCTCCGGCGGAGGAGTCCCAGGACGCGCCCTGGCACCAGGTCCGGCGGCTGCTGCGGCTGCACCGGTACGCCCTGGAGGTGCTGGAGACCCTGCGCCCGAACGCCTCGGTCCCCGTCCTCAACCGCGCGGGCCGTCTGCTGGACCGCCACCGCGACGCCGCCGAGGCGGCGGAGGCGGCCGCGTCGGCGGCCCGCACCCCGCGCATCGCCCCGGCCACCGCGTACGCACTCGGGGTGCTGCACGCCGATCAGCGCCATGAGGTCGAGGCGGCCCGGTTCGCGTTCCAGGAGATCTGGCCGGGCTCCATCGCGGTGAAGGCGAGGGCCTGATGGACGACACCGCGGACACCACGATCCGTGCGGCGGGCTGCGTCCTGTGGCGCCGCTCCCCGCACGGGGACGAGGGCGTGGAGATCTGTCTCGTCCACCGGCCGAGGTACGACGACTGGTCCCACCCCAAGGGAAAGCTCAAGCACGGTGAGGACCCACGCGTCGGCGCCCTGCGCGAGGTGCTGGAGGAGACGGGCATGACCTGCGCCCTCGGCCCCGCCCTCCCCACGGCCCACTATCCGGTCGACGGCCGCCCCAAGGAGGTCCGCTACTGGGCCGCGGAGGCGACCGGCGGGGTCTTCGCCCCGAGCCACGAGGTCGACCGCCTGCTCTGGCTCCCTCCGCCGGCGGCCCGGGCGTGGCTGACCCAGGCCCGGGACCGCGATCTGGTCATGGACTTCCTCAAAGCCCTCCACCGCGCGGACACCGGAAGCTGACGCAGGGGCCGGCCCGGGGACCTTCCGCACCCCTGTACGGACAACCCCGCTCCGTCACCCTCGTGGACCCCCCATGTGCTCCTGGCACCCGTGCCGCCCTCGGCACTAGGTTGCCGACAGTGCCCCCCACCCACACAACCGGCCAGTACCCCCCTGCCGTCCCATGCCGCCCCGCACCCCCAGGGGGCTCGTCCGCACCGGGGCCATCCCGCTGCGCCGGATGCCCCCACTCCGGTCGCAGCCCTCCTCAGACTCAGCAATCGCCCCAGGCCACAGGGTCGGAGGGAGGGATTCCGACGCCTGAGCGGCCCATCACCCAGCCGCCCGACACGGTTCACCTCCCGTTCACTCACCCCCTCGGGGCGCTTCACCTGATCTGCCTAATTTCAGCCGTACGAGGTCACCGGCACACGGCCGGCGCACCCCACCACCGACACACGCCGCCACACACGGCCCCGACACCGGTCAGCGTCGAGGCGGCTCCTGGAAGGAACACCCGAAAGTGAAGCTTCAGCGCAAGAACGGGCTTCGCGCCACCGCGCTCGGCGCCCTCGCCGTCACCGGCGCCCTGGTCCTCACGGCGTGTGGTTCGGACGACAACGCCGGCGGCACGAGCGGCAGCGGCGACAAGACCAGCGCCGCTTCGAACATCAAGTGCGACGGCGCCGAGGGCAAGCTTCTCGCCTCCGGCTCCAGCGCGCAGAAGAACGCCATGGACCTGTGGGTCAAGAACTACATGGCCGCCTGCTCGGGCGTGGAGATCAACTACAAGTCGTCCTCCTCCGGCGAGGGCATCGTCGCCTTCAACCAGGGCACCGTCGGCTTCGCCGGCTCGGACTCCGCCCTCAAGGACGACGAGGTCGCCGACTCCAAGAAGATCTGCAAGAGCGGCCAGGGCATCAACCTGCCCATGGTCGGCGGCCCGATCGCCATCGGCTACAACCTCTCCGGTGTCGACAACCTGGTCCTCGACCCCTCCACCATCGCCAAGATCTTCAACGGCAAGATCACCAAGTGGAACGACCCGGCGATCGCCAAGCTGAACGAGGGCGTCTCGCTCCCGGACAAGGCGATCCAGGCGTTCCACCGCTCCGAGGACTCCGGCACCACGCAGAACCTCGGCAAGTACCTCGGCAAGACCGCCAAGGCCGACTGGCCGTACGAGGCCGAGAAGAAGTGGCCCGCGCCCGGCGGCCAGGCCGCCTCCGGCTCCTCCGGTGTCGCCGCGCAGGTCAAGCAGGTCGACGGCGCGATCGGCTACTTCGAGCTGTCGTACGCCACCTCGCAGTCCATCCCCACGGTCGACATCAACACCGGTGCCGCGGCCCCGGTGAAGGCCACCTCGGAGAACGCCTCCAAGGCCATCGCCGCCGCCAAGGTCAAGGGCACCGGCAAGGACCTCGCCCTCGAGCTGGACTACGCCACCACGGCGGAGGGCGCCTACCCGATCGTCCTGGTGACCTACGAGGTCGTCTGCGACACCGGCAACAAGGCCGAGACCCTCGGCACGGTCAAGTCCTTCCTGGGCTACACCGCGAGCGACGAGGGCCAGAAGGTCCTCACGGACGCCGGTTACGCCCCGATCCCGGCCGAGATCAACGCGAAGGTCCGGGAGACCGTCGCGGGCCTGAGCTGACCCGGAGCGACCCGGTGCGGTGCGGCCGTACGCACATGGCCGCACCGCACCACCCCCCCCCCCCCCCCCCCCCCCCCCCCGCCCCCCCCCGCCCCCCCCCGGGGGGGCGCCCCCCCCCCCCCCCGCCCCCCCACCCCCCCCCCCCCCGCCCGG
>NZ_JBITFN010000016.1:180133-200235 GCF_044456085.1 Streptomyces sp. NPDC051018
CCTCCGGGCGGCGGTTTACGCCCGTTGCCGGGTCTTTTCAACGGCTCGGTGCGGGGTTCCGGGGGGGGGGGGGGGCCCCCCGGGGGCCCCGGGGGGGGGGGCGCCCCCCCCCACCGGCCCCCCCCCCACCACCCCGCCCCCCACCGCACCACCCGACCGGCCCGCACCGGCCCACACCGGTGAGGACGCCCACCAGCCGCCCGGCCACACCACCGCGCCCACCGCGGCCGGCGGCCCCGGCTGATACGGCAGCCAGACGTACCGGCCGGGGCCGTACCGACGGGCCGTACAGCGGTCGAACCAGCCGTACAGCGGTCGCCAGCACACCGACCGCACCACAGCAGCAGGACCGCGAACCCGGTTAGCAGAACCGCAACCCAACAGAACAACAAACAACAGAACAACAGACGACAACGGCGGACCACGGGCCACCGGCCCCCCAGCCGGCCCCGGCCCCGACCTTCGCCACCCACCCCATCCGGTGCACCGCCGCCAGGGGAGCCACCGCTCCCCCACACAGACCGGAAAGACATGCCTTCCACCACACCCATAGAACCTCTGGACTCCCCTCCCCCGGGACCGGCCGCTCCGCCCGTCACCAGGAACGGAAGCTCCACCGGCCGCGCGGGCGACAAGATCTTCCTCGGTCTGTCCCGCGGCTCCGGCATTCTGCTCCTGGTGATCATGGCGTCGATCGCCGTGTTCCTCACCTATCGCGCCGCGATCGCGATCTCGAAGGACGAGGGCAACTTCCTCACCACCTTCGACTGGAACCCCGCGGGCGACCCGCCCGTGTTCGGGATCGCCGTACTCCTCTTCGGCACGGTCGTCAGCTCGGTCATCGCGATGGTCATCGCGGTCCCGGTCGCGGTCGGCATCGCGCTGTTCATCTCGCACTACGCGCCGCGCAAGCTCGCCGCCCCCATCGCGTACGTCGTCGATCTGCTGGCCGCCGTGCCGTCGATCATCTACGGCATCTGGGGCGCGCTCTTCCTCGTCCCGTATCTGGAGGGCCTCAACCTCTGGCTGGACGACTTCTTCGGCTGGACCTACATCTTCGAGAAGACCGAGATCGGTGTCGCCCGCTCGCTGTTCACCGTGGGCATCCTGCTCGCGATCATGATCCTGCCGATCGTGACCAGCGTCAGCCGTGAGGTCTTCCTCCAGGTCCCCCGTACGAATGAAGAAGCGGCCCTCGCGCTCGGCGCGACCCGCTGGGAGGTCATCCGGATGTCGGTCCTCCCCTTCGGCCGCTCCGGTGTCATCTCCGCCTCGATGCTGGGCCTCGGGCGCGCGCTCGGCGAGACGATGGCCGTCGCCACGGTCCTCTCGCCGAGCTTCGTCATCTCGGCCCATCTGCTCAACCCGGGCGGAGGCACCTTCGCCCAGAACATCGCCGCGAAGTTCGACGAGGCCAATGAGCTGGGGCGCGACGCCCTGATCGCCTCCGGACTCGTGCTGTTCATCCTCACCCTGCTGGTCAACGGCGCGGCCCGGCTGATCATCGCCCGCCGCAAGGAGTACTCGGGGGCCAACGCATGACCCGGACAGCAGCAGTACAGGACCGGCCGAACCCGGCCACAACCGGCAGGCGCGACGGCCTCACCAGCCGTTCCCTGCCCCGCTGGGCACCGGCCGGATTCGCCGCCGTCGGCATCGTGCTGGGCTGTGGCCTCGGCGCGGTCGCCGGCTGGCACAGCAAGACCCAGTGGGGCCTGCTCTCGGCCCTGTTCTTCATGGCCGTCTCGTACGCCGTGACATCGGTCGTCGAGAACCAGCGGCAGGCCAGGGACCGGCTGGCCACCAGCATCGTCTGGGTCTGCTTCATCCTCGCCGTCGTCCCGCTGTTCTCCCTGATCTGGGTGACCGTCAGCCGGGGTGTGAAGGTCCTCGACGGCTACTTCCTGACCCACTCCATGGCCGGAGTTCCCGGCTTCCAGCCCGGGGGCGGGGTCTACCACGCCATCATCGGCACGCTGGAGCAGGTCGGTCTCGCCACCCTGGTCTCGGTGCCGATCGGTCTGCTGACCGCGGTCTATCTCGTCGAGTACGGCAAGGGCGTGCTCGCCAAGGCCGTGACCTTCTTCGTCGACGTCATGACCGGTATCCCGTCGATCGTCGCGGGCCTCTTCGTGCTCTCCATCATGCTGATGTTCGAGCTGAGCCCGTCCGGTCTGATGGGCGCGCTGGCGCTGGCGATCCTGATGATCCCCGTCGTGGTCCGCTCCACCGAGGAGATGCTCAAGCTCGTCCCGAACGAGCTCCGCGAGGCGTCCCTCGCCCTGGGCGTACCGAAGTGGCGCACGATCCTCAAGGTGGTCATCCCGACCGCGCTCGGCGGCATCACCACCGGTGTGATGCTCGCGATCGCGCGTATCGCGGGCGAGACCGCGCCGATCATGCTGCTGGTCTTCGGCAGCCAGCTGATCAACACCAACCCGTTCGAAGGCGCCCAGTCCTCGCTCCCCTTCTACATCTGGGAGCAGTACCGGGTCGGCAGCGAGGCGTCGTACGACCGCGCCTGGGCCGCCGCCCTGGTCCTGATCGCCTTCGTCATGATCCTCAACCTGGTCGCCCGCGGCATCGCCCGCTGGAAGGCCCCGAAGACCAGCCGCTGACGCGCGGCACCCGGGAAGTGAACTGAACTCATGGCCAAGCGAATCGATGTCAGCGGACTGACGGCCTTCTACGGCTCCCACAAGGCGATCGAGGACATCTCGATGACGGTGGAGCCCCGCTCGGTGACGGCCTTCATCGGCCCCTCCGGCTGCGGCAAGTCCACGTTTCTGCGCACCCTGAACCGGATGCACGAGGTCACCCCCGGTGGCCGCGTGGAGGGCAAGGTGCTCCTGGACGACGAGAATCTGTACGCCTCCAACGTCGACCCCGTCGCCGTGCGCCGCACGGTCGGCATGGTCTTCCAGCGCCCGAACCCGTTCCCGACGATGTCGATCTACGACAATGTCGCGGCGGGGCTGCGGCTGAACGGCTCGTACAGGAAGAACCAGCTCGCGGACGTCGTCGAGAAGTCGCTGAGGGGCGCGAACCTCTGGAACGAGGTGAAGGACCGCCTCAACAAGCCCGGCTCGGGTCTCTCCGGCGGCCAGCAGCAGCGTCTGTGCATCGCCCGCGCGATCGCGGTGGAGCCGGACGTCCTGCTGATGGACGAGCCGTGCTCGGCCCTCGACCCGATCTCCACGCTCGCGATCGAGGATCTGATAGGGGAGCTGAAGGAGCGCTTCACGATCGTCATCGTCACCCACAACATGCAGCAGGCCGCGCGGGTCTCCGACCGCACCGCCTTCTTCAATCTGGCGGCGGTCGGCCAGCCCGGCAAGCTGATCGAGATCGACGAAACGGAACGCATCTTCGCCAACCCCTCGGTCCAGGCGACCGAGGACTACATCTCGGGCCGCTTCGGCTGATCCCCCGGCCGCCCGCACTCCGCGCACCGCACCGCACCGCCGCGTTGCCGCTGACGCGGACCCAAGGCGTCGACGCGGCCCCAAGGCGTCCTGCGGTGCTGCATGGCGGTGCCACCGCGAGGCGAAGGGCCCGCCCCTCCCGGGGGCGGGCCCACTCGCGTGTTCCGGCACGTCCCGGGGCTCCCCGCTCACCCCGCTCCCGGGCGCGCCCTCCCCGTCTCTGTGTGACCGTGCCCATGTCAGCGCCGTGCCCGCCCCCGTACAATCCGGCCCGTGGACGACGACGAGCCGGTCTTCCGGCGGAGCAGATGGGGCACCAACCGTTACGTCTACAACTCCCGCAACCCCCTGGGCCGCGCCCTGATCGTCGCCGCCGTGCTGGCACTGGTCGCGCTGATGCTGCTGATGGCCAATCGCGCGGGGCCGTTCGCCCCTTCGCCGGACCCCGACGACCCCGGACCGCCGGACCGTCCCCTTCCCCACCGGTCGTTCCCGGCCACGGCGCCGGCTGCCCCGGGCGCCACCACCCCCGATACGGGCCCCTGAGTCCGCGGCCCTGCCCGCCGCCGGAACCCGCCGTACGCACCCGGGGACCGTCGGCCGGGGACCATCGACCGGGAACCATCGACCGGGAACCGTCAGCCGAAGACCAGGTAAACGACTCCGTAGCTCATGGCCGCCACCGCCGCGGCCGCCGGCATGGTGATGAACCAGCCGAGGACGATGTTCTTCGCGACGCCCCAGCGGACCGCTTTGACCCGCTTCGTCGCACCGGCGCCCATGATCGCCGAGGTGATCACATGGGTGGTGGAGATGGGCGCGTGGAAGAGGAAGGCGGAGCCGAACATGATCGACGCGCCGGTGGTCTCGGCGGCGAAGCCCTGGGGCGGATCCAGTTCGATGATCTTGCGGCCGAGGGTCCGCATGATGCGCCAGCCGCCGGCGTAGGTGCCGAGCGAGAGCATCACCGCACAGGAGATCTTGACCCAGGCCGGGATCGCGTCGCCCTGCTGCTCGACATCGGCGATGACGAGGGCCATCACCACGATGCCCATCGTCTTCTGCGCGTCCTGGAGACCGTGGCCGAGCGCCATCGCCGCGGCGGAGACGGTCTGGGCTATACGGAACCCCCGCTTCGCCTTGCTGGGGTTCAACCGGCGGAAGATCCACATGATCGCGACCATCACCAGATAGCCCGCGATCAGCCCGACGACCGGCGAGACGAACATCGGGATGACGATCTTCTCCAGGACCCCCGACCAGATGACCTCCGTACCTCCGGCGAGCGCGGCACCCACCATGCCGCCGAACAGCGCGTGGGAGGACGAGGACGGCAGTCCGAAGTACCACGTGATGAGGTTCCAGACGATCGCGCCCACCAGCGCGGCGAAGAGGATGCCCATCCCCTGGCTGCCGTGGGGCGTCTCGATGATCCCCTCACTGACGGTCTTGGCGACGCCCTGGCCGAGAAAGGCTCCCGCGAGGTTCATCACCGCCGCCATCACCAGCGCCACCCGCGGGGTGAGCGCACGGGTGGAGACGGAGGTCGCGATGGCGTTCGCGGAGTCGTGGAAGCCGTTGGTATAGGTGAATCCGAGCGCGACGCCGATCGTCACGATCAGAGCAAAGGTGTCCACAAGCTTCAGGACTCCTTGACCGCGATGGTCTCCACGGTGTTCGCGACATGCTCGAAGGCGTCGGCGGCCTCTTCCAGCACATCGACGATCTGCTTGAGCTTGAGCACCTCGATGGCGTCGTACTTGCCGTTGAAGAGCGTGGCCAGAAGCTTGCGGTGGATCTGGTCCGCCTGGTTCTCCAGCCGGTTGACCTCGATCCAGTACTCGGTCAGATTGTCCATGGTGCGCAGATGCGGCATGGCCTCCGCCGTCAGCTCGGCGGCCCTGGCCAGGACCTCGATCTGCTGCTCGACCCCCTTGGGCAGCTCCTCGATCTGGTAGAGCACGACGAGGTCGACGGCCTCCTCCATGAAGTCCATGATGTCGTCGAGGGAGGAGGCGAGCTTGTAGATGTCCTCGCGGTCGAAGGGCGTGATGAAGGAGGAGTTCAGCTGGTGGAAGATGGCATGGGTGGCGTCGTCGCCCGCGTGCTCCGCGGCCCGCATCCGCTCCGCGATCTCGCTCCGGGAAGAAGCATCGGCCCCGAGCAGTTCCATCAGGAGCCTGGAGCCCGTGACGATGTTGTCCGCGGACGCGGCGAACATGTCGTAAAAGCTCGTCTCCCTGGGGGTCAGACGAAATCGCACGTGGGGTCCTCGGGGTGCTTGGATTCGGACAGACTGATGCTAGGCGCATTCATCAGGCCACGGCCAACGGCGTTCCGCGTCAGCGGCCCGTACCTTCCGTCGGCTTTCTTCAGTGTCGCCCATGGATCAGTGTGATCATCATGTGGCCCCGGCAGCCATCCGCGACCCGCTTGCCCGCCCTTCGCCGCGCCCCCGGGCGCGATTCGGTACCATATACCCATGAGGGGTATGCAACCCGGTGGGCGCCCCGGTGGCTGAACACCGGGTGCCTCACCGGGTACACCGGCCGCCACCGGCCCCCGGACCGCCTTACCGCCCGCCGGACCACCGGACACGGAACGACCGGGCACGGACCCGCCGCGGCAGCGCGGCACAGCCCGGCAGACAAACACCAAAGCAGACGCCAGAACAGACGCCAGGACAACGGGAGGACCCGATGACGACCACCGAGGCGGCCGGCCCCCCGGTCAGCGACACCCCCCCGATCACGGACGCTCCGGTCACCGACCACGACAGAGGCGTTCACGGGTACCACAAGCAGAAGGACGAGCACCTCAAGCGGCTGCGCCGGATCGAGGGCCAGATCCGCGGCCTTCAGCGCATGGTCGACGAGGACGTCTACTGCATCGACATACTCACCCAGGTCTCGGCGTCCACCAAGGCCCTCCAGTCCTTCGCCCTCCAGCTTCTGGAGGAGCATCTGCGCCACTGTGTCGCCGACGCGGCCCTCAAGGGCGGCCATGAGATCGAGGCGAAGGTGGAGGAGGCCACCAAGGCCATCGCCCGCATGATGCGTACCTGACCCGGCCGTCCTTCCGGCACCGCTGCCGTCCCGCGTCCGGCGCGGGACGACGGCTCCCGGCCGACCCGGGCAACAGCCGAGTTCTCCGGTCCGCGGTGTCTGTGGTGTTTATGGCGTCTGTGGTGGCCGCGGTGTCTACGGGTACCCGTATCCGCGACTCCCGGATACGGGGAGGGCGCGACCGGGACCTCCCGGACACCGGCAGGGCACCAGGGCGCGGGCATTCGACAGGGCAGGGGCGGCGACGGCGTCGCCCCTGCCCTTACGGCATCTCCGTCAGTCCGGCTGGGCGAGCGCCGACCGCTCAGCCGCCACTTTCAGCACCTCGTCGATACGGGCCGGGCTCAGCCTCTCCCCGTCCGCGGCGGACGCCGCGATGATCAACTCGCCACACAATTCGATCTCGGCGAGGGCCACGTGGTCCTGAACCAACGTCGTACTGGGCGGAGCCACGTGCTTTCACCTCTTCCTCCGGTGTCGACTTCCTAGCGTAGGGAGTGATGCACGGACAGCGCATGGCACGTCCGGACCATTTAGGCCCTGACCCTTCCGGTGTAAATGTCTCGCCGGTCGGGCAGTCGTACGATCACCGGCGCCCCGAAGTCGTACAGAACCGTCGTCGACGTCACACCCACCGAGGCCTCCCCCTGCCCGAGGCTGAAGCGGTGCCGCACCTTCCGCAGCCGCCCCTCCTCGTCGAGATACGCGTCGAACGGCACCGTGTCCCGGGCGAACCCTTTCGCCGCCGCCACCAGGGACGCCCGCGCGTGCGGCCGTGCGAGCCTCGCGGCGTACGCGATGTCCGCCTCCCCCTGAAAGTGGCGCACCGTCGCTCCGGACAGCCGTTTCTCCCCGACGTACGTCACCTCGCGCGCGCTGCGCAGCAGCTCGGCCGCCGCGAGCGGATCGGTCGCGCCCCCGGTGACGAGATTGCCGTCCTCCAGGGTCGTCGTGTCGATCCGCACCCACTTGTCGGCCGGTACCCCCGCGCCCCGGTTCTTCATATAGAGCGCCCCGGGAGTCATCAGCTCGGTGACCGGCCGGTGCTTCACCGCGCCCGACGGCCCCTTGGGCAGCACGACGGTGAGCCGGCCCATGCGGCGACCGAAGTCGTAGCCGCCCTCGCCCTGGATCGTGACCCGCGTACCGCCCGTGACCGTCTCGATCGAGGTACGCGCCCGGGCGCTGCCCGCCTCGATCAGGGTGTCCGCCGCCCGGACGACGGCGGCCGCCCGCCCCCCGGCCGGCCCCGGGCTCCCGCCGGTCACGGCGTCCGCCGAACAGCCGCCGACCGCCAGCGCCCCCAGTACGACGGCGGTGACGGTGAACAACCCGCCTCCGCGCCCGTGCCCCTGCGCCACCATCGTCTGCCAACCCCCAACACCGGAACCGCTGATCCGCCGGAGACCTCCGCCCGTCCCGCCTAACGACCGCCGGGGCCCCTCGTCACGCGGCGGGCCCCGTGGCGCGTACCCGGGGGTCCGTGGACGGGCGGCACCAGTACCGTGGAGATGTGCCTCCGCAAGCCTCCCCCGACGACACTCCGGCGCCTCCCCCCACCCACCGCACCACGACCACCGAACGGGGCTCGTTCGCCCTGGCCCTGTGCGGCTGCGGCTGGCGCGGACCGGCCCGGCGCTCCCGCGAACGGGCCCGCCAGGACGCCGCACAGCACTCCTCCGCACCGCTCGCGGGGGCGGCCCTTCCCTGAAGGCCGTCCCGCCGGGCCTCCGGCGGGCGCGCCTGCCCTGAGCCCTGGAGTCCGCGGGCTTCCCACACCGCCTTGCCGTGCCGCGCCCGTACGGCGGCCTCGCGCCGCACCGCACCGGAGGCCGGGGGCTCACCGGCACACCCTTTCCGTCACCGCACCGGCCGATGGCCGAGCGCCGGGACAGCGGCGAGCGGGTCGGGCCCGCTGCGGCGCTCTCCCCGGACGGCGGCCTGCTCCACCGGCCGGCACCCGACACCCGACACCCGGCTACGGGGTACTCCGGGAACCCTCGCCGGACCCGGCACCCCGCCCCGGCGCCCGGTGAACGGCACCCCCGCGCCGCGCCCCGGCCGTATCTCCGCCGCCGGTACCCCTCCGTACCGAACGCTCCCCGTCGCACAACCGGCTCGGACCGCGTGCGGTACGGGCGCAGGGGACTCCGTACGCGTACGACCTGCCCCGCCCCGATCCGCCGGGAGCACGCGACGCCGCTCAACGCGGCCGGGTCGCCCGGACGGAGGCGTCTGGATGGCCGAAGCGGGACCGGACCGGTGCCCTGGATATCAAAGGCCCCTTTCCCCCCCCGTCCCGAGGATGCCTCCCATGACCCGATCCACAGACCACGACGGCCCGAACCGCCCGGCGGACCGTCCGACGGCCCTCATATCCCCGGCCGCCACCAGGCACTACGTCTCAAAAGGCGGGCGTATGGCCACGCTGACGGCGACCACGGCGCTGGCCCTGGCGCTCCCGCTGAGCGGGGGCGCGTCCGCCGCCACCCCCGGCCCCGTCCCGACCGCGTCCAAGCCGGACGGACCGATCGAGAGTTCGCTCGCCGTCGGTGCCACCGGGGTGATAGCCGGGGCGAGCACGGTCCTGATCGTGCGCCGTCATCAGCGCCGCACCCGGGGCCGCCGCTGAGCCCCGCCGTACTCTCCCGCCCGAAGGCCGTGGCGCCCACGGGCGACGGCGCGGATCCCGGCGCCCGCGAGGATGGGACGCCCGGCACCGTACTTCTTGCCCGTCCGGCGGCTCAGGCGGCCAGATCCTTCTCCCCCGTACCGTCGGAGCGCGGCTCGGGAATGCCGAGCGGCTCCGTCCGGCCCGCGCCCGCACCGGGGGCGGGCCGCTTCGACCGTACGAGCCATCCCGTACGCCCGGACGCGGCGACCGCCGAGACCAGCGGGGTCAGCAGGGCCTGTGCGAGAGGCGCAAGCAGCAGGGTGACCGCGGTACCGAGGGCGAATCCGCCGATCACGTCGGTCGGGTAGTGGACCCCCATGTAGACCCGCAGAAAACCCTCGGCGAGCGCCAGCCCGAGCGCCGCGAAGCCGAACTTCCGGTGGGCGAGGAAGACGGCGACGGCGATTGCCATCGCCATCGTGGAGTGATCGCTGACGAAGGAGTAGTCGGTCTTCCCGGTGACCAGGACCTCAAGGCTCTTGTGGTCCACGAACGGCCGAGGTCTCTCCACGAAGCCGCGGATGGGGATGTTGATCAGCAGCGCGACACCCGCGGCGAGCGGCGCCCAGACGAGCCCGGCGACACCCGCGACGGACTCCTCGGCGCTCGCGCGGCGGCGGACGCTCCACCAGCACCAGAGCGCGACGACGACAAGCCCGAGCATGATGCCGTACTCACCGATGAACCCCATGATCCGGTCGAACCAGGGGGGAGCGGCCTTCGCCAGGCCGTTGATGTCATGAAGCAGGCTGAGATCGGGCCCCGAGGCCCCTCTCGACTCCGCCAGGGAAAACCCCACCTCCGACTCCGCCGGGGAGACCCCCGTTGCGAGTCCAGCCATCTGCCGCGGCCCCTTGCCTTGAATTGCCGTGTCGTCGTCCTGCGCCGGCGCACCCGCGCGCGGCGCTCCACCACCCCCGTGGTCAGCGCCCGGTCACCGCCGCGCGGGGTCCTCACCCGATCGTCGCGGCCGCTCCGTCCAGGGAACGGCTCGTTCGGCGTGTACGTTCCATTCTCTACCGAACGATCACCATGACGTTATCGAAGAGAAACACATCACCGCAGCTCAGGGCCTTGGCCTAACAGAGAGTTCCGGCCAGACCCGACGCTCCGTCACGCCTGCGGGGGCTGCGTGGGGAGCGATTTCGCGCCATCTTCGGTGACTCTGGTCGCCCCGAAGTAGTCCGCGGTGTCGATCTTGCCGAACCGGATCACCGCACCGGGTCGCGGTGCGTCGATCATGTACCCGCCACCGACATAGATGCCGACGTGTCTGATGGCCCGTGAGTTGGTCAGGTCGTCCGAGAAGAAGACGAGGTCACCGGGGAGCAGTTCCTCGCGCGAGGGATGCGGCCCCGCGTTGTACTGGTCGTTCGCCACCCGCGGCAGCTCGATCCCCACCGTACGGTACGCGGCCTGGGTCAGCCCCGAACAGTCGAACCGCCCGCCGTGCTCGGGCGTCCCGTTCCCGCCCCACAGATACTTCGTGCCGAGCTTCTGCTGGGCGAAGTTGATCGCCCCCGCCGCCTGCCGTGAGGGATCCACCTGCCCGACCGGCCGTGCGAAGCTCTTCTCCAGGGTGCGGATGACCTTCACATAGTTCTGCGTCTCCTTGTACGGGGGGACTCCGCCGTACTTGATGACCGCGTACGCCCCCGCGTTGTAGGCGGCGAGCATATTGTTCGTCGGGTCGCCGGGTGCCTTCTTCACATAGCCGGCCAGTTTGCAGTCGTACGAAGCGGCCGACGGAATGGCGTCCGCCGGATCCCAGACGTCCCGGTCCCCGTCCTTGTCCCCGTCGACACCGTGTGCCGCCCAGGTCCCGGGGATGAACTGCGCGATGCCCTGCGCGGCCGCGTGGCTCTGCGCCCGGGGGTTCCAGCCGCTCTCCTGGTACAGCTGCGCGGCGAGCAGGGCGGGGTTGATGGCGGGGCAGAGGTTGCCCCACTGCTGCACGAGCGGCTGGTAGCGGGCCGGCACGGCCCCCTTGGCGAGGCCGACGGATCCGTTCTTGCCGCCCCCGCCCCCGAAGAGCCCGGCGGCGGCGGAGTACGTACCCACGACGAGCAGCGCGAGAAACGCGAGACACGCCCCGAAGGACACGCCCGCGACCAGCCACGCCTTACGCACCGTCAACCGCCCTTCACCCCGGGGGAGTCCGCCGCCCCGCGCCAGTGTAGGTGGGGTGGCCCCGATTCAGGAGGCGGACGCCGGGACGCCGCACCGCCGTCGCCGTGCCCGGATGCGCTCCCCCCTGCGCCCTGCCCGTACGGGCCCGCCGTCCTGCCCGTACGACCTCACTTCCCCGTCCCGGACCGGCCCCCGCCGGGGATTCACGCACCGTCAGGATCCGTGCGGCGCCGGGCCCGGAGCGACAGACACAGGGCGGAAGGCCGATGCCCCGAGCCCGGGACAGCAGGCCGGCGCCCCGAGCCGTACGCCCGCCAAGGCGCCGCGCCGGAGGAAGGGAGGAAGGGCTGACGCCTCGGCGTACGGGAGGGAGACCCGGGGAAGGCCGGGAGGAAGGATGGAGGCGGGCGCTTCGGCGTCGGCTGGGACTCGGGCAGCCGCAAATCGGGCACCCTGTCCCCAAAACGTGAGGATCGCCCCAAAGGTGGAACAACGACAGTCATTGCCCGGAGTCACGCAGCGTGATACACAGAGTGACGGTACGGGCTCCTCACAGCGCCAACGGTTCACATTCCTCGCAGGTCAGAACGGCGAGGATCGGTCATACGTGCGGAGATCGGGTAAAGAGACCCGCCAAGTCGGCATACGCGGGCGGTTTCATCAGCGAAGATAGAGCGATGGCCCGTGCCGTGGGGCACGGGCAGCGAACAACCCGACAGGGGCGGTGAGTTACACATGATCCTGGCAGCCGAAAAGGGCGACATCACCACCATCATCGGCGGTATCGCCCCGAACTGGGGGCCGTTCGGGAGCCTGGGGAACGAGGCCCGGGTGATGATCGAGGTCGTGATGGCAGTGGCCATCCTGCTGTGCCTCGGCATCGCGATCTGGGGCGCGGCCAAACAGCGCATCGGAGCGACCGCGCTGCGCGACACGTTCAGCGCCGAGCAGGGCAAGGGCCTGATCGTCGCCGGACTGACCGGAGTCTTCATCATCGGGTCACTGGGGACGGTCTTCACGATCGTGTACGGGATGGCCGTCTGACCCACCCGCACGCCCCGGCTCATCCGCTCCCCCCTCTTCCTCCCCCGCGTGCCCGGCCCACCTTCAGAGGTTGCGTCTCCCCGATGTCGAGTCATCACACCGCGCCCGTGCGGAAAGCAGCACGACCACCGTCGTCGTACGGCACGGAGTCGTGCTGCGCGACATCCCACGAGGGGTACGAGGGGAAGTACACGCATGAGCCCCGGTGACGACCACGGCTACCGCGGCGACTCCGGCGGCCGTACCGACGACGGCTTCGGCGGTACGGGCCAGACGCGCACCCGTCTGCCCGGCGCCACCGACCCCGACGTCTACGGCGGCGCCCGCCGCCCCGTCCGTAACTCACGCTCCCTCATCACCGTCGTCGGTGTCGTGGTGCTGCTCGTCGCGGCGATCGCGTTCGCGAACCGGGGCGGCGCGGGCGACGACGAGGAACCCGCCGGCTCCGCCAAGGGCCCGGGGGCGCGGGCCACGGCGGCCACCGGTGTGAAGCCGGTGCAGGGCAGGACGGACGGCATCCCGACGGGGTACGCGAGGGACGAGCAGGGGGCGCAGAGCGCGGCGGCGAACTACGCGGTGGCCCTGGGATCCGACGGCATGTACGACAAGACCCGCCGGAACAGAATCGTGGACACCGTGTACGCGCCCGAGGTCGCGAAGGCCCGCAGGTCCGATCTCGACAAGGTCTACTCCGACGAGAAGTTCCTCACCGGCATCGGTCTGAAGGCCGACGGCACGGCACCGGACGGAATGATGTTCGTGTCGCGCTTCAACCCCATCGGTTCCAAGACGGAGCGCTTCAACGAGAGCACCGCAAGTGTCTCGGTCTGGTACTCGGCCTTGTTCGGACTGGCCGGCGAGGATTCGAAGACCCCGGTCACCGAGAGCTGGCACACGGCCGTCCTCGACCTGAAGTGGGTCGGAGGGGACTGGAAGGTCACCGCCTACACCCAGAAGGACGGTCCGGTTCCGGTCGGACGCGACCAGAGGGCCTCAGGCTCACAGGAGATGGCCGATGCCGTCCGACAGTTCGGAGGGTTCACCTATGCGCGCTAGCCGTCGTGCTCTCCCGGTCACCGCCGCCCTCGCCGGAGTCCAGGCCGCGGCGGTGCTGCTGGCGACCCGGGCCACCGCAGCCCCGACCCCTTCCCCGTCGCCCTCACCGAGCCCGGGCAAGACGAAGCCGGGCTGCGAACTGCTGAGCGGACCGGCCCTCGACCGCTGCACCGGCGAGAACTCCAGCAACACCCCCACCAACCCCACCGACGCCCTCGACCCGCTCTCCTCCCTCGCCAAGGGCTGCGCGGACGCCGCCTCATGGACCGTCGACACCCTCTCCAAGGCCGTGAAGTCCACGGCCACCGTCGACTTCACGAACACCACCTTCCTCTCCCAGTACGCCGTCGTCTTCGCCGCGGCCACCATCCTCACGCTCCTTCTGTGGCTCCTCGCGGTCGCCAAGCGCGCCATCCGGGGCGTCCCCCTGATGACCGCCGTCTCCGAAGCCATCGGCTTCCTCTGGCTGACGGTCCTCGCCTCCGCGTTCACCCCGCTGATCCTCTACAGCCTCGTCTCCGCCACGGACGGTGTCACCGAGGTCATCGCGGGCGGCACCAAGGGCCAGACGGACATGTTCTTCGGGAACTTCTCCGAAGCCCTCAAGAAGGGCACCGACATCGGCGGCGGCCCGATCATGCTGATCGTCGTCTCACTCGTCACCGTGCTCGCCGCCGGAGTGCTCTATCTGGAACTGTTCATCCGCGCGGTGCTGCTCTACGTCGGCGCCCTCCTCGGCGTCGTCGTCTACGCCGGACTCGTCGACAAGAACATGTGGGGCCACGTCCGCCGCTGGGCCGGCATCATGATCGCGGTCATCCTGGTCAAGCCGGTCATCGTCATCGTGCTCGGCCTCGCCGGCGCCCTCTCCGCCGACAAGGGACCCGACTCCTTCTCCGCCGTCGTCTCCGGGCTCGCGATCATCATCCTGGCCATCTTCGCCTCGGCGATGATCTACCGCTTCGTCCCCGGCTTCGGCGACGAGATCGTCGCCTCCCGCAACAACCGCCTCCAGGGCGGCGCCGAGAACGCCGCGGCCGCCGTCATCAGCTCCCCCGCCGCCCTCGTCTCCCAGGGCATCAAGACCCACAGCACCCGCGGCAACCCGGGCGGCGGCGACAGCGGCGCCGCCGCCCCCCGCCCCGCCAACCCCATGGGCGGAGGCGTCGCCGCCCACAGCAGCCGCCCCACCGGCGGCACGGGAGCCGCCGCGCCCGCGCCCCGTAGCGGCACATCCGGAAGCAGCACCCCGCACAGCAACCGCAAGAGCACAGGAGGCTGAGGGCGTTGACCACCCAGTCCCATCCCATCGCGCCCCGCCGTACGTACCTCATCGGCCGCGCCCGGCCGAACGCGATCGTCGGCAAGAACCGCGAGACCGGCGAGATCGCCCTGATCATCGCCGGCGCGTTCCTCGGCATGATGAGCGGACTGCTGGTCCCCTACCTCGCTCCCCGCATCGTGCTGCTGATGGGCTTCCCCCTGCTCGCCCTCGCCGCCGTGTACGTCCCGTACAAGCACCGCACCATCTACCGGTGGTTCGAGATCAACCGCAGCTTCAAGCGCACCGTCCGCGCCGGCACCGTCTACCGCTCCGCGGCCCCCGAGGCCGGCACTCGCGCCGACGGACGCGAGGTCGAGATCGGCCCGCCCCCCGGCATCGGCCGCATCAGCTGGCTCGCCGCCCCCTTCGGACCCGACGAGATCGCCGTACTCCTGCACGCCGACCGCCGCACCGTCACCGCCGCCATCGAGATCGAGGGCCCCGGCGTCGGCCTGCGCGACAGCGAGGACCAGGAAGCCCTCGTCGACCGCTTCGGCACCCTTCTCAAGCATGTCGCCAACGGCGACGGCTTCGTGACCCGCATCCAGATGCTCGCCCGTACCCTCCCCGCCGACCCCGACGCCCATGCCAAGGACGTCGCCCAGCGCGGCGACACCCAGGCCCCGGTCTGGCTGCGCGACTCGTACGACCAGCTCCAGTCGATGGTCTCCACCTCCAGCGAGCAGCACCGCGCGTACCTCGTCGCCTGTATGCACTACACCCGCGAACTGGCCGCCGAGGCCAACGCCATGGCCCGCGCCGCCCGGCAGACCACCAAGTCGAGAAGGATCGACAAGGACGCGGGCCTCGCCGTCGTCATGGCCCGGGAACTGACCGACATCTGCGCCCGGCTCGCCGAGGCCGACATCCGCGTACGCCAGCCACTGGGCCAGGGCCGCCTCGCCTCCCTCGTCCACTCCATGTACGACCCCGACCACCCCATCGACCACATCCAGGCCATGACCAAGCGCAACGCCTGGCCCGCCGAACTCGATGCCATGGAGCCCACCTATCTCCAGGCCAAGACCCGGGAGTCCTCCACCCGCGCGCCCTGGTGCCACGCCACGGCCTGGGTGAAGGAGTGGCCGATGACCCCCGTCGGCGTCAACTTCCTCGCCCCCCTGCTCGTCCACACGCCCGATGTGATCCGTACGGTCGCGGTCACCATGGATCTCGAACCCACCGAGGTCGCCATCGAGCGCATGCTCACCGAGAAGACCAACGACGAGGCCGACGCCAGCCGCGCCGCCAAGATGAACCGCACCGTCGACCCCCGCGATATCGCGGCCCACGGACGGCTCGACCAGCGGGGTGAAGATCTCGCCAGCGGTGCGGCAGGCGTCAATCTCGTCGGGTACATCACTGTGTCGTCGCGTTCGCCCGAGGCTCTGGCCAGGGACAAGCGAACGATCAGGGCCTCGGCCGGCAAGTCGTATCTGAAGCTGGAGTGGTGCGACCGCGAGCACCACCGGGCCTTTGTGAACACCTTGCCGTTCGCGACCGGCATCCGCCGATAGCCGCCGTTAGGGGCCCTGATGCGAGATCCGCTGTCCGTCCTCACCGAGGCGTTCACCTCCTTCCTCTTCGGCAAGGTGGAGACGACCCGCCTGCCGGTCCGCACCTCCACCGGGCAGGCCCAGGCCGTCTATCTGCCCACCGCGGCACCCGGCCTCGGCGACTCCGGCGTGATCATCGGCCGTGAGGTCTACAGCGGCAAGGGCTATATCTACGACCCCTTCCAGCTGTACGGCCAGCAACTCCCGGCCCCCCACTGGCTCGTCCTCGGCGAGTCCGGCAACGGCAAGTCCGCGCTGGAGAAGACTTATGTCCTGCGCCAGCTCCGTTTCCGTGACCGCCAGGTCGTCGTCCTCGACGCACAGGGCGAGGACGGCGTCGGTGAATGGAACCTCGTGGCACAGGAGCTGGGCATCACGCCCATCCGCCTGGACCCCATGACGGCGCTCGACGGCGGCATCCGGCTCAACCCGCTCGACCCCGCCATCACCTCCACCGGCCAGCTCGCCCTCCTCCGTACGATCATCGAAGTCGCCATGGGCCACGGCCTCGACGAACGCTCCGGCTTCGCCCTCAAGGTCGCCCACGCCTACGTCAACGAGACCATCACCGACCGCCAGCCCGTCCTGACCGACATCGTCGAGCAGCTGCGCCACCCCGAAGCTGAGTCGGCCGAGTCGATGAACGTCGATATAGACGATGTACGGGCCTGGGGGCTGGACGTCGCCCTCGTACTGGACCGGCTCGTCGACGGTGACCTGCGGGGCATGTTCGACGGCCCGACGACCGTCGGTATCGATCTCGACGCGCCGCTGATCGTCTTCGACCTCTCCCATATCGACCGCAACTCGATCGCGATGCCCATCCTGATGGCGATCGTCGGCGTATGGCTGGAGCACACCTGGATCCGCCCCGACCGCAAGAAGCGCATCTTCCTGGTCGAAGAGGCATGGCACATCATCAACAGTCCCTTCGTCGCCCAGCTGTTCCAGCGTCTGCTCAAGTTCGGCCGGCGCCTCGGCCTGTCGTTCGTCGCCGTCGTCCACCATCTCTCCGACGTCGTCGACGGCGCGGCGGCCCGGGAAGCGGCGGCCATCCTCAAGATGGCCTCCACCCGCACCATCTACGCCCAGAAGGCGGACGAGGCCCGAGCCACCGGCCGGGTGCTCGGACTGCCACGCTGGGCCGTCGAGATCATCCCGACCCTCACCCCCGGGATCGCCGTCTGGGACGTCAACGGCAATGTCCAGGTCGTCAAACACCTCGTCACCGAGGCCGAGCGCCCACTCGTCTTCACCGACCGGGCCATGACCGAGTCCTCACGCCCGAACCTCCCCGAAGATCTGGAGGCGGCGGAGTGGGAGGCCGAGCAGCGCGCAGCCCTGATCGAGCAACAGCAACTCAACGATTCCCCCGAGTCGACGGTGGCATGAGATGGGCGAGCAGCACCAGCAGAGAACCGGCGGCGGAGGCGTCCCGGACGGCCTGCTGTTGGGGCTGCTCGGCTTCTTCCTGAGCGCATTGCTCCTGGTCTGGACGGCGACCGGTCTCGCGGGCCTGCTCGCCAAGGGCTCCTGGCCGACGGGCGTCACCTTCAAGAACACCCCCCAGGCGGTCCGTTCACTCGTCGGCTCGCCCCAGGACCTCCCCGCCGCCTGGCCTGCCACACCTCCCGTCGAGCTCTCGGGCTACGGCCTCTTCTGGGGCATCGCGATCAGTGAACTGATGGTTCTGATCGTCCTCACGATCTTCATCCTCGGCACCCTGGCCCGCTGGAAGGCCGTCCGCGCCGCCCGCAGAGACCGTATGCGCGTCCACGGGAAGGACCCGGCAGGCCCCCGCACCGCTCGCACGCCCCAGAACCAGCCGTACGAACACGAGCACCCCGCGCACCACCACACGGCACCCCGGCCCGACGCCCAGGACCTCACAGCTCCCCCGTCCACACCGTCCGACCCGCCACCCGCCCCGGGCTCCCCACAGCATCCAGCCCCGCCGGCACCCGCGGTCCCGGCAACGCCCAACGCCTCAGCGCCCCACGCCTTCGCCGAACAGGGCCCCTGGCCCCCGCGCACCGAAGGCACCTCACCCCCGGTGGCAGGGGGCCGTTCGGCCGGACAGGGATCCCCGGCGCCGTCCACTCCCCTGCCCTCCCCGCGGGTTCCCCGCGTTCTCTTCGGTGACCCGGCCACCCGCCGCCCCACCACGGTCCAGGCCGTACGGGACGCCGAGGGCGCCGCACTTGTCGTCACCTCCGACCCCACGGTGTGGGCGGAGACCAAGGACGCCCGCGCCAAACTGGGACCCGTCCTGGTCTACGACCCCGGTCATCTCTGCGACACCCCCGCCCGTCTCCACTGGTCCCCCACGGCCGGGTGCAGCGACGCCACGACCGCGGCGGCCCGCGCCACCTCCCTCCTCGCCCCGGTCCGTCCGCGTTCGGCCCTGGACGCGGCTATGGCGGACACCGCCGACACCCTCCTGCGCTGCTGGCTGCACGCTGCCGCCGTAGATGGCCGCCCGTTCAAGCAGGTCCACCGCTGGGCCCTGGGCGCCGGCGCCCAGGAAGCCGTCCGTATCCTCCGGACGCATCCCAAGGCCACCGCCGGATTCGCCGGCCTGCTGGAATCCGCCCTCACCGCCCATCCGGAACGCCGGGAGATCGCCCAGCAGTTGGTGGCCCGCGCCCTGTCATCGCTTTCCTCGATCCATATCCGAGAGGCTTGCACCCCGAACCGAACCGATTCCCTCACCTTGGAATCTTTCCTCAACGAAGGGGGAACCCTCTATCTGGTGGGCGAGCCCATTGAGGATCCCAAGGCCCACCCCGGCGCGATGCCGTTGCTGACCGCGCTGGCATCTGACGTGGTCGAGCACGGCCGCCGCGTGGCCACAGGGTCATCCGACGGTCGGCTCGACCCACCAATGACGCTCATCCTCGACGACGTCGCAGCCGTCGCTCCGTTCCCCCTGCTCCCCGACCTCCTGACGACCGGCCAGGAGGCGGGCCTCCCCACCCTGGTCCTCCTCCGCTCCGCCGAACAGGCCCGCGCCCGCTGGCCTCAGTCGGACCTGCCCGTCTAGGAACCAGACTCCGGCCCCGTGCGGAGAGCCTCAAGGCCCTACAGCCGGGCACAGCCGACAGGCGGCTGCTCCTCCCAGGCTATGAGGGCGTGCGCCATGTGATCCCGGGTCTGAGGTCCGTAGACGCCGTCAGCGGGGATGCCCTCCCGCCGCTGCACCGTGGCCACGGCGTTCCTCGTCAACGGCCCGAACTGCCCGTCGGCGGCGATATTGATCCCGTAGCACCGCCTGATCGACTGCTGCAGAACCTTCACCGCGGGACTGGCGTACCCCTGCTGCAGATGACAGTGAGTCCCGCTGCCGGACATCGGTATGCCGACGATGGAACCGTTGGCAGCGGCGATGGCCCCCGCGATGTTGCACGCGGGGCTCGCCGCGGCCGGCCCCGCCGCAGCCATGACTAACCCTGCCGCGACTCCCATCGCGGACACGATCGCCACCGGCTTCCGCTTCATGATCATGACCATGTGTCCCCCTCGGTCGATAGCACAGATGTGCGATATCCACGAAGTTAGAGGACCTCCACAGGTCGGACAAGTACCTGAACAAGACCTGGCGTGAACTAGCCAACGCCTTTCGTCGCGACCTGCCATCAGGTATCAGGGCGGTCGCGGAAACGGCCGGCCCTTCCGGCCCTATAACGCAAAAATGCCGTGGTTCCCGGACTCGTACGAGTCCGGGAACCACGGCGAATAATTGTTCGGCGGTGTCCTACTCTCCCACAGGGTCCCCCCTGCAGTACCATCGGCGCTATAAGGCTTAGCTTCCGGGTTCGGAATGTAACC
>NZ_JBITFN010000017.1:0-15227 GCF_044456085.1 Streptomyces sp. NPDC051018
ACCATGCGCACCGCGCGACGGCGCAGCTCAAGCGGGTAACGGGAGGGTCGTGCCATGACTCAATCCTTACATGGAATCGAGTCTCCACCCGACACGGGGCGGTTCATCAACCCCCGGAGATCAATTACGGGACAGCTCTTAGTCGGCGACGGTGGTCGTCCTGGCGCTGGTATTCCAGCAAGGGCGACGCGGTGATTCTGCGGTGCGAGCCCACGGTCCGGTACTCGATCTCTCCGGCGTCCAGAAGGCCGATGAGGAAGGGACGGGACACGTTGAGCATGTCGGCTGCCTGCTGAGTGGTGAGCTCGGCGTCAGACGGAACGATGGACACGGCCCGGCCGGCTCCGAGGTGTGCCAGGAGCGACGCGAGGAGTTCTACGACCTCGCGAGGGAGCGCCAGGGGCTCACGGTCGCCTCCATCTTGAACGGTGACATGGATCTGGGATACGTCCTGGTGCTCTTCCAGGTAAGCCCGGACCCTTGTAAGGGCATCGTTTGCGGTCTTCTGCTTTTCGTCCGGGAGTTTCACCGGGCGAATGTCTGTGCCCGTACTCGGTTCGGCTCACATCGGGCTGAGTCGCGACTCGGATGCTCGCCAACCCGATGTGAGTCGCGGCCTGAGACGCTTTGCGTCGCGATGCCCGTCTCGCTGGCACCCCTTCTGACCTGCATTGAGACGCGATGAGCGCCGATGAGTCGTGATGATTGAGAAACCTGATGGAAGAACCTGCCCCTGCTAAGAGCCTCCCGACGCCCGCCCGCTACCGGGGCGAGGCGACGGAGTGTGGCGTGAGACCCGCCCTCCGGTGGAACCCCGCCACACCGACGAGCGCCGGCACATCGCCATCGCCTTCTGGCACCGCGCGAACACGTTCCTCACCGCCCACGGCATCACCGTCGAGCGAGTCCTCACCGACAACGGCGCCTGCTACAAGTCGAAACTCTTCACCCGTACCCTGACGGCCGCCGGCATCGGCCACAAGAAGATCCGGCCGTACCGGCCGCGGACCAACGGCAAGGTCGAACGCTTCAACCGTGCCCTGCTCGACGAAAGGGCCTACCGGCGTCCCTGCACCTCGAACGACTGGGCGGGCGGACTGCACCTGAGAGTGTGCCGGATGTGTGTCGCGAGCACTGAGAGACAGTGAAGACAGCGAGAAAGAGCGGGAGTCAGTGAGACTGACTCCCGCTCTTTCATGTCGGCATTCGCGCTGGTCGAAGCTTGATTCTTGCTGACTGACCGGCGAGTGCCCCCGGCAGGATTCGAACCTGCGCACACGGCTCCGGAGGCCGTTGCTCTATCCCCTGAGCTACGGGGGCGCACTGTCGCCGTCCGGAGGTGTCCTCGGCGGTGACGGGTAGAACATTACCAGCATCGGGAGGGTCTCCATGAACAGGTATTTCGGGGCGGAGGCGCGGTTGCCGGAGCGGGGGCGGGTGGCGCGGGAGGGTGGACTCGGGTCGCTCGCGAGGGGTGGAAGTGGGGAAAAGCCGGACGCGGCCCCTGGTGCGCACCTACTCTCGAGTTGTGTCAGGTGCGTCCGGCCGTGTGCTCGTTGTCGATGACAACCGGGTCATCCGGCAGTTGATCAGGGTCAACCTTGAACTTGAGGGCTTCGAGGTCGTGACCGCGGCCGATGGTGCCGAGTGCCTGGAGGTCGTGGAGCGGGTGCGGCCCGATGTGGTCACGCTGGACGTGGTCATGCCGCGGCTGGACGGGCTGCGGACCGCCGCGCGGCTGAGAGCGGATCCGGGGACGAGTCATCTGCCGGTGGCGATCATCAGCGCGTGTACGCAGTACGAGATGGAGAGCGGCCTCGCAGCCGGGGTGGACGCCTTTCTCGCGAAGCCCTTCGAGCCGGCCGATCTGGTGCGGCTGGTACGGCAGTTGATGCGCAGGGAGGGCCCGCCGTCCTTAGAGGGCCGGCGCGGGGCAGGGCGGGCGGGGAGCACCCGGGGCTGACCGCATCGCGAAACCGGTTCGCTCTGCGCCCCCCTCCCTCCCATACGCTTGTCCCGTGACCCCCGCCGAGCTCTCCCGTACCGTGCTGCACGCCGTGTGCCGCGCGGTGGAGGACGGTGCGCTGGTGGCGCCCGTGCCGGAGAGCGTCAAGGTCGAGCGGCCCCGGCCCGGAGGGTGCGGGGACTACGCCACCAATGTCGCCCTGCGGCTCGCCCGCGCGGCCGGGCAGTCAACCCGCGCCGTCGCCGAGACCCTGCGGGACCGGATCGCCCGGGAGCCGGGCATCGCCGCCGTCGAGATCACCGGGCCCGGGTTCCTCAACATCACCCTGGAGGACGGCCTCCAGCAGGCCCTCGTCCAGCGGGTACGGGAGCAGGGCCTCCGGTACGGATATCAGTCCGCCGCCCTTCCGGCGCGGGACCCGGCCACGAGCGAGCCCTCCGCCCTCCCGGTACGGGACACCCACGCTGCCTCCGCCGGTCCGGCACCCGGCGCCGAGGACCGTGCCCGGGTCTGGGCCGACACCGTCCGACGGATCCGCCGCAGCCAGGGCATGGACATGGTTACGGAGGTGGCTACGGACGCCTGCGGGCTCCCCGTGTCCCTCCCGGCCCCGCCCGCCCCCGACGCCCTCGTCCGGGGTGGCCCAGCCGTCTCCGGCAACCCCGCCCGAGGCAACCCCGCCCCCGCCGCCCCCGGGTCGGCTCACCCGCAGCGTGCACCCCGCCCCGGCGCCCTCGCCCCCGGTCCCTCAGCCGCTTCCGGCAACCCCGACCCCACCGCACCCCGTACCGCCCCCGGGCCGGCCCGCCCGCAGCCTGCACCCCGCCCCGGCGCACCCCGTACCATCGCCGCCGGTCAGTCTCTCGGGGACGCCTTGCGGTGGGGTTTTCTGGCCGTCGCCGCGCACGACCGGCCCCGGGGGGTGGAAACGCTGCTGCGGCAGCACGAGAGCAATCCGCTCTTCACCGTCCGGTACGCCTACTCCCGCAGCCGCGCGCTCACGCGCGGGGCCGCGCGACTGGGGTTCGGCGGGGAGCCGGTGGAGTATGTGGAGACCCCGCTCACCGGCCTGGTCGCCGACTACCCGGGAGTCCTCGACTCCGCCGCCCGGCTCGGGGCGCCCGACCGGCTGGCGAGGCATCTGGAGAGCACCGCCGACGCCCTGCTCGGTTTCCAGCACACGGTGCTGCCGTCGGGTGAGGAGAAACCCACGGCCGCCCACCGTTCACGGCTGGCCGTCGCCGAGGCCGCCGGGACGGTGCTCGCCGGTGGCCTGTCCCTGCTCGGTATCAGCGCACCCGCACATCTGTGAGCACGTGAGAGAGACACCATGAGCCGTTCCGCACACCCCGCAGGGCCCCGTCACGCCGATGTCTATCCCGAGGGCCACTACTCGGCCCCGCCGGCCGACCTCAATCTGCTGGACGAGAAGGTGTGGGCCCGTACGGTCGGCCGTGACGACGACGGGGTCGTCACCGTCGGCGGGGTCGAAGTGACCCGGCTGGCCGAGGAGTTCGGCACCCCCGCCTACTTCCTCGACGAGGAGGACTTCCGGGCGCGCTGCCGCGCCTGGGCGGACGCGTTCGGGCCGGACGCCGATGTGTTCTACGCGGGCAAGGCGTTCCTCAGCAAGGCCGTCGTGCGCTGGCTGCACGAGGAGGGCCTCAACCTCGACGTGTGCTCCGGTGGCGAGCTGTCCACCGCGCTCGCCGCCGGAATGCCGCCCGAGCGCATCGCCTTCCACGGGAACAACAAGTCGCCCGGGGAGATCGAGCGGGCGATCCGCGCCGGGGTGGGGCGGATCGTGCTCGACTCCTTCCAGGAGATCGTGCGGGTCGCGCACATCGCCGAGGGGCTCGGCCGGCGCCAGCGCGTCCAGATCCGGGTCACGGTGGGCGTGGAGGCGCACACCCACGAGTTCATCGCCACCGCGCACGAGGACCAGAAGTTCGGGATCCCGCTCGCCGGGGGACAGGCCGCCGAGGCCGTGCGCAGGGCGCTCACCCTCGACGGGCTGGAGCTGATCGGCATCCACTCCCACATCGGCTCGCAGATCTTCGACACCTCCGGCTTCGAGGTGGCCGCCCACCGGGTTGTCGGCCTCTTGAAGACGATCCGCGACGAGCACGGCGTCGAGCTGCCCGAGATCGACCTCGGCGGCGGCCTCGGGATCGCGTACACCTCCGACGACGACCCGAGCGAGCCGCACCACATCGCCAAGGCGCTCACCGAGATCGTCACCCGTGAGTGCGACGCCGCCGGGCTGCGTACCCCCCGGATCTCCGTCGAGCCGGGCCGCGCCATCGTCGGGCCGACGGCGTTCACGCTGTACGAGGTGGGCACGCTCAAGCCGCTGGAGGGGCTGCGGACGTATGTGAGCGTCGACGGCGGTATGTCGGACAACATCCGCACCGCTCTGTACGACGCCGAGTACAGCGTCTCGCTGGTCTCCCGGACCTCCGACGCGGAGCCGATGCTCGCGCGGGTCGTCGGCAAGCACTGCGAGAGCGGTGACATCGTGGTCAAGGACGCTTTTCTGCCCGCCGACCTCGCACCGGGTGATCTGATTGCGGTGCCGGCGACCGGTGCGTACTGCCGGTCGATGGCCAGCAACTACAACCATGTGCCGAGGCCGCCCGTCGTGGCCGTGCGCGACGGCGGGGCGCGGGTGATCGTCCGGCGTGAGACGGAGGAAGATCTCCTGCGTCTGGACGTCGGTTAGCGAGATAGATGTCTCGAATGCCGGACGGGGGATAGAAACTACCGTCCGGTGAGTGAGACTGGTCCACACCGTAGTAGTGATGAGAAGCGAGGTCGGATGATGCGTACGCGTCCGCTGAAGGTGGCGCTGCTGGGCTGTGGAGTGGTCGGCTCAGAGGTGGCTCGCATCATGACGACGCACGCCGACGACCTCGCGGCACGGATCGGTGCCCCCGTGGAGCTGGCGGGGGTGGCCGTCCGCCGCCCCTCCAAGGTGCGGGAGGGCATCGACCCCGCGCTGATCACCACCGACGCCACCGCCCTCGTCAAACGCGGTGACATCGACATCGTCGTCGAGGTCATCGGCGGGATCGAGCCCGCCCGTACGCTGATCACCACCGCGTTCGAGCACGGTGCTTCCGTCGTCTCCGCCAACAAGGCGCTGCTCGCGGAGGACGGCGCCACGCTGTACGCCGCCGCCGAGCAGCACGGCCGGGACCTCTACTTCGAGGCCGCCGTCGCCGGGGCGATCCCGCTGATCAGGCCGCTGCGCGAGTCCCTGGCGGGCGACAAGGTCAACCGGGTGCTCGGCATCGTCAACGGGACGACCAACTTCATCCTGGACCGGATGGAGCGCTCCGGCGCGGGCTATTCCGAGGCGCTGGACGAGGCCACCGCGCTCGGCTACGCCGAGGCCGACCCGACCGCCGATGTGGAGGGCTTCGACGCCGCCGCCAAGGCCGCGATCCTCGCGGGGATCGCCTTCCACACCCGCGTACGCCTGGACGACGTCTACCGCGAGGGCCTGACCGAGGTCACCGCCGCCGACATGGCCTCCGCGAAACGCATGGGCTGCACCGTCAAGCTGCTCGCGATCTGCGAGCGCGCAGCCGACGGGCAGTCCGTCACCGCGCGGGTGCACCCCGCCATGATCCCGCTCAGTCATCCGCTCGCCTCCGTGCGCGAGGCGTACAACGCCGTCTTCGTCGAGTCGGAGGCCGCGGGGCAGCTGATGTTCTACGGACCGGGTGCGGGCGGCGCGCCGACCGCGTCCGCGGTCCTCGGCGATCTGGTCGCCGTCGGCCGCAACAAGCTTGCCGGGGCCACGGGTCCCGGTGAGTCCGCGTACACCCAGCTGCCCGTGAGCCCCATGGGCGATGTCGTGACGCGCTACCACATCAGCCTCGACGTGGCCGACAAGCCGGGTGTGCTCGCCCAGGTCGCGACGGTCTTCGCCGAGCACGGGGTGTCGATCGACACCGTCCGCCAGCAGGGGAAGGACGGCGAGGCTTCGCTCGTCGTCGTCACCCACCGCGCGCCGGACGCGGCCCTCTCCGGGACCGTCGAGGCGCTGCGCCAGCTCGACACCGTGCGTGGTGTCGCCAGCATCATGCGTGTTGAAGGGGAGTAATCAGCAATGACCCACCAGTGGCGCGGCATCATCGAGGAGTACCGGGACCGGCTCCCGGTGACCGACACGACACCGGTTGTCACGCTCCGTGAGGGCGGTACGCCGCTCGTCCCGGCGCAGGTTCTCTCCGAGCGCACGGGCTGTGAGGTGCACCTCAAGGTCGAGGGCGCCAACCCCACCGGGTCCTTCAAGGACCGCGGTATGACGATGGCGATCACCCGTGCCAAGGAGGAGGGCGCGCAGGCGGTCATCTGCGCATCCACCGGGAACACCTCGGCGTCGGCCGCCGCCTATGCCGTACGGGCCGGAATGGTCTGCGCGGTGCTGGTTCCGCAGGGGAAGATCGCGCTCGGGAAGATGGGCCAGGCGCTCGTCTACGGCTCGAAGATTCTCCAGGTCGACGGAAACTTCGACGACTGCCTGAATCTGGCCAGGAATTTGTCCGAGAATTATCCGGTGGCGCTGGTCAACTCGGTCAATCCGTACCGCATCGAGGGCCAGAAGACCGCTTCCTTCGAAATCGTCGACGCGCTCGGCGACGCCCCCGACATCCATGTGCTGCCGGTCGGCAACGCCGGCAACATCACGGCGTACTGGCGGGGGTACAAGGAGTACGCCGCGGACGGGATCTCCACCCGCACCCCGAGGATGTGGGGCTTCCAGGCGTCCGGTTCCGCCCCGATCGTCCGGGGCGAGGTCGTCAAGGACCCCTCCACCATCGCCACCGCGATCCGGATCGGCAACCCGGCCTCCTGGAAGCAGGCGCTGGCCGCCCGCGAGGAGTCCGGCGGGTTCATCGACGAGGTGACGGACCGTGAGATCCTGCGCGCCTACCGGCTGTTGGCGTCCCAGGAGGGCGTCTTCGTCGAGCCCGCGTCCGCGGCGTCCGTGGCCGGGCTGCTGAAGGCCGCCGAGGCCGGCCAGGTCGACCCGGGCCAGCGGATCGTCTGTACGGTGACCGGCAACGGCCTCAAGGACCCGGACTGGGCCGTCGCCGGGGCCCCGCAGCCCGTCACCGTCCCCGTGGACGCGGCGACGGCGGCGGAGCGCCTCGGGCTGGTCTGAGCGGCGGCCCCGGCAGCCCGTAGCCGTACGACGACGCCCGTAGCCGCCGCGAACCCGGATCCCTGCGGCCGGGTTCGCCCGCCCCGCGCGTACCGCCGGCGTCGTGCGGCCCGGGTCGGCCTCGCCGGCCCGCCCCCGGCGAACCGCCGTCTGTAACGCGGCGGCGGCAGGGGAACAGACGCACGGTCCCCTACCCCCGCGGAAAGCAGACCAAGCCGGGCATCGGCGCACGTAGAGGCACAGGAGGCTTGCGACACGCATCGTGCGCCTCCTGTGCGCCCTATGTCGCCACAGAACCTTCCTTCGATAGGCTGTACCGAACCCGCCCCGCCGCATGCCGATGCCGCGGTGTAGTTGCCGTTACGGCCCATGGGTGTTCATCCCCCTCGTCCCACAGTCCAGAGTTCAGAACCAAGGAGTGTCATCGAGCGATGGCCGGTCCAGCGTTCCGCGCCGCCGCCGTCCGGGTGCGCGTGCCCGCCACCAGCGCAAACCTCGGTCCCGGCTTCGACGCCCTCGGGCTGTCCCTGGGGCTGTACGACGATGTCGTCGTACGGGTCGCGGACGCCGGGCTGCACATCGACATCGCGGGCGAGGGCGCCTCGACACTGCCCCGCGACGAGAGCCATCTGCTCGTACGCTCGCTGCGTACGGCCTTCGATCTGCTCGGCGGGCAGCCGCGCGGCCTGGAGGTCGTCTGCGCCAACCGCATCCCGCACGGGCGCGGTCTGGGCTCGTCGTCGGCCGCGATCTGCGCCGGGATCGTCGCCGCCCGCGCCGTGACGATAGGGGGCGACGCGCGGCTCGACGACACCGCCCTGCTGGAGCTGGCCACCGAGATCGAGGGCCACCCCGACAATGTCGCCGCCTGTCTGCTCGGCGGCTTCACCCTCGCCTGGACCGACGGGGGAGCGGCGCGCGCGATCAGGATGGAGCCCGCCGATTCCGTCGTTCCGGTGGTTTTCGTACCCGAGAAGCCGGTGCTCACCGAGACGGCGCGCGGACTGCTGCCGCGTACCGTTCCCCATGTGGACGCCGCCGCGAACGCCGGTCGCGCCGCCTTGCTCGTCGAGGCCCTGACCAGGCGTCCCGAGCTGTTGCTGCCCGCCACGGAGGACCGGCTCCACCAGGAGTACCGCGCCCCGGCGATGCCGCAGAGCGTGGACCTTGTCAACCGATTGCGCGCCGATGGCGTCCCAGCAGTCATCTCCGGTGCGGGCCCCACGGTCCTGGCACTGGCCGAGAGCAGTGCGGCCGACAAGGTCGCACGGCTCGCGGGCGAGGGGTGGGCGGCCAACCGGCTCGCCTTCGACGCCGCGGGGGCGAGCGTCCTGCCGCTCGTGCCGCCCGGTGCCGTCCCGTCCGCGGCGGGCACGCCGGAAGGGGAGCCGGACTCAGGGTGAGCCGTATACGCAGTGGGCCGCCTTCACGGGGATTCACCGCCATTGCCCGTGAATCGCGGTGATTCGCAGTGACACGAGATTGCCGGTGAAGGAGAGGGGGAATGTTTGTTGGAGCCGGTAGTGTTAACCTCAAGTCTGCAACCGAAGCCTTTGTGGCTCGGAGCTTCGCGTCCCGAATCGGGACCACCATTCTTCCGGGAGCCTCCCCAACTGCCTGAGCAGCCTGCCTGAGCAGTTTCGAGCACGCTCCGGAACCGGCACGACACCTCCCGCTCCGTCTAGGAGTGGGCCGAGCAGGGGGATCTCGGGCCGGGCTTGTATGTATCTGCCTCTCCGCCGTACCCAGACCCGGCGGGGACCACCGCCTCCGGCACGGTCGCACACCAGGGCCGCCGTCGGACAGCACAACCGGTCGCCGAGCCAGATGGCCGACGCCCGCTCCAGGGAAGGACCCTTCGTGAGCGACACCACCGATCTGATGGGCGTGACTGCCGACAACAGCGTCGACACCCCCGCGCCCGCCGCAGGTGCTGCCTCCGGCACCACCTCACGGCGCCGCCGTTCCGGCACCGGCCTCGAGGGCATGGTCCTGGCCGAGCTGCAGCAGGTCGCGTCCGGCCTCGGCATCAGGGGCACTGCGCGTATGCGCAAGAGCCAGCTGATCGAGGTCATCAAGGAGGCACAGGCCGGCGGTGGCTCCACCGCCCCGGCCAAGTCCGCCGAGGCCAAGGCCCCGGCGGCCAAGAGCGCGGAGGCCGAGACCAAGCCGAAGCGCCGTGCCACCTCCAAGACGCGTACGGGCGACGCGTCCGCCGCCTCGGACGCCGCCCCCGCGGCCGAGAAGGCCGTGGCCCAGCAGCAGATCGACATTCCCGGCCAGCCGGCCAGCGACGACCAGCCGGCCACGGAGCGCCGTCGTCGTCGCGCCACCGCGCAGGCCGGCAGCCCCGAGCCCCAGGCCGAGGCAGCCGTCGATGTGAAGGACACCAAGGCCGAGGACCGGCCGGACGCCAAGGCGGAGGCCGCCGTCGCGCCCTCCGCGCAGTCGCAGGACGGCGAGGGCCGCCGTGAGCGCGGCCAGCGCGGCGACCGGGCCGAGCGCGGCGACCGCCGGGACCGCGGCGAGCGCGGTGACCGGCAGCGCGACCGCGGCCGTGGCAAGGGCGACGACCAGCAGCAGGGCGGCCAGCGCCAGCAGCAGGGCGGCGGCCAGCAGCAGCGCCAGGGCGGCGGAGGCCAGCAGCAGGACGACTTCGACGACGACGGAGGCGGCCGCCGTGGCCGCCGCGGGCGCTACCGCGACCGCCGTGGCCGCCGGGGCCGTGAGGACTTCGCGAGTGAGCCGCAGGTCTCCGAGGACGACGTTCTGATCCCCGTCGCGGGCATCCTGGACATCCTCGACAACTACGCGTTCATCCGTACGTCCGGCTACCTCCCGGGCCCCAACGACGTGTACGTCTCCCTCGCCCAGGTCCGCAAGAACGGCCTGCGCAAGGGCGATCACGTCACCGGCGCCGTGCGCCAGCCGAAGGAGGGCGAGCGCCGCGAGAAGTTCAACGCGCTGGTCCGGCTGGACTCCGTCAACGGCATGGCACCCGAATCGGGCCGCGGGCGGCCGGAGTTCAACAAGCTCACCCCGCTCTACCCGCAGGACCGGCTCCGTCTGGAGACCGACCCGGGTGTGCTGACCACCCGGATCATCGACCTCGTCTCGCCCATCGGCAAGGGCCAGCGCGGTCTGATCGTGGCCCCGCCGAAGACCGGCAAGACCATGATCCTCCAGGCCATCGCCAACGCGATCACGGTCAACAGCCCCGAGTGCCATCTGATGGTCGTCCTCGTCGACGAGCGTCCGGAAGAGGTCACCGACATGCAGCGGTCGGTGAAGGGCGAGGTCATCTCCTCGACCTTCGACCGCCCGGCCGAGGACCACACCACCGTCGCCGAGCTGGCCATCGAGCGCGCCAAGCGCCTGGTGGAGCTGGGTCACGACGTGGTCGTCCTGCTGGACTCCATCACCCGTCTGGGCCGTGCGTACAACCTCGCGGCTCCGGCCTCCGGGCGCATCCTGTCCGGTGGTGTCGACTCGACCGCGCTCTACCCGCCGAAGCGCTTCTTCGGCGCCGCGCGCAACATCGAGGACGGCGGCTCGCTGACCATCCTGGCCACCGCGCTGGTCGACACCGGCTCGCGCATGGACGAGGTGATCTTCGAGGAGTTCAAGGGCACCGGCAACATGGAGCTCAAGCTCGACCGCAAGCTCTCCGACAAGCGCATCTTCCCGGCGGTGGACGTGGACGCGTCCAGCACCCGCAAGGAGGAGATCCTGCTCGGAGGCGAGGAGCTGGGCATCGTCTGGAAGCTGCGCCGGGTGCTGCACGCGCTCGACCAGCAGCAGGCGATCGAGCTGCTGCTGGACAAGATGAAGCAGACGAAGTCGAACGCCGAGTTCCTGCTCCAGATCCAGAAGACCACGCCGTCCGTGGGCCCCAACGGCGACTGACGGACGGAGACGGTCTCCGCGCCCGCCGGAACGCATCTCCGGCAGGTACCGCTGATACACACTGTGCCCCGCCATCCCACCGGGTGGCGGGGCACAGCCGCGTCCAGCACCCGTGAGAGTTCCGGCACCCCCGAGGAGCCCGTAGCGCCGGCCGAAACCCCAGGTGAGCGCGGTGGGCACGATCCGGGGCCAATGGGCGCGCCCGCCCCGGGCCCATCGACCTCTCACGGAGCTCTCACACCCGGGTGCAACCCTTCGTAGCGCAGACACGTCCTACCAATGGCGGAACAAAAAACGACATCACGGACAATCCGCATTCGATCAACGGCAGGGAGTAGCGGAAGGCCGAACGAGAGAAACCGAACGGGACCGAGGAGAGCATGGCCGAGCAGAGCAGTGATGGGGGCCGGATATCCAACGGCCGACGGCGAAGCCGGCGCTCCAGGGGACGCAGAGCGGCGGTCGTCGCCGCGTGGTCGGTGGTCGCACTCCTGCTGATCGGCGGATCCGGGCTCGGTTACCTGTACGTCAAGCTCAACGGCAATCTCCAGGGCGTCGACATCAACGCACAGCTCGGAAAGGACCGGCCCAGGAACATCGACAACGGCTCCATGGACATCCTCGTACTCGGCTCCGACTCTCGCTCCGGAGCCAATGCCGAGTACGGCACCGACGAAGGCGGCGCGCGCTCTGACACCGCGATGGTCGTCCACGTCTACGAGGGCCACCGGAAGGCCAGTGTGGTCTCCATACCCCGCGACACCCTGATCGACCGCCCTCAGTGCACCGCCGGTGACGGCACACCGGTCCCGGGCGAGCACCGCGCCATGTTCAACACCGCCTACGAGGTCGGCGGCCCGGCCTGCGCGGTGAAGACCGTCGAGAAGATGTCCGGCATCCGCATGGACCACTACCTCGAAGTCGACTTCACCGGATTCAAGAAACTCATCGACGAACTCGGCGGAGTGGAGATCACCACCACCCGCCCGATCAAGGACCCCGGCAGCCATCTCGACCTCCCCCCGGGCACCCACACCCTCGACGGTGAGCAGTCACTCGGACTCGTACGGACCCGCAAGAGCGTCGGCGACGGCAGCGACCTCGGGCGGATACAGCTCCAGCAGGCGTTCATCAAGGCGTTCCTCGCCCAGGTCAAGGACCTCGGCACCCTCTCCGACCCCACCAGGCTGCTGGGCGTCGCCGACACCGCGACCCGGGCGATCACACCCGACTCCGGGCTGGACTCGGTGACCGAGCTGATGGGCCTTGCACGGAGCCTCGGCGGCCTCGGCCCCGAGGACGTGCAGATGGTCACCCTGCCGGTGGTGTACGACCCCGTGGACCCCAACCGGGTCGTACCGCTCCAGGACGCCTCCCGGCAGGTGTGGTCCGCGCTGGCGGGGGACCGGCCGATCCCGGCCGCCGCGCTCAGGGACTCCGCAGGGGACAAGGGCGACGCGGGCACCGTCGTCCGGGGCGGCACCGCCGCGGCGCACGGCACCGGCCCCGAGCGGCCGGAGCGCGCCCCGGCCGCCCCCGGGGCGCCGGTGGCCCCCCGGACACCAGGAGTGGACGGGTCGGCGGGGGAATAGTTCCGCCACGACCCCGGTTTTGGGAGATACGCCCGGTCCTGGCAGACTGGTGCGTCGGCTCCGGTTCACGTGCGGGCAATCCGCCCGCGCGACCCGGCGCCCTCCCGGAACTAGGAGACACCTTGAAGCGCGACATCCACCCTCAGTACTTCGAGACCCAGGTCAGCTGTACCTGCGGCGCCTCGTTCACCACTCGCAGCACCATCGAGACCGGCTCCATCCGCGCCGAGGTCTGCTCCGAGTGCCACCCGTTCTACACGGGCAAGCAGAAGATCCTCGACACCGGTGGCCGCGTGGCCCGCTTCGAGGCCCGCTTCGGCAAGGCCGCCGGCTCCGCCAAGAAGTAGCGAGCCAACTGCGCCGGTCCCCGGCCGCCCCTTCCTGCGGCGGCCGGGACCGGCGCTTTGCCGTCCCGCACCACCTTCGCAGAAACCAGGAGCCCCCGATGTTCGAGGCGGTCGAGGAACTGGTCGGCGAGCACGCCGACCTGGAGAAGAAGCTCGCCGACCCTGCCGTCCACGCCGACCAGGCGAACGCCCGCAGGCTGGGCAAGCGCTACGCCGAGCTGACCCCGATCATCGGCACGTACCGCTCCTGGAAGCAGACCGGCGACGACATCCAGACCGCGCGCGAACTGTCCGCCGACGACCCCGACTTCGCGGCCGAGGTCAAGGAGCTGGAGAAGGAGCGCGAGGAGCTGACGGAGAAGCTGCGGCTGCTGCTCGTACCGCGCGATCCCAGCGACGACAAGGATGTCATCCTGGAGGTCAAGGCCGGCGCCGGCGGCGACGAGTCCGCCCTCTTCGCCGGCGATCTGCTGCGGATGTATCTGCGCTACGCCGAGCGCGTGGGCTGGAAGACCGAGATCATCGACTCCACCGAGTCCGAGCTGGGCGGCTACAAGGACGTCCAGGTCGCCGTCAAGGCGAAACCTCATCGGGACAGCCAGGGCGCCACCGAACCCGGCCAGGGCGTCTGGGCCCGTCTGAAGTACGAGGGCGGGGTGCACCGTGTCCAGCGGGTGCCCGCCACCGAGTCCCAGGGCCGTATCCACACCTCCGCCGCGGGCGTGCTCGTCACCCCCGAGGCCGAGGAGATCGATGTGGAGATCAACCCCAACGACCTCCGTATCGACGTCTACCGCTCCTCCGGGCCCGGCGGCCAGTCCGTCAACACCACGGACTCCGCGGTGCGCATCACCCATCTGCCCACCGGTGTCGTCGCCTCCTGCCAGAACGAGAAGAGCCAGCTCCAGAACAAGGAGCAGGCGATGCGTATCCTGCGCTCCAGGCTGCTCGCCGCAGCCCAGGAGGAGGCCGAGAGCAAGGCCGCGGACGTGCGCCGCAGCCAGGTCCGTACCGTCGACCGCTCCGAGAAGATCCGTACCTACAACTTCCCGGAGAACCGCATCTCGGACCACCGCGTCGGCTTCAAGGCGTACAACCTGGACCAGGTGCTCGACGGTGACCTCGACGCCGTGATCCAGGCGTGTGTGGACGCCGACTCCGCCGCCAAACTCGCCGCCGCGCAGTAGACGCGTGGGACCTTCCCAAACGAACCGGGTGGAGGACGACCAGTGAACCTGCTGCTTGCCGAGGTGGCCCAGGCCACCCAGCGGCTGGCCGACGCCGGCGTGCCGTCGCCGCGCTTCGACGCGGAGGAGCTGGCCGCGTTCGTGCACGGTGTGAAGCGGGGAGAGCTGCACAACGTCGGGGACGAGGACTTCGACGCCCGCTACTGGGAGGCCGTCGCCCGCCGCGAGGCCCGTGAGCCGCTCCAGCACATCACCGGCCGCGCCTTCTTCCGCTATCTGGAGCTCCAGGTGGGGCCCGGTGTGTTCGTGCCGCGCCCGGAGACCGAGTCCGTCGTCGGCTGGGCCATAGACGCCGTACGCGCCATGGACGTCGTCGAACCGCTGATCGTCGACCTGTGTACGGGTTCCGGGGCCATCGCCCTCGCCATGGCCCAGGAGGTCCCGCGCTCGCGCGTCCACGCGGTCGAGCTCTCCGACGACGCGCTGAACTGGGCCCGCAAGAACGCGGAGGGCTCCCGCGTCACCATCCACCAGGGCGACGCGCTCACCGCGCTGCCCGAACTGGACGGCCAGGTCGACCTGGTCATCTCCAATCCGCCGTACATCCCCCTCACCGAGTGGGAGTACGTGGCCCCCGAGGCCCGGGACCACGACCCCCAGATGGCGCTCTTCTCCGGCGAGGACGGCCTCGACACCATCCGGGGCATCGAGCGCACCGCCCACCGTCTGCTGCGGCCCGGCGGTCTCGTCGTCATCGAGCACGCCGACACCCAGGGCGGCCAGGTGCCCTGGATCTTCAACGAGGAAGCCGGCTGGACCGACGCGGCCGACCACCCCGACCTCAACAAACGCCCCCGTTTCGCGACGGCCCGCAAGGCGACACCATGACGCCCCCGCGATCCCGCACGGGCGCGGGAGGGGTACGCACGGGTTCGCCGGCGCCGAGCCCGCGGGTTCCCGGCTGCTCCGCGACCGGATCTTCCGCGAGTGAGCCGAAGAGGCACCCGAGCCCCCAAAGAAGCAAGAACGCACCCAGGCGGGTGCCGCACCCAC
>NZ_JBITFN010000017.1:15325-175077 GCF_044456085.1 Streptomyces sp. NPDC051018
CCGGGGGCGGGTCACCGGGCTTTCCGCGAGTGAGCCGAAGAGGCGCGCGGGCACCGATAGGGAGAATGCGTGGAGGCGGGTGCCGCATCCGCGGGGGCGGGTCACCGGGCTTTCCGCGAGTGAGCCGAAGAGGCGCGCGGGCACCGATAGGGAGAATGCGTGGAGGCGGGTGCCGCATCCGCGGGGGTGGGTGACCGGGCTTTCCGCGAGTGAGCTGAAGAGGCGCGCGGGTGCCGATAGGGAGAACGCGCGGAGGCCGCGAGGAACGAGTGGTCGAGCACGATCGACCGTCGGTGGACGCTTTGGCGCCTCGGAGGTGAACCGAGCGCCCAAAAAAGGTGGTCGAGCACGATTGACCGTCGGTGGACGCTTTGGCGCCTCGGAGGTGAACCGAGCGCCCAAAAAAGGTGGTCGAGCACGATTGACCGTCGGTGGACGCTTTGGCGCCTCGGAGGTGAACCGAGCGCCCAAAAAAGGTGGTCGAGCACGATCGACTGTCGGTGGACGCTTGAGCGCCTCGGAGGCGAACCGAGCGCCAAAAAATGAGGAGGCCCCCTGATGGCTCGGCGATACGACTGCAACGACGCTACCGACCGTAAGACCGGCCTGCGTGAGGCCGCGTCCGCCGTCCGCCGGGGCGAGCTGGTCGTGCTGCCCACCGACACCGTGTACGGGCTCGGTGTGGACGCCTTCAGCTCCGAGGCCGTCGCCGATCTGCTGGCGGCCAAGGGCAGGGGGCGCAACATGCCGACCCCTGTCCTCATCGGCTCTCCCAACACGCTGCACGGCCTCGTCACGGACTTCTCCGAGCAGGCGTGGGAACTCGTCGACGCGTTCTGGCCGGGGGCGCTGACGCTGGTCGCCCGGCATCAGCCGTCGCTCCAGTGGGACCTCGGGGACACCCGGGGCACGGTCGCCATCCGGATGCCGCTGCACCCGGTCGCGATCGAGCTGCTCACGGAGGTCGGCCCCATGGCGGTGTCCTCGGCGAACCTCACCGGGCACGCGGCGCCCGAGGACTGCGGTGCCGCGCAGGAGATGCTGGGCGATTCCGTCTCCGTGTATCTCGACGGCGGTCCGACGCCCGGGATCGTGCCGTCCTCGATCGTCGACGTCACGGGCGAGATGCCCGTCCTGCTGCGCGCGGGTGCCCTCGACGCGGATGAGCTGCGCAAGGTCGTACCCGACCTTGAGGTGGCCCCTTGATCGCTCCTGAGGGGCGTGGCATAGGTGAGGCCGACACCGGCGACACGTTCAGAATCCTCCATGTCAGTACCGGCAACGTCTGCCGCTCGCCCATCACCGAGCGGCTGACGCGTCATGCCCTGAGCGATCGCCTCGGTGATCTGATGACCAGCGGGCTGATCGTGGAGAGCGCGGGGACCTGGGGGCACGAGGGTGCGCCGATGGAGGCCAACGCGGAGCTCGTCCTCGCGGATTTCGGGGCGGACGCGAGTGGATTCGTGGGGCGGGAGCTGCTGGACGAGCATGTGATCCGCGCGGATCTCGTACTCACCGCGACGCGGGATCACCGGGCGCAGGTCATCTCCATGGGGCACTCCGCGGGGCTGCGGACCTTCACGCTGAAGGAGTTCACCCGGCTGGTGCGCGCGATCGACCCGGCCACGCTGCCGGATCCGCGGGACGAGGGCATGGTCGAGCGGGCGCGGGCGCTGGTGAGGGCGGCGGCGGCGCTGCGGGGGTGGCTGTTGGCGCCCAGCCCGGACGCGGATGAGGTGTACGACCCGTATGGTGCGCCGATCACGTTCTTCCGCTCGATCGGTGACGAGATCAATCAGGCGCTGGATCCTGTGCTGACGGCGCTGACGGGTATCCCGACGCGATCCTGTTCCTGAGCCTGTGGCTCGGGTCCGTCCTCAAGCGCCGGACGGGCTGGGATTGCTGCCGTGGCCCGAGGGTTTGGGGCAGGCCGGGCGGGCTGGGTTTGGTGGCTCGTGCCGGGGGTCGTGCCAGGTGACCGGTCCTGTGGCCCGGGTCCGTCCTCAAGCGCCGGACCGGCTGGGAATCCCGCCCCGGTCCGAGAGCTTGGGGCAGGCCGGGCGGGCTGGATTCGGCGGTCCTGTGGTTCAGGTCCTTCCACAAGCTCCGGGCGGGCCGGGGTTGCCCGTTCCGGGCGGGGAATGCTGCTCCCGGCCCGAGAGCCTCGGGCACGCCGGGCGGGCTGGGGTTGCAGGCGTGACCCGGGTGGCCCGGGCGGCGGGCAGGGGGATGGGGCGCGGCCTACATTGGAGGGGCAGTTCGACCCTCCGTGCCCGGAGCCCGCCATGCCTCCCATGCCCACGCACCTCAGCACCGCCCCCGCCCCCCTCGACGACCTCCGCCGCCAGGATCCCGAGATCGCGGATGTGATCCTCGGCGAGCTCGGACGCCAGAGCGACACCCTCCAGCTCATCGCCGCGGAGAACTTCACCTCACCGGCCGTGCTCGCCGCCCTCGGATCGCCGCTCGCCAACAAGTACGCCGAGGGTTATCCCGGCGCCCGGTACCACGGCGGCTGCGAGTTCGCCGACGCCGCCGAGCGCATCGCGGTCGACCGCGCGAAGGCGCTGTTCGGCGCCGAGCACGCGAATGTGCAGCCGCACTCCGGCTCCTCCGCCGTGCTCGCCGCGTACGCGGCCATGCTGCGGCCGGGCGACACCGTGCTCGCGATGGGCCTCGCGTACGGCGGCCATCTCACCCACGGATCGCCCGCGAACTTCTCCGGCCGCTGGTTCGACTTCGTCGGCTACGGAGTGGACGCGGAGACCGGGCTCATCGACTACGAACAGGTCCGCGTCCTCGCCCGCCGGAATCGCCCGAAGGCCATCGTGTGCGGTTCGATCTCCTATCCGCGCCACCCGGACTACGCCCTGTTCCGGGAGATCGCCGATGAGGTCGGAGCCTGTCTGATCGCGGACGCCGCGCACCCGATGGGCCTGATCGCGGGCGGCGCGGCCCCCAGCCCCGTCCCGTACGCGGATGTGGTGTGCGCCACAACACACAAGGTGCTGCGCGGACCGCGCGGCGGGATGGTCCTCTGCGGCGACCGGCTGGCCGAGCGGGTCGACCGGGCGGTGTTCCCGTTCACCCAGGGCGGCGCCCAGATGCACACGATCGCCGCCAAGGCGGTCGCTTTCGGTGAGGCGGCGGCGCCGGCGTTCACGGCGTACGCCCATCAGGTCGTCGCCAATGCGCGGGTGCTGGCGGACGGTCTCGCGGAGGAGGGCTTCGCGGTGCTCACCGGGGGCACGGACACCCATCTGATCAGCGCGGATCCCTCTCCGCTGGGTGTGGACGGCAGGACCGCGCGGGGCCGTCTGGCGGCCGCGGGAATGGTCCTGGACACCTGTGCCCTGCCGTACGGAGACGGCCGCGGGATCCGGCTGGGTACGGCCGCCCTGACCACCCAGGGCATGGGCGAGCGGGAGATGGCGCGGATCGCCGGACTGTTCACCGCGGCCATCCGCGACGAGGGCGCGGCGGCCGGTACGGTTCGTGCCGAAGTGAGCGAGCTGGCGGGTAGATTTCCCCCTTGTACGGGGTAGCCGAGAGCGGAGTGCAACCGTCATCGGCCCCCGCATGTCCTCAACCATGCGGCCACCACGGCTAGGGTGTGGGGCTGAGATGGCCGGCGATTTCCTGTGGGGCAGCCCGTGCGTGATTATCTGCTGACGCTCTGTGTCACGGCCGCGGTGACCTATCTGCTGACGGGTCCGGTGCGCAAGTTCGCCATCGCGACCGGAGCGATGCCGGAGATCCGCGCCCGTGACGTACACCGAGAACCGACACCCCGGCTCGGTGGCATCGCCATGTTCTTCGGGCTGTGCGCGGGGCTGCTGGTCGCGGATCATCTGCAGAATCTGAACAGTGTCTTCGAGCTGTCCAACGAACCCCGTGCGCTGCTGTCCGGCGCCGCCCTGATCTGGATCATCGGCGTCCTGGACGACAAGTTCGAGATCGACGCCCTGATCAAGCTCGGCGGACAGATGATCGCCGCGGGTGTGATGGTCATGCAGGGTCTGACGATCCTGTGGATCCCGGTACCCGGTGTCGGCATGGTCTCGCTGACCGACTGGCAGGGCACGCTGCTGACCGTGGCCCTGGTGGTGATCACCATCAACGCGGTGAACTTCGTCGACGGTCTCGACGGTCTGGCGGCGGGCATGGTCTGCATCGCGGCCGCGGCCTTCTTCCTGTACTCGTACCGGATCTGGTTCGGGTACACGATCGAGGCCGCCGCCCCGGCGACGCTGTTCACCGCGATCCTGATGGGCATGTGCCTGGGCTTCCTGCCGCACAACATGCATCCGGCGCGGATCTTCATGGGCGACTCGGGCTCGATGCTGATCGGTCTGGTGCTCGCCGCGGCGGCGATCTCGGTGACCGGCCAGGTCGACATGGACGCGCTGAAGCTCTTCGAGGGCGGCACCCGTGAAGTGACCCACGCGGCGCTGCCGGTCTTCATCCCGCTGCTGCTGCCGCTGACGATCATCGCGATTCCGGTGGCGGACCTGGTGCTGGCGATCGTGCGCCGGACGTGGAACGGGCAGTCGCCGTTCGCGGCTGACCGCGGTCATCTGCACCACCGGCTGCTGGAGATCGGGCACTCGCACAGCCGGGCGGTCCTGATCATGTACTTCTGGTCGGCGCTGATCGCCTTCGGGGTCGTCCTGTACTCGGTGCACTCGGCGTCACTGTGGATCGTGATGGCCATCGTGGGGCTGAGCGCGGTGGGCCTCGGGCTTCTGCTGCTGCCGCGCTTCACCCCGCGGGCGCCCCGCTGGGCCGAGGCGTTCGTCCCGCCGCGTTACCGCCGCCGCGGGGCCCGCGGCGGCCGGTCCGGCGCTCTGCCCGCGTACGGGTCCCAGGCGGCCTCCCCGGAGCCTGCGGGGGATGCCCCGCGGCCGGCGGCGGGGGCAGGGACATCCGGCACGTCAGGGGCGTCGGGGGAGCCGGAGGAGCGGCCGGTGAGGTTTCCCGCGGGTGTCAACGGGGCGACCGCGCTGAGTGCCCGTTCGCGCCTTTCCGACCGGAGGAAGGCCGGAACGCGTGGGTGACGTACCCCACTTTCCACCCTGATACCAGACAATTACCCGCTGAATCATGCGCACACGCGCACGTTGACTCTCATGTGTGAGAGTTGGCACACCATTGGGTAAAGACCTCTTCAAATAGCTTGTGATACGATTCACGAGAACCGGCGACAGAGCCGAAAGACCGTAGTGCGACGGTCTGTTGGCCCCGAGGACCCGACTCGGATCCGGATTACGCTCGTCCATGACGACACCATTGCCCCCATCAGCAATCGGAGCTGCCGCCATGCCGTCAAATGACGCACGCACCCTCCTGAACACCGCCGTACCCACCGTTGCAGCCGGCGTGATCGCCGTCGCGGTCAGCGCGGGCGTCGCGGGTGGCAAGGGAGCGCTCGGGGCGGTCGTCGGCACCCTGGTGGTCGTCCTCTTCATGGGGATCGGCCTCGTCGTGCTCCAGCGCACAGCCAAGAAGTTTCCGCACCTGTTCCAGGCCATGGGGCTGATGCTCTACATGGCACAGCTGCTCTTGCTCTTCGTCTTCCTGTCCGCGTTCAAGGACACCACTCTCTTCGATGCGAAGGTCTTCGCGCTCACGCTGCTGGCGACGACCATCGTCTGGGTCGCCGCGCAGGCCCGCGCCTATATGAAGGCCAAGATCCTCTATGTGGAGCCAGAGGGTACGAAGGGTGACAAGACGCAGAAGGCGGGGTCGTCGGCGTGAAAGGTAGGGGCGGGATAAATGGCCTTTCACGTTCCTGCTATCGTCCGGTGCCAACTGCGGCAATGCGGGCGCGGGCATCTGAGCTGACGCCTGCTCATCCGCGAGGCTCACTGCCCGCCCGCCGCCCCCACATCCGTAACACCAGTCCCGTGCCGAACTGCGGCTGCGCGCCGCGCCGACACAACGAGGTTGCCGTACCTATGCGCCACGCTGAAGGAGCCCGCGGTGAGTGCTGACCCCCAGATGCTCGCCTTCGAGGCGGACTGTCAGATCTTCTCTGACTCCAAATGTGGATTCCCCGCCCCCGGCCTCCACACCTTCATGTACGAGCCCCTCTTCAAGGTGGGTGACTTCGAGTTCGACAAGCCGATGCTGCTCGCCTTCACGAGCACCATCGTCGTCGTCGGGTTCTTCTGGGCGGCCTTCAACAGGCCGAAGGTGGTGCCGGGGAAGCTCCAGCTCGTCGGTGAGGCCGGCTACGACTTCGTCCGCCGCGGTGTGGTCTACGAGATCATCGGCAGGAAGGAGGGCGAGAAGTACGTCCCGCTGATGGTGTCGCTGTTCTTCTTCATCTGGATCATGAACCTGTGGTCGATCATCCCGATCGCCCAGTTCCCGGTGACGTCGCTGATCGCCTACCCGGCGGTGCTCGCGATCATCGTGTACATCGTGTGGCTCAGCATCACCTTCAAGAGGCACGGCTTCGTCGGTGGCTGGAAGAACATCACCGGCTACAACAAGGAACTCGGGCCGATCCTTCCGCTGGTCGTCGTGCTGGAGTTCTTCTCCAACCTCCTGATCCGCCCCTTCACCCACGCGGTGCGGCTGTTCGCGAACATGTTCGCCGGCCACCTCCTGATCGTGATGTTCACGCTCGCGACCTACTACCTGCTGAACGGCATCGGGATCCTGTACGCCAGCACCTCGTTCATCCTGGTCATGGCGATGATCGTCTTCGAGCTGTTCATCCAGGCCGTCCAGGCGTACGTCTTCGTCCTGCTGGCCTCCAGCTACATCCAGGGCGCGCTCTCCGAGCACCACTGAGCCTCACCCCCACCGCACCACAACCCACTCCCAGACGTCCGGTGGCCAACCCCCACCGGGTCCTTGAAAGAGAAGGAAGAACCGGCATGTCCGCTCTCCAGACCCTCGCCGCCGTCGAAGGAAACGTCGCCTCGATCGGTTACGGTCTCGCCGCGATCGGCCCCGGCGTCGGCGTCGGCATCATCTTCGGTAACGGCACCCAGGCCCTCGCCCGTCAGCCCGAGGCTGCCGGTCTGATCCGTACCAACCAGATCATGGGTTTCGCCTTCTGTGAGGCGCTCGCCCTCATCGGCATCGTCATGGGCTTCGTCTACTAGGACGCGGTCCGGACAGCCCAACTCTTTTCACGGAAGGCACTGATGTGAGCGCTCTGTTCAATATTGCGGCAGCGGGGGAGGAGCAGCCTCCGCTCATCCCGCATCCCGACGAGCTCGTCATCGGCCTGATCGCGTTCGCCATCGTCTTCTTCTTCCTCGCCAAGAAGCTCCTCCCGAACATCAACAAGGTTCTGGAAGAGCGCCGGGAGGCCATTGAGGGCGGCATCGAGAAGGCCGACGCGGCGAAGACCGAGGCCGAGAGCGTACTGGAGCAGTACAAGGCCCAGCTCGCCGAAGCCCGTCACGAGGCCGCTCGGCTGCGCCAGGAGGCGACCGAGCAGGGCACCGTGATCATCCAGGAGATGAGGGCGGAAGGCCAGCGGCAGCGCGAGGAGATCGTTGCTGCCGGTCACGCCCAGATCGAGGCCGACCGCAAGGCCGCGGCCGCCGCGCTCCGCCAGGACGTCGGCAAGCTGGCGACCGAGCTGGCCGGCAAGCTCGTGGGCGAGTCCCTTGAGGACCACGCGCGCCAGAGCCGTACGATCGACCGCTTCCTCGACGAACTCGAGGGCAGCACGTCGAAGGCCGAGGCCGGCCGGTGAACGGAGCGAGCCGCGAGGCACTGGCCGCAGCACGGGAGTCCCTCGACGCACTGACGGACAACACGTCCGTCGACGCGGCGAAGCTCGCCGGGGAGCTGGCCTCTGTCACCGCTCTGCTCGACCGCGAGGTGTCCCTGCGCCGGGTCCTGACCGACCCGGCGCAGCCCGGGGAGGCCAAAGCCGAGCTGGCGGGACGCCTTCTGCGCGGTCAGGTGGGCGGGGAGTGCGCCGACCTCGTCTCCGGCATGGTCCGCTCCCGCTGGTCCACGTCGCGTGACCTGGTCGACGCGATCGAGGAACTGGCCGCCGTCGCCGACCTCACCGCGGCCCAGAAGGCGGGCGCGCTGGACGACGTCGAGGACGAGCTGTTCCGGTTCGGCCGGATCGCGGACTCGAACCCGCGGCTGCGGGCGGCGCTGGCCGACAAGTCCGCGGCGGTCGCCGCCAAGGGCGAGCTGGTGCGCAGCCTGCTGGGGGGCCGGGTCCACCCGGTCACCGAGCGACTGGTCGTCCGTCTCGTCACCGCGCCCCGGGGACGTAGCCTGGAACAGGGACTCCAGTCCTTGTCCAAGCTCGCCGCGGCGCGCAGGGACCGGATGGTGGCGGTCGTCACCTCGGCGGTACCGCTCACCGACCGGCAGAAGCAGCGCCTCGGTGCGGCGCTGGCGAAGCTGTACGGTCACGCGATGCATCTGAACCTGGACGTGGACCCCGAGGTCCTCGGCGGGCTCTCGGTGCGCGTCGGTGACGAGATCATCGACGGGACCATCGCGGACCGCCTCGGTGAGGCGAGCCGCCGGATGGCCGGCTGACAGCCGCCACCAACTGAACACGTACGACCAAGCAGTACCAGCGGCCCGGTTGGGCCGTGCAGAAATTGCAGAAGATTCCTGGGGGTCGGCCCCCAGACCCCCAGTAAGAAACTTCGGGCCCAACAAGGAGAGCAGGGAACCCAGATGGCGGAGCTCACGATCCGGCCGGAGGAGATCCGGGACGCGCTGGAGAACTTTGTCCAGTCGTACAAGCCGGACGCGGCCTCGCGCGAGGAGGTCGGTACGGTCAGCCTGGCCGGCGACGGCATCGCGAAGGTCGAGGGTCTGCCCTCGGCCATGGCGAACGAGCTGCTGAAGTTCGAGGACGGAACCCTCGGCCTCGCCCTCAACCTCGAAGAGCGCGAGATCGGTGCGATCGTCCTCGGCGAGTTCAGCGGCATCGAGGAGGGACAGCCGGTCACCCGTACCGGCGAGGTCCTCTCCGTCGCCGTCGGCGAGGGATACCTGGGTCGTGTGATCGACCCGCTCGGCAACCCGATCGACGGCCTCGGCGAGATCGAGACCGAGGGCCGCCGCGCCCTCGAACTTCAGGCCCCGGGCGTCATGATCCGCAAGTCGGTGCACGAGCCCATGCAGACCGGCTACAAGGCCGTCGACGCCATGGTGCCGATCGGCCGCGGCCAGCGTCAGCTGATCATCGGCGACCGCCAGACCGGCAAGACCGCCCTGGCCGTCGACACGATCATCAACCAGCGCGACAACTGGCGCTCCGGCGACGTGAACAAGCAGGTGCGCTGCATCTACGTCGCCATCGGCCAGAAGGGCTCCACCATCGCGTCCGTGCGCGGCGCGCTGGAGGAGGCCGGCGCCCTGGAGTACACGACCATCGTCGCCGCCCCGGCGTCCGACCCGGCGGGCTTCAAGTACCTCGCGCCCTACACCGGCTCGGCCATCGGGCAGCACTGGATGTACCAGGGCAAGCACGTCCTGATCATCTTCGACGATCTCTCGAAGCAGGCCGACGCCTACCGCGCCGTGTCGCTGCTGCTGCGCCGCCCGCCGGGCCGTGAGGCGTACCCCGGCGACGTCTTCTACCTGCACTCGCGTCTGCTGGAGCGCTGCGCCAAGCTCTCCGACGACATGGGCGCCGGTTCGATGACCGGTCTGCCGATCGTCGAGACCAAGGCCAACGACGTCTCGGCGTTCATCCCGACCAACGTCATCTCCATCACCGACGGCCAGTGCTTCCTGGAGTCCGACCTGTTCAACGCCGGCCAGCGTCCGGCCCTGAACGTCGGTATCTCGGTCTCCCGCGTCGGTGGCTCCGCCCAGCACAAGGCCATGCGCCAGGTCTCCGGACGACTGCGCGTGGACCTCGCCCAGTACCGTGAGCTGGAGGCGTTCGCCGCCTTCGGTTCCGACCTGGACGCGGCCTCCAAGGCGCAGATGGAGCGCGGCAAGCGCATGGTCGAGCTGCTGAAGCAGGCCCAGTACCAGCCGATGCCGATCGAGGAGCAGGTCGTCTCCGTCTGGGCCGGCACCACCGGCAAGATGGACGACGTCCCGGTCGAGGACATCCGCCGCTTCGAGGCCGAGCTGCTGGAGCACCTGCGCCGTGAGCGCAAGGAGCTGCTGACCAGCATCGCCGAGGGCGCGAAGATGTCGGACGACACGATCACCGCCGTCGGCGACGCGATCGCCGCCTTCAAGCGTCAGTTCGAGACCTCGGACGGCAAGCTGCTGGGCGAAGACGTGCCGGTCAGCACCACCAAGTGACGACGGAAGGGACCTGACTCATGGGAGCCCAGCTCCGGGTCTACAAGCGTCGCATCAAATCCGTCACCGCGACCAAGAAGATCACCAAGGCGATGGAGATGATCGCCGCCTCGCGCATCGTCAAGGCGCAGCGCCAGGTGGCGGCCTCCACTCCGTACGCCACCGAGCTCACCCGCGCGGTGACGGCGGTGGCGACCGGGTCGAACACCAACCACCCCCTCACCACCGAGGCTCAGAACCCGGCCCGGGCGGCGATCCTGCTCATCACGAGCGACCGCGGTCTGGCCGGCGGGTACTCCGCCAACGCCATCAAGGCGGCGGAGCAGCTCACCGAGCGGCTCCGGGGCGAGGGCAAGGAGGTCGACGCGTACATCGTCGGCCGCAAGGGTGTCTCGTACTACGGCTTCCGTGAGCGCAAGGTCACGCAGTCGTGGACGGGCTTCACCGACAGCCCGACCTACGCGGACGCCAAGAAGGTCGCGGACCCGCTGATCGCGGCGGTCCAGAAGGACTCGGCCGAGGGCGGTGTGGACGAGCTCCACATCGTGTTCACCGAGTTCATCTCGATGCTGACGCAGACGCCGGTGGCCAACCGGCTGCTGCCGCTCAGCCTGGACGAGGCCGCCGAGCAGAGCGGGACCAAGGGCGAGATCCTGCCCCTGTTCGACTTCGAGCCGTCGGCGGAGGACGTCCTCGACGCCCTGCTGCCGCGCTATGTCGAGAGCCGGATCTACAACGCGCTGCTCCAGGCCGCCGCTTCCAAGCACGCGGCCACCCGCCGCGCGATGAAGTCGGCCACCGACAACGCCGGAGAGCTGATCAAGAGCCTCTCCCGGCTTGCCAACGCGGCCCGCCAGGCCGAAATCACCCAGGAAATCAGCGAGATCGTCGGTGGAGCCAGTGCCCTGGCCGACGCGACCGCGGGGAGTGACAAGTAATGACGACGACAGTTGAGACGGCCGCTGCCACGGGCCGCGTCGCCCGGGTGATCGGCCCGGTCGTCGACGTGGAGTTCCCCGTCGACGCGATGCCGGAGATCTACAACGCGCTGACCGTCGAGGTGGCCGACCCGGCCGCCGACGGGCAGCTGAAGACCCTGACGCTGGAGGTCGCCCAGCACCTCGGTGAGGGCGTGGTCCGCGCGATCTCGATGCAGCCCACCGACGGTCTGGTCCGCCAGGCCGCGGTGACCGACACCGGCACCGGTATCACCGTCCCGGTCGGCGACTTCACCAAGGGCAAGGTGTTCAACACCCTCGGTGAGGTGCTGAACGTGCCCGAGGCCAACGCCGAGGTCACCGAGCGCTGGCCGATCCACCGCAAGGCGCCCAGCTTCGACCAGCTCGAGTCCAAGACCGAGATGTTCGAGACGGGCATCAAGGTCATCGACCTCCTCACCCCGTACGTCAAGGGTGGAAAGATCGGTCTGTTCGGCGGCGCCGGCGTCGGCAAGACCGTTCTGATCCAGGAGATGATCTACCGCGTCGCCAACAACCACGACGGTGTGTCGGTGTTCGCGGGCGTCGGTGAGCGTACCCGTGAGGGCAACGACCTCATCGACGAGATGAGCGAGTCGGGCGTCATCGACAAGACCGCGCTGGTCTTCGGCCAGATGGACGAGCCCCCGGGCACCCGTCTGCGGGTCGCCCTGGCCGGTCTGACCATGGCGGAGTACTTCCGCGATGTGCAGAAGCAGGACGTGCTCTTCTTCATCGACAACATCTTCCGGTACACCCAGGCCGGTTCCGAGGTGTCCACCCTGCTCGGCCGTATGCCCTCCGCGGTGGGTTACCAGCCGAACCTGGCGGACGAGATGGGTCTCCTCCAGGAGCGCATCACCTCGACGCGTGGTCACTCGATCACCTCCATGCAGGCGATCTACGTCCCCGCGGACGACCTGACCGACCCGGCCCCGGCCACGACCTTCGCCCACCTCGACGCGACGACGGTTCTCTCCCGTCCGATCTCCGAGAAGGGCATCTACCCGGCCGTGGACCCGCTGGACTCCACGTCCCGCATCCTGGACCCGCGCTACATCGCGCAGGAGCACTACGACGCCGCCACGCGCGTCAAGGGGATCCTGCAGAAGTACAAGGACCTCCAGGACATCATCGCGATCCTCGGTATCGACGAGCTGGGCGAAGAGGACAAGCTGGTCGTCCACCGCGCCCGTCGTGTGGAGCGCTTCCTGTCGCAGAACACCCACGTCGCCAAGCAGTTCACCGGCGTGGACGGCTCGGACGTGCCGCTGGAGGAGTCGATCTCCGCGTTCAACGCGATCTGCGACGGCGAGTACGACCACTTCCCCGAGCAGGCGTTCTTCATGTGCGGTGGCATTGAGGACCTCAAGGCCAACGCCAAGGAGCTCGGCGTCTCCTGAATCGCCGGGTGACCGGGGGCGGGTTCCTCCCGCCCCCGGCCACCGTCACCGTCCGGGGGACGCCCCCTCCGGATTCCGGCCGTATCACCCCGGCCGGGGCGGGGTCCGGCGTTTCGGCGTCCGGAGCCCTACTAGACTTATGACCCAACACCCGGCGCCACAGCCGGGTGGTGACCCGAGGAGCCACCCTTGGCTGCTGAGCTGCATGTCGAGCTGGTCGCCGCCGACCGCCAGGTCTGGTCCGGCGAGGCCACCCTGGTCGTCGCGCGCACCACGTCCGGCGACATCGGCGTCATGCCCGGTCACCAGCCGCTGCTCGGTGTGCTGGAGTCGGGCCCGGTGACCATCCGTACGAGCACCCCCGAGGGTGCCGGGACGGTCGTCGCCGCCGTGCACGGCGGATTCATCTCCTTCGCCGACAACAAGCTGTCGCTGCTGGCGGAGATCGCCGAGCTGGCGGACGAGATCGATGCCCAGCGCGCCGAGCGTGCGCTGGAGCGTGCCAAGTCGGATTCGGACGCGGCCGCCGAGCGCCGTGCCGATGTCCGTCTGCGCGCGGTGGCGGTGCGCTGAGCACACCGCCGACAGTCGTCGCCCTCAGCCGCGGCCCGGACTGGAACCTCCAGACCGTGCCGCGGCTGAGGCAATGCAGGTGCATGTTGGATCGCGATTCGGTACGAGGATGATGCGAGGAGGTCGGTGGAGATGTTCCTCGCTGTGCTGGTGAGCGTCCTGGTCGTCGTCACACTGGTGGGGATCGGGCTGTTCGTCTTCGGCCTCCGCCGACGGCTGATCCAGCGCTCCGGCGGCACCTTCGACTGTTCCCTGCGGTGGAACGTCCCGGAGACGGACCTCCCGGGCTCCGCCGGGGCCGCGCCTCCCACCGGCAAGGGCTGGGTGTACGGAGTGGCCCGCTACAGCGGCGACCGGATCATGTGGTTCCGGGTGTTCTCGTACGCTCCGAGGCCACGCCGGATCCTGGAGCGCGCGGCGATCGAGGTCGTCGCCCGCCGTACGCCCGAGGGCGAGGAGGAGCTGGCGCTGCTCTCCGACGCGGTCGTGCTCGGCTGTCTCCACAAGGGGACCCGCCTGGAGCTGGCGATGAGCGAGGACGCGCTGACGGGCTTCCTGGCGTGGCTGGAGGCGGCGCCTCCGGGCCAGCGGGTGAATGTGGCGTAGGACCCCCGCCCGGGGCCGTACGGCCGGCCTTCGTGCGTACGGATGAGGCGGCGCCGTGTCGCGTGGCTGCCGGCCCCCTGGGCTGGGGGCGCCGTGGTGGTGCCGGGCAGCTCGGGCGGCCCGCGATCGTGGCGGCGCCGTACGGCGGCCGGGTCCGGACCCGGCCGTACGGCGGGCGTCCGGGACCGGGGGCAGGCTCCCCGGCAGGACGGGCCGGAGCAGGTGGTGCCGGGCAGCCGACGTGGGCGGACCGGGCGTACGGCGGGCGGGCCCGACCGGGGGCAGGCCTACGGCAGACGGACCGGACCGGGAGCCGTACCGCGGCCGGGGCCGGGCGCGGGCAGAGAGAAGGGGCCGGGGAGATCGCTCTCCCCGGCCCCTCGTGCTCAGGAGTGACTACTGGAGCCCGGAATTCACCGCGCCGACCAGTTCACCGTTGCTGGTGTCACCGCTGAACTCCCAGAAGAAGGCGCCTCCCAGGCCCTGGCTCTTCGCCCAGCTCATCTTCGAGCCGATCGTCGCCGGGGTGTCGTAACCCCACCAGTTGGCGCCGCACTTGGCGTAGGCGGTGCCGCCGATGGTGCCGGTGGCCGGACAGGTGGTCTTGAGGACCTTGTAGTCCTCGAAGCCCGGCTCATAGGTGCCCTGGGCCGGGCCGGTGGCGGTGCCGCCCGGGGTGGCCTGGGTGACTCCGGTCCATCCCCGGCCGTAGAAACCGATGCCGAGCAGGAGCTTGTTCGCGGGTACACCCTTGGCCTTGTACTTGGCGATGGCCTCGGCCGAGTTGAAGCCCGACTGGGGGATACCGGTGTACGCGGTCAGCGGAGAGTGCGGAGCCGTCGGTCCCTGCGCCGCCCAGGCACCGAAGAAGTCGTACGTCATCACGTTGTACCAGTTGAGATACTGGGCCGCGCCACCGTAGTCCGCGGCGTCGATCTTGCCCCCGGCCGACGCATCCGCGGTGACGGCGGCGGTGACCAGGTAGTTCGGGCCGAACTTCGTGCGGAATGCCTGCGCCATGTTCTTCATCACGGCGGGGCCGCTGCTGTCGCAGGTCAGACCACACGCATTGGGGTACTCCCAGTCCAGATCGATGCCGTCGAAAACATCCGCCCACCGGGGGTCCTCGACCAGGTCGTAGCAGGACTGCGCGAACGCGGCAGGGTTCTGCATGGCCTGGGTGAAGCCGCCGGACCAGGTCCAGCCGCCGAAGGAGTAGAGGATCTTGATGTGCGGGAACTGCTTCTTCAGCTTGCGCAGCTGGTTGAAGTTGCCGCGCACCTGCTGGTCCCAGGTGTCGGCGACGCCGTCCACCGACTGGTCGGCGGTGTAGGCCTTCTCGTAGTCGGCCCAGGAGTCACCGATGGTGCAGCGGCCGCCCTGGACATTGCCGAAGGCGTAGTTGATGTGGGTGATCTTGGCCGCCGTGCCGGAGGTGACCAGGTTCTTCACATGGTAGTTGCGGCCGTAGATGCCCCAGTTGGTGAAGTAACCCATCTTGATCTTGTTGGGGTCGACGATGATGTCGCCGAGGGTGCGGACGGGGGTGGCTCCGCTGTCCGGCCCGACCTGGTTGGCGTTGTCACGCGCCCGGATCACATACGAGTAGTCCGTGGCCTTGGTCAGCCCGGTGTCGGTGTACGTGAGACCGGTGACCGTGGCGACGACCAGGCCGTCGCGGACGACGTCGTAGTTCAGGACGCCCTTGTCGTCCTGGGCCGCGGTCCAGGTCAGCTTGGCCTGGGTCTCGGTGACACCGCTGGCCACCGGGGTTCCGGGGGCTCCCGGCGGGAGGTCTCCGGGCGGGCCGCCGTCACAGGACGCGTTGTTGAGCGAGCAGTTGGACGGGGAGCCCGGACCGATGCCGTTGAAGCCGAAGGTGACGGAGGCTCCCGGGGCCAGGGAACCGGCCCAGGGCTTGTTCTTGGCGGTCCAGCGGGTACCGACACTGGTCACGTCCGCGTCCCAGGCGGAGGTGACCCTGGTGTCGGCGGGAAAGTCCCACTGGAGGGTCCAGCCGTTGATCGTGGTGGTGCCGGTGTTCTTGATCGTCCACTTGCCCTCGAAGCCGCTGCCCCAGTCGGAGCCCTTGGTGTAGGTCGCGGTCGCCGAGGTCGCGGCCTGGGCCGGGGTGGCGAGGCCGACCATCGCGGCCAGGGGAAGAACGAGCGCGGTCAGCACCGCGACGATCTTCGACCTGGTGGTGATTCTCGATCTGAAGCCGTGCAGTGGTGGGGGTTGAGTGCTCACGGGTGCTCCTTGTGGAGGTCCGGACAGTGGGGTAGGACCGTTCACTGCGCACTCTGCGTGGCTCACCGCAGCGTGTGTTGCGGTGAGAGTAGGAAGGTCTGGACCAATCGTCAATAGGTCCAGACCAAAGGCGGTAGCCGGGGAAGGGGCCCGGGTCAGATGCCCAACTCCTGTGCCAGGACGGCTGCTTGTACCCGGCTGCGCAGCTCCAGCTTCCCCAGCAGACGGCTCACATGCGTCTTCACGGTCGCCTCCGCCATCCGCAGCCGGCCGGCGATCTCGGCGTTCGACATCCCTTCCCCGAGGCAGGAGAGCACCTCGCGCTCACGGCGGGTCAGCGCGTCGAGGATCGAGGGGTCGGGGGCGTCGGGGGAGCGGACGGGCCGCGGCGCCGCGAACTCGGCGATCAGCCGGCGGGTCACGGCCGGGGCGATCAGGCCCTCGCCGCGCGCCACCGTGCGTACCGCCTCCAGCAGATCCCGGGCGTCGGTGTTCTTCAGCAGAAAGCCCGCGGCGCCCGCGCGCAGCGAACCGAAGACGTACTCGTCCAGATCGAAGGTGGTCAGGATCAGGACATCGGCGAGCCGTTCGGAGACGATCAGCCGGGTCGCCGACACCCCGTCCAGCAGGGGCATCTGAATGTCCATCAGCACCAGGTCCGGCCGGAGCTCCCGGGCCAGGCGTACGGCCTCCTCGCCGTCGGCGGCCTCGGCGACGACCTCCATGTCGGCCGCGCTGCGCAGGATGAGGACCAGCCCGGCGCGTACCGCGCTCTGGTCCTCGGCCACCAGGACCCGTACCCGCCGGCGCTCCCGCCCCTCGTCCTTCCCGTCCTCGTCGGTACGGGGCTCACCGGTCATGCGGATGGCTCCTTGTCGTCCCGTACGGGCAGAACCGCCCGCACCCGCCAGATCTTCTCCGGTCCGCCGGCCGGCCCCTGGGCCGGGCCCGCCTCGAAGGCTCCGTCCAGCAGGGCGACGCGTTCGCGCATACCGACCAGGCCCGCGCCGGAGCCGGGGGCGCGGGGGCCCGTGCGGGAGCCGAAGGGGCTGGTGACCGTCACCGTCAGATCCCGGCCGGCCGAGTGGGTGAGGGTCACGCGGACCTCGCCCGACTCGGCGTGCTTGAGGGCGTTGGTGAGGGACTCCTGGACGATCCGGTACGCCGCCAGCTCGACCGGTGCCGGAACGGCGGGCCTGCCCTCGGGGCCGGACCCCGGACCGGTGCCGGTGCTGAAGCCGGTGCCGGTGCCGGGGGCGGCGCCCGTGTCGGGGCCGGGCTCACGGCCGGAGCGGGGGTCGGTGTCGGCCGGGGCCGTTTCCGGGGTCACGGAGCCGGGCGCGGCTTCCTCCGCAGGGGTCCCGGAGCCCCTTGCCGGGGCCGGTGACGGCCCCCGGCGGTCGTCGAGGACGAAGGTGAATCCGCTCGCGGCTCCATTGCTGCGGGCCTGCTCGACCAGGGCGCCGAGGCCCGCGAGCGTGGGACGGGCGGAGGGTTCCCGGTCGTCGCTGTTGTCCCGGAGCAGCCCGATCAGCCGTCGCATTTCGGCCAGTCCCGCGACGCTGTTCTCGCGGATCACCCCGAGCGCGGTCCGAGTGGTCCCGGGATCGTCCAGGGAGAGCGCCGCCGTGGAGTGGATCGCGATCGCGGAGAGATGGTTGGCGACCATGTCGTGCAGCTCCCGGGCCATCCGGGAGCGCTCGGCCGTCACCGCCTGGGCCCGGTCCATCTCGGCGAGCAGCGCGGTCTGCTCGGCGCGCAGTTTCGCCGCCTGCGCGGCCTCCCGGTGGTTGCGGATGATCGCGCCCGTCGTCGCCGGGCCGAAGGTGACGAGCCCGAAGAACACGCCGTACGCCAGTCCGACCGGCTGGCGGATGTACGCGAGCAGCCCGGCCGTCGCGGCGACGGTGAGCAGACCGGTGATCACCGGAATGCGGCGGGCGGCCTTCGGGGACCCGTACACCACGGCGGCGTACACACCGTCGGTGAACAGGAGGATCGTCACCAGGTTGCCGACCGTGAACCGGTCGGCGAGCAGCGCGGCCGTGGCGACGGCGAGGGTGGTCAGCGGAAGGACCCGGCGGAACAGCGTCTGGAAGCAGATCACCGTGAGCGGCACCAGGGCCGCCCAGGCGGGGAAGATCCGCTCGTCCTGCTGGGTGTAGAGCCCCAGGGACCACAGCAGTACGCCGCCGAGCAGCCCGACGACGGCGATGAACACATCGTCGCGGTGGGGGCGGAAAACGGTCACCGTCCCATCAAACACGCAGGCGGGCCGCTTCGGCGTCCTCGGCTGGAGTGAGCCGCGAGTACATCGAAAGATGCAGGGTCACTTCGTCACCCGTGACGACGAACGGGGGCCCGGCGGCCGGGAAGCTGGAAGAGGTGAAAGGAGAAGGCTGTGATCGTCGCACTGATCGTGATCTGCGAGATCGGGTTCTGGGTGCTGCTGGCCGCGGGGCTCGGTGCACGCTATCTGCTGAAGAAGCCACGGCTGGGCATGGCGCTGCTGCTGTGCGAGCCCGTGCTGGAAATCGTCCTGCTCGTCGCGACCGCGATCGATCTGAAGAACGGGGCGGAGCCCAGCTGGCAGCACGGTCTGGCCGCGCTCTACATCGGCTACACCGTCGGCCACGGTCACCGCACGGTCACATGGCTCGACGGCCACGCGGCCCATCGCCTGGGCGGCGCGCCGCCGCCGGTGAAGCCGCCGAGGTACGGCATGCCCCGGGCCTGGCACGAGATCAAGGTCTGGTTCGGCACGCTGATCGGCGCGGTGGTGGCGACGGGGCTGCTGTGGCTCGCGATCCTGTACGTCGACGACCCGGGGCGCAGCGGTTCGCTGGAGAGCTGGATCTGGCAGTCCTGGAAGATCACGGCCATTCACGGGCTGATCGCGCTGGCGTATGTGGTCTGGCCGAAGAAGGAGCCCGCGGGGGAGAAGCAGGCCCGGGATCCGGTCAGCGTCCGGCGGAACTGACACGGAGCCGGGGCCCGGGCCCTGGCACAGTCTGGCCGGTACTGCTCTTGACCCGGTGCTTCTCGTTGTTCCTCCTCGGTTCTCGTGATTTTCTCGTCAGCTTCTCGTCGTACTGAAGCCTCGGCTCCGTCCGGGAGGTCCTCCCGGACGGAGTTCGTGTGTGCACCCTTCCGGCCCGCCCCGGGCGCCCGCGGGTCTACGGGGGCGGTCACCCGGCCCCGGGCGTGCGGGCGCGGCCCCGGGGCGGGGGCAGGCAGGGGTCCCACCGGGCAGGCGCGGGCACCGGCCCCGGGCGCGGCCCGTGTGTCAGCGTTCTCCGCCCGGGAGCCACAGCACATCGCCGCGCTCCTTGTTCGCCGTCCGCGCCAGGATGAACAACAGGTCCGAGAGCCGGTTCAGATACGTGGCCGTCAGGGGGTTCATCGTCTCGCCGTGGACCTCCAGCGCCGCCCAGGTCGAGCGCTCCGCCCGCCGTACGACGGTGCAGGCGTGGTGCAGCAGCGCGGCGCCCGGTGTGCCGCCCGGAAGGATGAAGCTGCGGAGCTTCTCCAACTGCTCCAGGAAGCGGTCGCAGTCCTTCTCCAGCCGGTCGACATAGAACTGCTCGACCCGCAGCGGCGGATGCGCGGGGTTCTCCACGACCGGTGTCGACAGATCCGCGCCCACGTCGAAGAGGTCGTTCTGGACCCGGGTGAGGACCTGCACGACCTCGTCCGGGAGCCCCCCCAGCGCGATCGCGGTGCCGAGCACCGCGTTCGCCTCGTTCGTGTCGGCGTACGCGGCGATCCGCAGATCCGTCTTGGGGACCCGGCTCATATCGCCGAGCGCTGTCGTGCCCTGGTCGCCGGTCCGGGTGTAGATACGCGTCAGATTGACCATGGAGCCAGCCTAGTTACGCACCGGCCCGGCGGAAGACACGTGTGCCCACCGTCACGGCCAGCCCCGCGAGGCCCAGGGCGACCAGCACCCCGTACAGCATCGGCGCCGTCGTGTACGCGCCCGTGTACGCGTCCCGCATCGCGTCCACCAGATGGCGCAGCGGCATGGCGTGCGAGAGCGTGTCGAGCCACCCGGGCCCGAGGGTCATCGGCAGCATCAGCCCGGAGAGCAGCATCGCGGGCATGGTGACCGCGTTGACCACCGGGCCGAATTCCTGCGGGGCGCGGACGCGGAGCGCCAGCGCGTACGACAGGGACGCCAGGGAGACGGCCAGCAGACCGACGAAGCCGAAGCCGATCAGGATCCCGCCGAGGGGCGCGCGCAGCCCCATCGCCAGCGCGGCGAGCACCAGCAGCACGGACTGGAAGACGAGGAGTGCCGCGTCGCGCAGTACCCGGCCCAGCAGCAGCGCCAGCCGGCTGACGGGGGTCACCCGCATCCGTTCCACGACGCCCTGGGTGTTCTCCACGATGACGGAGATCCCGGCGAAGGCCGCGCCGAAGAGCGCGAGCTGAAGGAGCAGACCGGGGACCAGGACCTGCCAGGAGTCGCCCCGGGGGCCCAGCGGCAGCCCGGTGAGCAGCGGTCCGAAGAAGAGGAGGTAGAGCAGGGGCATCAGGGTGCCGAAGAGAAGGTGGAAGCCGGAACGCAGGGCCTGCCGGGCGTAGCGCCCGAAGACCAGTCCGGTGTCGTGCAGCAGCATGGGAACTCCTGGACGGGCCCGTCCGGCCCGTCGCCTAGACGGACAGGGGAGAGGGGGCGGCGGGGGCGGGGCCGCGCCCCGTGATCGCGAGGAACGCCTCCTGGAGAGGCGCGTCGGCCGATCCCGTGTGCTCCAGCTTCAGCGCGGCCGGGGTGCCGTCGGCGGCGATCACGCCCCGGTCGATGACGACGAGCCGGTCCGCGAGCGCGTCGGCCTCGTCGAGGTAGTGCGTGGTGAGCAGGACGGCTGTCCCGTGCCGGTCGCGCAGCCTCCGCACCAGCCGCCACAGATCGTCCCGGCTCGCGGGGTCGAGTCCGGTGGTCGGCTCGTCGAGGAAGAGGACATCGGGCCGGTGGGTGAGCGCCATCGCGATGTCGAGCCTGCGCCGCCGGCCGCCGGAGAGGGCCGCGATACGGCTCTCCAGCAGCTCGCCGAGGCCGAGTTCCGCCGCCAGCTCCTCCGCCCGCGCCCGGGCCTCGGCCTTGGGCAGCCGGTAGAGCCGCCCCTGGGTGACCAGCTCCTCCCGCACCGTGATCTGGGGGTCGAGGCCGCCGGACTGGGCGACGTAACCGATCCGCTTCCGTACGCCGGCGGGGTCGCGCGCCAGATCGCGTCCGGCGACCGTGGCCGCGCCGCCCGTCGGGGGAAGCAGCGTGGTGAGCATCCGCAGGGTGGTCGTCTTGCCCGCTCCGTTCGGGCCGAGGAGGCCGACGATCTCGCCGCTGCCGACCCTGAGGTCGATGCCGCGCACCGCCTCCACCGGGCCCTGCTTGGTGAGGAAGGTCCGGGCGAGCCCGGCCGTACTGATGATTGCCATGGCCCCAGAAAATCAGAGCCGATGAAAAATTGCAACGACTCCAAAATTACATGGAAGGTGAATATTCGCCTCAGTGCAGGAAAGCTACGATGGGCGCATGGCGGAGGTTCGGCGCGGGCGCGAGGAGCGCGAAGGGTACGAGCGTGAGGAGCGCGGGCGCGAGGGACTGCGTGAGCGCAAGAAGCGGCGGACGAGACAGCTGATCTCCGACACGGCCACCGGCCTCTTCGTGGAGCGGGGCTTCGACGCGGTCACGATCGCCGAGGTCGCCGAGGCCGCCGATGTGTCGGTCAACACCGTCTACAACTACTTCGCCACCAAGGAGGACCTCTTCCTCGACCGCGGCGACGACCTGGTGGAGCAGCTCTCCCGCTGGGTGCGCGGCCGGGATGTGGGGGAGTCCGCCGCCGCGGCTGTCCTGCGCGAGCTGCGCGCCGAGGTCGAGGCTGTCTCGCCGCGCGTGGGCCTCGCGCCGGGCCAGGAACGCTTCCTGCTGGTCGTCCAGGACGCGGCCACGCTGCGCGCCGGTCTCGCCCGGCTCCAGCAGCGGGCGGTGGAACGGCTGGAGGAGACCCTGCGCGAGGAGACCGCCGCCGCCCCGGACGATCCGCTGCCCGCCCTGGTGGCCGGGCAGATCGACTGGATCCACCAGTCCGTGACCGACGCCGTCCGCCGCGGGATGATGGCGGGCCGCGCGCCCGGGGACGTCTCCCGCGACACGCTCGGCGTCGTCGACGAGATCGAGGAACTCCTCGGGGAGAGGGTCCTCAACTACGCCGTGCGCGCCTCCGGATGAGGGTCGCGGGTGTGATGTCCGTCATTTGAGACGTGACGCGCATCTCTTCACCCCCATATGGCCCTCCACGAGCGCTAACCTCCGCGTCAGGGGCGAAATGTAAACGGATGTTAAGGGGTGCCGAAGTGGCCGGGAAGCTCGCCGTCATCGGAGCCGGACTCATGGGGTCCGGAATCGCGCAGGTCTCGGCCCAGGCGGGCTGGGACGTCGTCCTGCGCGATGTCACCGACGAGGCTCTGACCCGTGGCAAGGACGGCATCAGGTCGTCGTACGACAGATTCGTGTCCAAGGGGAAGCTCGAAGCCGCCGACGCCGAGGCCGCGTTGGCGCGCATCACCACCACGACCGATCTGGACGCGGTCGCCGACGCGGACATCGTCGTCGAGGCGGTCTTCGAGAAGCTGGAGATCAAGCACGAGATCTTCCGTGCGCTCGACAAGCTCGTACGCGAGGACACCGTACTGGCCTCCAACACATCCGCCATCCCGATCACCAAGATCGCGGCGGTGACGGAGCGTCCGGAGCGGGTCATCGGCGCCCACTTCTTCTCGCCCGTGCCGATGATGCAGCTGTGCGAACTCGTGCGCGGCTACAAGACGAGCGACAAGACCCTCGCCACCACACGGGAGTTCGCCGAGTCGACCGGCAAGACGTGCATCGTCGTCAACCGCGATGTCGCCGGATTCGTCACCACCCGTCTGATCTCGGCGCTCGTCGTCGAGGCGACCAAGCTGTACGAGTCGGGGGTCGCGTCCGCGGAGGACATCGACATCGCCTGCAAGCTGGGCTTCGGCCATGCGATGGGACCGCTTGCCACGGCCGATCTGACGGGTGTCGACATCCTGCTGCACGCCACAGACAACATCTACACGGAGTGCCAGGACGAGAAGTTCGCCCCGCCGGAGCTGATGCGCCGGATGGTGGACGCCGGTGACATCGGCCGCAAGAGCGGGCAGGGCTTCTACACCTACTGAGCCCCGCCGCGCGGCCGGGACCGACGGCGCGCCGGCCGGTCCGGGCTGTTCCGGGCCGGTGCGCGCAGGTCCCCGCTGATCACCCTTCGGGGTGAATTCGGTATCGGTTCGCTTACAAGCAGCAACTGGACCGGCTCCCATGCCGTCAGTTGTTGAAAGACAGAAGACGCACAACAGACCACGGAAGTTCCGCCGGAGCGGGTCAGGGCGCGAGGGCGGCCACAGACGCAGGCCACAGGGCAGCGAAGCACTCTCGGGGAGCGCATATGCACATCAGGGGCGACCACACCGAGCTGGTCGTCGGGGGCCGCCTCGACGTCCGCAGCGCGGCGGACGCCCGTACGGTCCTGCACTCGGCCGTCGACGACGGGGACGGGGACCTGGTGCTCGACCTGACCGGCCTCGACTCCTGGGACGCCACCGGGCTCGGGGTCATCATGGGTGCCCACCGCAGGGCCGGCCGGTGCGGCCGCCGGCTCGTACTGCGCGGAGTGCCACCGCAGATGCAGCGCCTGCTGGTGGCCACCCGGCTGCACCGCATCCTCGCCATCGAGGGCGGCCTCGCCGCGGAATCGCTTCCCCGGGTGTGACCCGGCGCCGGTGCGGTGACCCGGCAGCGGTCCGTCGAGGTCCCTGGCCGAGTCCCAGGCCCTGACCGGTGTCCCCGGCCGGGGGTACCGGGCACGGCCCATGGCTGGGACCGGAGACCGGGCCGCGAACGGTATCGGGACCGGGTTTCTCGTAACCGGGTAACCGGGTAACTGTGACCGGGGTCCGGACCGTGAGCGACACCGGCCGGGGCCGCGGCCCACGGTCCGCAAGGGACCAGGGGCCAGGGAGGCGGGGCCCGGGGCCCGGGGCCGAGACCAGGATCGGGGCCAAGGTCCCGGACCGGGCCGTGACCGGGGTCCCGACCCTGAGCCGCGTCGGGCCCGGCCCGGTGCGGGCCGCAGCAGGCCCATGGCCGCAGCCGCGACCGGCAGCCGGGCTCAGGACCGGACCGCAGCAGGCCGCGCGACCAGCTCGACCGACCGTGAGCGGCGCCGGAACCGGGAGCCAGGACCGCCACCGGCACGGGAACCCCGGTGAGGTCCGTCAACAGCGCCCGGACCCGGGGCCGGGGCCCTCGGCCGGAGCCGCGACCGGCGTCGGGGTCCGGATCGAGACCGGCAGCGAGAGACCGCGAACAACGGCGGGACCGCGAACGGCGGCGGGTCCCCGTGACTGTGAGCGGCCCCGGCGCCCCGGCTCCGGCTCACACTGCGGGCACCCCGCGCCCGGGTGCCGCGCACTCCCCGATCCGCCGTGGAGACGCGGGGTGCGAAACCGTACGACCTGTGGCGCGAACTGTACGACGCTCGCAATTCTCATGGGATCGTGACGTCGCGGACGGGGCGGTACCCCGCCGGTTGGGTAGAGGGCCTCCAGCGTCTAGGGTTCGGTTCCACTCGCCGCTTCGGCGCGCCCGCGCGCCGCCGGGCGGCGGGGCGCCGGACACGGATCAACCGTGGCAGCGGGCACACGGAGGGACCGCAGAGGCCCTTCGCACACCCCGCTCCGCCAGGGGCTCCACCACGAATCCGGCGGGAACGAACCTGTGCGACAGCGCATCTGGGGGCTTGAACCATGGACAAGGACACTTCCGGCGAGAGCGCGGGCCGGCCACGCGCCCCGCGGGACCCGGGCGCGCCGGACCTCGCCCAGCCCACGCCGGCGCCCGCCCGGACCGTGCAGCTGATCTCAGGGGACCTGCTGCTCACGGTCAACCCGGTCGACGGCAGCGAGATCGAACCCCGCCCGCCCGGTGGCGCCCCCGAGGGCCAGGACTGGCCGCCGGAGCCCAGGCGGCGCACCCACGCCCAGCGCGCCGAGGCGGAACGCGCCGCGAAACCGCCCGTGCCCGCGGGACCGGCCGCGCCCCGCCTCCCGCTGCTGGAGCGCGACGAGGTCCATGAGCGCGTCACGCGGCTGCTGAGCCGCGGCCGTTCCGTACGGCTCACCGGCCCCGACGGCTCCGGGCGCACCACACTGCTCGATCTCGTCGCCGAGGACTGCGCCGGTCTCGCACCCGACGGGGTCGTACGCCTCAACGGACTGCACCGCACCGCGAACGAGCTGCTGTACGACCTGTTCGCGGCCCTGCACAGCGCCCCCCGCTACCGGCCGGGCCGGGCCGAACTCCTCGCCCGGGTACGGGAGATCGGCGCCGTGGTCGTCCTCGACGATCTGGCGTTCGGCGGTTCCGCCCTGAACGATCTGCTGGCCGCGGCGCCCGAGTGCGCCTTTCTGCTCTCCGCCGCCCCCGGTCTGCCCGAGCCCGCCCCCGGCGCACGGCTCGACGAGGTCTCCCTCACAGGGCTCAGCCGCGGTGCCTCGCTGGAGCTGCTGGAGCGGGTCGTCGACCGGCCGCTCACCGAGGACGAGACCAACTGGGCCGGGGACCTGTGGTTCGAGTCCCAGGGGCTGCCGCTGCGGTTCGTCCAGGCGGGCGCGCTGCTGCGGCAGTGCGACGAACTGCGCGACGACCCGGACGCCTTCGAGGACCTCTCCCCCTTCGAGGGGGCCAGGAGCACCGAGGTACCGCTGCCGACCCTGGGGCAGGGAGCCGCGCCCGCGGCCCTGCTCGCCTCCCGGCTCAGCGCCGCCGCCCGGGAGACCCTGCGCTTCGCCGTCGCCCTCGGGGGCGAGGTCCCGCACCAGGCCCACCTGCCCGCGCTCGTCGGGGACACCCACGCGGACGCGGCCCTCGGCGAACTGCTGGGCTGCGGACTGCTCTCACCGGCCGGCGCGCGCTACCGGCTGTCCCCGGGCGCGGTGACGCAGCTCAGGGAGAAGGGGTACGGCGACGACTCGGCCGAGACCGCCACCCACGCCCGGACCGCGGCCCGGCACTACGCCTGGTGGGCCGCGCACCCCTCGGTCGCCCCCGAGCGCGTCGCCGCCGAGGCGGATGCCGTCGTCGCCGCCCTGGCGGCCCTGGTGGCGCAGGGCAAGCGGGCCGGACACGCCAGCGCGGCCGTACTCCTCGCCCGCGGCGCGGCACCCGCCCTGGCCGCCGGGCTGCACTGGGGGGCCTGGGAACGGGTGCTGCGCATCGGCTCCGAAGCGGCCCGTATCGCGGGGGAGGTCGCCGAAGAGGCGTACTTCCACCATGAGTTGGGCGCCCTCGCGCTCTGCACCGGCAATCTGGACCGGGCGCGCGCCGAACTGGAGACATCGGTCGGGATGCGCGGCGCGCTCTCCGACAAGAAGGGCACCGTCGCGAGCCGCCGCGCGCTGGCTCTGGTCACCGACCACTTCAGGGGCGGCGCCGCCTCCGCTCCCACGGTCCCGACGGCCCCGGGTGCCGCCTCCGGTGGTTCCGGCGGGGCGGGCGGCACCGTGCCCGACGTACGCCCGGAGAAGTCACCGGAGCCCGTCACGGGAGCGGTGCCGGCCGTGGCCGGGCAGGGGTTCGGCGCGTTGCCTCCGGGGGAGGGAGCCGGCGGTCCGGTGGGGGAGCACTCGGGCGAGGCCGAGCCCCTGGTCTCACGCGACGGGCCGTACGGTCCGGGCACGTACGACGACTCCTATGCCGGCTCGTACGGCGATTCCTACGACGACTCATACGACGACGGAGCGCCGGACAGGCGCCGCCGGATCTTCCTCGGCGGGGCCCGCCGCAATCTCGTCGCCGCGGGCGCGGGCGCGCTGCTCGCGGCCGTCCTGGGCACGGTCGCCACGCTCGGGGCCGTGTCCGACGAGCGGGACGCGCCCGGCGGCCGGGTCGGGACCGAGCAGTCCGCGTCGGAGGACACCGGCGGCGACGGGCTGGAGGCCGACACCCCCGCGGCCGGCGAACCCCCGCCCGCGACACCGGCCCAGGTCCCGGCGCGCAGCGGCTCGTCGTCGCCGCCGCGCTTCCTCCCGCCCGCCGTGTCGTCCACGCAACGGGATGTGAAGCCGCCGCGCCCGCCCAGGCCGGGGGGAGGGCCGGTGAAGCCGCCGTCGACGAAGCCGGGGCAGAGCACGCCGGCCCCCACGAAGAGCCCCAAGCCGTCCGTTTCGGCCTCGCCGCCCGGCAGCACCTCGCCGAGCCCGTCGGATTCGTCGAGCGCGCCGACGAGCGTCAGCGCTCCGGTGGGCGGGGGCTCCGAGCCGGCGTCGCAGGAGCCGCCGGCCAACTGACCGCCGTACCCGTCCGTGGCGATACGGCCCCGGCTCCCGGTGAGGCGCCGCCCGGGGGCCGTGCCGCCTCCCGCTGACGGTCCCGGTGCGGAGGGTCCTCATGCCAAGGGACTTCACGGGGACGGCTCTCATAGGGACGGCCCTCATAGGGACGGCTCCGGGCGGCGATGCCACCCGGAGCCGTCTCATGTACGTCTTGCCACCGCACCCGGAGTATTTACGTCACAACCGGGATCGCCCGGACGGCCGGGACACCCGGCCGCGCCTTGGTCCGTGATGTCCGCCGCTGCCCGTTGTGCCGGGTGCCTGCGTCCGTGTGCCGGGGGCCCGGCGGGGTCTCAGAAGAGCCTGAGTTTGTCGTCCTCGATGCCCCGCAGGGCGTCGTAGTCCAGCACCACGCAACCGATGCCCCGGTCCGTCGCCAGTACCCGTGCCTGGGGCTTGATCTCCTGCGCGGCGAACAGGCCCTTCACCGGCGCGAGATGGGGATCGCGGTTCAGCAGCTCCAGATAGCGCGTCAGCTGCTCCACGCCGTCGATCTCCCCACGGCGCTTGATCTCCACCGCGACCGTGGTGCCGTCGGCGTCCCGGCACAGGATGTCGACCGGGCCGATGGCCGTGGGGTATTCGCGGCGGATCAGGCTGTAGCCCTGGCCCAGGGTCTCGATCCGGTCCGCCAGCAGCTCCTGGAGGTGCGCCTCGACACCGTCCTTGATCAGGCCCGGGTCGACACCCAGTTCGTGCGAGGAGTCATGGAGGACTTCCTCCATGGTGATGATCAGTTTTTCGCCCGCTTTGTTGATGACCGTCCAGACACTGTCGTCGCCCTCCTTGAGTGTGCAGGGAGGGGACATCCAGTTCAGCGGTTTGTACGCCCGGTCATCCGCGTGGATGGAGACGCTGCCGTCTGCCTTGACGAGGATCAGACGGGGGGCGGAGGGCAGGTGGGCGGTGAGCCGGCCCGCGTAGTCCACGGAACAGCGGGCGATGACGAGGCGCATGGTCGGCAACGCTACTCGACGCATGCGGCACCGCGCGATTCCCCCTGCGTCCCGCAGTCGTCACCCCCTACTGACGCTGGCTGAGGAACTTCGGGTCGTCCCACTTGTCCCTGTTCGTTTATGGCTGGTTGTATGCCCAATCTTCTGGTGCGGGGTCGACGGCGCGCTTAACGTGGATGCGTGAGGTTGCCGGACGCACACGCTGCGTCGCCGTACGAGCCCTGTGTACGGCGTCGTTTCCGGGTTTCCGGCGGCCTTTTCCCTGCCCGTAAGGCCCCGGAGCCCGGGGTCGCGAGAGGAGAACCCATGTCGCTCGACGTCTCACCGGCGCTGTTGGAGCAGGCCGAGCGAGGCGAGGTCGACGAAGCAGCATTCGTCGACTGCGTCCGGACCTCCCTGCCCTACGCATGGGAGATGATCAGTTCCCTGGTGGCACAGCTGAAGGTCGACGGCGGAGAGTTCGCCGACAACCAGACGCCTCCGCCGGACGAACAGGCACGTGGTCAGCTGCTGCGCGCGCTCGCGAGTGACGCGATTCGCGGTGCGCTGCAACGGCACTTCGGGGTGCGGCTCGCATTCCAGAACTGCCACCGCGTCGCGGTGTTCCCGCTGGATCCCTCGGTGGACGAGCGGCTCGCCCGCTTCACCTCCATCCGGGGCCAGTTGCTCAACCAGTCGCCCGAACTGCGCGACTGCTGATGGCTTGTGCCGCCGCTCCGCATCGCGGGAGGTGCGTCTGGTGCGGGGCGGTGGCGATGTGCGGGATCGTGCCGGAGCCCACGCCCGAGTGCTGGTGAGCCCCGTCTCCGGACGGCGCCGGGCCCGAGCCGCCCGGCGCCGTCCGGGGTGGGAGCCGTCCGGAGCGGTCCGGTGCCATCCGGGGTGGGAGCAGTCCGGAGCGGTCCGGGGTGAGCAACGTCGGGTGCGGTACGGGGTGGGAGTCGGCCCGTCGGCCCTGCCGGGGTTCGGGCCGGTCACGGCGGAACGGTGGACTGCCGTGCCGGATCAGCGCGACGGCTGCGGCTGCCCGGCCCGGCCGCCCCCGGGAGCGACGGCCTCGTCCCGGACTTGCGTGCCTCAGGTCAACAGGGGGATGACGTCCTGCCCCAGCCGTCGTACGTTCTCCTCGGTCGTCGTGAGGTCGCCCGAGCCCTCGGTGAGCAGCGCGAAACGGCGGATGCCCGTCCGCTCGGCGGTCGCGGCCAGCCGGTCGGCGGCGAGGCGGGGCGGGCCGACCGGGTGCAGTGAGCACAGCAGTTCCGTATAGGCCACGGGGTCACGCATCGCCCGCTCGCGGCCGTCGACGGTGATATGCGCGGCCAGTCCCTGCCGGAGCCAGCCCGGCATCGCCTTGAGCAGGGTCTCCCTGGCCTCGCCGGGATGGTCCGCGAGCTGGGCCACCCCGGCCGACACATGCCCGGCAGCCTCGATGTCCTCGGGGGAGTGGCCCGCCGCCAGGGCGTGGCGCCGCCACAGCGCCACCATCTCCGCCTTGTCCTCGTCGCCGCAGTGCATTCCGAGCAGCATCGGCAGCCCGCGCTCGGCGGCCAGCCGTACGCTCCCCGGGGAGGTGCAGGCGACGACGACCTCGGGCCCCTGAGGGAGACCGCCGATCACCTCGTCGGGCCGGGGTACGACCGGGACCTCACGGAAGCGGTACCGCTCGCCGTCGGCGCCGACGGCCGGCTCCCGCAGCCAGCGCAGCAGCAGATCGAGGGATTCGGGGAACCCGCTCTCGTACGCCCCCAGACCGGAGCCGAAGACCTCCAGATCGACCCAGGGGCCACCGCGGCCCACGCCGAGCGAGAACCTTCCCCCGCTGGTCAGATGCAGCAGCGCGGCCTGCTCGCCGAGCGCCACCGGATGGGCGCTGGGCAGCACGCTCACCGCCGTGCCGACGCGGATCCTGCGGGTGCGGCCGAGCAGCAGCGCCGCGAGCGTCACCGCCGACGGACACACGCCGTACGGCACGAAGTGGTGCTCCGCCAGCCAGACCGATTCCAGTCCCGATTCCTCGGCGACCTCGGCGGACCGCACCGCGCGGTGCAGCGCCTCCCCCTGGCCCTGGCCCGGGAACTGAGCGGCCAGTACGAACGTCCCTACGCGCATCGCCTTCTGCCTCCTTGCGGCCGACGCGTTACTCCCCCTATCGGCATTAACGCCGGACACGTGCCAAAGGCACGGGCGAAAGTGAAGTTCTTGCGATTTTCCGGTAACCGTCCCGGTGGCGGCCGCGTTCAGCCGCCGTGAGTCATCCGTACCCCCTGCCGGGGACCGTAGGCTGGGACACGAAAGGAAACGTCCCCACTTGCCCCGTGAGGTGCCACGTGTCCCCCCGCCGCAACCGCCCCAAGGGCGGCGACAAGTCCTCCGCGCAGCCCGGCGAACCGGGCGATCGGTACGGCGGCTTCGGCCGTACCGAGTCCTGGCAGGGGGAGGAGTGGTCGGTCCGCCATGTCGCGGGCGCAAGTGCCGCGGGCAAGCGGTACCGCTGCCCGGGGTGCGACCAGGAGATCCCGTCCGCCGTGCCGCATGTGGTGGCCTGGCCGGCGCAGGGCGGGGTGGACGACCGGCGGCACTGGCACAAGGCGTGCTGGAACGCGAAGGACCGCCGCACCACCCGGGTGCAGCGGTCCCGTAACGCGCCGAAGCACTGAGCCGGAAGACCGGCCGGGGCCGGACAGGCCCCTTCCGGAGACCGGGGGCCGGTGCAGCCCCCTCCGGAGACCGGGGGCCGGATGGGCCCCTGTGCGCTACACGTCCCGCGCGTTGAGCGCGGTGTACGCGCCGCCCATGGCCACGGCCGCGATGACCAGCATGATCCACAGCGGATCCCAGCCCTGGGGGCCGCTCTCCAGCACGGAGTTGTCGTACAGGACCCCGAGCTGGCTCGGGATCGAGTACTCGAACAGGGTGTCGCGGATGGTTGCGAGCGAGTCCGAGAACATGAACATCGCCAGCACCAGCGGCAGCAGTACCACGCCGATCATCACGGTGATCGCGCCCGCCGAGTGGCGGATCAGCGAGCCCACGGCGAGCGACAGCAGCCCGAGGAGCGCGAGATAGAGGCTGACGCCGATCGTCGCGCGGAACCAGTTCCCCGTACTGGGCCAGCCGTCGCCGAGCATCGCGACCTGGAACGCGGCGACGACCGTCGTCGTGACGGCCGTGACGGCGAAGACGAGCAGGAAGTAGACGATCGCCTTCGCGGTCAGTACCCGGGAACGCGAGGGGCAGGCGGTCAGCGTGGTCCTGATCATCCCGGTGCCGTACTCCGACGCGATGGTCAGCACGCCCAGGGTGATCACACAGATGCTGCCGAGCAGCACACCGAAGAAGCCGAGGATGAGGATCTCGTCGTTCTCCAGCCGCGAGTCGGTGGTGGAGACGCCCAGCGCGATGAGGAACCCGATGCCGACCAGCAGTGCGATCATGACACCGAGCGTCCACATCGTTGAGCGTACGGAACGGATCTTGGTCCACTCGGAGGCGAGCGCGTCGCCGAGCGTGGCCCTGCGCACCGGGATGGGCGAGGAGTACGAGGCGGCGGGCGCGCCGGGCTGCTGGTAGGCGGGTGCGCCCGGCTGCTGGTAGGGCGTGGTCATCGGGCGTCCTCGGGCGTGGTCGGATCGGTGGGCGCGGCAGCCTGACCGGGCGCGGGGGCAGGGCCCGTGGCCGGGGGACCGGCGGCCGGGCCAGGGGCCGGGGGACCGGCGGCCGGGCCGGGGGTGGCGTACGGGTTCGCGCCCGGCTGCGGTGGCGGCGGCGCGTACCATCCCTGCTGCGGCACCTCCGGGACGGGCGGCGGTCCGCCCCACCCCTGCTGCGGTCCCGGCTGCATCAGACCCGACTTCTGGTCGTCCGTGGAGCGGTAGTCGACCGCGCCCTGCGTCATCCGCATATACGCCTCTTCCAGAGACGCCTGATGCGGTGACAGCTCCCACAGCCGTACGTCCGACGTGTGCGCCAGATCGCTGATCCGCGGCAGCGGCAGCCCGGTCACCCGCAGGGCGCCGTCGGGCTCCGAGAGCACATGCCCGCCCGCCTCGGTGAGCGCGGCCGACAGCTTCTCGCGCTGCTGCGGCTCGTCCCCCGGCGTACGCACCCGGGCGAAGTCCGCGGAGTTGGCCGAAATGAAGTCCTTGACGCTCATGTCCGAGAGCAGCTGGCCCCGGCCGATCACGATCAGATGGTCGGCGGTCAGCGCCATCTCGCTCATCAGATGCGAGGAGACGAAGACTGTACGCCCCTCCGCGGCGAGCTGCTTCATCAGATTCCGGACCCACAGGATGCCCTCCGGGTCGAGCCCGTTGACCGGCTCGTCGAAGAGCAGCACCTGGGGGTCGCCGAGCAGCGCCGCGGCGATCCCGAGCCGCTGCCCCATGCCGAGGGAGAACCCCTTGGACCGCCTTCTGGCGACGTCCTGGAGTCCGACGACCCCGAGCACCTCGTCGACCCGGCGCGCCGGGATCCCGGAGAGCTGCGCCAGCGACAGCAGATGATTGCGGGCGCTGCGCCCGCCGTGGACCGCCTTGGCGTCCAGCAGCGCCCCGACCTGCCGGGGCGCGTTCGGCACCGAGCGGAAGGGCAGGCCCCCGATCGTCACCGTCCCCGACGTGGGGTTGTCGAGCCCGAGGATCATCCGCATGGTCGTGGACTTGCCGGAACCATTGGGACCGAGGAACCCGGTCACGGCACCCGGCCGCACCTGAAACGAAAGGTTGTACACGGCCGTCTTCGCGCCGTAGCGCTTGGTCAGGCCGACTGCCTCGATCATTCTCCAGCCCCATCGACGTCATTGCTCGTCGGGGCCCAGGCCGTCCCGCCCTACGCCCCCCGTAAGGCTTCAGAGGATATCCGGGCCCTGACGGTTCCGGCCAAGGCGTAACGATCCCCTCACGAACGCGGCGCCGCCGGCCACCCGGCCGGGCAACCGGCGGGCGCCGGCGGCTGCCGGGTCAGGCGTCGCGCTTCTTGATCAGCAGATAGGCGCCGGCGAGGGCGGCGAGGACCCACAGCACCATGATGCCCAGGCCCGCCCAGGGGCCGTAGGGCGCCTCGGCACTGCCCATGGCGTCGGGGACCACCTGCATGATCTTGGATCCGGCCTGGTCGGGGAAGTAGCGCGCGGCCGTCTTGACCTTGGGGACCGCGGCGAGGATCTGGGAGACCAGGAAGAAGAACGGCATCAGGATGCCGAGGGCCAGCATCGAGCTGCGGAGCATCGTCGCCACGGCCATCGAGAACAGGGCGATCAGCCCCATGTAGAGACCGCCGCCGACGACCGCGCGCAGCACATTGTCGGCGCCCAGACTGGTGCGGTGGTCGCCCAGGAGGGCCTGGCCGATGAAGAAGCTGACGAAACTCGTCGCCAGGCCCACGGCGAGCGCCAGGGCCGTGGCCACCGCCATCTTGCTGAAGATGAACGTGCCGCGCTGGGGGACCGCCGCCAGCGAGGTCCGGATCATGCCGGAGCTGTACTCCGTGCCGACCACCAGCACCCCGAAGACCACCATCGCCAACTGGCCGAGGATCATTCCGGAGAAGCTGGCGAACGTGGGATCGAAGCTGAGCTGCTCGCGCGTCGACAGATCGTCGAACGACGCGTTGAACACCGCGCAGAGCGCGGCTCCGATGGCGACCGTCACCAGGAAGGCCGACGCCAGCGTCCAGGTCGTCGAGGAGACCGTACGGATCTTGGTCCACTCGGACTGGAGGACCGCGGGTACCGATGCCATGGTTCAGGCCCCCTTGCCGCTCTGATAGGTCTGGCCCCACTGGGGCGCCGGTTCCGGTGCCGGTGGTGGCGCGCTCCCCGGCGTACCGTGCGCGTGGTACTCCACCGAGGCCGCCGTCATCTGCATGAACGCCTCCTCCAGGGAGGCCTGCTGGGCGCTCAGCTCATGCAGGACGAGCTGATGACGGGCCGCCAGTTCCCCCAGCTCCTCGGTGGTGGCGCCGTCGATCTCCAGCGTCCCGCCCTCCGACTCCACGGCGGTGAAGCCCTCCTGGTGCAGGACGTCCCGCAGCCGCTCCTGCTGAGGGGAGCGGAGCCGTACATAACTGCGGGAGTTCTGCTGGATGAAGTCGGCCATCGAGGTGTCGGCCAGCAGCCGCCCCTGGCCGATCACGATCAAGTGGTCGGCGGTGAGGGCCATTTCGCTCATCAGATGGGACGAGACGAAGATGGTACGCCCTTCAAAGGCGAGCGCCTTCATCAGATTGCGGATCCAGTGGATGCCCTCGGGGTCGAGCCCGTTGACCGGCTCGTCGAACATCAGGATCTCCGGGTCGCCCAGCAGCGCCGAGGCGATCCCCAGCCGCTGCCCCATGCCGAGGGAGAAGCCCTTGGACTTCTTCCCCGCCACCGCCGACAGCCCGACGATGTCGAGGACCTCGGACACCCGGGAGGAGGGGATACGGTTCGCCTGCGCCAGACAGAGGAGGTTGTTGTACGCGCTCCGCCCGCCGTGCATGGCCTTCGCGTCCAGCAGCGCGCCGATGTACTTCAGCGGCTCCTCCAGATCGCGGTAGTGCTTGCCGTCGATCCGCACGGATCCGCTCGTCGGATTGTCCAGATCGAGCATCATGCGCATCGTGGTCGACTTGCCGGCACCGTTCGGACCCAGAAAACCGGTGATCATTCCCGGTCTGACCTGGAATGAGAGATGGTCCACGGCGACCTTGGTACCGAAGCGCTTGGTGAGTCCATCGAGCTCGATCATGCGGCCACGGTAGAGGTACGAAGAGCCCCCCGCCACTCGGGCGACGGGGGGCTCCGTAACGGACGGCCGGTCAGACCACCGCGTGATGACTCAGACCGCGGGTCGGCCCAAGCGGCTCAACGGGACTGCTGGGCCGGGACACCGCGCGAGATCGGCTCGTCGTCGGCGGGCGTACCGGCCGCGGCGACCGCCGCACCCGTCAGCGTCGCCAGCATCTCGCGGACGTTCGTCAGCTGCGCGTTGATCGAGTCGCGGCGGTTGGTGAGCGCCGCCAGCTCGCGCTCCGATTCGCTGCGGATCCGGTCGGCCTTGGCGTTCGCGTCGGCCACGATGTCCTCGGCCTGGCGCTGCGCGGTCTCCACCGTCTGACGGGCCCGGCGCTCCGCGTCCGTACGGAGCTTCTCCGCCTCCAGGCGCAGCTGCTCGGCGCGGTGCTCGATCTCCGCCAGACGCTTCTCCGCCTTCGCCTGACGCGACGCCAGATCGCGCTCCGACTGCTCGCGGCGCTTGGCGAGGTTCGTCTCGAAGTCCGCGGCGGCCTGGGCCGCCTTGGCGCGGGTCTCCTCGAAGAGGGCGTCGGCCTCCTCGCGCTTGGACTGGGCGTCCTTCTGCGCCTCGGTGCGCAGCTGGGTCGCGTCGCCCTTCGCCTTCTCGACGATACGGACGCCCTCGTCCTCCGCCTTCGCCTTGCGCTCGGCGGCGAACGACTCGGCGTCGTTGCGGACCTGCTGGGCCGCGGACTCGGCCAGTTCACGGTGCTGCTCGGCGGCCCGGCGGGCCTCCTCGCGCAGGTCCTTCGCCTCCTCCTCGGCGAGGCGGAGGATCTTCTCGACGCGCGCACCGAGACCCGCGTACGACGGCTCCGCGTCGCTTACCTGGGCCTGGGCGTTCTGCGTCTCGAGGTGGAGCTCCTCAATACGCTTTTCCAGCGAGGTGATTCGGGCCAGAGCACTATCACGGTCGGCGACGAGCTTGGTAATGCGGTCGTCCACCTGACCGCGGTCGTAACCACGCCGCACGAGCTCGAAGCCGAAGGGGGAGGAAGTGTCGCTCATGGGGTTCCTGTCGAATGAGACCGGTGAGGTGATAGGGGGAATCCTAGGGGCCGAAGCGGTGTGTCATCGAGCGGATGCGGGTTTGATCTGGAGAATGTCCAGCCTTTTGAGTGGCTAGCCGTCCGACGACTTGCCACTCGAACGGGTAACACCGGCCGTCGCACCGGCTTTGACGCCCCCTCCGGAGCCGCCGGAGGACGACTTCCCGCCGGACGACGACGGAGTCTCGAAGGACTCCAGCGCCTCCAACACGTCCTGGACACGGGAGATCTCGGTCTGGATGTCCTCGCGCCTGCGCACCAGCACATCCAGCTCCCGCTTGCCGTCGCCGACCATCCGCCGGGCCTCGGCCTCGGCGTCCGACTTGATCCGCTCGGCCTCGCGGATCAGCTCGGCCTTCTTCTGCTCGGCCTCCTTCAGGAGGCCCTCGGCCTTCTTGACCGCGGCGATCCGCACCCGGCCGGCCTCCGAAGTGGCCTCCGACAGCAGCTCCTTGGCCTTCTCCGCGGACTCGGCCCGCTGCTCGGTCGCGGCCTTCACCAACTGGTCGACCCGCTCGCCCGCGGTCTTCATCTGCTCGGACGTCTCACGGCGGGCCCGCTCGTGCAGCGCCTCGACCTCGTTCTCGACGCGGATACGCAGCTCTTCCGAACGCTCCCGGGTGGCGGTGGCGTCCCGGCGCGCGCCGACCAGCAGCTCGTCGGCGTCCGTACGGGCCCTCTCCACCAGGGAGTTGCCCTCGACCGTCGCCTCCGAGACCAGCCGCTCGGCCTCCTTGCGGGCCGCGCCCACCATCGCGTCGGCCTGCTTCTCGGCCTCCAGGGCGGCGCGCAGCCCCTCCTCCTGGGCCTTGTTGATGAGCTGGTCCGCCTGCTCGGCCGCGTCCCGCCGCCGCTTGGCCGACGCCTCGCGCGCCTCGTCCACGGTCCGGTCCGCCGCCGCCCGGGCCTCGCCCCGCATCCGCTCGGCCGCCGACTGCGCGTCCGACCTGATCCCCCGGGCCTCCGCCCGGATACGGTCCGCGGCCTGCTGGGCGGACCCCACTGTCTCGGCGGCCTCGGCCCGCATCCGCTCCGCCTCCGCGCCCGCCTCGGCGACGAGCTGGTCGGCCTGCTCGGCCGCGTCCCGCCGCCGCTGGTCGGCGGCCTGACGCGCCTCGTCGAGCAGCGTCTGCGCCTCGGCCCTGATCCGCTCGTTCTCGCTCGTCGCCTCGCCGATCAGCCGGTCCGCCTGGGCCGCCGCCTCCGAACGGATCCGGTTGGCGTCGTCACGGGCGTCCGCCCTGGTCCGGGACGCGTCCTGCTCGGCGGAGGCCACCGCGTCGGACACCTCCGTACGCATCCGCTGGACATACTCCGCGGTGTCCGCGCGCAGCCGCTCGGACTCCGCGATCGCGTCGGTGACGGTCCGTTCGGCGAGCGCGTTCGCCGCCTCGGTCTCCTCCTGGGCGCGCGCCCGCAGCCGGGCCGCGTCCTCGGCGGCCCGCTCCAGCGCCGCGTGCGCGTCGGCGCGGACCCGGTCCGCCTCCTCCTGCGCCTCGTTCCTGGTGCGCTCGGCCGCGTGCTCGGCGGCGGACCGCAGCCCGGCGATCTCCTGCTCCGCCTGCTCCTGGAGCCCGGCGACGGTGTCCCGTACCTGCTTGGCGGTCTGCTCGGCCGCGGCCACCGACTCCCCGGCCCGCCGGTCGGCCTCCTCCACCAGCCGCTGCGCCTCGGCCCCCGCCTCCTCGACCCGCTTACGGGCCGACGCCAGCAGCTCCTCGCTCTGCTCGCGGGCCCGCTCACGCTCCCGGTCCGCCTCACCGCGCGCGGACTCCAGGATGCCCTCGGCCTCCCGGCGGCGGCGCACGGCCTCCTCCTGGGCGGCGGCCAGCGCCTCGGCGGCCTCGGCGGCCACCCGGTCCGCGGCGGCGGCGGCTTCCGCGCGCAGCCGGTCGGCGGTCTCCTGCGCCTCGCCCTTGAGCCGCTCGGCCTCGGTGGCGGCGTCGCTGCGGAGCCGTACCGCGACGTTCTCCGCCTCGGCGCGGGCCGTCGACGCGTCCTGCGCCGCCTCGGTCCGCAGCCGCTCGGCCTCCTGCTCGGCCTGTCCCTGGAGCGTACGGACGCGCTCGGCGGTCTCCGTACGGACCCGGCCGGCCTCCTCGGCGGCCTCCCGGCGGATCCGCTCGCCCTCGGCCCGCGACTCGGTGAGGTGCCGCTCGGCGGACTCGACCCGGCTCTCGGCCTCTCCCTGGAGGCGGGTCAGCTCGTCCGCGGACTCCTGCTGCCGGGCCGCGATCGCCCGCTCGGCCTCCTCGCGCAGCGCGTCGGCGGCCTGCTCGGCCGCGGCCCGCATCGCACCGGCCTGCTCCTGTGCCTCCGCCCGCAGCCGCTCGGCCTCGGCCCGGGTGCGCTCCAGCGTCTCCTCGGCCTGCCGGCGCAGACCCGACGCCCGCTCGATGGCCTCCGTACGGACCCGCTCGCTGTCGGTGGACGCGCCCGAGCGCAGTTCATCGGCGTCCGTACGCGCCTTGGTCAGCAGCTCCTCGGCGGTACTGGCCGCCTCCTCGATCTGCTGGACGGCCTCACGGCGGGCCTCGCCGCGGATCCGCTCGCCCTCGGCGACCGCCTCGGAACGCAGCTGCTCCGCCTCGCCGCGCAGCCGCCGGGCCTCCTCCTGGAGCTCGACGGTCCGGGCGCGGTACTCCTTGGTGTCGTCCTTGGCCGCGCCCTTGAGCTGGTCGGCCTGCTCGGCGGCCTCACCGCGCAGCCGGTCCGCCTCCGCCTCGGCCTCCCGGCGGATCCGCTCGGCCTCCTCGCCCGCCTTGCGGGTGGTCTCCCGGGCGTCCTCGGACGCCTTGTCCAGGACCTCCTCGGCGGTCCTGGCGGCCTTCGCCAGCTGGGCCGCGGAGTCCTCCGCCGCGACCGTACGGGCCTTCTCGGCGGCGGCCGCGAGCTGCTTCTCCGCCTCCGCGCGGGCGTCGGCGAGCAACTGCTCGGCCTCGGTCTTCACCGCCTCGGCGTCCGAGGTCGCCTCCGCGACCAGCCGGGCGATCTCCGCCTTGGCCGTACGGGTGCGCTGCTCGGTGTCGGACTCGGCGGACGCCTGCTGCCGTGCTGCGGACTCCTTGGCCTCCGAGACCAGCTTCTCGGCCTCCGCGCGGGACTCTCGGAGCTTCTCCTCCGCCTCCTGCATCCGCTGCTCGGCCGCCCGGCTCAGCTCACTCGCCTGCTGGCGGGCCTGGTCGGACTCGGCGGTGCTGGACGAGCGCAGCTGCTCGGCGTGGGCGGTGGCCTCGCGGGCCTGGGTGGACGCCGTGTTCAGCAGCCGCTCGGCGTCCTTGCGGGCCCGGTGCAGGATCGACTCCGCCTCGGCGCGGGCCGCCTCCGCGTCGGAGCCCACCCGCGACCGTGCCTCGTCGCCGACCCTCTTGGCCTCCGCGCGGGCCTGTGCCAGGGACTGCTCGGCCTCCGCGCGGGACTCGTCGAGCAGCCGGCGGGCCTGCGATTCCGTACGGGCGCGCAGCTGCTCGGCCCAGGCGACGTTCTCGTTGACATGCGCCTCGACGGTCTGGCGGCGCTCGGCCAGCTCCTGGTCGAGCCGCTGGCGGCGCTGATTGGCCTCGGCGTGCAGCTCGGCCTGGAGCCGGGCCTGCTGCTCGGCGTGCTCCTGGAGCAGGCGCTGGGCCTGGGCCCGTACCTCGCGCAGCTCGCGCTCGGCGTCGGAGCGCAGCTGGTCGGCCTGGACCTGGGCGTTACGGAGCATCTGCTCGGCCTGATAGCCGAGGTCGCCGCTGTCGTACGCGGGGCGGGACGCGAGATTGCGGCGCGCCTCGTGGAGCTTGGCGCGCAATACCTCGACCTGGTAGCCGAGGTCCTCGGCATGCTGGACGGCCTTCTCCCGCTCGGTCTTCAGCCGGTCCATCTCGGCTTCGAACCGCGAGAGGTGGTCGTCGTCAGCTCGGTGGCTCTCCTGGCGTTCGTAGCCCCGCACTGCGCGGTCCCATCCGTCCCCTGGTCGCAACTGACTCCACACACAAGCACCGCCCGCCGGGCGAACGGCCCCCCGGGGAATGGTGACAGAACAATATGAGAGGACGCGTCGCGGCCCCGACCCGGCCCCGGCCCGGAATTGCCCACTCTACCGGGCCGGGAATCCGGAGGTCAGTGCTCCGTTGCAGAGGTGACGAGTTCGGTCAGAACGCCGTGGCAGTCCTTGGGGTGGAGGAAGGTGATCCGGGAGCCCATCGAGCCGGTCCGGGGCTCGTCGTAGAGGACGCGTACGCCCTTGTCGCGGACCGCTTGCGCGTCCCCGTCCACATCGGCGGTACCGAAGGCGATGTGATGGACACCCTCGCCGTTCCTGGCCAGCCACTTGCCCACCGCGGAGTCCTCGCGGGTGGGCTCCAGCAGCTGGAGGTAGGACGCCCCGCCGTCGGACGTCTCGTTGATCTTGAGCATGGCCTCGCGTACGCCCTGCTCCTCGTTGACCTCCGTGTGGAAGACCTCGAAGCCGTACGTGGCCCGGTAGAACTCGACGGTCCGGTCGAGGTCGAAGCAGGCGATCCCGATGTGGTCGATGCGCGTCAGCATCCCCCCAGTGCACCCCCGGACCCATGGTTACGCAACGTGCGCGCGATCACACCGGGCGCCCGGTGACCCGAACCGGAACCGCTCAGTACATTGAGGTAAACCCTCGTTCACTCCTCAGCCTCCGAGCTGGAAGGGGATCGTCTCTCATGTCAGGAACGACCGGTACCACCACAGTGATCGTCGCGGGCGCGCGGACGCCCATGGGACGGCTCCTCGGCTCGCTCAAGTCCTTCTCCGCCGCCGATCTCGGCGGCTTCGCGATCAAGGCGGCCCTGGACCGGGCGGGGATCGGCCCCGACCAGGTGCAGTATGTGATCATGGGCCAGGTGCTCCAGGCGGGTGCGGGACAGATCCCGGCGCGGCAGGCCGCCGTCAAGGCGGGCATCCCGATGAGCGTGCCCGCGCTGACCGTCAACAAGGTCTGCCTCTCCGGACTCGACTCGATCGCCCTCGCCGACCAGCTGATCCGCGCGGGTGAGTTCGACGTGGTCGTCGCGGGCGGCCAGGAGTCGATGACCAACGCTCCGCATCTGCTGCCGAAGTCGCGCGAGGGCTACAAGTACGGCGCGGTCGAGATGCTCGACGCCATGGCGTACGACGGACTCACCGACGCCTTCGAGGGCATCGCCATGGGCGAGTCCACGGAGAAGCACAACACCCGGCTCGGCATCGCCCGCGCGGACCAGGACGAGATCGGGGCGGCGTCCCACCAGCGGGCCGCGGCGGCGCAGAAGAACGGGATCTTCGAGGCGGAGATCACGCCCGTCGAGATCCCGCAGCGCAAGGGCGACCCGGTCGTCTTCGCCAAGGACGAGGGCATCCGGCCGGAGACCACCGCCGAGTCCCTGGGCAGGCTGCGGCCCGCCTTCACCAAGGACGGCACCATCACCGCGGGCACCTCCTCGCAGATCTCCGACGGCGCGGCGGCCGTCGTCGTCATGAGCCGGGCGAAGGCCGAGGAGCTGGGCCTGGAGTGGATCGCGGAGATCGGCGCGCACGGCAATGTCGCCGGCCCCGACAACTCCCTCCAGTCGCAGCCGTCCAACGCCATCAAGCATGCTCTCTCCAAGGAGGGCCTCACGGTCGGGGACCTCGACCTGATCGAGATCAACGAGGCCTTCGCGGCGGTCGCCGTGCAGTCGATGAAGGACCTCGGGGTGTCCCCGGAAAGGGTGAACGTCAACGGCGGCGCGATCGCCCTCGGCCACCCCATCGGCATGTCCGGCGCGCGGCTGGTACTCCATCTGGCGCTGGAGCTGAAGCGGCGCGGCGGCGGGGTCGGCGCGGCGGCGCTGTGCGGCGGCGGCGGACAGGGCGACGCGCTGATCGTCCGTGTACCGGCGAAGTAGGACCTGTCGCCCGAAGGCACCTGAAGGCACCCGAATCACCCGAAGGCACCCGAAGTCCTTCACCGACCGAGGAGAGCGCGATGGTGGACGTCCCCGAGCTGGTCGCCCAGGCGAGGGCGGGCAGGCCGCGGGCCGTGGCCCGGCTGATCTCCCTGGTGGAGGGGGCGTCACCCCAGCTGCGCGAGGTGATGGCGGCGCTGGCACCGCTGACCGGTGGCGCGTACGTGGTGGGTCTGACCGGCTCGCCGGGGGTGGGTAAGTCCACCACCACGTCCGCGCTGGTGAGCGCGTACCGCAGGGCGGGCAGACGGGTGGGCGTGCTGGCCGTCGACCCCTCCTCGCCCTTCTCCGGCGGCGCACTCCTCGGCGACCGTGTCCGGATGTCCGACCACGCCTCCGACCCCGGTGTCTACATCCGCTCCATGGCGACCCGCGGCCATCTCGGCGGTCTCGCCTGGGCCGCCCCGCAGGCGGTCCGGGTCCTCGACGCGGCCGGCTGCGAGGTGATCCTCGTCGAGACCGTCGGCGTCGGGCAGTCCGAGGTCGAGATCGCGGCCCAGGCCGATACGTCGGTGGTGCTGCTCGCCCCCGGTATGGGCGACGGGATCCAGGCCGCGAAGGCGGGGATCCTGGAGATCGGGGACGTGTACGTGGTCAACAAGGCCGACCGCGACGGCGCGGAGGCGACCGCGCGGGAGCTGAACCACATGCTGGGCCTCGGGGAGTCCCGGGGCCCCGGCGACTGGCGGCCCCCCATCGTCAAGACGGTCGCCGCGCGGGCGGAGGGGATCGACGAGGTCGTGGAGGCGCTGGAGAAGCACCGCGCCTGGATGGAGGAGCGGGGAGTGCTCGCCGGGCGCCGGCACCGCCGGGCCGCGGGCGAGGTGGAGACCATCGCCGTCACCCGGCTGCGCGAGCGGATCTCCGATCTGCACGGAGACCGCCGGCTGGAGGCCCTGGCGGACCGGATCGTGGCGGGGGGCCTGGACCCGTACGCGGCGGCGGACGAACTGGTGGCGGGGCTGACGGAGCGCGCCTGAGGGGTACGGCGGGGCCGGGACGGTCCTCGGTGGGCCGCGGGCCCTGCTGCCTGCTGCCGTCCTCCGCCGGGGACACTCCTCGGGGACGGGGCCGACGGGGCCGCTGAGCCCGGAGCCTCCCCGTCCATCCGGTGTCCAACCGGTGTCCATCCGGCCCGTGGCTCCGCCGTCTTCCGGGGGACGGAGCCGGTGGGCACCGTCGCTCCCCGCCGTCACCCGCCCGCCGATCGGGACGGTGACGGGTCGGCCGCGGGTCCGGACGGTGATCCACAGCGGGGGATGCCCCGGGGGTTCGGGTCGGCGGTGTCCTACGGGGGGTTCCGGGGCGTGCTCCGTCCCGGGGCGCGGGTGCTGTGCGTCCGTGTGGGTGGTTCTCGGGTTCGCCCGGGGCAACGGGGCCGTTGGTGTCCCGCCGGGGTCGGGTGCGGCCGACTGCTCGGGTTCCCGGGCCGGGGTGTTCCGGAGGCTCCGTTCTCAGGCTCTCAGGGGCGTGATGCGGGCCGGCCGAGTGGTGCTGCCGCGACCGGGTCAGGAGCCCGGGAGGCCGCCCGCGGGCCCCCGGGGGGAACGGGCCCGCGGGCGGCCGAGGGGGAGGGTCAGTCGTCCGACCCGGGGGCGGCGGTGGCCTCGGCCGTCCGGGGGTCGACCAGGATGTCGTGGGAGGCGCCGTCGTCCGTCCGGACCTCGACCTCCCAGCGGGCGTCGTCGAACTCGATCTCCGTGACCGTGCCGGAGCGGAGCGCGAGGGCCGCGTCGGCGGCCCGCTGGGCGGTGACCTCGGGCCGGGGGAGGGCGCTGTCCGGGGCGTCGGTCCCTTCGGCACCTTCCTCCCCGTCGCCGGCGCCCTCGGCGTCCTCCCGGGCTTCCTGCCCGCTCCCGCCCTCGCGGTTCTCGTCCTTCTGGTCCTTCTGGTTCTTCTCGCCGTTCTCGTTGTTCTCGTCGTCGGCGCTTCCGGTGTCGTCGGCACCGTCCACCCGGGAGTCCAGCACCGCGCCCGAGGACGCGTCCACCCTGACCTCGTGGTCGCGGCCGTCGGCGGAGCGGATGCCGATCTCCCAGTCGCCCCCGCCCTCGTCGTCGCGTTCCGCGGACTCGACCGAGCCGGGAACCTTCTCCTGCGCGATCTTCAGGGCCTCGGCGGCCGTGACCTCGGCGGCGGGTACGGAGTCGTCGCCGGACGCCGCGTAGGCGGTGACGGCGCCGCCCACCACCAGTGCCGTGGCGGTCGCGGCGATGACGATCTTGCGTTTCATGAGGGCCTCCGGAACGGCTCGGGTTCGACGGACCCCAATCTCCCCGCCCCGACCTGAACGCAGGCTGAAGCCACCTGAAGCGATCTTCAGCTCCGGTTTGCGACCCTGAACACATGCGTTTGCTGATCGTGGAGGACGAGAAGCGGCTCGCCCTCTCCCTCGCCAAGGGCCTGACCGCCGAGGGCTATGCCGTGGACGTGGTCCACGACGGCACCGAAGGGCTGCACCGCGCGCTGGAAGGCGCGTACGACCTGGTCCTCCTCGACATCATGCTGCCCGGCATGAACGGCTACCGCGTCTGCGGCGCCCTCCGCGCCGCCGGCAGCGACGTGCCCATCCTGATGCTCACCGCCAAGGACGGCGAGTACGACGAGGCGGAGGGACTGGACACCGGCGCCGACGACTATCTGACCAAGCCGTTCTCGTACGTCGTCCTGGTCGCGAGGATCAAGGCGCTGCTCCGCCGCCGTGGCCGCTCCGGCGGCTCGCCCGTGCTGACCGTGGGGGACCTGCGGGTGGAGACCGCCGCCCGGCGCGTGTTCCGCGGGGAGGAGGAGGTCGCTCTCACGGCGAAGGAGTTCGCCGTTCTGGAGCAGCTCGCCGTCCGTGCCGGGGACGTCGTCAGCAAGGCGCAGATCCTCGAACACGTGTGGGACTTCGCCTACGACGGCGACCCCAACATCATCGAGGTCTACATCAGCGCGCTGCGCCGCAAGCTCGGCGCCGAGCGCATCCGGACCGTACGCGGCGCGGGGTACCGGCTGGTGGCCGCGCCATGAGATCCGTACGGGCCAAGGCCGCGCTCGGCGCCACGGCCGTCGTCGCCGTCGCGCTGATCGTCGCGGGCACGGCCGTACTCCTCGTGCTGCGGGCGTACCTCGTCGACCAGGCGCAGCTCCAGGCCGAGGTCGCCGCCCGGGACATCGCCTCGCGGATCGTCCGTGAGCTGCCCGCCGACCGGCGCGATCTGCGGGCGGGCGAGGGCCGGCCCGTACAGGTCGTCGACGAGGACGGGCGCGTGCTCGCCGTGAGCGAGGACCTGGAGAAGATCTCCGGCACCGGCAGTACGAGCGTGACGCCCGTGTCCCCGTCCGGCGGCGACGGTGACGAGGGCGGCGGGGACGGTGACGACGACCCCGCGAGAGGTGAAGTCGCCGCCGGGAAGCCCGAGTTCAGTACGGGCGAGGCGACCGTGGACGGGGACACCGTCGCGTACCGCTTCGCCGCCGTGGAGGCGACCCTCGACTCGGGTCCGACCGTGACCGTCTACGCGGGCGCCCCGCTCTCCGTCGAGGAGGACGCCGTGGGCTCGGTCCGCGAGGCCATGCTCGTGGGGCTGCCGGTGCTGCTCCTGGTGGTCGGTTCGGTGACCTGGCTGGTGACCCGGCGCGCGCTGCGGCCCGTCGAGGCCATCCGGGGCGAGATGGCCGCGATCACGGCCTCGGAGGACCTCTCACGGCGGGTTCCCGAGCCCGGTACCGGGGACGAGGTCGCCCGGCTGGCGCGGACCACCAATGAGACCCTCGCCGCGCTGGAGGCGTCCGTCGAGCGTCAGCGCCGGTTCGTCGCGGACGCCTCGCACGAGCTGCGCAGCCCGATCGCGTCCCTGCGGACCCAGCTGGAGGTGGGGGAGGCGCATCCGGAGCTGCTGGACGTTCCGGGCGCGGTCGCCGACACCGTACGGCTCCAGCAGCTCGCCGCGGATCTGCTGCTGCTGGCGCGGCTGGACGCGGGGGAGCGGCCGGGCCGGTCCCGGGTCGACCTCGGCGAGCTGGTACGCGAGGAGGTGGCGCGGGGGCCCCGCGGCGAGGGGGTCCCCGTGACCGTGGACGCGGCCGAAGGGGTCGAGGTCTCGGGGTCACCGGGGCAGCTGGCGCGGGTGCTCGGCAATCTGCTGGACAACGCGCGGCGGCACGCGAGGACGTCGGTCACGGTGACCGTGCGCCGGGAGGGCGATCACGCGGTGCTGAGGGTTGCGGACGATGGGGAGGGTGTGCCGGTGGGTGAGCGCGAGCGGATCTTCGAGCGCTTCGTCCGGCTCGACGACGCGCGCAGCCGGGACGAGGGCGGGGCGGGGCTGGGCCTCGCGATCGCCCGGGATGTCGCGGAGCGGCACGGGGGGAGTCTTGCGGTGGGCGGGGAGGAGGGGGCGGGAGCGGTGTTCGAGCTTCGGCTGCGGGGGGCGTGAGGGGGGCGGTTGTTCCCTGACCGGTTCCCGGTCCCGCGGGCCGTCCTCCGGCGCCGGACGGGCGGTTCCCTCCGGGCCGGGACCGGGGCCGGGCGGGTTTCCTCCGGTCCCGGTCCCGGTGAGGATGCCGTGGCACGGGGTGCCGTCCGTCCTCAAGCGCCGGACGGGCCGGGTTTCCTCCGGTCCGTCCCGGGCTCCGGTCACGGTGCCGTGTCCCGGGCCCGGGTCCGTCCTCGATCGCCGGACGGGCCGGGTCGGGTCAGGGTTTGCCGCGGTGGCCGCGGAGGTGGGTGGCCACGGGGGTGAGGGACGCCCTCAGGTCCGAGAGGGCCTCCGGCGCCATCAGGTCGATGAAGTGCTTGCGTACCGACGCCACATGGTGCGGCGCGACCCGGCGCATGGTCTCCGCGCCCTGCTCGGTGAGCACCGCGTACAGCCCCCGCCGGTCCGACTCGCAGTTCTCCCGGCGGACGAGGCCCGCGTTCTCCATCCGGGTGATCTGGTGGGACAGCCGGCTCTTGGACTGCAGGGTGGCCGCGGCGAGATCGCTCATCCGCATGCGCTGTTCCGCCGACTCGGAGAGATTGACCAGGATCTCGTAGTCGTTGTTGGTCAGTCCGAACGGCTGGAGGTCCTTCTCGAGCTGGTGCATCAGCAGCCGGCTGACGTCCAGATGCGTACGCCAGGTGACTTGCTCGTCATCGGTGAGCCAGCGGGTGGCCGTCTCGGTCTCCATATGTGGATTCTACCTAAGAAGTTGAAAGACGTACGAACTGGGATGGTGACGCCGGGCACCCGAACGCCCGGTATCCGGCACGCGAATGCGCAGTGTACGCAGTGCGCGGAGCGCGCAGACGTTCGACGTCACACTCCCAAGGCGGCTCTCACAGGCCGAAACGGCGCTGAAGATCCCCCAGCTGGCCGGGCAGACGGGGGGCGGACCCGTGTTGACCAGGGGCTCCCGACCCTCCGTGACCGCCCGGAACGCCCGCCTGCGCCGGAGGCGCCCCCGTCGCCGTCTCCGCCATCAGCGCCTCGGACGACTGGAGCAGTACGGTCCCGGCGCCCACGAAGTCGAACTGGTGCTCCTCGCCCGAGGCCCCGCCGATCCCCGTCAGCGCCCGCAGCCCGCCCATCACACCGGTCATATAGGCGTGGTCGTAGTGGTGGCACGGCGACGGGCAGTCCGCCCAGCCGACCAGGGCCTGCGGATCCACCCGGATCGGGGGCTCCATGAACACCACGGGCCCATTGGACGCGGCGACGAACTTCCCGGTGCCGATCAGGGTCAGAAAACCCGGCACGATCGACTGCTTCAGCGCCAGGGACGGCTGGTATGCCAGCAGGTTCCCGGAGCGGATCGTCAGATTCCCGTCCTCCAGGTCGAAGGAGTTCACATCGAACGCGCGGTCCGCGAGCAGCATCTTGCCGCTGCCCTCCGCCACCACCCAGTCACTGGCGTGCAGCGGGGAGTGGAACGAGGTCCGCAGCAGCCGGTCGAGGCGCCCGTGGCCGATGCCGTTGAACTCGATCTGCCCGTAGTAGGCGATCATCTTCCCCTTCTGGAGGAACCACTGGCTGCTCTTGAGGTCCACACAGAAGGTGTACGCGTTGACGTTGTCGTCGCTCGGCAGCGACATCGGGTCGAGAACGTCAGGGCCCATCACAGCTTCTCCTCCGATGCCTGCACATACACCACGCCATTGCCGCTCAGCTCCAGCTGGAAGCCCTCGCCGGAGCCGCGCCCCACCATGTCGCGCCAGCCCAGCGCGGTGGAGAGCTTGTTCTGGACATCGCCGCGGTGGGCGACGTACGCCTGCGGGTCCACATGGACCGGCCGCCCGGGCGCGATCGGCAGCTCGATCACCCCGCCGTGCGCCATCACCGCGACGGCGCCGTGGCCGCGCAGGGTGGTGGTGAACAGCCCCTGGCCGGTCACCTGGCCGCGCACCATGCCCATGACCCCGCCCTGCGAGCCCATGAACATCGTGTTCTGCTCCAGCGTCCCGTCGAAGGCGAGCAGCCGGTCCGCCTCCACGTACAGCATGTCGCCGGTCAGGGAGACGACCTGGATGTGATGGCCGCCGTGGCCGAACCACACCGTGCCACTGCCCTCGACCGTCATCAGCGGGGTCGCCTCTCCCGCGACCCGCCGCCCGATCATGGAGCCGATACCGCCCTGGCCGCCCGCCGAGTTGGGAGTGAAGGCGACATCGCCCTTGTACGCCAGCATCGCGCCGCGCTGGCTGAACATCCGCCGGCCCGGGACGACCGTCGCCTCGACCATCTTCGAGTTGATCTCACGGAAGGGCATCTCAGACGTCCCCCCCGATCGTGTTGCGCTCACTGGGCTGTACGTAGACCAGACCGTCGCCCTCGAAGCGGATCTGGAACGCCTCGCCGCCGCCCTCGCCCATGAGGGTGCGGAAGGTCACACCGGACTGGAAGTTCTGCTGGAGGTTGCCCTGGTGGGCGATGTACGCGCCCGGGTCGACCGAGAGCGGGTACTGCGGGGTCACCCGCAGGACCACCGCGGGACCGTCCGACATGATCGCGGCCTGGCCGCTGCCCTCGACGGTGGTGGTGAACAGGCCGTTGCCGCTCGCCCCGCCGCGCAGCCCGGTGAAGCTGGTGCCCGTGCGCAGGCCCCCGTCCGCGGCGAGCAGATTGCTCGACTCGACGTACAGCTTGTCGCCGTGCAGGCTCACCAGATTGATCTCGGACGCGCGGTCGGCGAAGAAGCAGGTGCCCTGGCCCTTCACCTCCATCATGACCATCTGCTCCCCCGTGAGCCGGCGGGTGACCATCCCGCGGATGCCCTCTCCGCCGCCGGACAGCTTCTTGAAGGCCATCTGGCCGTCGTAGGCGACCATCGACCCGTTCTTCGCTTTGACTGCGTCTCCGGCCATCTCGACCGCGAGCACCTTGCTCCCCTGGAGCCTGAACGTTGCCACGGGCCGACGGTAGCCGCCCTTAGCGGGACAGGGACAGGTATCGCGGGATGATCCCGGCCCCGGTGGGCGGACCCCGGACAAAGCCTTGGCAAAGGGGGCTGTCAGAATGGGTCCCGCGCTTGTGAGCGTGTTCACAAGATCGAAACCCCGACGTCTCACCGAAGGTGCACCCGTGGACATCAAGACCGCCTCGTCCCTCCACCGCCTCCGTCTGGTCTCCGCTCCGGAGGCCGTCTCGTTCATCCTGCTGATCATCGCCTCGGTGCTGAAGCGCACGACGGACTTCAACGCGGTCCCGGCCCTGGGCATGATCCACGGAGTGCTGTTCATCATCTACGTGCTGTTCTGGGCCGACGCGTGGAACCGCACCAAGTGGGACCTGAAGACGGCCGCCCTCTACTTCGTGCTCGCCGTCCTTCCGCTCGGGGGCTTCGTCGCGGAGCGCAAGCTGAAGCGGGCCGCGGAGGACGAGGTGATCGCGTCGCGTGCGCGCCGTGAGGGCACCGTCAACGCGTAGCGCCGGACGGGCCCCGGGGCCCGGAGTTCTGCGGAGTCCCGAGTTCCCGAGTTTCCGGGCCGCGGCGGTCGGCGGGGTCCCGGGACCCCGCCGGACCCGCACGCCGTCTCCGCGCCCTGCCCGGCAGCGCCCGGGGCGCCCGGGACCGAAGGACCGATGGGCGAGACGGGGCTGACTGTCAAATAACCACTCGGTAGGGTCTCAGACGTGCCCAAGCCGCTCAGCCTCCCCTTCGATCCCATCGCCCGCGCCGACGAGCTGTGGCAGCAGCGCTGGGGGCCCGTCCCCTCGATGGCCGCGATCACCTCGATCATGCGGGCGCACCAGATCCTGCTCGCCGAGGTCGACGCCGTCGTCAAGCCGTACGGGCTGACCTTCGCGCGCTACGAGGCGCTGGTGCTGCTCACCTTCTCCAAGGCCGGTGAGCTGCCCATGTCCAAGATCGGCGAGCGGCTGATGGTCCACCCGACCTCGGTGACCAATACCGTGGACCGGCTGGTCAGGTCCGGTCTGGTCGACAAGCGGCCCAATCCGAACGACGGCCGCGGCACGCTCGCCTCCATCACGGACAAGGGGCGCGAGGTCGTGGAGGCGGCCACCCGCGAACTGATGGAGATGGACTTCGGGCTGGGCGCGTACGACTCCGAGGAGTGCGCCGAGATCTTCGCGATGCTGCGCCCGCTGCGGGTCTCCGCGCAGGACTTCGAGGAGAAGTAGCGGGAAGCGCCGGGGGAACAGCAGGGAAGCGCCGGGGAAGTAGCGGGAAGCGCCGGGCCCCGGCATCTTGTCCGACCCGGCCACGGGGTGGTATCCGCGCCCCGTTAGGCTCGGCGCCATGAAACAAACCGTGCTGACCCGCTACCGGGTGATGGCGTACATCACCGCCGTCTGGCTACTCGTGTTCACCGGCGCCATCGTGCTGAAGTACGGCTTCGACACCGGCGACACCATGGTGATCTCGCAGATCCACGGTGTGCTGTTCATCGTCTATGTGATCTTCGCCTTCGATCTCGGCTCCAAGGCGAAGTGGCCCTTCGGCAAGCTCCTGTGGGTGCTGGCGGCCGGCTGTATCCCCGTGGCCTCCTTCTTCGTCGAGCCGAAGATCACCCGTGAGGTCCGGGCGCTGATCGATGACGGCGTCGCGGAGCCGGTGAACGCGTAGCCGCCGCTCCGTCACCCGTTCGGCCCGTTGCCGCCCGCGGCTCGCCGGTCTCTCCTCACCGCCACGTGCCCGTACCGTGGCGGTCCGTCGTCACCGCCACTCCTCCTCCGTTCGCGGTGTGCCATCGACATTTACTAGGACGTCCTAGTAAATTGGCAGTATGGACGCTGACGCGATCGACGAAGGCCGCCGGCGCTGGCAGGCCCGCTACGACAAGGCCCGCAAGCGCGACGCGGACTTCACCACGCTCTCCGGAGATCCCGTGGAGCCGGTCTACGGGCCCCGGCCCGGGGACTCGTACGAAGGCTTCGAGCGGATCGGCTGGCCCGGTGAGTACCCCTTCACCCGCGGTCTGTACCCGACCGGCTACCGGGGCCGCACCTGGACCATCCGCCAGTTCGCCGGCTTCGGCAACGCCGAGCAGACGAACGAGCGCTACAAGATGATCCTGGCCGCGGGCGGCGGCGGGCTGTCCGTCGCCTTCGACATGCCCACCCTCATGGGGCGGGACTCCGACGACCCCCGCTCGCTCGGCGAGGTCGGCCACTGCGGGGTCGCCGTCGACTCCGCCGCCGACATGGAGATCCTCTTCAAGGACATCCCCCTCGGCGATGTGACCACGTCCATGACGATCAGCGGGCCCGCCGTGCCCGTCTTCTGCATGTACCTCGTCGCGGCCGAGCGCCAGGGCGTCGACCCCTCGGTACTGAACGGCACGCTCCAGACCGACATCTTCAAGGAGTACATCGCCCAGAAGGAGTGGCTCTTCCAGCCCGAGCCCCATCTGCGGCTGATCGGCGACCTCATGGAGCACTGCGCGAGCGGCATCCCCGCGTACAAGCCGCTCTCGGTCTCCGGCTACCACATCCGTGAGGCGGGGGCGACGGCCGCGCAGGAGCTGGCGTACACGATCGCCGACGGCTTCGGCTATGTGGAGCTGGGGCTCAGCCGGGGGCTGGACGTCGACACCTTCGCGCCCGGGCTCTCCTTCTTCTTCGACGCGCACCTCGACTTCTTCGAGGAGATCGCCAAGTTCCGGGCGGCCCGGCGGATCTGGGCCCGCTGGATGCGCGATGTCTACGGGGCGAAGTCCGACAAGGCGCAGTGGCTCCGCTTCCACACCCAGACCGCGGGTGTCTCCCTGACCGCCCAGCAGCCGTACAACAACGTCGTACGGACGGCCGTCGAGGCGCTCTCCGCCGTCCTCGGCGGCACCAACTCCCTGCACACCAACGCCCTGGACGAGACCCTCGCCCTGCCGAGCGCACAGGCCGCCGAGATCGCGCTGCGCACCCAGCAGGTGCTGATGGAGGAGACCGGGGTCGCCAATGTCGCCGACCCGCTGGGCGGCTCCTGGTACGTGGAGCAGCTCACCGACCGGATCGAGGCCGACGCCGAGAAGATCTTCGAGCAGATCAAGGAGCGGGGCAGGCGGGCGCACCCCGACGGGCAGCACCCGATCGGGCCCATCACCTCGGGGATCCTGCGGGGGATCGAGGACGGCTGGTTCACCGGCGAGATCGCCGAGTCCGCGTTCCGCTACCAGCAGGCGCTGGAGAAGGGCGACAAGCGGGTCGTCGGCGTCAACGCGCACCACGGCTCCGTCACCGGCGATCTGGAGATCCTGCGGGTCAGCCATGAGGTGGAGCACGAGCAGGTGCGGGAGCTGGGCGAGCGCAGGGCCCGGCGCGACGACGCCCGCGTACGGTCGGCGCTGGAGACCATGCTGGCGGCCGCGCGCGACGGCTCGAACATGATCGGCCCGATGCTGGACGCGGTCCGCGCGGAGGCGACGCTGGGCGAGATCTGCGACGCCCTGCGCGAGGAGTGGGGCGTCTACACCGAGCCGCCCGGCTTCTGACCCGGACCGCCCGGCTTCCGACCCGGGTCGGCCGACTTCTGGCCCGAGCCGCCCGGCTTCCGGCCCGGGCGGGCCGGTCCAGGCCGGCCGGTCCGGGCCTCGCGCCCCGCCCTCGGCGTCCCGGTCTCCCGGAGACGGCCCCCGGTGTGGTGGTCCTGTCCCCGTGGAGGTGCGTTCGCGGGGCATGCTCCCCGGGCGCGGGCGCGTACGGTGGCGGGATGAGAGAACTGCCCGCCCCCGTACACCGGGTCCGCACCCGTGTCCGGCGGGTGAGCTGCTCCGGTGAGCTGTTCGCCGATGTCACGCTGGACTTCGGGCCGGGGGACGGCTTCGAGAACGAGGTGCCGGCCGACCTGCTGCCCGCGCCCTGGGCCGAGCGGCTCGCCGAGGGCGTACGGGAGGGGCTGGACGGTGTCCGGGCCCGGGTGACGCTCAGGAGCGCCCACCACCGTCCGTACGCACATCCGGAGCGCTCCCTCGGGACGGCGGGCTATCAGGCGGCCCGGGAGGCGCTGGCGCGCGCGGGCCTGATCGGCCCCGGCGAGCCGCGTACGTCCGGCGGAGACTGAGCCCCGGGCGGCGGACACACCGCGGACGACGGCGCCCGGACGGCCCGGCGGCCCGGGGACGCCGGGCCCGGGAGCAGCGGGAGGCCCCGCGCCCGCACACCGTCACCCGGCTCCGCACAGGGGCGCCACGGCCCCTGATGAAAGCCGCGACCGGCCGTGCGGCAGCCACCCGCGCGGGCGCGCGGACCCCGCGCCGGGACCTCCCCGTCGTGGTTCCACCGACCGCACTTTTCTCCTGGGCGCGCCGAGGGGGGAGGATGTACTCATGCAGCCTAGGAACATGTCCATGAGTGGTGTCGTCGACCTCGCCGCGCTGAAGGCGGCCAGTGAGGCCAAGGCGAAGGCGGAGCAGGCCCGTGCCGAGGCCGCCCGCCAGGGTGGCGGCGGTGCCGTGTCCCCCTCCAGTCTCGTGATCGACGTCGACGAGGCGGGCTTCGAGCGCGATGTCATCCAGCGGTCCGCCGAGGTGCCGGTCGTCCTCGACTTCTGGGCGGAGTGGTGCCAGCCCTGCAAGCAGCTCGGCCCCCTGCTGGAGCGCCTGACACAGGAGTACAACGGCCGCTTCGTGCTGGCCAAGATCGATGTCGACGCCAATCAGCTGCTGATGCAGCAGTTCGGCATCCAGGGCATCCCCGCCGTGTTCGCGGTGGTCGCCGGACAGGCACTGCCGCTCTTCCAGGGCGCGGCCCCCGAGCAGCAGATCCGCCAGACGCTGGATCAGCTGATCCAGGTCGCGGAGCAGCGCTTCGGGCTGACCGGTGTCGCGGTCGACCCGGATGCCGAGGGTGCCGAGCCCGCTCCGGCCCCGGAGCCCGTCGGTCCCTATGACGCGCTGCTGGAGGCCGCCGTACAGGCCCTGGACGCGGGTGACTTCGGCGGCGCGGTCCAGGCGTACCGGAATGTGCTGGCCGACGACCCCGGCAACACGGAGGCGAAGCTGGGGCTGGCCCAGGCCGAACTGCTGCGCCGGGTCGGCGATCTGGACCCGCAGAAGGTCCGCCAGGACGCCGCCGAGAAGCCCGACGACGTGGCGGCGCAGATCGCCGCGGCCGATCTGGATCTGGTCGGCGGCCATGTCGAGGACGCTTTCGGCCGACTTGTCGAAACGGTGCGCCGGACGGCCGGCGAGGACCGTGACGCGGCGCGGGTGCGGCTGCTCGAACTGTTCGACGTGGTCGGAGGGGACGACCCCCGGGTGACGGCCGCCCGGTCGGCGCTCGCGAGGGTGCTGTTCTGAGGCGGGTTGTGAGACTCCTGGCCCGATCGCCTTATTGAGGCGGTTCCGGGGTGAAATGCGGCGGTGGTGCGAGGGATGCGCCACCGCCGCTCTGTTGTCACGGTGAGGGAATCCGATCTCCCTTTGCCAAAACTTGGTAATTCGATGAGCTGTTACTCGCAGTAAATCGAGGGGTTTCTTCCGTCCGTTTATCACCGGCATTGCCCCCTTCTGGCGGCATGATCGGCGGCACCCTGTGTGGCCGCGTGGCGGCGGCCGGCCGTACTCCGGCCAATGGGCCGTTACTGGCAAGTAACGAACCCCCTTGTGCCGGGGCCGGGAATGCACCACGATCGGCGACGCTCGGTCCCGTACCGCACCAGCCCGGCTCCCCGCCGGTCCGCGGTCCCCGGGTCCCCACCGAGCACGGCCGGCGGCAGAGCGCCGGCCGCGGACAGGGGGGTTCCTGCCGTACGGCAGGGCCTGTCCGACGAGGTTGCGCGTGACGCGTCAGGCGCGATCAGTGGTGTCGCTCGGGGGTGATCGCCGGTGTTTCGGTCGCGGTACGCGCCTGAAAGCGCGGGCGCTCTCCTTCCCGAGGACGTAGCGCTTCTCCCACCTCAGGACCGACGGATGCGTCCGTACCCGGGGTGTACGTCCGAGAAGGAGGAAAGTCATGGAGTCTGTGGCTCGTGGCGGAACCAGATGGAAGCGGTTCGCCCTGGTCATGGTGCCGAGTGTGGCCGCGACGGCCGCGATAGGCATTGGTCTGGCACAGGGGGCGCTCGCCGCGTCCTTCGCCGTGTCCGGCCAGGAGTTCAAGGTGAAGGCCGGGCACCTCGAAGGCCAGGGGTTCGCGCAGTACGGCGGCGTGGACATGGGGTACGCGAGCCTCAAGGGTGATGAGAAGACCGCTCACCCGGTCGCGATCTCGACCTTCAAGACCGCGACGATCAAGAACATGTGCCAGTCGGTGGTCACGGATGTGCCGCTGCTGGGCAAGATCACCCTCAAGCTGAAGGCGGGCACCGGCAAGACCCCGGTCTCCGCGGAGAATCTGTACCTGGACATCTCCCAGCTCGACGCGAACGCCGAGTTCAGGAACATCGACATCGGTGTCGCGGCCAAGGACACGGACAACCCGGGCACCGGCAAGGGCCCGGCGGTGAAGGACAAGTCCATTCTGGAGAACGGCTTCGCCCAGCAGGCCGACGAGGCCATCCTGGACAACGTCGAGCAGAAGGCGTGGGCGACCACCGCCGGAACCTTCAAGCTCAGCAATCTGAGCATGCGCCTCATCCGTGGCTCCGGCGAGAAGATCGAGTGCTTCTGACGGGCATCCGCCGGGCGGGCGGGGCAGTCGCAGGGCTTCACCCCGCCCGTCCAACCCTCCGCACGGCAACACCAGTTCCAGGGAGCTGTTTTCCATGAGCGCCGACTCCATGGCCACGGGGCGAAACGATCACCTCCTCCGCCTCATCCGGCGGTTCCGCGACTGGAGGGGGCAGCGCCCCTTCTGGGCGGGGCTGTTCACCCTGCTCGGCGGCATCCCGATCGCCTACTTCCCGTACGCGACCTTCCAGCTCGGGCACACCACGCTCTCCCTGTCGACGACCGCGGGCGCCGGCTCGCTGATCATCGGCGTCCTGCTGGTCACCCTGGGGCTGACGATGTGGTTCCACCACATCGTCAGAGTGTTCGCGGGAGTCGCCTCGATCCTGCTGGCTCTGGTCTCCCTCCCGGTCGCCAACCTCGGCGGATTCATCGTCGGTTTTCTGCTGGCCATGTTCGGCGGGGCGCTCGCGATCTCCTGGATGCCCGGGGAACCGCTGCCGGCGCCCGCCGAGGCGACGGCCGCGACCGCCCCGGTGGCGGCCCCGGAACCGCCGAATGCCCCGGCGACCGCCCCTGCCCGGGTGACCGCCCCGGAACCCACGGAAGCCGGGCAGCCGGCGCAGGGGGACTCCCGGGATGTGAAGACGCAGGAATCCACCATCGAGTCCGACGGCGGGAGGAACAGTGCCGGGTGATGTCACACCGCTGACCACGGCTCGGAACGATCAGTCGAAGGACCGGAAGGGACCGCGGCACGCGGCTCCGAAGACCTCGCTGCTCAGCAGACTGCAGAAGCCCGCCGGAAAGGCGATGGCCCTGGCGGCGATGCCGACCGCCGTCTTCGTGGGCATGAGCCTCACCCCCGAGCTGGCGCGCGCCGACGACACGGAGAACCCCTTCGCCCCCGGGCCGTGCGTGACCCGCTCGGACGAGCCCTCGGAGAGCGGGAAGGAGTCGGCAGCGCCGGAGCCGGCGAAGTCGGCGAAGCCGTCCGGCACCCCCTCGCAGTCGCCGGGCGGGACCCCGGGCGGCGGTACGGACGAGGACGACGGCGCGGCCGGTGGCGACGGCGACGAGGCCCGGCCCGGCGAGATGCCGTCCGCCGCCGAAGCGGAACGGAACGGCGCCGGCACGGCGGACGACCGGCGGTCCGGGGAGACGGAGCAGCCCGCGGAGGGCATCGCGGGGAATGAAACGGGGAGCGAAACAGGGAAGGGACCCGCCCCCGGAGCGACACCGGACGCGACCGGGACCCGCAACCCGCTGGACCCGCTGGGACTCGGCGAGGCGCTCAAGGACCTCTTCGACGGACCCGGCACCCCCGGCGACGAGAAACCGGCCACCCCCGCACCCACCCCCACCCCCACGCCGACCGGGACCGCGTCGCCCGCCGAACCCCCCGGGAAGCCCGCCGCGACCCCGCCGCCGACCCGCCCCGCGCCCCGGCCCGCCGGCACAGCCGACGGCACACCGGACCGTACGGAGGAGAGGGAGGCGGAGAGGGCGGAGGAAGCCCTCAGGGCCGCGGCCGACCGGGCCGGGGCCGAGGTCGAGGAACTCGACGAGGACGCGAAGGGCCTCGAACCCGCCGAGGACGAGGAGATACCCGAGGGCGCCAAGCCCCGCTTCCCGTGCCCGACCGCCGACCCCGAGGCGCTGGCCGCGGCCGAACTGGAGCCCGGCATCCCGCTGCTCCCCGACGACCCGTGGATCCTGAAGAGTTCGAAGCTGACCCTGCGTGGGCTCGACTACCACGGCATCGTCGAGGTGAGGACGGGCAGCGGCAAGATCAAGCGCGTACTGAAGTTCACGGCGACGAGCATCGACATCGAGAACCTCCACCAGCTGGTGAAGGCCCCGATGGGCAGGACGGGTCACGTCCAGGCGCGGAAGGACTCCACCTCCACGATCCGCCACGGCACGGTGACGATGTACACCGAGAAGCTGGAGGGCGACCTCTTCGGTGCCTTCCCGGTCACCTTCAGTCCTCGGACACCGCCGCCCCTGAACGTACCGCTGGCCATCTTCACCGATGTCACGGTGACCCAGGCCGGGCAGTTCGGCGGGACTCTGAAGATCCCCGGCCTCAGGAACTACTTCACCGGCGGGGCCTCGGACTGAGACGCGGTCTCCTCCGGCGGTCCCCCGCCGGCGGAGGTCACCGCGGGGAAGCGGCCGCGGGGGTGTCGTCGGCCCGGTTCCCGGACCGGGTCGCGTGGACCAGGGCCGCGACCAGCGCGATGACCCCCATCGACACCTGGGCGATCCAGACCAGTGTGTAGCCGCGTTCGGTCGGGACGGTGCCGTCGTGCAGGTTGGCGGCGAAGATCGCACCGAGCACGGCGCTGCCGATCGCCGCACCGATCACGATGGAGAGCTGGTAGACGCTCTGGCCCATGGACATCTCGTGCCGGCGCAGTTCGCCGACCATGACGGCACGCGCCGATCCGGCGACGAATCCCAGTCCCGCGGTGCCCAGCATCGCGAAGACCAGGTACTGGGGAACCGTTCCGTGGAAGAAGATGAGCCCGCCGGCGCTGACGATCTCCAGCGCCGCGCCGATGGCCATGATCCACGAGAACCCGAGGACACGGCTGAGCGGTGCGCTGAGCGCGGACGTCAGCACCGCGAGGCCGATCTTGGGGATGAGCAGGAGGCCGATCGCGGACGCGCTCAGTCCGAGTTCGACGCCCATGAACATCGAGTTCGCGACCTGTCCGCCCTCGGCCGTGAAGTACACCCCGGCACCGACGACGTACACGGGCACCAGCCGCGGCCGGAACAGGAACCGCAGGTCGGCGAGCGGCTGGTCGACGCGGAGTTCGACGATCACCCAGGTCGCGAGCAGGATCACCCCGAGGCCGAGCGCGGCGACGATCCGCGCGGAGGCCCAGCCCCAGGACGGCCCCTGGTTCAGGCCCAGCAGCAGAGCGACGAGGCCGGTGCCGAGCAGTGCGACCCCGGTCCAGTCGACCCGTGCCTCCGGGTCCCGGACCGTCTGTTCCTTGCCCAGCCACAGCAGACCGGACCGCGGCGTGTCCTGAAGACCCCGCTCGCCGACTTCCCGAGGGACACATGCAGGGCGTACGCGGCGACGGGCCGCGACCCGGACGCGTCGAGAACGCCCTCCCCGATCATCAGCCCGGCGCCGTCGTACCCCTCCTCACCGGGCTGGAACATGAAGACGACATCGCCCGCGAGCGCGTCACGGCGGGCGGAGAGCAGCCTCGCCGCGCCCACCAGCATCGCGGTGTGCAGATCGTGCCCGCAGGCGTGCATCCGCCCGGGGATGCGGGAGGCGTGGTCCAGTCCGGTGGCCTCGGTGACCGGCAGCGCGTCCATGTCGCCGCGCAGCAGCACGGTCGGCCCCGGGCGCCCGCCGCGCAGGACGGCGGTCACGGAGCTGAGCGCGGATCCGGTGGTCACCTCCAGCGGGAGCCCGTCCGGCGCGGCGAGCACCTTCTCCTGGGTACGCGGCAGCCGGAGACCGATCTCGGGTTCGGCGTGCAGGGCGCGGCGCAGCCGGACGAGATCGTCCTGAAGCTCCTTCGCGTCTTCGAGCATCGACACAGGTCACTCCTCGGGGTGGGGCACCGGCTCGTCCGGCGGTACGGCATTCTGTTGCCGGAGTCCGTAGTGACCCGGAAAGCGCAGGATTCCGTCGAGGAGTCGAGAATGATGCAGGAATCTGCCGAAGGCGTCGACGAGCTGGATCTCGCCCTGATCAATGCCCTGCAACTCGATCCCCGGGCCCCCTGGTCGAGGGTCGGCACGGCCCTCGGGGTGGACCCGGTCACCGCCGCGAGACGGTGGTCACGGCTGGCCGAGGAGGGGATCGCATGGGTCACCGCACACCCGGGCAGGCTCCCGGTCGTCGCGTTCATCGAGGTCGACTGCGAGGCGGGGTGGGTGCCCGCCACCGCCGCCACGCTGGCCCGGTGGCCCCATGTGGTCAGCGTCGAGCACACCAGCGGCGCCCATGACCTCCTGCTGACGGTCATGCTGCCCGGACTCAACGCGCTCTCGCGCTTCGTGCGCGACTCCGTCGGGACGGTGAACGGGGTCCGGGCGACCCGGACACAGCTGATCACCAAGGTGTACGCGCTGGGGGCGACTGGCGGCTGAGGGCGCTCGACGCCCGGCAACTCGCGCGGCTGAGCACATCGGTGGAGGTCGGCGGCCCTACGGTCAGGCCGCTTCCCGCGACGGACCGGCACCTCATCCGGCTGCTGAGCCGCGACGGACGCGCCTCGCTGACGGAACTCGCCGCGGAACTGGGGTGCGGCATCGGCACCGTCCGGCGGCGACTGCGTTCCATGGTCGCCGAGCGGTCGGTTCTCCTCCGCTGCGATGTCGCCCAGCCCCTCTCGGGGTGGCCGGTCCCGGTGACGCTGTGGGCACAGGTACCCGCTGGTCAGCGCGACACGATCGCGAAGGACCTCACCACCGTGCCCGAGACCCGTTCCTGCGCGATCATGACCGGCGGCTCCGGCAACTTCCACTACGGCGCCTGGCTGCGCTCGCTCGACGACACCCACCGGCTGGAGCTGTTGCTGGCCGAGCGGTATCCCGCACTGCGGATCACCGCACGCATGGTGACGCTGGGGTTCGTCAAACGGGCGGGACGGCTGCTGGACGACGCGGGCCGCAGCATCGGGACCGTTCCGATGGATGTGTGGTTCGACCCCGTCGAGGCCGCGAGGGCGGCGGAGGCGGACGTCCCGCCGCCCGGGCCGTAGCGGCACGGCCGTCCGGCTGCCGGGGTCCTGGACGTATCAGCCGGGTTCGAGCGGATACGTCACTCCGGCGCCCTCTCACGGCAGGTGCCGACGGCCGGGGAGGTGGTTTTCCATGCCGCGGCCCGGGGACGGCGGGCGCGACGTTCCGCCGGGCCGGCGCCCGGCGGTGCTCCTGTGACGGCACGGTCCGGGCCGTGGCGCCGGCACACCCTCCGTCCCGCGCACGGTCCGGGCGCGGGCGAGGGGCCGGGCCGGTGCGCCGGTCCGCCATGCGCCCCGCGCACACGTCCGGGCCCGGGAGACGGGCAGGGCCCCTCGGCGGGGGAGCCGGCGCGGACCCGGGCCGTATGCCCCGTACGAGGCCGTATGCCCTGTACGAGGGGGACGGCCCATGTCCGTGTCCGGGAGGCCCCTGCGCCGGGGAGTGGCGGCTCAGCCCTGGGAGCCGAGGTGGTGCACCCGCACCATGTTCGTCGTGCCCGGCACCCCGGGGGGCGAGCCCGCCGTGATGATCATCGTGTCTCCCTCGTTGTGCCGCTGGAGCTTCAGCAGCTCCGCGTCCACCAGGTCGACCATCGCGTCCGTGTTGTCGACGTGCGGCACCACGAACGACTCCACACCCCAGCTCAGGGCGAGCTGGCTGCGGGTCGACTCCTCGGTGGTGAAGGCGAGGATCGGCTGGCAGACGCGGTAGCGGGAGAGCCGGCGGGCCGTGTCACCGGACTTGGTGAAGGCGATCAGGGCCTTGCCGTCGAGGAAGTCCGCGATCTCGCAGGCCGCGCGGGCGACGGAGCCGCCCTGGGTACGGGGTTTCTTGCCCGGGACCAGCGGCTGGAGCCCCTTGGACAGCAGTTCCTTCTCCGCCGCCACCACGATCTTCGACATGGTCTTGACGGTCTCGATGGGATACGCGCCCACCGAGGACTCGGCGGAGAGCATCACCGCGTCCGCGCCGTCCAGGATCGCGTTCGCCACATCGGACGCCTCGGCGCGCGTGGGACGCGAGTTGGTGATCATCGACTCCATCATCTGGGTCGCCACGATCACCGGCTTGGCGTTGCGGCGGCACAGCTCGACGAGCCGCTTCTGCACCATCGGGACCTTTTCGAGCGGGTACTCGACGGCCAGGTCGCCACGGGCGACCATCACACCGTCGAACGCCATGACGACGTCCTCCATATTGGCGACCGCCTGCGGCTTCTCCACCTTGGCGATGACGGGGACCCGGCGGCCCACCTCGTCCATCACCTTGTGGACGTCCTTGACGTCGTTCGCGTCCCGGACGAAGGAGAGCGCCACCAGGTCGCAGCCCATCCGCAGGGCGAAACGGAGGTCCTCGACGTCCTTCTCGGACAGCGCCGGGACATTGACGGCCGCGCCGGGCAGATTGATGCCCTTGTGGTCGGAGATCACCCCGCCCTCGACCACGATCGTCTTCACCTGCCGACCGGTGACCTCGACGACGCGCAGCTCCACATTGCCGTCGTTGATCAGGATCTGGTCGCCCTTGGAGACATCGCCGGGCAGCCCCTTGTAGGTGGTGCCGCAGATGGTCCTGTCGCCGTCCACGTCCTCGGTGGTGATGGTGAACTCGTCACCGCGCACCAGCTCGACCGGACCCTCGGCGAAGGTCTCCAGCCGGATCTTGGGCCCCTGGAGGTCGGCGAGCACGCCGATCGCGCGGCCGGTGTCCTCGGAGGCCTTGCGGACGCGGTGGTACCGCTCCTCGTGCTCGGTGTGGCTCCCGTGGCTCATATTGAAGCGGGCCACGTTCATTCCGGCCTCGATGAGCGCTTTCAGCTGCTCGTACGAGTCGACGGCGGGGCCCAGTGTGCAGACGATTTTGGAACGGCGCATAAGGCGGATCCTATCGGTTTGTTTCTGCTCGGAATATTCCGGCTGGCAGAAGATACAAATGGGCGACCCGCTGCTCAGCCGAGTGAACGGGTGGACACCAGCGCGAATGTCTGACGCGCGATTTCCAGCTCCTCGTCCGTCGGAACCACGGCCACCGCGACCCGTGCGTCCGGCGGCGAGACGACCCGGGCCTCCCGGGAGCGCTCCGCGTTCAGCCCGGCGTCCAGTGCGAGCCCCAATTCCTCCAGTCCCGCCACCGCGGCTTCCCGTACCGCGGGCGCGTTCTCGCCGACCCCGGCCGTGAACACCAGCGCGTCCACCCTGCCGAGTACCGCGTAATAGGCACCTATGTATTTCCTGAGCCGGTGGATGTAGACGTCGAACGCCAGCCGGGCGCGCTCGTCACCCTCCTCCACCCGGCGCCGGATCTCCCGCATGTCGTTGTCCCCGCACAGCCCCACCAGACCGCTTCTCTTGTTCAGCAGCGCGTCGATCTCGTCCACGGACATGCCCGCGACCCGCTTGAGATGGAAGGTGACCGCCGGATCGATATCGCCGGAGCGGGTCCCCATCACCAGCCCCTCCAGCGGGGTCAGACCCATCGAGGTGTCCACGCACCGGCCGCCCGCCACCGCCGAGGCGGACGCGCCGTTGCCCAGGTGCAGCACGATCACATTGACGTCCTCGGGCGCCTTGCCCAGCAGCTTCGCCGTCTCCCTCGACACATACGCGTGCGAGGTGCCGTGGAAGCCGTAGCGGCGGATCCGGTGGGCGTCCGCCGTCTCGGTGTCGATCGCGTAGCGTGCGGCCGGCTCCGGCATCGTCGTGTGGAACGCGGTGTCGAAGACGGCGACCTGCGGCAGATCGGGGCGCAGCGCCCGGGCGGTACGGATACCGGTGATGTTCGCCGGATTGTGCAGCGGAGCCACGGGGACCAGCCGCTCCACCTCCGCCAGCACCTCGTCGTCGATCACGGTCGGCTCGGTGAACCGCAGCCCGCCGTGCACCACCCGGTGGCCGATCGCCGCCAGGCCCGGGGAGTCCAGCCCCAGCCCGTCGGCCGCCAGTTCGTCGGCGACCGCCTTCAGGGCCGCGTCGTGGTCGGCGATCGGGCCGCTCCGCTCCCGCTGGACAGAGCCGGCGCCGTCGCCGCTCAGCGGGGTGTGGACCAGCCGGGACGTGGCCTCGCCGATCCGCTCGACGAGGCCCACCGCCAGCCGGGAGCCGCCCGGCATGTCGAGCAGCTGGTACTTCACCGACGAGGAGCCGGAGTTGAGGACGAGGACTCGGGTCGCGGTCACGGTGGCGGGTCCTTCTGTGGGGGCGGTCATCGGGAGGTCACGGGTCGGAGGTCGCGGCCGGAGGGCCGGGTCGGAGGGCAGAGGGCGGTCATACGGAAGAGGGTTGCGCGGCCGAGGGTTGCGCGGGCCGTTCGGGCCGCTCGGGCTGTTCGAGCGAGGGCTCGGGCTGTGCCTGGATGGCCGTGATGGCGACCGTGTTGACGATGTCGCCGACGAGAGCGCCGCGCGAGAGATCGTTCACCGGCTTGCGCAGCCCCTGGAGCACCGGCCCGACCGCGACGGCGCCCGCCGAGCGCTGCACGGCCTTGTAGGTGTTGTTGCCGGTGTTGAGGTCCGGGAAGATCAGCACGGTCGCCCGGCCCGCCACCTCGGAGTCCGGCAGTTTGGTCGCCGCGACGGACGGATCCACGGCCGCGTCGTACTGGATCGGGCCCTCGATCCGCAGATCGGGGCGGGCCCGGCGCACCAGCTCGGTCGCCTCCCGCACCTTGTCCACGTCCACGCCCGAACCGGAGGTTCCGGTGGAGTACGAGAGCATCGCGATCCGCGGCTCCACCCCGAAGCGGGCGGCGGTGGCGGCCGACTGTACGGCGATGTCCGCGAGCTGCCCGGCGTCGGGATCCGGGTTGATGGCGCAGTCGCCGTACACCAGCACCCGGTCCGCGAGGCACATGAAGAAGACGGACGACACGATGGCCGCCGCCCCCGGGGCCCCCGGCTCCCGGGTCTTGATGATCTCGAACGCCGGGCGGATCGTCGCCGCCGTCGAGTGCACCGTTCCGGAGACCATGCCGTCGGCGAGGCCCTCCTCGACCATCAGGGTGCCGAAGTAGTTCACATCCGCCACCACGTCGTACGCCAGCTCCACCGACACGCCCTTGTGGGCGCGCAGCCGTGCATACCGCTCGGCGAAGCCCTGGCGCAGCTCCGAGGTCTCCGGGTCGACCAGCTGCGCGGCCGAGAGATCGAAGCCCAGGTCGGCGGCCTTCTTGCGGATCACCTCCGGGTCGCCCAGCAGGGTCAGATCGCAGACGTCCCGGCGCAGCAGCACATCGGCGGCGCGCAGTACCCGCTCCTCCGTGCCCTCGGGCAGTACGACCCGGCGGCGGTCCGCGCGGGCCTGCTCCAGCAGTTCGTGCTCGAACATCATCGGGGTGACATGGCCGCTACGGGTCACCGCGAGCCGCCCCAGCAGCTCGCCGGTGTCGACATGGCGCTCGAACAGCCCGAGGGCGGTCTCCGCCTTGCGCGGGGTGGAGGCGTTCAACTTGCCTTCGAGGCTGAAGAGTTCGGTGGCGGTGGGCCAGCTGGTCCCATGGACCGAGATCACCGGCGTGCCGGGCGCGAGCCGGGACGCCAGGGTGAGTATCTCCGGGCTGGGCCGCTCGTTCAGGGTGAGCAGCACCCCCGCGATGGGCGGGGTCCCCGCCGAGTGCGCGGCCAGCGCGCCCACCACCAGATCGGCACGGTCGCCGGGGGTGACCACCATGCAGCCGGGGGTCAGCGCGGTGAGGAAGTTCGGCAGCATCGCCCCGCCGAAGACGAAGCCGAGGGCGTCGCGCGCGAGCCCCGAGTCGTCGCCGAGCAGCACCGTACCGCCGAGCGCGTGGGTGATCTGGGCGACCGTGGGCGCGGCGAGCGCGGGCTCGTCGGGCAGGACGTAGCAGGGGACCGGGAGACGGGCCGCGAGCCGCTCGGCGATCACCTCACGTTCGCCGGGAGCGACCCGGTTGACGACCATGGCGAGAACATTGCAGCCCAGGGCGTCGTACGCCCGGTGGGCATTGCGCGCCTCGGCCCGTACGGACTCCGCGGTCTGCCCCCGGCCGCCCACCACCACGACCACCGAGGCACCGAACTCATTGGCGAGCCGGGCGTTGACCGCCAACTCGTCCGGGAGCTGGGTGGCGGCGAAGTCGGTACCGAGGACGAGGACGACCTCGTACTCCCGCGCCACCCGGTGGAAACGGTCGACGAGCCGGGAGACCAGCTCGTCGGTGCCCTGCTCGGCCTGGAGGGCGGACGCCTCGTGATAGTCCATGCCGTACACGGACGCGGGGTCCTGGGTCAGCCGGTAGCGGGCGCGCAGCAGCTCGAACAGCCGGTCGGGTCCGTCGTGCACCAGGGGGCGGAACACTCCCACCCGGTCCACCTGGCGGGTGAGGAGTTCCATGACCCCCAGATCGACGACCTGGCGGCCGTCCCCGCGATCGATCCCGGTCACGTACACGCTGCGTGTCACGCGTGCTCTCCCGTCCACCCGTATCGGTGCTCGTGCTCGTACTGACATGCCCGGAGGCGGTGCCGGGCCCGAGGGCCGTGCCCAGGGGGACGCCGACCCCGGAGGTCCATGCCGAGGGCCGGCCGGGGCTTGTCCTGCGGCCCGGGCCTCCGACCGGGCCTCCGGCCGTGCTGCGTCGGTGCTTGCGCCCGGGTAGCCCGCTGAGCTTCCACTCGGGTACCCGCTCGCCCGTGCTCGGCACAAAACCGCTGGTCGGCGGCTGCTCCCTCTTGACAGTACCTCCGGGGGTGGATATAGCGCCTGTCGGGTAGGCGCCCATTGTCCTCCCGTGGAAAAGGAGGCGGGAGGGCCCGGTGAGATCGGGAGCGCGGGGCCCTGGAGCCCATGAAACAATTGACTCTCGGCTCACCTGTCCCACGACGAGCAGGAGACACAGCGCGATGCGTATCGGAGTGCTCACCGCTGGGGGCGATTGCCCCGGACTGAACGCAGTGATCCGGTCGGTCGTGCACCGGGCCCTCACGGGGCACGGCGACGAGGTCATCGGATTCGAGGACGGCTTCAAAGGGCTCCTCGACGGTCACTACCGGCCCCTCGACCTCAACGCCGTCAGCGGCATCCTCGCCCGCGGTGGCACGATCCTCGGCTCCGCGCGGCTGGAGCGCAACCGGCTCCGCGAGGCCGCCGAGAACTGCGGTGAGATCCAGCGGCGGTACGGCATCGACGTCCTCATCCCGATCGGCGGCGAGGGCACCCTCACGGCGTCCCGGATGCTGTCCGACGCGGGCATGCCCGTCGTCGGTGTGCCCAAGACCATCGACAACGACATCTCCGCCACGGACCGCACCTTCGGCTTCGACACCGCCGTCACCGTCGCCACCGAGGCCATCGACCGGCTCAAGACCACCGCCGAGTCGCATCAGCGGGTGATGGTCGTCGAGGTGATGGGCCGGCACGCGGGCTGGATCGCCCTGGAGTCCGGTATGGCGGGCGGGGCGCACGGCATCTGTCTGCCGGAGCGGCCCTTCCAGGTCGAGGACCTGGTGAAGATGGTGGAGGAACGCTTCTCCCGGGGGAAGAAGTTCGCCGTCGTCTGCGTCGCCGAGGGCGCGCACCCCGCCGAGGGCTCCATGGACTACGGCAAGGGCGAGATCGACCAGTACGGCCACGAGCGCTTCGTGGGCATCGGGAACCGGCTCGCCGCCGAGCTGGAGCACCGGCTCGGCAAGGAGGCCAAGCCGGTCATCCTCGGGCATGTGCAGCGCGGCGGAGTGCCGACCGCGTACGACAGGGTGCTCGCCACCCGGTTCGGCTGGCACGCGGTGGAGGCGGCCCACCGGGGCGACTTCGGGCGGATGACCTCGCTGCGGGGCACGGATGTGGTGATGGTGCCGCTGGCGGACGCGGTGACCCGGCTGAAGATGGTTCCGACGAGCCGGATGAACGAGGCGGAGTCGGTCTTCTGACGCCTGTTCCGCCAGGCGCGGGGAGCGGGGCGCGATGCGGGGCGGTGCCGGTACGGCCCGGGTTCGGTTCGGTTCGGTCTTGCGGTGACGGATCCCCCGGTGCGTACGGTGAAGGGCCGGCCGGTCCTGCGGTCCCGGGGCGGTGCCGGTTCGGTTCGGTCTTACGGTGAAGGGTCCGCCGGTGCGTACGGTGAAGGGCGGGCCGGTCCTGCGGTCCCGGGTCGGCGCGGGTCGTTACGGGGAGGGTTCGGCCGGTCCTGACATTGTCGGGTCGGTCCGGTCGTCCGCAGCCCGGTGACGGGCCCTGAACCGGTGACGGGCACTCCGGTGGGGCCGCTGGTGATGTGGTCCGGGGCCGGCTCCGATGGGGCCGTTCCCGGACCGGCCGAGGGTCGTGCCCGGCCGCCGAGGCTCCCTGCCCGGGCTGCCGGGCGGGGTGACGACCCGTCGCCGACTCCGCCCGCGCGCCCGACCGCGGGGGTGCGTCCGCCGTGCGCCCGATTCCGCGCGTCCACCTCTTCCTCCGTCCGTGCCTCCGGCCCCGGTGACCGGCCTTGATCGTCCCCCCGGTGGACGATCAAGGCCGGTCGTGTCGCCCTGTCCCCTGTCGTGCCAGGGGGCCGGGGCCGCTTTTCCGCCGTCGCGCTTCCCGGCACGGATGGCGCAGATCACTCTTGAGCCGACCGCCGCGGATGGCAAGGCTGTTCTTGTCCGGGACATGTCCCAGATGTGTCCCAGCATGTCAGCGATGGACGGAGGACGGATGGATCCCGAGGAGAACCGGGCTCCCGATCCGGAACAGGCGGGTGGAGCCGCCGAGTTCGTGGCGCGATTACAGCAGCTCAAGGACTGGTCGGGCCTGACCTACCGGGAGTTGACGTCCCGTGCCGAGGCGGTCGGGGATGTGCTGCCGCGCTCCACCGTCGCCAATATGCTCAGCCGCTGCACGCTCCCGCGCGAGGAGCTGGTGGCCGCCTTCGTACGGGCGTGCGGCTGCGGTCCCGGGGCCGCCGAGACCTGGCTGAGGGTGCGCAAGGAACTGGCCCGCCGGGAGCGTCAGCCGGGGGAGATCCCGGAACACCGGAGCGGACCGAGGCCGGACCCGGCTGCCGGGTGTACCCAGGACCCGACCGGTGGTGACACCAGCCACGAGGCTCCCCCGGAAGCCCCGGAACCTCACATACACCACGCACACGCCGAACCCGACAGGCCCAGGGCATCCGGGAAGCACGACGAGCCCGAGGCACCCGGGAAACACCTGGCACCCGGCGCGTCCGGGAAGCCCGGGAGGTCGCCCGGTGCGGAGCCGGGCCCCGGGGTGCCGCGCCCGGTATGGGGCGCCGCGGTGGTCGTCCTGGGCGCCGTCCTGTTCGCGGTGGGGCTCACCGTCGCCGACGACGAGGACGCGGATCCCCCAAGGGGGACACGGCACGGCACCGGCACTCTCGTCAGCGGTCCGCCCGGGACGCCGCGCGGGGAGCCGGCCCTGGCCCGCCTGAGCGCGCCCACGCCGGGCCCCGTACGCATCAAGGCCGTCCACTCCGGGCTCTGTCTGGCCGAGCGCGGCGACCGGAGCGGACTGCTCTACCAACTGCCCTGCGGGTCCGGCTCCGTCCCGGCCTTCTCCCTCCAGCGGCGCGGTGAGAACTGGCGGATCGCCACCCGGCATCCGACGTACGGTCCGGGCTGCACCGGTGTGAGCAATGGGTCGAGGGAGACCGAAACCCCGCTCAACGACCAGGAGTGCGGCAAGCGCGGTACGGCGGAGGCGTTCCGGCTGGAGCGGTTCGGCGCGGAGGCGGGCGTCTTCCGGCTGCGGCCCCTCCACAGCGATCTGTGTGTAGGGGTGGAGGACCGGCTGGTGGGACCCGGCGCGGAGATACGGCAGCAGAGCTGCGACAGGTCCGGCGCGGCCCAGACCTTCGTACTGGAACGCGCTCCCGGAGCCCGGCGTTGAGGCGGAAGCGGGTCGAGCCGCCGCCCTCCGCCGTAAGCCCGAGCCCCGCCGGGGTCCCGGGCCGGGCCGACGCGGAGTGCCCGGCCGACGGGCAAGTCCCGGCCGCAGCGGGAAACCCGACCCAAGAGGGACGCCCGGTCCCGCGGGCACGCTCGGCCCCCGTCCCACCCCCGGGGCGCGCCCGGACCAGGACCCCGTCGAGCTTCCGGCCCGGCCCCCGGAGCCCGGCATCGAGGCCGCCCGGAGCCGGGCCCCGGGCCCGTCGGTCCGCAGCCGGGTCCCTGCCCCCGGCCCCGCTGAGGCGCACAGGCCCCGCACCGGGCCCGGGAACACCCCGCCCCGAATCAGCGCGCCCCGAATCAGCGCGCCCCGAATCAGCGCGCCCGGGATCACTCCGCCCCGGATCACTCCGCCCCGGATCAGCCAGGAAGGGTCCGATCGCCGTCATCGCCCCCGCGCTGGTCCGGATCCGGGTCCGCCAGGACCCAGAAGTGGTCGCCGACCAGCTCCAGGAACTCCCGGCCCGCGGCCTCGGAGTCCTCGGCGGTCTGCGCCCAGCCCGGACCCGCGTCCGCCGTCCGCACCCGGTAGGCGGTGTGCAGCTCCTCCAGAACGGCCGTGATCAGCTCCCGGTCCATCGGGACCAGCTTCGCCACCGGCCGTACGTACCCCTGCCACCGCCCCTTGACGGCGCTCCGCAGCAACGGCGCCAGCTCCCCGTCCCGGCCGATGGCCCTCAGCAGTTCGCGCGGGCGCAGACGCAGCACCTCCGCGAGGAGGGCGGTGTGCCGCTCGCTGCCCCGCCAGCGGCCGGACTCCTCCATCCGGGCGTACGCGCCCGGTGTCATGCCGATCAGCCGGGCCAGCTCGTCGGCGGCCAGCTCCCGCGCCAGCCGGTGGTCCTCAAGGGTGGTGGCCGCGTCGACCAGATCCTCGGGGGCGCACCACAACACCCCGGCGAGCGCGGTCAGTTCCCGGTCGCCGGGTGCGCCGATGCCCCGCTCCCAGGAGAGGATCGTGTCCTGACGGACATGGAGTCCGTACTGCGCGCGAAGGCCGTACGAAACATGACCGGCTGTCATCCCGAGGGCCTCCCTGAGGCGGCGCGCGGCGGAGCGGTCGAAGGGAGGGGTGGGAGCGTGCTGCACGCGCTCACCGTAAGGCGCCCAAGGGGCCTCCGACCAGGGTGTGTTCTCCCGACATCCTTTGGCGCGGGCGCGTTCCGGCCGTTTCCCGGCCGCAGGATGACGGCCGGCCGCACACTCCGGGAACACGGGGTGGACGGTGGATGACGGGAGTGCGGCGCGGAGGCGGGACATCCGGAACGGACGGCGGGGGAGCGGCCCGGTGAACCGGTGGGGCACGGGCCGGGGACAGTGGTGGGAGAGAGGCCCGGTCCCCCGTTGGGGTACGGGGTGGGGGACGGCGCCGGGGGAGCGGTGGATCACCCGGCTGCTGGTGCCATCGGTGGCGCTGGCCGTGCTGGCCGCCATCACCGTGAGCGTACGGAACCAGGTCCTCCAGGACGCCCAGCTGGCGGCGAACCGCGCCCAGTTGAAGAGGGCCTGCCAGGGGCTGCTGCCCCAGGACCGGCTGCGGCCCTTCCTGTCCGACCGCTCCGCGGGACGGCTGGTCGAGTACGGGACGGTCCTGGAACCGGGCCAGGAGAGCCGGGCGCTCCTGGACTGCCGGCTGTCGTGGGCCGGCGCGGGCACGGCCGACCCCGACGGCGCAGAGGTACGGGTGCGTGCCGAGGCGCTGCTCCGGGTGCGGGAGGACACTCCGGAGGACTCGGCGCAGGAGGCCAGGACGTTTCCGCTGCCGCTTCCGCCGAACGCGGTGGGCGACTTCGAGACCGACGAGGACGAGACCGTGGCCACCCTGCTCGTCACCTGCCCCGGAGGGCTGGTCCGGCGCACCGGGCGCACCGGGGAACTCCAGGTCACGGTGAGTCTGCCGCTGCCGCCGCACGGGCCCGGCCAGGCCCGTGCGGAGGTACGCGCGTACCGGCTGGCGGCGGCCCGTACCGCCGTCTCCGTCGCCAACTGGATCGCCGAACGCCGTCGCTGCGGCGGTGCGCCCCTGCCCCTGAGCGGCCCGCCCACCTCGCCCGACCCGGCGCTCTGCGACTGGCTCGATCCGTTGGCGCTGGGCCTGGGCGGCAGTTGGCAGGCCGGGCGCGACCGGCCCTACCGCACGCGCAACGGCACCTGTGAGGCCCGGCGCACGGACCTGGAGACCACCCCCGAACGGCTGACGATCACCTCGCTCAGCGCGCAGAGCGCCACCGGGGTGAAGGGGCGGCTACTGCGGGAACAGCACCTTCAGTACGAGGGTCCGCCCCCGCGCGAGGACGGGCGGACGGTGTGGATCGGCGGGGACCCCCTCGACGTCGCCGTATGGGCCGAGGCCGACTGCGGCGGCGAGGTCGCCTATCACCGGGTCTCCGTGATCCCGGAGATCCCCCCGGACCGGAGCGGCCAGTTCTTTGTGACCGCGGACGAGCGGCGGCGGCTGGCCGGTACCGCGCGAGCCGTACTGACGCGCTATCTCGCCGCGGGCAGCGCCTGGCCGAGGCGGTCGCACTGCCGTGACACCACCGTGGCCGAGGGCCCATGACCGGCCCGCCGAAGGACCCGGCCCCGGACCCCGCGCGCCGGGATCCCCCGCACCCGGACCCCTCGGACGGGGACCGTTCGTACGGGGATCACTCGCACCTGAACCCCCCGCACCGGAACCCTCTCGGGCCGGAACCCGACCCGCTGGGCCCGGATCCCCTGGTCCTGGATCCCCTGGTCCTGCGCACGGTCCCGCTGGATCCCGATCCCGGCCCCGGGGAGACGGAACCGCCGCCCCCGCCCCGGGGCCGGCCGGGTGCCCGCGCACGCGGGGCGGCCGTCGCGGTCCTCGTCCTGCTCGCGCCGCTGGCCGCCTGGTTCGCCCTCGGAGGGGAGCTGCCGGACGGGTGGCTGGAGGACCGAGCCCTGGACGGGGCGTGCGACGGGCTCCTTCCGGTGCGTGAGACCCGTGACGCGCTCGGCCCCGGAGAACTCGCCGAGAAACGCGAGGAGATACGCGCCGAGGGCGGCCTCCGCGACCCGGAAAGCTCGCTGTACGTCCGGTGTGTGATCACCCGGATCGCGCGGGACGGCGGCGAACACCCCGACCGCGAGGGCTCGATCGAGGTGGCCGTCCACGGCGTCCCCACGCTGGAGGCGGACCGCGACCGGCGCGACGGCAGTCTGTACGGGGACGCCGACGCCGACCGCCCCGTACCCCTGGGTCACGGCTGGACCGGGTACTTCGACGGCTACGGCAGGGAGGACACCGCCTGGGCCCGCGCGAGCGCCGCCGTGCTGCTCGACTGCCGGGACGGCCCGGCCGATCTGCTGATCACCGTGGACGGCGATGTGGAGGGGACGGCCGTCGACAACCCGGCCGACCGGGTCCGGCTGGTACGGATCGCCACCGCCACCGCCGTCGGATCCGCCGAACGCCACGGCTGTGACGCGCCCCTGGGCCGGGTACCGGACGGCGTGCCGCTCCCGGTCGGCGAGGACGAGGACGTCGAGCCGTCCGCCGCCGCCGGCACCTGCGTGGGCGTTCCCGCCTTCGAGGGGGCCCGCGTCTGGGAGAGCCCGCGCGGCGCCACTCCCAGGGAGCACTGCGAGATCGGCCGCGACGAGCGGTCCGAGGCGTATGAACTGGACGCCTACTACGGCCCGTACGCGGAGGACATGCGACTGCGGATGTCCACCGGGACCGAGTACGAGGGCGCGTACACCACGAGCGCGGTCTGTCCGTCGGGGGACGAGCCCGCGCTCTACGTGGTCCGGATGCGGCACGGACCGGACGGCAGCCAGGCGTATCAGCGTGCGGCGCTGAAGGCGTTCGCCGTGCGCTCGGCACGGGAACGGGGCTGTACGGTCCCCAACCGCCCAGCCCTCTACCGGGCCACGACCGACCCGGCCGTGCCCGCGCCGCCTCCGCCGCCCACGGGGCAAGGGGACTGACCAGGACCGGCCGGGCGGGCCCGGGCGTACGCGGTGGCCGCCGCGGACGGCGCTCCGGTCGGCTGTCCCCCGGACCGCCGCCGGTGCCTGTCCGTTTCCGTCCGGACGGCCTCCCGTGAGTGGTGCCGCCGGGACGGCCGGTGGTGTCCCCGGCGGTTCAGGCACCCCGGGGCCCGTCCCGCGGTCGTGACCGGGTCCGGGGCAGCCGGCGCCGGGGAAGTGCCGGGAGGCCGTCGCCGATACGGGGTCCGGGCTCGGGGGGCGGGAGCCGGTACCCGGGATTCAGGACCGGGACGGCAGCCAGCGGTACTGGAGTTCGGGGCGGCCGATCTGGCCGTACTGAGGGCTGCGGGCCGCGCGCCCCTGGGCCACCAGATGCTCCAGATAGCGGCGCGCGGTGATCCGCGATATCCCGACCGCCGCGCCCGCCTCCGCGGCCGTGAGCCCCGTCGCCGACGCCCGCAGGGTCCGGGTCACCGCCTCCAGCGTCGGCCCGCTCAGTCCCTTCGGCAGCGCACCGCCCTCGGGGGCGCGGAGCGCGGCGAGCGCCCGGTCCACCTCGTCCTGGCCGCTCGCTTCACCGGCCGCCGCCCGGAACTCCGCGTACCGGCCGAGACGGTCGCGCAGGGTGGCGAACGTGAACGGCTTCAGTACGTACTGCACCACCCCCAGCGACACCCCCTCCCGCACGATCGCCAGATCGCGCGCGGAGGTGACGGCGATGACGTCCGCCGAGTGCCCGGCCGCGCGCAGCGAGCGTACGAGCGACAGCCCGTGCCCGTCCGGGAGATACAGATCGAGGAGCAGCAGATCCACCCGGGTGCGCTCCAGCGTCCGCACGGCCTCGGCCCGCGAGTGCGCGACCCCGGCCACCCGGAAGCCCGCGACCCGGCCGACGTAGTGCGCGTGCGCCGCGGCGGCGACGGGATCGTCCTCGACGACCAGGACGCTGATGGGGTCCGGCTTCCCGCTCATCCGGGCACCTCCGCGATACGCAGCGGCGATCGTACGCCACGGGGGCACCGGACCGCCGCGCCCGCCCGCTTCCGTACGGCCCCCGGCACACCCGGTACGCCCGGTGAGGCTCCGTCAGCGGGAACCTCCGCGGGGTCCCGCGGCGCGGGCGGCCGGTGGCGGGGCGCCGCCACGGGTCCGTGCGGTGAGGGCCTCCCGGGGCGGGTGACCGGGCCCCGGGGACCCGTATCCGACCGGCCCGTGCCCGACCGGCCTGTATCCGACCGGCCCGGGTCGAGCGGCGCGGGACGGACGCGGGGCCGGTGGCGTGATCCGATGGCTTCGGCCGGTGGCGTGGGCGTGGGGACGGTGGTCTGCGGCCGCGTACCGGCGGAAGGTCCCCCAAGGCCCTCACCGGCCCGGGTGGCGTGGATCGTGGTCCGCCTCCCCGGCGGGCCGGAGCCCGTACGGGTCATGCCGGCACCCCCCTTCGGAGCGGCAGTCTGACCGTGAACCGGGCGCCTCCGTCCGGGCCCTCGTCCAGGGTCACCGTGCCTCCGCCGCGGTGCACCGCCTGACGGACCAGCGCGAGGCCGAGGCCACGGCCGGGCCCATGGGTGGACCAGCCCCGGGCGAACACCTCGTCCGCGCAGGCGGGATCGACACCGGCACCCGTGTCATGCACCCGGATCAGCAGTTCGCCGTCGTCCGCGTGCGCGGTGACCGTGACCCGGGCCCTCGCCGGCCGGGCCCCGGCGGGCACCGCCTTCGGCGGCTCCCCGTCCCGGGGGCGCCGGCCCCGGCCCGGCACGGTGTCCACACGTCCGCCCGTCTCCGCTGCCGGGAGCGCCGACGCGCCCGGTTCCGTCGCCGCCGGGTGCCCGTCCGGCTTCCGTACGGGTGCGTCCGCAGCGGCGGTCGGCGACTTGGTGGGCCCCGGTCCGTCCGGCTTCCGTACGGGCCCCGGGGCGGGTTGCCGTACGGGTGCTTGCACCACGGCGGTCGGCGACTTGGTGGGCCCCGGTCCGTCCGGCTTCCGTACGGGCCCCGGGGCGGGTAGCCGTCCGGGTGCGTCCACCACGGCGGCCGCGGGCTCCGCGGGCTCCGGTCCGTCCGGCTCCGGCACGGGCCCAGTTCCGGGCCCGCGCGGGGGCCGCTGGGGGTCCGGGGCGTCCGGCAGCGTCGCGCCCGATGCCGCGTCCACCGCGTTGTCGATCAGATTGCCGAGGATCGTCACCAGATCGCGCGCAGGCAGCGACGGCGGCAGCACACCGTCGTCGATCCGGCTGTCCTCGGCGAGGACCAGCTCCACACCCCGCTCGTTCGCCTGGGCCGCCTTGCCCAGCAGCAGTGCCGCGAGCACCGGTTCACCGACCGCGCCCACCACCCGGTCCGTGAGCACCTGGGCCAGTTCCAGCTCCGCCGTGGCGAAGTCGACGGCCTCGTCCGTACGGCCGAGTTCGATCAGCGACACCACGGTGTGCAGCCGGTTCGCGGCCTCGTGCGCCTGGGACCGCAGCGCCTGGCTGAACCCGCGCTCGGAGTCCAGCTCCCCCGACAGCGCCTGGAGTTCGGTGTGATCGCGCAGGGTCACCACGGTGCCTCGCTGCTCCCCGCCCACCACCGGGCTGGTGTTGACCACGACGATCCGGTCCGCCGTCAGATGGACCTCGTCGACGCGGGGCTCGGACGCCAGCAGCGCCGCCGTGAGCGGCCGGGGCAGCCCCAGTCCGGCCACCGGGCGGCCGACCGCGTCCCCGGCCAGGCCCAGCAGCTCCCGTGCGCCGTCGTTGACCAGCGCGATCCTGCGCCGCCCGTCGAGCATCAGCAGCCCCTCGCGCACGGCGTGCAGCGCGGCCTGGTGGTAGTCGTGCATCCGGCTCAGTTCGGCCGCGTTCATGCCGTGCGTGTGCCGCCGCAGCCGGGCGTTGATCACATACGTGCCGACCCCGCCGATTGCCAGCGCCCCGCCCGCGACCAGCAGCAGGGCCGCCACCTGCTCCCGTACCCGCTCGGTGATCCGCTGGATGGTGATACCCGCGCTGACCAGGCCGACGACGCGCCCGTCGTCGTACACGGGCACGACGGTCCGGATGGAGGAGCCGAGCGTGCCGGAGTACTTCTCGCTGTACGTCTCGCCGCGCAGCGCCTGTTCGGTGTGGCCCAGATACGTCCGGCCGATCTGGTCCGGTTCCGGATGGGTCCAGCGGGTGCCGTCGGGGGCCATGATCGTGATGAAGGTGACGCCCGCGGCTCTGCGCAGGCCCTCCGCGTACGGCTGGAGCGCCGTGGTCGGGCGCTCGGTGCGGGTGGCGGCGATCACCGAGGGGGAGCGGGCCACGGCGGTGGCGGTCGCCGTGGACTGGAGCCGGGCGGTGTCCTCCGCCTGTGACCGGTCCGTGAGATACGCGAAGAGGGCACAGCCCGCCACGATCGCGGTGACCAGCACGACCTGCATCGCGAAGAGCTGGCCCGCGAGGCTGCGCGGGCGGCGTAGGCGCATGGGCACCAGTGTGCCCACCCCTTCGGGCGCGGGTTCCGGCGCCTACCCGGCCGCGCGTGCCCCGCCCGGGCGTGACCCGCGCAGGTGCGGGAGGACCGGCGGCGGTCGGCGTGCGTGGAGGCCCGGCCGCGACCGACGTCTCCGGTCATGCATATCCGGTCGCTGCCGACGCCTTCATGAACGAAAGGCACGCAAGGGTGACCCGGGTCACAGGGTGATGGATATTCACGGAGATCCATACGCGGACATGGACACGCTTGACCGAGGAGGACCCGTGACAGCCGGCGCACGCGGAAGGGACCGTACGCACTATCTGTACATCGCCGTCATCGGCGCGGTGGGGCTGGGTATCGCGGTGGGCTTCGCCGCCCCCGGGGTGGCCGTCGAACTGAAACCGATCGGTACGGGGTTCGTGAACCTGATCAAGATGATGATCTCGCCGGTCATCTTCTGCACGATCGTGCTGGGCATCGGATCGGTCCGCAAGGCCGCCAAGGTGGGCGCGGTCGGCGGGCTCGCGCTGGGCTACTTCCTGGCGATGTCGACCGTCGCCCTGGCCATCGGGCTGCTCGTCGGCAATGTGCTGGAACCGGGAGCCGGGCTCCAGCTCACGGACGCGGCGCGCGCGGCGGGCGACAAGGCCGCCGAGGGCGCGGGCGGCGAGTCCACCGCCGACTTCCTGCTCGGGATCATCCCGACGACCGTGGTCTCCGCCTTCACCGGGGGCGAGGTCCTCCAGACGCTGCTGGTGGCCCTGCTGGCCGGCTTCGCGCTCCAGGCGATGGGCCGCTCCGGCGAACCGGTGCTGCGCGGTATCGGGCATCTCCAGCGGCTGGTCTTCCGGGTCCTGGCGATGATCATGTGGGCCGCTCCGGTGGGCGCCTTCGGCGCGATCGCGGCCGTCGTCGGCGAGACCGGCCTGGACGCGCTGAAGTCGCTCGCGGTGATCATGATCGGCTTCTACGCGACCTGTGCGCTGTTCGTCTTCGTCGTGCTGGGCCCGTTGCTGAAGCTCGTCGCCGGGATCAATCTGCTGTCCCTGCTGAGGTATCTGGGCCGTGAGTTCCTGCTGATCCTCTCCACCTCGTCCTCGGAATCGGCCCTTCCGCGGCTGATCGCGAAGATGGAGCACCTGGGCGTGAGCAAGCCCGTCGTCGGCGTCACCGTGCCGACGGGCTACTCCTTCAACCTCGACGGCACCGCGATCTATCTCACGATGGCTTCCCTCTTCATCGCCAACGCGATGGGCGACCCGCTGAGCGCGTCCGAGCAGATCTCCCTGCTGATCTTCATGGTCATCGCCTCGAAGGGAGCGGCGGGCGTCACCGGCGCCGGTCTGGCGACCCTGGCGGGCGGCCTCCAGTCGCACCGGCCGGAACTGGTCGACGGCGTCGGCCTGATCGTCGGCATCGACCGCTTCATGAGTGAAGCGCGCGCGCTGACCAACTTCGCGGGCAACGCGGTGGCGACGGTTCTGGTCGGTACCTGGACCCAGGAGATCGACAGGGCGCGGGCGGCGGAGGTACTGGCGGGCCGGATCCCGTTCGACGAGAGGACCCTGCTCGACGACGGCCACGGCGCGCCGCCCGGCGAAGGCGGCACCGGCGCGGAGGGCGCCGGGGCGGGGGCCCCGGGCGCGGAGGGGCCCGGGGCGGAGGTTCCCGGCTCGCGGGAGGAGAAGACGGTCACCGGGAAGGTGTGACCCCGGACCGGGTGGTTCGTCCGTACTTCCCCCCGCGCGAACCACCCATTACCTTGGGTAACCCCAAGTAGCCCCAAGGGGATCCCCACCCGTCCGCCCCGCGCCCACCCTCCGTGATCCCCCATGGCGGAGGGCGGGCGCGGGGCGGATCCCGGGGGCTGTTCCACAGAACCGTTCCAGAGGGCCGGTTCAGGGGGCCAGCGCCCCGGACCCGATGCCTCACGCGTCGTCGTCCTCCCCGGGCCGGCGTGGTCGGCCTTGCCCTGACCTCGGCGTCAACGTCTACGGTCGACTGCATGCGAATCGGCGAGCTGGCGGAGCGGGCCGGGACCACCACCCGCACCCTGCGCTACTACGAGTCCCGCGGACTCCTGACCGCGCGGCGTACGGAGAACGGTTACCGCGTCTACGACGAGGACGACCTGCGTCTCCTCCGGCAGATCCGGACCCTCCAGGACTTCGGGTTCGAGCTGGAGGAGACCCGCCCCTTCGTGGAGTGTCTGCGCGCGGGTCACCCCTCGGGCGACTCCTGCCCCGCCTCGCTCGCCGTCTACCGGGCCAAGCTCAGCGAACTCGACGAACTGATCGGCCGCCTCGGCTCCGTACGTGCCCAGGTCGGCGCGCAGCTCGCACGGGCCGAGGCGGAAGCGCTGACCGGCTGCCCGGAACCACGATGCGAATTCGAAAGAGGTCTCGGTGAGTGACACATGATCCAGGCAGAAGGCGTGGCGGTCGTGACGGACACGGACTTCGCCACTGAGGTGCTGACGTCGGAGCGGCCGGTGCTGGTGGAGTTCACGGCGGACTGGTGCCCGCCGTGCCGTCAGATCGCGCCGGTCCTGAGCGCGATCTCCCAGGAGGAGGGGCATCGCCTCAAGGTGGTCCAGATCGATGTGGACACCAACCCCGAGACGACGAACCGTTACGGGGTGCTGTCGATGCCGACGCTGATGGTGTTCCAGGGCGGTGAGCCGGTGAAGTCGATGGTGGGCGCGCGTCCCAAGCGCCGGCTGATGCAGGAGCTGGAGGACGTGATCGGAGCGTAGGGCCCCGGCGGGACGCGCCCGCCGCACGGGAGCCGCCGGGGCGGCTGCACGGGTACGGGCGGGTCGGGCGGGCCTCGGTGCACCCGGCCCCCCGGCCACGCCCACGAGACCGATGACGCCCGGCCCCGCCTCGTACGCGTTCCCGGGCCCGCTGTACCGGTGATGCCCCGCCCTGTCCCGTACCCGGCCCCGCTGGTGAACCCGGCCCCCGTCTCCGTAACGCGGGACCGGGCCGGTACCGCACCGGCCGGCGGGCGGCGGGGCGACGGCCCCCGGCGGCCGTAGCGCGTGCCGGCGCGCACCCGCCCCGGTCGCGTACGGCTCCGGACCTGGCTCCCGTGAGCGGGCACCGGTCCGGGGCCGGGGGACCGCCCGCCGAACCGCCGGGATCCCGTACCCGGTCCGCCGTGGATCTCCGTCCGCGGTCCTCACGCGCCCGCGTGCAGATAGGCGGCCCAGCGGGTCGGGATCGCCGGATACGCGTCGCGGGCCGCGCGCAGGGCCGTGTTGAGAGCCACCGCCGAGGCCGTGAGGTCCGGGGAGCGGGTGCCGTCCGCGGTGAGGAAGGAGTACACCGACCGGGCCACGGCGGCGCTGTCCGGCGTACGCCACAGGGTGCCGATGACGCTCCGGAAGCCCGCGAGCTGGAACGCCGAGGCCAGGTGCATCGGCTCGTCCGGCATCGTGGGATGCTGCTCGGCCGTGCCGCAGGCGGAGAGGAACGCCAGCGCACCGTGGTCCAGACGGGCGTCGTGCACATGGGCGGCGGTCAGCTTCTCGCCCGACGCCAGATGGAGCCCGTTGCCCAGCAGGGTGCCGAGGGCGGCGTTGCTGTCGCCGTGGCAGGCGAAGTGCGCGATGGGATAGCGGCCCAACTGCGCCTCCACGGCCTGGAGACCGGCCTCCTCGCCACTGAGCACCCGCGACCCGGGCACCAGCGCGAGGACGTCACGGGCCTCCGCCTCGGCCTGGGGCAGCGAGGGCATACGGGGTGCCTCGGGGACCGCCACGACGAGCGCGCCCGCACTCCGCCGCGACCGCCCGGGGCCGCCCATGTCCCCGCCGTCCCTCCTGACCCCGCCGTCACCACCGTCCGGTCCGTTGGGGTGGGCCAGGCCGTCCGGTCCGTCCGGGCCGGGGTCCGTACGTTCGCGCATCGCGTGCGCGAGGGCCGCGAGCGTCGGCGTGGACGAGGACACGACGCGGTCGATCACCGTACGGGGGCGGCCGTCCCCGCCGCCGTACGGATCGCGGTGGTGGCCCGCGGCCTGGAGCGGCAGCCGTACCAGCGGGCCGACCGGGCACCACCACAGCCGGGGCAGCGCGCCCGGCGGCAAAGGGCCGGCCGGGGGCGGCAGCCGGTCGACGACCGGGCCGGCCAGCTCGTCCCACAGCCACTCCAGCACCTCGTGCAGTTCCGACTGGGCCGCCGCGCGCCGGGCGAATCCCTTGTCGGGGTCCGTCGCGTCCGAGACCGCCGTCTCCAGCCGGCCGATCCGCTCCAGCACCGCGCCCGCCGTCAGCCCCGGCAGCGGCACATGGACCACCGGCCGTTCCGGATCGGCCGGTACGAGCAGGGCGTCCCCCCGGTCCCCATGGGCGGCCACCAGTACCACCGGTGCCCCGGCGATCCCCCTGCGCACCTCGGCCAGGGACCGCGGACGCAGCAGCTCCGCGAACCGGGGGTGCCGGGAGAGCCGTTCGAGGATACGGTCCCGTTCGGCCGCCAGCCTGCGGGTCTCGGCCGCCCACTCCGGGCGCGGATCCCACTCCCTAGTCGACTCCCGCCGCTCCCCTCCGGGGCTGAGCCGTACGACCTCGATGGTGAACGAGCTGATGTTGGTGTAGATGTCACTCTCCGCGAGCCGGGACTCGATACGCTCCAGGTCGGCCGCGGCACGCGGGTCCAGGTCGCGCAGCGGCGTCCAGTACCGGCGGGCCGCGACGGCCTGCCCGTACAGCACCGCCCGGCCGCTCTCCAGCAGTTCGACGGCCCGCTCCGGGCGTCCCACGTCCACGGCCAGCGCCGCGGCCTCGGCGGCGAGATGCGCGGCCCTGCGGGTGGCCCCCTGGCGTACGGGCCCGGTCAGCGACCGCCGGGCCATCGCCGGGATCTCGTCCAGGGCGGCCTCCAGCGCCCGGAGCGCGCGCTCCGGATCCCCGCCCCCGCAGGCGAGGCGGGCCAGCCGGTTTCCCGCCTCGATCCGCTTGGCCGCCGGGAGCGTCCGGTCGGCGGCGACGATCGAGTACGCCTGAACCGCCTCCACCCGCAGCGCCTCGTCCCTCTCACCGGTGAGCCGGTACGACATGGCCGCCGCGCGGGCGAGACAGTCGTTGCGCGCGGACCACCAGGTGTCGTCCGGCGGGGTCAGGGCGACGGCCTCCCGCGCCAGCCAGGTCGCGTCGGCCAGCATCCCGGGGTCGCCTGTCGCCGCATGGCGCTTCAGCCGTACCAGGGCGATCTGGCTGAGGAAACGCGGCTGGTCGTGGTGGTCCGGCGCCAGCATGTCCAGGCCCCGGCCGAGGACGGCGTCCGCCTCCGCCAGCAGCTCCTCGTCCGGATCACCCGCCGCGGCCGGGCTGATCCCGGCGGCCGAGATGAACTCCGACGCCAGATTGAACAGCAGCTCGTGCTTCCTCGGATGGTCCTCGGGCAGGGTGGTCGCGGCCTCGTGGGCGAACGACACCGCCTCGTACGAGAGTTCCGGGTCGTCTCTCTCATCGGCCAGCCGGCGCAGGGAGCGCGCCAGGTTCGACAGCCAGAACGCCCGGTTCGGGTGGTCGGCGGGGGTGAGACCGACCGCCTCCCGGCGCAGTTCGACGGCCTCCGGCAGCAGCGAGACGTCGCCCATCTGGGTCGCGGCCCTGCTCAGGATGTCCGCCAGGCGGTTCAGCCGTCCGCCGTTGTCCGGATCACCGGCCGGGAGCAGCGGCCTGGCCTCACGGGCGGCGGCCAGCGCGTCGTCCCCCCGCACGCCGGGGGCGCCGTCCCAGGCCGCGCACAGGGTGCACTCCGCGAGGACGGCACGGGCACGGAAGCCCATCGGATGCCCGGGCCCGGCCGCGTCCACCGCCCGGACGGCCGCCAGCCGCGCCCGCTCGGCCGAGGCGCCCCCGCCGCCCTGGAGCCGGTCCGCCAGCTCCGCCTCGGCGGCGACGACCAGGACCAGGGGGCGCCGGAGGTCGTGGCGCGGCACCATCTCCAGCAGCGCCTCGGCAGCCCGTCGCCGCTCGGCTCCCGGGATGCCGGGGTCCTCGGCGGTACGGAGCGCCGCCTCGAAACGGGAGTCCTCACGGGAGTCCTCCGGTCCGTGAGCGGCGCCCGGGTCCCCGGGGATCCGCCCGGTGGGCGCGGGGGTGCCGGGGGCGGCCGGGGTGCCGCCGTCCGGCCCGTGCGGGCCCTGCCCCGGGGGCGGGGCGCTCCCGGGGCGGTCCCCGCCGTTCGCCGGGTGGCCGTCGCGTCCGGTGCGGGCGCGGTCCGCCGTGCCGGGGGCGGAGGGTGCGTCCGCTGCGGGGTGACCGCCGTGAACGGCTTCCACCACGGTCTCGTACGGGAGCACACCGGCGGTGGCGCCTTCCGGTGCCCGGGTGTTGTGGGCGGAGGGGGAGCCGGTTCCCGCCGGGTGGCGGTCGTGAGGAGCCGCCGTACCGATGTCGTCCGGGGTGCCCGCGGGGTTCCCTGCCGGGTGGGAGCCGTGAGGAGCCGCCGTACCGATGCCGTCCGGGGTGCCCGCCGGGCTCCCTGCCGGGCCGTCCGCCGGGTCCTCGCCGCCGAGGACCGGTTCGCCGTGGAGGGTCGCCCCGGGCCCGAGGACCGGTTCGACGCGGAGGATCGCCTCGGTCTCCGCCGTGCCGAGGCGCCCGGCGGCGCGGACCCGCAGGGACTCCAGGCGTTCCCGGTGCTCCCCGGCCCGGCGGTCGGACGCGTCGGTGGCCCGTACGAGATCGCGGGTGGCTCTCAGGGCCTCGGCCAGGGTCCCGGCCGAACTGTTCACCTCGTACAGCCGCGTCAGCGCCAACCCCAGCGCCCGCGCGGGTTCCAGGCTCACGGGGGCGGCACGCCCCGCCAGTTCGGCGGCCCGGCCGTAGTCGGCCACGGCGCGTTCCAGCGGGGCCGCACCACCCGCACCGCCCGGCATGCCCAGCCCACCGGGCACCCGCTCCCCGTCACCGGCCCCGCCCTCGTTCCCGCGATCGGCCGCGTCCCGGTCCCCGGTGTACTGAAGGGCCGCGCAGTACCCCCTCAGCACCAGCCGGTTGGCCAGATGAGGGTCGTGCTCGTCGGGCCGGGTCGCCTTCACGGACAGGGTGGCGACCTGCTCGGCCTCGCCGAACCAGTCCCGGTCGCCGCCCGCGCCGGACTCCCCGGCGCGGCGCGCCAGCACGGAGTGGTCGGTCAGGAGCGCCGCGCGCTCGACCGGCGACAGCGTCTTCTCCTTCAGCCACCGGTTCTGGAGCCCGATCGCCGTGGTCAGCGCGCTGATGTCGCCGAACTCGTACGCCCGGTCCATGAGGAACCGCAGCTGGTCGATCCGGGCGGCCCCGAGGGCGACGGGCTCCGGAGAGGCCTCGGGCCGGCGCCTGCGGAGGAGCGGGCGGCGGGGCGCCGCTGCGGTGGCGAGCCCCCGCAGCGGCTCGGGCAGCCGGTCCGCCGCACCGACCGTACGCCCGACCCTGGTTCCGGACCCGGCGACCGTGCCCAGCCGGGCCGCCAGCGCCAGCGCGGCCCGCCGCTCCAGCAGCCCGTGGACACCCGGCCACTGGAGATAGCGGTACCAGCGCGCCAGCGCCAGCCGTGCCAGCTGCGCGGGGTCGGCGCGCGCCGCGTTCCCCGCGCCCCCGTCCGGGAGATCCGGGAACTCGGGGGCGTCCAGTACCGGCAGCTCAGCGGGGTCGCCGGTCCGCTCGTACGCGGCCAGACAGCCCTCGATCTCCTCCGGCACCGGCCAGGTCCCGTCGCTCACCACAGCCCCCGTACTCAAGCAGCACCCGTATCTTCGGAAGGTGTTCGGTACGACGGTGCGTCAAACCATCGCCGCGGCAAGTAGCTTGACGCGTGTCGGAGAATCAAGGGGAGTGGTGCCCGCGTGGCCGTGGACGAGGTGGCGGAGAAACTGGCACGGCTGTGCCCGCAGGCCGAGGGCGACTCGCTCGCCGAGCACGCCCGGGAGTACGGGGCGGGCGAGGTGCTCGACCGGCTGACGGCGGCGGTCCGCGCGGGCGAGGGCGGCCCCGCGGTGGCGGCGGATCTCCACGCGCTGGACGAGGCGTTCGCGCGCCACGGCATCGACGGGCTCACCACGGGCGCCCGCGGCTATGAGACGCCCCGGGGAGGCCGGGAGCATCCGGTGGTGACCGTATGGGCCTGCCCGGCGCCCCGGCCGTGCTCGCGGCTGGTGCCGAGGCAGGACGGCGAGCGGGACGGCGCCGGGCCCCCGTGCGCGCTGAGCGGGCTGCGGCTGGTCTCCCGCCGGATCCATCTGTGAGCGTCGTCCTGGCGGAACTGGGGCGCCAGGTCGCGGGCCGCTGGGCGGCCGTGCTGCTGCTCCCGGGCGCCTTCTACATCTGCGCGGCGGTGGTCGCCGCCGTGCTGGGGCACGGCCACGCGCTCGACCCGGGCCCGCTGCGGACCTGGCTCGACTCGGTCGCCGCGGCACCCGCGGGCGGCCGGGCGGGGTCGGTGCTGATCGCCGCGGTCGCGTTCACCGCCGCGTCGGCCGCCGCCGGGATGGCGGCCTCGGCGGGCGAACTGCTGGTGGAGCGGCTCTGGTCCGCCTCCGGGCGGGAACCGCTGCTCCGCCGGTTCACCTCGGCCCGCAGACGCCGGTGGGAGCGTGCCGAGGCCCGGGTGCGGACGGCACTTGCGGAGTTCGCCGCGTCGGGCGGGACCCCCGGGGCGGCGGAGGTCCTGCGGACCGCGATCGCCCGCCGTGACGCGATCTGCACCGTGCCCGCCGACCGGCCGACCTGGGCCGGTGACCGGCTGAACGCCGTCGACCAGCGGATCCACGACCGCTACCGCCTGGACCTGTCCGCCGCCTGGCCCCGGCTGTGGCTGGTGCTTCCGGAGACCGTACGCCCCGAACTCGTCGCCGCGCAGACGGCCTGCGCGTCCGCCGCCCGGCTCGTGGGCTGGGGCCTGCTCTATCTGGCGCTCGCGGTGTTCTGGTGGCCCGCCGCCCTGCTCGCTGCGGCGGTGCTGCTCGCCGCCCGGCACCGCACCAGGCTGGCCATCGGGGTCTACGCCGACCTCGTGGAGTCGTCGGTGGACATGTTCGGACGCGATCTGGTGCTCCAGCTGGGGGTCAACTGCCCCGGGCGGCTGACCCGGGAGATCGGCGAGGAGGCCAACTCGCTGCTGCGCAAGGACCGTACGGACCACTCCGGCGCCTGACTGACGGCGGCTTGCCCGCCGGGCCCGGCCGCCCCTCCGCTTGTGGCGCCTCGCGATCCACCGGGCACTCCCGGAACCGCGCGCGCCACTCCGGGCGGTGTGCCCCGCCCACGCGCGCGCCGAACCGCGCGCCGCCCCGGCCCCACGGCACCGGATCCCGCCCACGGCGTGCGTATCCGGGCCCTGGTCGCGGCGGACCGCAACCAGCGCCGGCGGATGGGCCACGAGGCACCCGAGCCGGGTCTCCGGCCGGCGGAGCCCGGATGCCGTACGGCCGTCGGACGCCCGCCGCAGCCCGTGCCGGGCCACCGCGCCGGGCCCTGCGGCACCGCGTGATGTGCCCACGCCCCCGCACCCCGCCACCGGCGGAACGCCCGTCGTTCCCGGGACGCCCGGCGCCCCCGCACCGCACTGCCCGTCGCTCCCGGGATCCCGTCGCGTCCCGGTCCGCACCGGACGGATGTCCGTCGGGCCCCCGCCCCGCCCCGGCCGGACGCCCGTCGCTCCCCGCACCGCCCGGACCCCCTCGCTCCCGGGATCCGTCGCGCCCCCGCCCGTACCGACCGGTCGCCCCTCAGGCCTCGGCCCGGGTCGGCGCCGGACGCCCACCGCTCCCGGCCCGCTTGGTGCCGGGCACCCTCACGCCTCGGCCCGCCTCGGCGCCCGGCGGCTGTCGATGCCCTCGATGCTGGAGACGGTCACATCGGGCGCCCCGGGCAGCCGGACGGTGAACCCGGGCTCCCGGAACGCGCCGCTCCGGCTCTCCAGCACGGTGACGCCGGGGACGGCCAGCACCAGCCGGTCGTGCCGCGCCCGGTCCCGGCGGGACATCAGCCGCCGGTCGACCGTCAGCCCCGGTGGAGCGGACAGCCGGGGCCAGTGCGGATGATGGGCGAACACCCGCACCCGCAGCCGGCCCTCGCCCAGTGCCCGTTCCGCGTCGGCGAAGTGCTCGGCCAGCGCGCCCGTGGCGTCGGCGAGCGGGTCGGCGATCTCCCGCCCGTCCGTCGCCGGGTCGTACGGTGCCTCCGTGTCCGACGGCCCCACGATGTCGCAGCCGACGCCCCATTCGGCGTCCACCAGCCTGCGGCCCGTGACGAGGTTCACCCGTGCCCGGCGGTGGGTGCCCAGCGTCAGTTCGGCGCCGTAGCGGGTGGCGGACATCGCCACCGGGACCATCCCCGTGTACCGCAGCTGCCGTGCGCAGCTGAGCAGCACCTTCGCGATCGGGAGCACCGGGTCCGTGCCCCGCAGTCCGGCGGCCTCCCGGTGCCGGCCGAGCCTGCGCAGCACATCGACGTGGTCGTCGCGGATCGCCGCCACACCGGGGTCGTCCGGGCCGAAGGCGAACTCGCAGGCGCTGATCAGCGCCGGATACTGCTCGGCCGCCTCCTCCAGACGCCCCTGGCACACCAGCGTGATGAGCAGGTTGTTCGCGGCGTTCAGCGTCAGCGGGTTCTCCGGGCCGACCAGCTCCGCCCGCGCCTGGTACACGACCCCGAGCAGACGCACGGCCTCGTCCGGCCGGCCCCGGTCCCTGAGCACCAGCGCCAGATTGTTCAGACAGGTGAGGGTGAACAGATGCCGCTGCCCGAAGTTCCGGACGAAGCCCTCGTACGTCCGCCGGTACTGGTCCTCCGCCTCCTGGAGCCGCCCCGCCTCATGCAGTTCCTGCGCCAGTTCCTGCCGGAAGGCGGCGGTCTCCAGCCCGTACGCCCCGTGCCGCCGCTCCAGCCCCTCCAGTCGCTGCCACAGCTCGGCTTCCCCCGCGTGGGCCATTCCGGCTCCCTCACCCCGTGACTGAATCATCCGGCCGCGGCCGGGCTCTCAGCGGGTGTGTTACCCGCCCGTCCGTCTCCCACCCGCTCATCCCCTGGCGACTCCCCGCGTCACCGGTCATGTCACAGGTCACCTCTCAGATCACCTCTCAGATCACCTCTCAGGTCAGCAGGACCACGCAGCCCCGCCGTTCGAGGGCGTCCACCAGAACGGGAGGGGGATCGATGTCGTTCCAGCGGAGGTCGAGCTTCTCCAGCGACGGCATCGCGGTCAGCCAGTCGGGCAGGGCGCGCAGGCGGTTGGCCCGCAGATCGAGGGTGCGCAGCAGCGGGAGCCCGGCGAGGGACGGCGGGATGCGGCCGAGGGCGTTCTCCCGGAGGTCGAGATGGCGCAGCTCGGTCAGACCGGCGACGGAGTCGGGCAGGTCCTCCAGCGCGTTGCCCCGCAGCCACAGCTCCCGGAGCAGAGGAAGGGAGCCGATCGACTCCGGCAGGGACGTCAGCCTGTTGTGCTGGGCGCGGAGTTCGACGAGGGATCTCATATCGCCCACGGTGGCCGGGAGTTCGGTCAGGGCGTTCTCACCGGCGTTGAGATAGCGCAGGGCCGTCAGCCGGCCGAGTGAGCGGGGGAGTCCGGTCAGCCGGTTGTCGTGGACGTAGAGGAAATTGCTCAGACCGGTGAGGTCTCCGATCTCATCCGGCAGGGAGCCGAGAGCGTTGTGGCCGAGATCGAGCGTACGGAGCCGCTTCAGGCGCCCGATGTCCGCAGGCAGGGCGGTCAGATCGTTGTCGGCGAGGATGAGCACCCGCAGATCGGTCCGCTGCCAGACCGACGCGGGAACCGTCCCGAGCCGCCGGCGCCACAAGTTCAGTGTCCGCTCCATGGAGCCGATGCTCTCAGGAGGAGGATCCGGGCGGCGCCGGCGCCTGCCCGGGGTCCCGCGTGCGGTCCTCGTCCACGGGAGGGCCGGCGGCGGCTCACCCGGGTGCGGGAGACGCGCACAAAAATACCCCGGTCCGATATTGACGGCCGAGGTAATCGTCTGCGTATATTGGGTATTTCCCCTGCCCATTCCATCGATGAGCGTATCCCATTGTTTTCCAGTGCGGCTTTCCAGTGCGCGATGCGGATAAAAGCACTGGTGACACCATATCGCGTCAGGAGCTGAATTGTCAACCGAGGAATTGCGTAACGAACAGCAATTCGTCTCGCTTCTCTACGACCGTCTCGACGACCTCCGTGAGCGGGCCGAGGCCGGTGTCCGGACGTCGATGGCGCAGGTCGGCACCGGACGGCAGGCGAGAGTCGAGCGCGATGTGAGCACGGCCGAGCAATCCGCGCACCTGGCCGCGCTGAATGCCGTGGACTCGGGGCTCTGTTTCGGCAGACTCGACCTCCAGGACGGCACCCGCCATCACATCGGCCGTATCGGAATCCGCCGGGACGACGAAGAACTCACCCCGATGCTCATCGACTGGCGCGCACCCGTGGCCCGGCCGTTTTATCTGGCGACCGGATACGAACCCATGGGGCTGCGCCGCCGCCGTCACATCACCACCCAGGGGCGTACCGTGACCGCGCTCCACGACGAGATCCTCGATCTGACGGACCGCACCCGCACCGGCTACGAGGACCCCGACGGCGACGCCGTCCTGCTCGCCGCGCTGGGGGCCGCGCGCACCGGGCGGATGGCGGACATCGTGCAGACCATCCAGGCCGAGCAGGACCGCATCATCCGCGCCCCGCGCCGGGGAATCCTCGTCGTCGAGGGCGGGCCGGGCACCGGGAAGACGGCCGTCGCGCTGCACCGCGCCGCGTATCTGCTGTACGCGCACCGGGAGCAGCTCGCCCGCCGGGCCGTGCTGATCGTCGGACCGAACCCGGCGTTCCTCGGCTACATCGGCGAGGTGCTGCCCTCCCTCGGCGAGACCGGTGTGCTGCTCTCGACCCTCGGGGAGCTGTTCCCCGGCGTCCACGCCACGGGCACCGACACGGTCCCGGCGGCCGGGATCAAGGGCGGTGCCGCGATGGCCGAGGTGCTGGAACGGGTCGTACGCGACCGCCAGAAGCTCCCCGAGACCGTCCCCGAGGGCGACTACGAGGCCGAGGGCACCGTCCCCGAGCCGGCCCTGCTCATCGAGCACGAGGAGTACGGCACCCTCCGCCTCCACCGCGAGATGGCGTACGAGGCCCGCGACCGCGCCCGGGCCACCGCACTGCCGCACAATCTCGCCCGGCCGCACTTCGCCTTCCGGATCATCGACGCCCTCACCGAACAGCTCGCTGACCGGCTGGGCGCCGACCCCTACGGCGGGCCGGGCCTCCTCGGACCCGACGACCTCGCTCAACTCGGCAAGGAGATCGCGACCAGCGCCGAGGTCCACGCGGCGATCGACGAACTGTGGCCCCCGCTCACCCCCGAGCAGCTGGTCTCCGGCTTCCTCGCCGAACCGGAGCCGTATCTGCCGCACTCCGACGCCCTGTGGATCCGGCGCACGGAAGGGCCCTGGACCCCCGCCGACGTGCCCCTGCTCGACGAGGCCGCCGAACTCCTCGGCGTCGACGACAGCGCCGAACGCGCCGCCGCCGAGGCCGACCGGCAGCACCGGATCGCCTACGCCCAGGGCGTGCTCGACCTCTCCCAGGGCTCCAAGACCTATGAGTTCGAGGACGAGGAGTCCGAGGTCCTCGCCGCCCACGACATCATCGACGCCGAGCGGATGGCCGAACGCCATGAGGAGGCCGACCACCGCAGCGCCGCCGAACGCGCCGCCGCCGACCGGACCTGGGCCTTCGGGCACATCATCGTCGACGAGGCCCAGGAACTGTCCCCGATGGCCTGGCGCCTGCTGATGCGCCGCTGCCCCACCCGCTCGATGACCCTGGTCGGCGACCCGGCCCAGACCGCGGACGAGTCCGGCGCCGGATCCTGGCAGCAGATCCTGGAGCCGTACGCCGGCGACCGGTGGACCCTCGCCCGGCTCGGCGTCAACTACCGTACGCCCGCGGAGATCATGGAGCCGGCGGCCGCCGTGCGCCGGGCGACCTGCCCCGGGTTCGAGCCGCCGCGCTCGGTGCGCTCCACCGGGGCCGGACCCTGGTACGAACACACCTCCGGGGACGGCCTCGACGCCGCGGTCCGCGCGGCCGTCGCCCGCGAGACGCCCCGCGAGGGACGGCTCGCCGTCATCGTGCCGGGCGAACTCCAGTGGGAACTGCCGAGCCTGTGGGACCTCAAGCCGGTCGACCTCACCCGCAGCGTCGTGCTCCTCACCCCGCGCGAGGCCAAGGGCCTGGAATTCGACTCGGTGATCGTCGTGGAACCCTCCCGCTTCGGCGGCAGTGATCTGTACGTTGCCATGACCCGGGCCACTCAGCGGCTCGGGATCATCCACACGGGCGACCTTCCCGAGGGACTCCGTCCGGGTACCCGCCCCGGCACCCGGGAACGGTGACACCGCCATGACCGTACGAGGCACGCTGCCGGTCCCGCGATGCGTGCGGACGGTCTCCTTCCCCGGCGCACGGTCTCCCTACGGGCTCGATGTCGTGCGCCGGGTCGGCGGTGTCCTCGCCGTCATGGTCACGGGGGATGAGGACGTGTACTTCTGGGACCAGGCGACCGGTGGGACGGGCCGTCGCCGGCTGGCCGATCCCGATCTGCCGGGCGGTGAGTTCCCCGAGCTGGGCGAGATGAAGGCGATCGCCGCCGCGTCCGTAGGCGGCCGGGTGGTGGTCGGGGGTGGCGGGGACTGCCAGGCGTTCATGCTGTGGGACGGCGAGACGGGAGAGGTCCTCGTCCAGGCGGAGGACGAGGAGACGGATGTCCTGCACGCCCGGTCGCTCCATGTCGGTGGTGGGCCGGTCTTCGCCGAGACCCGGGAGCACGGCAGGGGCGTACACGTCTGGGACCCGTCGGCGGGCGCCGGGGCGAAACCCCGCCTGCTGGCCCGGGACTTGTGGAGCGCCACCTGCGCGGTGGGCCACTGGGGGGACCGGCCGGTCGTCGTCGGCAGCGACTACCGCGCCGATTCCGACAGCGGCATCCATATCCGGGACCTCGCCACGGACGAGCCGATCGCACACGCCCCCGTACCCTCGTTCCGCCGCAACGCCGTGGTCACGGCGGGCGGCCGGACCTTTCTGGTGGGGGAGGACGGCCGCGCCCTCATCGTGCACGACCTCGACACGGGCGAGCTGATCGGCACGCTGCCCCTGCCCGAACCCGTCTGGGTCGACACGGTGGAGCGGCTGGATGCGGGTGTCGCCCATGGCCACGCGATCCTGGCCGTGGTCAGCTTTCACAACCCGCTGTCCCTCTGGGACCTCACGGACATGCGCCGCATCGGGGAGCCCCCGTGCCCGGCCGATCTCGGCACCCTGGCGGTACGGGTGACCGGGATGGACGGCCGTCCCGTGGTCGCTCTGGCCACCCATGACTGGGACAGGGGCACCGAGTTGCACTTCTGGGAGATCCCGCCGCCGCGGGCGTGACCCGGCGTCATCCACGCGGCGGGACTCCCGAGCCTTCCGGAGACGGTGATCGTCGTCGGACTCTCCCGCTTCGGCGGCGGCGATCTGTACGTTGCCATGACCCGGCCCACTCAGCGGCTCGGGACCATTCGAACGGGCGAGCTTCCCGAAGACTGTGCCCCGGTATCAGGGAACGGTGACAGGCCGATGACCGTACGAGGACCACTGCCGCCCCCGCGATGTGTGCGGACGGTCTCCTTCCCCGACGCGCCACGTCCCTATGGTCTCGACGTCGTGCGCCGGGTCGGCGGTGTCCTCGCCCTGATGGTCACGGGGGGAGAGGAACTTGTCTTCTGGGACCAGGCGACCGGAGAGACGGGCCGTCGCCGGCTGGCCGATCCCGATCTGCCCGGCAGCGAGTTCCCCGAACTGGTCGACATGGCGCAGATCGCCGCCGCGTCCGTAGGCGGCCGGGTGGTGGTCGGGGGTGGCGGGGACTGCCAGGCGTTCATGCTGTGGGACGGCGAGACGGGGGAGGTGGTCGCCCAGGCGGAGGACGAGGAGATGGACGTGCGGCACGCCCGGTCGCTCCAGGTCGACGGTGAGCCGGTCTTCGTCGAGACCTGGGCGGACGGCAGGGGCGTACACGTCTGGGACCCGTCGGCGGGCGCCGGGGCGAAACCCCGCTGGGCGGCCCGGGATCTGCACAGCGCCTCCTGCGCGGTGGGCCACTGGGGAGACCGGCCGGTCGTCGTGGGCACGGGTGAACACCTCGAACCCGACAGCGGTACTCACGTCCGGGACCTCGTCACGGACGAGCCGATCGCACATGTCCCCGGACCCGCTGGTCACCGCAACGCCGTGGTCACGGCGGGCGGCCGGACCTTTCTGGTGGGGGAGCACGGCCGCGCCCTCTTCGTGCACGACCTCGACACGGGCGACCTGACCGGGACTCTGCCACTGCCCGGTATCGACTGGGAGAAGGACTATGTGGAGCGGCTGGACACGGGCGTCGCCCATGGCCGTGCGATCCTCGCCGTGGTCAGTGCTCTCGGCACGCTGTCCCTCTGGGACCTCACGGACATGCGCCGTATCGACGTGCCCCCGTGCGCGCCCGAGGAGGAGGGCACCCTGGCGGTGCGCGTGACCGGGATGGACGGCCGTCCCGTCGTGGTCCGGGCCACCCACCACTGGGAGAGGGGTACCGAGCTGCACTTCTGGGAGATCCCGCCGCCGCGGGCGTGACCCCGCGTCATCCACGCGGCGGAACTCCCACGCGGGTCTGCGGTGACGACGGGCCGCCCGCCGTCACCGGAGGCCGTGACCGCGCGCTCCGCGCCCGGTCCCCGACGAGGGAGCAAGGAGGCCGGGAGCGGTGACGGTCCACCGCTGAACCCCCGGCGACGGCGACCGGAATGGCCGGTGCCCCCTCCCGCGCACCGGTCACACCGTCATCGCACTCCCCACCGCCCGATTCCCCGCCCGGGCCGTCCGGCACCGCGAACGCCCTGCCTGGACTGCCGCCCGGCACCGCGAACGCCCTGCCTGGACTGCCGCCCGGCACCGCGAACGCGCCGACGGGCCGCCGGACTCCGCTCCCTCACACCGGCCTGAGCCACACCGTCGCCAGCGGCGGCAGCGTGAGGCACACGCTCGAACCACGGCCGTGCGAGGGTGTCGGATCCGCCGTCACCGGACCCTCGTTGAGGACGTCCCCGCCCCCGTACCGCGACGCGTCCGTGTTCAGGACCTCCGACCACACGGGGATCCACTCGGGCACACCCAGCCGGTAGCCCTCCCGTACGACCGGCGAGAAGTTGCTCACCGACAGCAGGGGGGTACGGGCGGCGTCGAAGCGCAGAAAGGCGAAGACGTTGTCCTCCGCCGCGCCGCCGTCGACCCAGGCGAAGCCCTCGGGGTCCGTGTCGCGCTCCCAGAGCGCCGCGGTCCGGCCGTACACCGTATTGAGGTCGTGGACCAGCTGCCGCACACCCCGGTGGTCCGGTTCGGCCGCGTACGACGGATCGAGCAGCCACCAGTCCGGGCCGTGCGCCTCCGACCACTCCGCGCCCTGGGCGAACTCCTGCCCCATGAAGAGAAGCTGCTTACCCGGGTGCGCCCACATGAAGCCCAGATACGCGCGGTGGTTCGCCCGCTGCTGCCACCAGTCGCCCGGCATCTTGCTCACCAGGGAGCGCTTGCCGTGCACGACCTCGTCGTGGGAGATCGGCAGGATGTAGTTCTCGCTGTACGCGTACACCATGGAGAAGGTCATCTCGTGGTGATGGAACTTGCGGTGCACCGGCTCGTGCTCCACATAACCGAGCGAGTCGTGCATCCAGCCCATGTTCCACTTCAGCCCGAAGCCGAGACCGCCGAGGCCCCCCGCCCCCACCTCGTGGGTGGCGCGGGTGACCCCGTCCCAGGCCGTGGACTCCTCGGCGATGGTGACCACACCCGGGCAGCGCCGGTACACCGTCGCGTTCATCTCCTGGAGGAAGGCGACGGCGTCCAGGTTCTCCCGGCCGCCGCGCTCGTTCGGCGTCCACTCGCCGTGCTCGCGCGAGTAGTCGAGGTAGAGCATCGAGGCGACCGCGTCCACCCGCAGTCCGTCGATGTGGAACTGCTCGCACCAGTACGCCGCATTGGCGACCAGGAAGTTGCGGACCTCGTTGCGGCCGTAGTCGAACTCCAGCGTGCCCCAGTCCGGGTGCGCCGCCCGCGACGGGTCCTCGGGCTCGTACAGCGGACGGCCGTCGAACTGCGCGAGCGCCCAGTCGTCGCGAGGGAAGTGCGCGGGGACCCAGTCCATGATCACACCGATGCCCGCCCGGTGCAGCGCGTCGATCAGATACCGGAAGTCGTCGGGGGTGCCCATCCGGGAGGTCGGCGCGTAGAAACCGGTGACCTGGTAGCCCCAGGAGCCGCCGAAGGGATGCTCGGCGAGCGGCATCAGCTCGACATGGGTGAAGCCCAGGTCCTTCACATACGCGGGCAGTTGCAGCGCGAGCTGGCGATAGGTCAGCCCGGGGCGCCAGGACGGCAGATGGACCTCGTAGACGGAGAAGGGCGCCTGATGGGCCGGGCGGTCGCCCCGGTGGGCCATCCACTCCTCGTCCCGCCACACATACCGTGACTCGGTCACGATCGACGCGTTCGCGGGCGGAACCTCGGTGCGCCGGGCCATCGGGTCGGCGCGTACGGTGTGCGAGCCGTCGGGCCGCATGATCTGGAACTTGTAGAGGGTCCCGTCGCCGACTCCCGGGACGAACAGCTCCCACACACCCGACGAGCCCAGGGACCGCATGGGGTGGCCGGAGCCGTCCCAGTGGTTGAAGTCTCCGACGATCCGCACCCCGCGCGCGTTCGGCGCCCAGACCGTGAACCGGGTGCCGGTGACGCCCTGATGGGTCATGATGTGCGCGCCCATCGCCCGCCACAGCTCCTCGTGGCGGCCCTCGCCGATCAGATGCAGATCGAGTTCGCCGAGCGCGGGCAGGAAGCGGTACGGATCGTGGGTCTCCACCTCATGGGTGCCCTCGCCGTCCTCACCGTCGTAGGCCACCAGCAGCCGGTAGTCGGGGGCCGTACGCATCGGCAGCACGCCCGAGAACAGTCCGTCGCCGTCCTCGTGCAGTTCGGCGCGCAGGCCCTTGGCGAGCACGGTCACGGAACGGGCGTACGGGCGCAGCACCCGCAGCTCGACCCCGCTGCGGGCGAGATGCGCGCCGAGCAGCTTGTGCGGATCGTGGTGGCCGCCGGACAGCAGCCGTCCGCGCTCGTCGTGCGGGAGGGGTCCCGCCTTCAGCACACCGCGGCGGGCCCCCTGCGCCCTGGCCCCGGACTTCGACCCGCGGGGCTTCGGCGCGGTGTCGTGACGGACCGTCGCCTTCCGGGGGCGGGCCAGAGCACCGGTCGGGGCCTCGGGCACGGGATCGGGCCGCGTTCCGGACGCCCGGCCCGGCCGTCCGCCGGACGCCGGCGCGTGCCGGGGGCCGGACCCCGGCGCGGGGTGCGCGGGGGCGGCGGGGCGGGATGCCCCCGGGGGTGTCTGAGCGGGCCCCGGCGAGGGCCGCCCGGCCGGCCGGGGGGACGTGTCCTGCGCGGGTGCGTCGGAGGGGGAGGAGTCACGGTACGGGGGGCGGGCGGCGGTCACGGGGAGGAGCCTCCTTCAGAGCGGCTGGGGGGTAGGGGCTGGTCTCAGGGTCTGTCCCGGGGCCCGGGGGATCCGGGGGTCCCGGGGTCCGGGAGGGGGGGCCGGGGTGTCTTGGTGCCGGTGGTTCCGCACCGGGTGCCGGCGGCTGCGGCTGCGGCTGCGGCTGCGCGTGTGTCCGCGTCTGTTCCGGGGCCGTACGGGTGTCCGCGCCGGGGTACGAGCCGAGGGCCGTGCCGGGTGTGTCCGCCCGGCACCGCACCCCGGTCCCGGCCGGTTGCGGCCGGTTGAGGCCGGTTCCGGACCGGTCCTCGGGACGGACGTCAGTCACGGTCACGGGCGGCGAGCCGGTCGATCGCCGCCATGGGAACCGCCAGCCAGTCGGGGCGGTGCCGGGCCTCGTACACGACCTCGTACACCGCCTTGTCGGTCTCGTACGCGCGCAGCAGTTCCGGCTCCGCGCGCGGATCGTCGCCGGACGCCTCCGCGTATCCCGCGCAGTAAGCGGCCCGGCAGCGCTCCGCCCAGGCGGGGTTCCAGGGGCGGTGGGTGCGGGCCGCGTAGTCGAACGAGCGGAGTATCCCGGCGATGTCCCGCACCGGCGGCTGGGGCCTGCGGCGCTCGGCGAGCGGACGCGCCGGCTCGCCCTCGAAGTCGATGACCGACCAGCCGCCGTCACGCCGGGGGCCGTGACGGGTTCCCTCCGGGGTCCCGTGCCCTGCCGGGGGGTGGGCGGGGTCCGCGTACAGGGTCTGGCCCAGATGCAGATCGCCGTGCACCCGCTGGGCCCGCCAGGCCCGGCCCCCGCGCCCCTCCCGGCCCAGCGCGTCGAGCGCGTCGAAGGCGGTACGCAGCCGGGGCACGTACGACAGCAGCGCGGGCACCGCCTGCGCGGCCTCGTCGAGCCGGCGCCGCATCGCCGCCGCGAGATGCTCGGTCTGGGCCCGGCGCAGCATCACCGTGGGCAGTTCGGCGGCCAGCGCGGTGTGCACCTCGGCCGTCACCCGGCCGAGCGCCCGGGCCTCCTCGGTGAACGGCCGCCCGCTCGCGAGCGAGTCCAGCGCGAGCCGCCAGCCGTCCCGCGAGCCGCGCAGGAAGGGCTGGAGGACACCCAGGGTGTACGGGCGGGGCGCGGCCGACTCGTACCAGGCGACCGGCACCGGGACCCGCTCGCACCCGGCCCGGGCGAGCGCCAGCGGCAGCTCCAGATCGGGGTTGGGACCCGGCTGGACCCGGCGGAGGACCTTGAGGATGTACGCGTCCCCGTACACCAGCGAGGAGTTGGACTGCTCGGCGTCCAGCGGCCGGGCGGTGAGGCCCCCGGGGACGGAGGACGCCCCCTCGAACCTGTCGAAGCGCAGCGGCCCCAGCGTGCCCGGTGTGCGCAGCCGCTCCAGGAGCAGTTCCGCGAGCCGGGGGTCGCGCAGGCCCTCGTACACGGTCCGTCCCGCGAGCGGGCCGTGGGCCGGGCGGCCGATGAGGGCGGGGGCGAGAGGGGGCGGCAGTGTCTCGCGCACTCCGAGCAGGAGTTGGTAGCAGTCCTGGCCGAAGTCCGCGAAGTCGGCCGGATCGCGTGGGGCCGTCGCCCGGCCCCCGGGCCGCTGTTCCACGTCCACCAGCAGATGGAGCAGCCCGGGGCCGCTGCCGGTCACGGGCAGCAGCTCGGTCGCGGAGACGAGTGAGAAGCCGGTGACGGGCCGGCCCTTTCCGGCGAACCAGCGCTGGCGTGGCAGCCAGGCGTGCAGGAGTGGGGCGAGGGACGGGAGGAGCGGGATACGGACGAGGGGAGTCCGGGTGGAAGCAGCCTCCGACATGGCATCGCGTCCTTTCCCCGAGATACACCCTAAATGACGCCGAATGCGCAGAGTGTCCCGGATCATGGCATTGACTGTCCGGCGGCGCGCGGGGATGGCAAAGAGAGTGCCCGGTGCGGGTCGGTGGAAACGCGTTTGGAGGTATGGGGCGGGCGCCTGGTACGCGGATGCGCCAACGGGTCGGACGCGCCCGTCTGCCGGACACCCCGGCGTGTCGGACCGCCCTGGGCCGGGCGCCCATGTGCCGGACACCCGGGCGTGTCGGGGCACGCCCGTGCGCCGGGTCGTGCCCGTGCCGGGGTCGCTCATGTCGGGGCGACGGCACCTGACCCGGGGTAGCCGGACCGGGCGGGCGCGCACCGGGCCCGCCCGCGGGGAGCGGTTGGGCGCCGAGCCGTGGTGCACCGACTCCTCGCGCTTCGAGTCCTCGTGCACCGAACCGGGCACTGAGCCCTCGTGCACCGAGTCCTCGCGCATCGAACCGGGCGTCGCCGAACCGCCGGGCGTCGAACGCGGGCCGCGGGAACTCCGTGTGCGCCACGCGCCACGGCGCGGTCGCCCGGCCCCGCCCTCCTCCGCCGCCCCTGGGCCGGGGTGGCCGGTGGGCCCTGGCGGCGAGCCGCCGCGACCGGTGCGGACCCGGCGCCCATGGTGGAGCCGGGCGCCCGGGGCCCGCGCACGGAAGGCCGGGCCCTGCCCCCGGGCGCGAACCGGCCTCACCCGTGTCCGGGGCGCGGGGCCGGGGCAGCGCGGAACCGGCCCCCTGCGTCCGGGGCGCGGAACCGGACCTGCCGGCGATACGGGCCCGAGGCACGAGGCCCGGGGGAAGGGGCCCCGGGGGAGGGGGCCGGAGGAAGGGCCGGCCCCCGGAAGCCGGCCGTGGGGTGCGGGCGGCTCCCCACGGGGCACGGCGTGGCGTCAGACCGGCGGGGCCACCGCGGCGGCGCCCGGAGCCGCCGCCGGGTCCTTCCGCAGGCGGAACCAGTAGAAGCCGTGACCGGCCAGGGTCAGCAGATACGGCCACTGCCCCACCGCCGGGAACCGCACCCCGCCGATCAGTTCGACCGGCCGCCGCCCGGTGAACTCCCGCAGATCCAGCTCGGTGGGCTGGGCGAACCGCGAGAAGTTGTGGACGCAGAGCACCAGATCGTCCTTGTACTCCCGGGTGAACGCCAGCACCGCCGGGTTGGTGGACGCCAGTTCGGTGTAGGAACCCAGTCCGAAGGCAGGATTCTGCTTACGGATCTCGATCATCCGCCGGGTCCAGTGCAGCAGCGACGACGGGCTGCTCATCGACGCCTCGACATTGGTGACCTGGTAGCCGTAGACCGGATCCATGATGGTCGGCAGATAGAGCCGCCCGGGGTCGCAGGAGGAGAATCCCGCGTTCCGGTCGGGGGTCCACTGCATCGGCGTCCGTACCGCGTCCCGGTCGCCGAGCCAGATGTTGTCACCCATGCCGATCTCGTCGCCGTAGTACAGGATCGGCGAGCCGGGCAGGGAGAGCAGCAGCGCGGTGAACAACTCGATCTGGTTGCGGTCGTTGTCCAGCAGCGGGGCGAGCCGCCGGCGGATGCCGATGTTGGCCCGCATCCGCGGGTCCTTGGCGTACTCCGCGTACATGTAGTCGCGCTCTTCGTCCGTGACCATTTCGAGGGTCAGCTCGTCGTGGTTGCGCAGGAAGATGCCCCACTGGCAGCTCGTGGGGATCGCGGGGGTCTTGGCGAGGATTTCCGAGACCGGGTAGCGGGACTCACGCCGTACGGCCATGAAGATCCGCGGCATCACCGGGAAATGGAACGCCATATGGCACTCGTCGCCGCCCGCGGCGTAGTCGCCGAAGTAGTCGACGACGTCCTCGGGCCACTGGTTGGCCTCGGCGAGGAGCACGGTGTCGGGGTAGTGCGCGTCGATCTCCTTGCGGACCCGCTTGAGGAAGGAGTGGGTGCGCGGGAGGTTCTCGCAGTTGGTGCCCTCCTCCTGGTACAGATACGGCACCGCGTCCAGCCGGAAGCCGTCGATGCCCAGGTCCAGCCAGAAGCGCAGCGCGGAGACGATCTCCTCCTGCACGGCCGGGTTGTCGTAGTTGAGGTCGGGCTGGTGCGAGAAGAACCGGTGCCAGTAGTACTGCTTGCGCACCGGGTCGAAGGTCCAGTTGGACGTCTCGGTGTCGACGAAGATGATCCGCGCGTCCGGGAACTGCTTGTCGTCGTCGGCCCAGACGTAGTAGTCGCCGTACGGCCCGTCGGGGTTGCTGCGGGACTGCTGGAACCACTCGTGCTGATCACTCGTGTGATTCATGACGAAGTCGATGACGACCCGCATACCGCGCTGGTGCGCCGCGTCGACGAATTCCACGAAGTCGGCGAGATCACCGAACTCCGGCAGTACGGAGGTGTAGTCGGCCACGTCGTAACCGCCGTCCCGCAGCGGGGACTTGAAGAACGGTGGCAGCCAGAGGCAGTCGACCCCCAGCCACTGGAGGTAGTCGAGCTTGGCGGTGATGCCCTTGAGGTCGCCGACGCCGTCTCCGTTGCTGTCCTGGAAGGACCGCACCAGGACTTCGTAGAAGACGGCCCGCTTGAACCAGTCGGGATCGCGGTCCTTCGCGGGGGTGTCCTCGAACAGGTCGTGGACGGGCTCGTTGACGATCATGATGTGGGTGACCCTCCGATCGGCGGGGACGGTCGCAGAACGACGATGTGCGCGGGCGTAAGGCCCGGCTCTAGGCGCACATAGGCGGCTCTGCCCCAGTGATAGGTCTCGCCGGTGAGCTGATCGCGCACCGGGGCGGTCTCGTGCCACGCGTGGCCGAGTCGCGGCATGTCCAACGAGACCGTCGCCTCCTGGGTGTGGTGGGGGTCGAGGTTGGCGACCACAAGAACCGTGTTCGAGCCGGAACGTTTCGAGTACGCGATCACCGCGTCGTTGTCGGTGTGGTGGAAGTGGATGTTCCGCAGCTGCTGGAGTGCGGGGTTGTGCCGGCGGATCCGGTTGAGCGCGGTGATCAGCGGGGCGATGGTGCGGCCCTCGCGCTCGGCGGACTCCCAGTCGCGGGGGCGCAACTGGTACTTCTCGGAGTGCAGATACTCCTCGCTGCCCTCGCCCGCCGCCGTGTTCTCGCACAGTTCGAAGCCCGCGTACACGCCCCAGGACGGGGAGAGGGTCGCCGCCAGCACGGCCCGTACCTCGAACGCGGGACGGCCGCCCCGCTGGAGATAGGCGTGCAGGATGTCCGGGGTGTTCACGAAGAAGTTGGGACGCATGTACGAAGCGGTCTCACCGGCCAGCTCGGTCAGATACTCCGTCAGCTCCCGCTTGCTGTTGCGCCAGGTGAAATAGGTGTACGACTGCTGGAAGCCGACCGCCGCCAGGGCGCGCATCATCGCCGGCCGGGTGAACGCCTCGGCCAGGAAGATCACATCCGGATCGGTGCGGCCGATGTCCGCGATCACCTGCTCCCAGAAGACGACGGGCTTGGTGTGGGGGTTGTCCACGCGGAAGATCCGTACACCGTGGCCGATCCAGAAGCGCAGTACCCGCAGGGTCTCCCGGACCAGTCCGCCCATGTCCTGGTCGAACGCGATCGGATAGATGTCCTGGTACTTCTTCGGCGGGTTCTCGGCGTACGCGATGGTCCCGTCGGCGCGGCGGCTGAACCACTCGGGGTGCTCGGTCACCCAGGGGTGGTCCGGTGAGCACTGGAGCGCGAAGTCCAGGGCGACCTCCATCCGCAGGGAGCGGGCCGTCTCCACGAAGTGGGCGAAGTCCTCGAAGCCGCCGAGCGCGGGGTGGAGGGCGTCGTGCCCGCCGTCGGGGGAGCCGATGGCCCAGGGCACCCCGACGTCGTCGGGGCCCGGGGTGAGGCTGTTGCCGGGGCCCTTGCGGTGGGTGGTGCCGATGGGGTGCACCGGTGGCAGATAGACCACGTCGAAGCCCATCGCGGCGACGGCGGGCAGCCGCTCGGCGGCGGTGCGGAACGTGCCGGAGACGGGGGGCCGGCCCTCCTCCACGACCGCGCCCTCGGAGCGCGGGAACAGCTCGTACCAGGAGCCGTACAGGGCGCGGCGGCGCTCCACGAGCAGCGGCAACGGACGGGATGCCGTGACCAGTTCACGCAGCGGATGGCGGCCGAGCACGGCCGAGACCTCGGCGGTCAGCGCCTCGGCGAGCCGGGCCCCGGGGGACAGGCTCTGGTCGCGCAGCGCGTCCGCGACGGCGAGTACGGCCTCCCTGCCGTCGTTCTTGGGTACGGAGTCGGCCGCGCGCTCGTACAGCCTCGCGCCCTCCTCCAGGACGAGGGCGGTGTCGATGCCGGCCGGGATCTTGATCTCCGCCTGGTGGAGCCAGGTGGCGACCGGGTCGCTCCACGCCTCCACCGCGTAGGTCCACCGCCCCTCGGCGTCCGGTGCGATCTCGGCACCCCACCGGTCCGTGCCGGGAGCCAGCTCCCGCATGGGAGTCCAGGGGCCGGGGTGGCCGCCCGGGTCGCGCAGGACGACGTTCGCGGCGACGGCGTCATGCCCCTCGCGGAAGACGGTGGCGCTGACCTCGAAGGTCTCGCCGACCACCGCTTTTGCGGGCCTCCTCCCGCAGTCGACGTGGGGACGGACGTCCAGGACGGGAATGCGACCGATCATGGGCTCACCTGAGGGCTGTGCGGGCAGGGCAGGTTGAGATGTATGTGATGTTTTACCGTTTTTGTTGAACTTTCCTGGTATTTGTAACTGCTCGGTCGGCGAGTGATGTGCTGAGGGCATGGCCGCTCCTGTCCGCGTTCACTCGGTGGGCGGAAAGAACTGGGCGGATGACGGTCGGTGAGGGGGTCTGCCAGGGGTCGTGCCCGGCGCAAGCCACGACGCTCACGCGATGCGCACCGGTCGCTCGGGTACGCGCACCGGTTGAGCCTTCCCGCGTCCGCAGGGAGGGCAACCCGGTGTCCCGCTTCCTATCGCCCCCCGACCGGGGGCGCACAAGGTGGCACGGGGGTGCGATCGGGGCGCCCTCGGTTTTGGGCCCCGTGGTGCGGGCGCTTGGGGTTGCCGTCTCGGTGGCGGGCGTTTCCTGCCGGGGCTCTGCCCCGGACCCCGCGCCTCAATCGCCGGCGGGGCTGACTATGGCCCGTCCGTGGGTTTGGGGGCGCTTGGGGTTGCCGTCTCCGTGGCGGGGGTTTCCTGCCGGGGCTCTGCCCCGGGCCCCGCGCCTCAATCGCCGGCGGGGCTGGTAGGGGTGGTCCCCGCTTCCCCGAGAGAGGTCGGCTCAGCCGCGGGCGAGGTGGCCCCGCGCAACCGGGAGGTGCGTGTCGCCACCCACCCGCCTCGCATCGGGTGGCCACCCACTAGCCCCGCCGGCGTTTGAGGCGCAGGGGCGTGGTGGTTGTGGGGTGCGGTGCTCGGCGGGCCCGGCAGGGGAGGGCCCTCGTGTTCGGGGGTCCGGGGCGTCGTCCACCCGCCTCGCATCGGGTGGTCAACCCAGCCTCGCCGGCGTTTGAGGCGCAAGCACCCCGTGGTTGTGGGTCGCGGTGCCCGGCGGGTCCGCCGGGGGAGGCCTCCCACGTCCCGGGGCGTGGGAGGCTACTCATCAGCCTCGCCGGCGTTTGAGGCGCGGGGTCCGGGGCGGAGCCCCGGGGGTCGTCGGGAGGGCGGACGCCGTCAATGTGCCCCCACGCTGGGGATTGAGGCGCCCGAAGCCCGGTGAACCCGAGTGCCCGAAGCGCGGTTGGCCACCCACTGGCCCCGCCGGCGTTTGAGGCGCAGGGGCGTGGACGCTGTGGGGTGCGGTGCTCGGCCGGCCTGCCGGCTGGAGCCCGGGGTCCCGGGGTTCGGGGCGCTGGCCCGCCAGCCTCGCATCGGGTGGCCACCCACCAGCCTCGCCGGCGTTTGAGGCGCAAGCACCCGGATGCTGTGGGGTGCGGTGTTCGGCGGGCCCGCCGGGGGAGGCCCCCCGCGTCCCCGGGGCGCGGCGCGTCATCCACCAGCCCCGCCGGCGTTTGAGGCGCAGGGGCCCCGGGGTCCGTCACCCCGGTGAGAACGGCCCGCGGGGGAGGAGTTCCCAGCTCGGCTCGCCCGGGCGGACCCCCGTCGGAACCAGGCTCACGCGTCCGCCTCCGCCCACATCCGCCACGGCTGCCTCGCCACCCACTCCTGCACGGACGCGGGCTTCACCGAGAGCGTGACCGCGGAGTCCCCGTCGTCGCCCGCCAACAGGTCCGGCTCCAGGCCGCTCGCCATGTAGTGGTAGACCCCGGAGACCCCGGACGCAGACTCCGCGCCCAGGAACTGCGTCAGCCCCTGCTCGTACACCGACGGCTCCAGCGGTACGTACCGCACCGGACGCCCGAGGCCCTCGGCGAAGCACTCCGCCAGCTCCGGCCCCGTCACCGTCCGCGAGCCGCCGATGCCGAAGACCCGGCCCCCGATGCCGTCCACGGTGAGCGCGGCGTAGACCGACTCCGCGAGGTCGGCGTGCGAGATCCACGCGGTCGGCGCGTCGGCGGGCAGCGGATAGGCGAGGACGCCTTCGTGCAGCAGGGCCGGACCGTTCCACGGACTGAACAAATTGTCCAGATAGACCGTCGGCCGGACGACCACCAGCTCCACCCCGCTCCGCGCCAGACTCTCCCGGAGTACCGTCTCCGCCAGCCGGCGGGTCTCGAAGGCGACGACATTGGTGGTCCGGTCCGGGATCCGCGTATTGGTGTTGTAGACGAGCCGCCGTACCCCGGACTCACGCGCCGCCTCGGCGATGTGCTGCGCGTAACGCATGACCTTCTCCGCCTGATACACCAGCGGCATCACGACGGCCGCATGGGTCGCGCCCTCGAACAGCCGCCGTACGTCCTCGTATCGACCCAGGTCACCGACGTCGAAGGTGACCCCGGGCAGCTCCGGCCGGTCCGCCTCGGGCCTGCGGCTGAGCGCCCGGACCTCATGCCCGCGCTCGACGAGCAGCCGTGCCGCGGCACCACCCTGGAAGCCCGTCGCCCCCACGACGGCCACGCTCATCGGAATGTGATCGGACATGAGTCTGATGTGCCCTTCGATAGGGTGTCTTCGTTGCCTGTACGGCCCTTCCAGGCTGGCGGCGGCGGCTTCGGCCGATCAATTAACAAACTGGGTCGGAGGTTGAAGGATCGTCCATGGACTCCCTTGAGACTGCTGCGACCGAAGGCGACGACCTCCTCAGCGAGCTGCTGAAACCCCTGCGCCTCACCGGGGTGTTCGACAGCCGCTGGCACGTCCGTGCCCCCTGGGCCATCGAGGGCGAGGGGGAAGACTGCGCCGTTCTCCACTTCATCACCCAAGGCGGCTGTTGGGTCACCGCACAAGGCCGCTCCCCGATCCAGCTGCACACCGGTGACCTGGCGGTTTTCCCCACCGGGCATGGCCACCGGCTGTCGGACCACCCCGAGCGCCGGGGCGGTGTCGCGCTCGGCACGATGCTTCCCGAGCGGGAGCCCGGCACCTCCGGGGAGATCCGGATCGAGGGCGACGGACCGGTGAGCCGGCTGCTGTGCGCGGGTCTGCACTACGACGCGTCCGCCGCCACGGGCCTCTACCAGGCCCTGCCCTGGGCCCTGGTCCTCGACTGCTCCCAGGTCGACAAGGAGCCCCTGCTGCGCGACACGCTGAGGCTCCTCGCCACCACCGACCGCCCCGTGGGTCCGGGTGACCGGCTCGTCACGCTCCGTGCCTTCGAGATGGCGCTCGTCCTGGCCCTGCGTCCGCTGCTGCGCGAGTTGGCGGACAACCCCTCGACACTGCCCGTGCTGCGGCACCCCGGGATCAGCAAGGCGATGGTGATCATCGCCACCCGGTTCGCGGAGCCCTGGACGATCGAGGCACTCGCCAGGGAGGTCGGCATGTCCCGTTCCGCCTTCACCGCGGCCTTCCGCGAGCTGGTCGGCGAGGCGCCCGCGCGCCATCTCGCCGGGCGGCGGATGCAGGAGGCGGCCCGGCTGCTCGGCGAGACCTCGCTCCCGCAGTCCGCCGTACCCCAGCGCGTCGGCTACCAGAGTTCGGTCGGATTTCATCTGGCGTTCAGGAAGTGGTACGGGATGACTCCCGGGGAGTATCGGGCAGGACGTCCCTCAGCTGCATGACTGGCCGGTTCTTAATCACCGCTGGACGGTCGTTCATTGCCTCGTGTCCGTAACGGGAGCGAGGCTCGGCTTTGTCGGGGGACGTCCGTTTGAGGAGAAACGTTGATCAGGTCTGGTCGGAAATACCTCGATGCGCTGCGTGACGGGCGCGAGGTGTGGCTGGACGGTGAGCGCGTCGAGGACGTGACCGGTCATCCGGCCTTCCGCAACACCGCGTCCTCCATCGCGCGGCTGTACGACCTGGCCCATGACTCCGAGCACAGCGACCTCCTCACCGCGGACGGTGTCCACCGGGCCTATGTCGTCCCCCGCACGCACGCCGACCTGGTCGCACGCCGGGAGGCGTACAAGGTGTGGGCCGAGGCCGGCTTCGGCTTCCTCGGCCGTACGCCCGACTGCGCGGCGGGCGGTACGGCGGGCTTCGCCGCGCTTCCCCGGCTGTTCACCACCGACACCTTCGACGGCGCCGACAACGTTCTCGCGTACCACCGCGGACTCGCCGAAGAGGACCTCTACTGCGCCTTCACCACCGGCGATCCGGGGCCCGGCACCGACACGGGCACCGGGGACGGCGACCCCGCCGTCCGGGCCGTCAAGGAGTGCGACGGCGGGATCGTGGTGCGGGGCGTTAAGACGATCGGCACGGGCGCCGTCTTCGCGGACGAGGTGATCGTCGGCACCACGGAACCACTCGCGCCCCGCGATGCCGATCACGCTCTGTGTTTCTCGCTGCCCCTCGACACACCCGGGCTGAAACTCGTTTCGCGGATGTCGTACGAGGCACGGTCCGGGGGAGTCTTCGACGACCCGCTCTCCTCCCGCTTCGACGAGAACGACTCGCTGCTCGTCTGCGAGGACGTCTTCGTGCCGTGGGAGCGCGTACTGACCTACCGGAACGTGGAGGCCACCGCCGCGATGTGGTGGGGGACGCCCGCGTATCTCAACTTCGTCCACCAGGCGGCCACCCGCTTCTGGACCAGACTGGAGTTCCTCACCGGCGTCGCCATCCTGCTCACCCGCTCCAGCGGCACCCGTGAACTGCCCGCCGTCAGCCGGTCGGTGGGGCGGCTGCTGGGGATGGTCGCCCAGGCGAAGGCGTTCGTCCTGGCGGCGGAGGCGTCCTGGGAGCACGTCGACGGCGGCTGCGGCGGAGTCATGCCCGGTACGGAGATCTCCTGCGCCCAGCGCGGTATGGCCGGTGAGCTGTATCCGCGCGCGGTCCAGGAGGTCAGGCGGCTCGCGGGCGGCTCCGACCGCCGGCTCCCCGAGTCCGCGGAGGAACTGCTGTACCCGGTCCCGGGGGCGGGGGACGGTCCGGGGACGCCCGGTACCCGCGCGAAGGACCGGATGAAGCTGCTGAAACTGGCGCGGGAAGCGCTGGGGTCGGAGTTCGCCGCGCGCCACGAGCGGGACGAGCGGTTCTGCCACGGCGTTCCGTACGTCCATCCGGCCGTACGGAACCGGCCGGGCCCCGCCGCCGTGAGGAACCGGGCGGGCGGTGCGGCCACGCGTACCCGGCCGGGCGGTGCCGCGATGAGGAACTGGGCGGACGGTCCTGCCGCGCAGGACTGGCACGGCGCGGCCCGGAACTGGCACGGCGACACGCAGGACTGGCACGGCGATACGCAGGACTGGCACGGCGGCGCACAGAAATGCGAACGCCTGGCGACGGCCTGCCTCGACGGCTACGACCCGGACGGCGCCCCCACGCGCACCCGAGGGACCTTCCAGTGACCACGGGCCCGAGAGCCCCCGGGCGCGCCCCCACCCGCGCCCGGAACGCGGTCCCCCCACCCGGAACGGCCGTCACCTCCCGGCCCGGGGCCGTACGCGCCCCGCTCGGCGGCGGGCCGACCCGGCCGGCCTTCGCGCTCACCGCCGAAGGAACCTTTTTCTCGACCGTCTTCCCGCCCGGCCTCCCCATCGGGGCGGCCCTGCCGCAGGTCACGCTCACCCCCACGGTGGCCGCCAGAGCCAGAGCCAGAGTCGGCGCCAGAGCCACCGGTACCGCCTCCGCCATCGGGACCCGTCCCGGTACCCGTACCGCCGTTGCCGCGCCCGGCCCGGATCCCGGGGCCACCGAGGTACCCGGGACGGCGGCCGTGCGCGGCCCCTTTCTCTTCTGCCCCGCGCTCTTACCCGGCCCCGCCGCCGGCTCCGGAACGGTACGCCCGGACCGGTAGGCGGCGCTCCGGGGTGATGGTGCATGCACGGCGTGCGGCGCAGCACACGCGCCGGGGCGGCTCGGGGGGCCGTCCGTCAATCAGCAACCGCGCAACCCACCCGTCCAACCGATTTCTCGACGCGTCCGAGGGGGGTCCACGATGACCATGTACGACCTGGTCACACCCGGTCTCATACAGCGCGGTGACCCGCGCTACCGCATAGCCGAGATACGCGCGGCCGATCCGCTCGGGGCCGACGCCCTGCTCGCCACCGTGCCCGCCATGAACACCGCCGCCGACGTCCCCGCGCTCACCCGGGCGCTGCGCGCCCTGCTGCCCCGACCGGAGCGACTCGCCGGATTCGGCGTCGTCGACGCCCTCGCCGCCATGCGCGATCTGGGGATCCTCCTCGGCTCACTGAAGAAGCACGGGGTCCAGCCCGTCGTCGCCGTCCCCGAGGTCCTGCCCGTACTGCTGCGTCTCGGCCGGCTCACCGACATGGTGCCGCGCGACACCGTGCACCACTACACCACCTGGAACCCCCTGGGCCGCCGGCAGCGCATGTACACCGGCGACGCCATGGAGACCGCCCTCCAGGACGCGGTCCGGATGGTCTTCCCCGGCCTGGTCGCCTCCCTCGACGCCTGCTCCGACCTGGCCCGCCGCGAACCGTACGACCCGGGCTTCGCCGTCGCCCTCGACCGTACCGCCCACCATGTCCAGGCCATGGTCGACTCCATCGACTTCACCGTCGCCCATGTCTCCCCGGTCTTCTTCGCCACCGAGATGCGCTCCTACTTCGAGGAGATCGACGTCGCCGGCGCGGACTACCTCGGCCCCGCCGCCGCCCAGGTACCACTCTGGCTGGTCGATCTGACGCTCTGGCAGTGCGATCGCAGCAACCCCGCCTACGACCGCTTCCTGGACGAGTCCGTCTGCTACAGCCTCCCGTCCTGGCGCGCCCACTTCGCCGCACACCGGGGCGGCACCTCCGCCGTCTCCAAACTGTCCGCCGCGATCAGCTGGGAGGCGGACGACCGGATGCCGCCGCAGCTCGCCCGTTCTGCGGTCTCCCTCGCCCGGGTGCTGCGGACCCTCAAGGCGTTCCGCGCCCGGCACATCACCATCGCCCGCAAGGCGTACAGCGAGGAGGTACGGATGTACGAGACGGGCAGCGGCGGCGCCCCGATCGCCCTGCTGCGCTCCGTGCTCGACCTCACCCGGGACAACGAGACCCTGGTGCGCCGGTCCGTCGAACCCCGCCGCGCCCCCGCCCCTGCCAACGACGCGCCCGGAGAGCCGATCCCATGACCCACTTCATGATCGCCGGCGGGGGAATCGCCGGGCTCACCACCGCCCTCGCCCTGCACGCGGCGGGCTTCCGCCGTGTCACCGTCGTCGAGGCGGCCCGGGAGATCCAGCCCGTCGGCGCGGGGCTGAACATCATGCCCAACGCGGTACGCGAACTCGACGCGCTCGGACTGCTCGGCGCTCTGGAGCGGCGCGGACTGCCCACACGGGAGCTGCGCTACTACCACCGCAGCGGCGCGCTCGTCTCCCGTGAGCCGCGCGGACGCCGGGCCGGATACCGCTGGCCCCAGCTCTCCATAGCCCGTGGTGACCTCCAGCTCGTACTCGCCGACGCCGTACGCGAACGGCTCGGACCCGGCTCGGTCGTCGGCGGGGTCCGGGTGACCGCCGTCGAACAGCTCGCGGGCGGCCGCCCCCGTATCCAGCTGGAGCACCGCGACGGCGCCCGCCGGGGCAGCGCCTCGCTCGAACCGGATGTGCTGATAGGCGCGGACGGCATCCGCTCGGCCGTCCGCGCCGGTCTCAACCCCGGTGAGGGCGAGCCGCCGTGGAACGGGATGCTCGTATGGCGCGGGGTCTCCCGGGTGCCCGCCCGGCAGATCGGCGACTTCATGTTCATCGCCGGCGACGACCGGCAGAAGGCCGTGATCTACCCGATGAGCGCTCCCGATCCGGCGACGGGGGAGGTGCTGGTGAACTGGGCGCTCGCGATGCCCGCCGACGCGGCGCTCCCCGGCGTGCCGGACTCCCCGGAGGCGGCTGGTTCCCCGGAGACGTCCGGATATCCGGGAGCGCCCGGTGCCTCCGACGGGCCGGGTACGGCGGGGGCCATCCGTGGGCCCGGCGCGACGGATACGCGGGGCACGGCGGATCCGGCGGACAGGGCGGCTTCGGCCGACGGGCCGGGCACCCCCGGTGGGCGCGGCAGACCCGGTGGCTCACCGGCCCCGGGGGGCGGGTCACCGGCAACGGGTACCTCCCACACCTACGGGCAGATGTCCGGCGCCCCGGCGGCGCCCTTCCGCGGTGACTGGAACCGGGCCGTCCCCGTCGAGAGATTCCTCCACCACTACCGGGGCTGGGAGTTGGGCGGAGTCGTCGTCGAGGACATCCTGCGGGCCGCGGACGGCGCCTACGAGTACCCCATGGTCGACCGTGAGCCCCTCGCGCGCTGGTCCCACGGCCGTACGACCCTGATCGGCGACGCCGCCCACGCGATGTACCCCATCGGCTCCAACGGGGCGACCCAGTCCATCGTCGACGGCCGCGCCCTCGCGCACGCCCTGGCCCGGCACCGCGACCCGGTCGACGGACTCGCCGCGTACGAGGCCGACCGCCGCCCCGCCATGACCGAACTCCAGCGCGCCAACCGCCTCCTCGGCCCCGAGGTGGTCATCAACCTCGCGCACCAGCGCGCCCCGGGCGGCTTCACCGATATCGACGAGGTCATCCCGCCGGACGAGCGCACCGAGATCGCGGCCCGGTACGCCACGGCCGGCGCCTTCGACCCCGAGTCGGTCAACTCGGGCTCTCCGTACGCCACGGCGGTACGCCCGAGGGGGTGAACGGGAAGCGCTCGCCGGGGCCGGTGCCCCGGCGAGCGCCCAGCGCGCGCCCCCGGACGCCCTACCCCCGCGCACCGGCCGCCGACCTCCTCCCCGTCCGGCCCCGCGTACGCCCGCCCCCGGCCCGGGGCCCGGACGACCCCGTTCCCCGGGGCCGTCGGATCCCGTTCCCGGGGGCGTCGGATCCCGGTTCCGCGCCTGCCGGACGACGGTTCACCGGCAGTCGGACCACCGTTCCGTGTCCGTCCGGGCCGCCCACCGCCCGCGGCCGGGACCGGCCCCGACCCCCGCCCCGGCGCACCCAGGCCGCCGGCGCGCGCCGTGGCCGGTGCGGGAGGCGTGGGGCTAACGTCGTCGGGTGACCGGGGGACGCACACCGCCGTGGGTCCCCTCGGATGCGTACCTCCCCTGCGAAGGTGGAACCCGTGAAGGCCATTCGTCGATTCACCGTCCGCCCCGTCCTCCCCGAACCGCTCCAACCGCTCAGCGACCTCGCCCGCAATCTGCGCTGGTCGTGGCATACCGAGACCCGTGAACTCTTCCGCGCCGTCGACCCCGAGGGATGGCAGGCGTCCGGGGGCGACCCCGTACGGCTGCTCGGTTCCGTGCCGGCCGCCCGGCTGGCCGAACTGGCGGGTGACCGGCGCTTCCTGCGCAGACTGACCGCCGCCGCCGACGATCTGGACGACTATCTGCACGGCCGCAGGTGGTACCAGACCCACAGCACACCCGCCCGCCGCGCTCCGGACGGCTCCCGCGGCCCAGCCGGTTCCAGCGGTGCCGATGGATCCAGGGGCTCCGACGGTTCCCGTCACTCCGACGGCTCCGACGGGTCCTTCCCCGCCGCGATCGCCTACTTCTCTCCCGAGTTCGGCGTCACCGCCGCCCTCCCGCAGTACTCCGGCGGCCTCGGCATCCTCGCCGGCGACCATCTCAAGGCCGCCAGCGACCTCGGCGTACCGCTGATCGGCGTCGGACTGCTCTACCGGCACGGCTACTTCCGCCAGTCCCTCTCCCGCGACGGCTGGCAGCTGGAGCACTACCCCGTCCTCGACCCGAACGAGCTGCCGGTCGCCCTCATGCGCGAACCCGACGGCACCCCCGCCCAGGTCTCCCTCACCCTCCCCGCCGGACGCCTGCTGCGCGCCCACATCTGGGTCGCCCGGGTCGGCCGTGTACCGCTGCTGATGCTCGACTCGGACGTCGAGGAGAACGAGCCCGGCGAACGCGATGTCACCGACCGGCTGTACGGCGGCGGCAGCGAGCACCGGCTCCTCCAGGAGATGCTGCTCGGCATCGGCGGAGTCCGGGCGGTACGGGCGTACTGCCGGCTCACCGGACACCCCGGGCCCGAGGTGTTCCACACCAACGAGGGCCATGCGGGCTTCCTCGGCCTGGAGCGCATCCGCGAGCTGGGGACCGGACCCGACCCCCTCGACTTCGACGCCGCCCTCGAAGCCGTCCGGGCCGGGACCGTCTTCACCACCCACACCCCCGTCCCGGCCGGAATCGACCGCTTCGACCGGGAACTGGTCGCCCGTCACTTCGGCGAGCGCGGCGAACTGCCCGGCGTCCCCGTCGAGAAGATCCTCCACCTCGGCCTGGAGACCTACCCCGGCGGCGAGCCGAACGTCTTCAACATGGCCGTGATGGGCCTGCGCCTCGCCCAGCGCGCCAACGGCGTCTCCACCCTCCACGGAGCCGTCAGCCGGGGCATGTTCGCCGGGCTGTGGCCGGGCTTCGACGACGAGGAGGTGCCGATCACCTCCGTCACCAACGGCGTCCACGCGCCCACCTGGGTCGCGCCCGAGGTCTTCCGCCTCGGCGCCCGCCAGATCGGCGCGGGCCGCGCCGAGGACGCGCTCACCGTCGGCGGCTCCGATCTGTGGACCTCGGTCGTGAACATCCCCGACGCCGAGATCTGGGAACTCCGCCGCGAGCTGCGCGAACAGCTCGTCACCGAGGTACGGCGGCGGCTGCGGGCCTCCTGGCGCCAGCGGGGCGCCGGCGCGGCCGAACTGGGCTGGGTCGACGGAGTGCTCGACCCCGACGTCCTCACCATCGGCTTCGCCCGCCGCGTCCCCTCCTACAAGCGCCTCACCCTGATGCTGCGCGACCGCGACCGGCTGATGGAACTGCTGCTGCACCCCACCCGCCCGGTCCAGATCGTCGTCGCGGGCAAGGCACACCCCGCCGACGACGGCGGCAAGCGGCTCGTCCAGGAACTGGTGCGGTTCGCCGACGATCCACGCGTCCGCCACCGCATCGTCTTTCTGCCCGACTACGGCATGGGCATGGCGCAGAAGCTCTACCCCGGCTGCGACGTCTGGCTGAACAACCCGCTGCGCCCGCTGGAGGCGTGCGGCACCAGCGGAATGAAGGCCGCCCTCAACGGCTGTCTCAATCTGTCCGTCCTCGACGGCTGGTGGGACGAGTGGTTCGAGCCGGACTTCGGCTGGGCGATCCCCACCGCCGACGGCTCCGCCACCGACGAGGACCGCCGGGACGACCTGGAGGCCGCCGCCCTCTACGAACTGATCGAGAACCGGGTGGCACCGCGTTTCTACGACCGGGGCGCGGCCGGACTCCCCGAGCGCTGGATCGAGATGGTCCGCCGCACCCTGGCGACGCTCGGGCCCAAGGTGCTGGCGGGCCGGATGGTCCGGGAGTACGTGGAGCGTCTCTACACCCCCGCCGCCCACGCCCATCGCGCCCTCGACCCCGCCACCGCCCGCGAACTCGCGTCCTGGAAGGCCCGCGTCCGCGCCGCCTGGCCGAAGGTGGCCATCGACCATGTGGAGGCCCTGGAGCAGGCGGACTCCGCCGAGTCGGCCACCACCGCCGAACTGGGCGCCACCCTCGCGCTCCGGGTCCGCGTCTTCCTCGGCACGCTCCAGCCCGACGATGTGGAGGTCCAGGCGGTCGCGGGCCGCGTCGACCCCGACGACGCGATCGCCGACGCCCGCACCTTTCCCCTGAAGCCGGCCGGGGGCCCGGACCTGGAGGGCCGCCGGGTGTACGAGGGGCCGCTCTCCCTCGACCGTACCGGCCCCTTCGGCTACACCGTCCGGGTTCTGCCCGCCCACCGTCTCCTGGCCGCGACCGCGGATCTCGGTCTGGTGACGCTTCCGACGGTCACGGCGGGCGAGGACGCGGGCGTACTGATGCGGTAGCGGCCGGGCCCTCCGCCCGATGCCCGCCCGCCAGCCCGGACCGGGGCGGGGCCGCGTGGGCTCTCGGCGGGTGGGTTCGGGTGTTGCGCGGTGGTCCGGGTCCGGGGTGCGGCCGGGCGGTGCCCGTCCGGGCCCGGGCCCCTGCGTGCGAGTCGCCCCGGCCTCACGGGGCGGCGGCACCGGATGCGCGGTGCTCCTCGTCGGCGACGTCCACCACGACCGCCTTCGACGCCAGCCGCCCGCCCTTGAAACAGAGCCGGTACGCCGGGGTGTCGCTGAACCTCTCGACGCGGTAGTACACACAGTCGCCCGCGTCCGGGGGCTCCCGGTCGACGCCCGCCGGCCGCTCCTTCAGGGAACGCTCCGGCAGCCGGGCCGATACGGCGTCCCGTGTGTCACCGACCCGGAGCCCGTCGTACCCGCCTCGGTCGAGAACCGTACGGGTCCGGGTGTACTGATCGAACCCGAACATCAGCACCGCCAGCACCCCCACCACGGTGACCGGTACGACGACCGCCTGCACCAGCCGGCGACGCACCCGCCGTTTCGCCAGCACCAGTTCCCGCTGCGACGTGGACGTCCAGGGCGGCCCGGGAACGGGCGCCGGCACCTCCGTGGCGGTGGCGGCGGTGGGCAGCCGGGCGGTGACGGTGAACCCGCCGTCCGGCCGGAGCCCGTGGGAGAGCGTCCCGCCCGCGAGCCGTACCCGCTCGTCGAGACCCACCAGCCCCGTACCGCCGGACGCGAGCCCCGGCTCGGCCGCGTGGTCAGGAGGGCCGCTGCCCACCGTCGCCGTCACCGAATCCGCTCCGCGTACGATCCGTACGGTGACGTCCGCGCCGGGCGCGTGCTTGGCCGCGTTCGTCAGGGACTCCTGGACGACCCGGTGGACCGCCCGTCCCGTCATCTCCGGCAGCCCGTCCCCGGCGCCCTCCTCCCGCAGCTCCACCGCGACCCCGGAGTCCCGCGCCCGCTCCACCAGCGCCCGTACGGTCTCGTCGTGGGGCACCGTCGACGCGCCCTCCTCCCCGGTCCGCAGCACCCCGACGATGTCCCGCAGCCGTGCCGTCGCGTCCGCCGCGGCCTGCCGCAGCTCGCGGGCCGCCGTCCGCTGCCGCGCGTCGAGGGCCCGGTCGACCTCCAGGGCCGCCGCCCGCAGAGCGATCAGCGACAGATCGTGGCCGAGCGAGTCATGCATGTCCCCGGCGATACGGGACCGCTCCCGCAGCCTCTCCCGGTCGGCGACGGCCCTTTGCTCGCGCTCCATCCGGTCCGCGAGCTGCCAGCCCGTGCGGACCAGCTCCGCGTACTGCCGGACGTTCCGGCCCAGCAGCCACGGCACGACCACGAGGAACAGCAGCGAGCCGGCCTGGACGAACCAGACCATCAGATCGTCGCCGACGGCCAGCGTCGCCACCAGCCCGGCGGCTACGGCCCCGGCGAACGTGTACAGCGCGGGCCGCGCGTGCTGGGTGTGGCGCCCGGCGAGATATCCGAAGACGGCCGTCGCGGGGCCGTACGCGGGGCTGACCAGCTCCATGCTGTGCAGGGCGCTGAGCACCAGCGCGACCCCGAGCGCCGCCAGGGGCAGCCGCCGCCACATCGCGGTGGCGACCCCGAGCGCCACGATTCCTCCGGCGAGGCCCCACCAGGAGCCGCCGTCGTTCGGGTTGCCCTTGAGCAGGACGGGGATGCTGATGAGCGACCAGAGCGCGAGGGCGAGGGCGGGGCGACGGAAGTGGTCTCTGCGCATGGTTCCACCATGCCGGACGTCGTTCGCCGACCTCTCAGCCCGTCCGGGCGTGCGGGTTGCTTGTCGGGGGCGCTGCCCCCGAACCCCTGCGCCTCAATCGCCGGCGGGGCTGGTTATTGGTGCTGGCGTGGCCGGTCGGGTGCTGGGGGCGGGGGTTGCTTGTCGGGGGGCGCGGCCCCCGAACCCCCGCGCCTCAATCGCCGGCGGGGCTGGATCTTGGGGTTGGCCTGCCCTGCCGGTGAGGCGCTGGGGGCGGGGTGCGCAAATTCCAGCCCGTCCGGCGATTGAGGACGGACCTGGTGAGGAGGGACGGTCACTGGGCGAGAACCTCCGGGTGGAGGCCCGATCCCAGTCCGTCGGCGCAGCCCATGCCGTGGAACGGGGCTACCGCGTATCCGCCGTGGGCCCCGCCACCCCCGCCTCGTGCGCGAGGATCGCCAGTTCCACCCGATTCCGCAGGCCCAGCCGCGCCAGTACCGCGCTGACATGGGCCTTCACCGTGCCCTCCACGACATGGAGCCGTGCCGCGATCTCCCCGTTCGACAGCCCCGCCCCGACGAGAGCGACGACCTCGCTCTCCCGTCCGGTCAGCGGCTCCAATCTGCGACGGGCCTCGGCGGCCCTGGAGAGTCGGCCGCCGCCGAGCTGGGCGATGACGCGCGCCGCCACCTCCGGGGAGAGGAACGCGGCGCCCTCCGCGACGGCCCGTACCCCTGCGATCAGATCCCGGGGGTCGCCGGACTTCAGCAGAAACCCGCTCACCCCCGAGTCCAGCGCCCGCGCGATGTACTCGTCCTCCGAGAACGTCGTCAGCATGACGAGCGCGGCCTCCGGCAGCACCCGCCGCAGCTCCCGCGCCGCGCCCAGCCCGTCCAGCCCCGGCATCCGGATGTCCAGCAGAACGACGTCCGGCCGGTGACCGAGTGCCAGCTCCACGGCCTCCCGCCCGTCACCGGCCTCGGCGACGACCTCGATATCCGGCTCACCGGCGAGGATGGCCCGTACTCCCGCGCGGATCATGGCCTCGTCATCGGCGAGCAGTACACGTACGGGCAGGTCGGTGGGCGATGCAGTCATGCCGACCAGGGTAGAGCGCGGGACCGGACGGCCCGGTACCTCCGAAGCCGCCCGGGCGCCACCTTGGGGGCCCCCGGCCATCGGCGTCGGGCGTCCCGCCGGGCCCGGCCCCTCGACGCCCGGGACGGAGATCTCAGCTTCCGCGTTTCAGCCGGCCCCGGATCGCCAGCGCCGCCAGGCCCACCAGGACCGGTTCGGTGAAGCGGGACACCATCTCCACATAGCCGCCCGCCGTCGTCAGATCCTGGCCGCTCGTACGGAAGACGACCGAGTTCAGCGTCACCGAGAGCGCCTTGTCGAACCGTTCGCCGGTGAAGCGGTCGGCGAAGGGCTTCGTCAGACGCGGAGAGGGCCTGTCGAGGACCGCGATCGTCCCGCTGCCCGAGCCCACCCGGCGTATCTCCTGCCGGGGAGTCCCGTCGGGCAGCCCGAAGCCCATGAGCAGCACGATCGTGGTGACCATGGCGAGGGCCAGCCAGCCGAGCGCCCGGGAGGCGCGCAGCCCGTATCCGGACAGCAGCCAGTACGCGTCCAGCAGCCAGCGTTCCGCCCGCGCGCGGGTGTGGCTGTGCCGGCGCATCTCCATCTCGCCGTAGTAGAGATCGGCGGCCCCGGGCTCGTCCTTGGCGTCCTCGCGCGCCTTGCGCAACTGCCGGTAGACCGTGGTGAGGGTGGCGAGCCCGGGGGTGTCCTCCGGATTCTGCGCGGGCTCGCCCCATCCGGCGCGCGCCCGCGCCGAACGCCCCGGCCACGCCCGCCACATCCGCTCCTCGGCGAGGACCTGCCGCCGGGTCCTGCGCAGCCCGGGCGGGGAGGACGCCAGGGTCCATCTGCCCTCCAGATGCACCTGGTCCAGATGGAAGGAGCCCGCGAACCGGCACTCGGAAAGATCGGTGTGGGCGAGCGACAGCATCGCCGCGTCCACACCCCGCAGGGAGCGGATCCGTACGGCGGGATCCAGCGCGGCGAACGCCGATTCGTCGGCCGCCTCGCCCTCGAAGGGCGCGGAGCGCGCGGTGACGGCCACGGGCTGGAGGAAGACGGCGTCGGTCAGATCGACCGTGGCATAGCGCAGTGCGACGGTCGACTTCTCCTCGAACCGTGCGCCCTTGAAGAGGACCTCCGGAGCGCAGAGGGAGAGCCCGGCCGGAGCGCGGAAGGCCGCGCGGGTGAAGTCGGCCGTGGTGCCCAGCCGGGCGACACCGTAGAACTCGCCCCCGAAATCGGCACCGACGAACCGCGCACCGGCCTTGAAGACCGCGCCGTCCAGGTGCACGTCCTCGGCGACACGCAGACCGTCCAGGACGGCCGGGCCGGTGACACGGCAGCGGAAGAGGTTCAGCCGACCGTCCGTGACCGAGGTGTCCTGGAGGAACAGGGCCCCCCGGAACTCCACGCCGCCGAGGTCCAGTCTCTCGGTGATCCGCATCGCGGAGAGGTCGGCGTTGGCGTACACCGTGGCCCCGTAGAAGCCCAGCCCGCCCTCGATCTCCGCGCCGCGCAGCCGCACCGGACCGTGGTACCGCCCGTTCGCCAGACTGAGGTATCCGAAGGTCCCGTCATCCAGATACAGGGTTCCCCCGACCTCAGTACCGCCGAGGTCGATACCGCCCGGGGCGGTGAGGAACGGAGCGTGGACATCGGCCCCGAAACGGGCCCCCGCGAAGTCGGCGAAGGCGTCGAACGTGGCCCGGCCCAGGAACACCTTTCCCGAGAAGCGGACTCCGGAGAGATCGGCCCGCCCCGTGACCGTGCCCCCCTGGAACTGGAACTGCCCGATCCGCGGTACGCCGTCCTCGTCCCGTACGGCCGCCCGGATGCGCGGGAACACCTCGGCGGACAGCCGGCACTCCCGCAGATCGAGATCCGCCCCCGGTGCGAGGGTGGCCAGCCAGTCCGTCAGGCGGTCCTCGGTCAGATGCCCGGGGCACCTCCCGTCGAGGACACCCGTTCCCCCGCAGTCGGTGACCGCGCACACGACCCGGGCCTGCGGCGGTGTGATCATGCGCCGATCCTGTCATGAACGCCGACGCGCCCGGAAGGAACCGGAGTTCCTCCCGGGCGCGCGGACCGGGCGTCAGGTCATGACGGCCACGGTGGTCGTGCGGTGCTCAGGCGGTGGGGCGTGCGTGGTCGGGTCGTACGCGCCCCGGTGGTACGGGCGGCCCGGGGGTTCAGAAGGTGAGCCGCACCTTGTTGATCTGGCCCTCGTCCTGGGCGGCCAGGTCCTGGACCCGCAGCCTCCAGGCGCCGTTGGCCGGCTCGGAGGAGGCGTTGACGTAGTACGTCTCCTGGACGTTGTCGGCGGAGTCGGAACCGCTGAACGGCTTCAGCGGGTACACGGTCCCGTCGGGGGCCAGGAGGTCGACCACCAGGTCACCGCGCCAGGGGTGGATGATGTCGACGTCGACCTGGAGGGCGGAGGGCGCGTTGCCCGGGACGCCGGAGACGACGACCGAGGAGTTCACCGGCGGGCCGTTGTCCGGGATGGAGATCACGGCCGCGCTCTCGAACGACGGGCGGTTGGGGTCGGTCGTACGCGGACCGACGTTGACGCCAGCCCAGGCGTCGGTCACCGACTTGGCCTCAAGGCTGTTGGCGCCGTACAGCTCGGCGGCGACCGCGAGGGTGCCGGCGCGGGCCGCGGCGTAGTTGGTGGTCGAGTTGAACTTGGTGGTCAGGGCCTTGTACCAGATCAGGGCGGCCTTGTCCCGGCCGATGCCCGCGACGGGAAGACCGTCGGAGGTCGCCGAGTTGTAGTTCACGCCGTTGATGGTCTTGGCACCGCTGCCCTCGGAGAGCAGATAGAACCAGTGGTTCGCCGGACCCGAGGAGTAGTGGACGTCGACACCGCCGATGCCCGCGTACCAGTAGTCCTTGGACAGCCCGTCCTTGCTGGGCGTGTCCATGTGGCGCAGCGGGGATCCGTTGCCCCTGATGTCGATCTTCTCGCCGACGAGGTAGTCGCCGACGTCCTGGCTGTTGTTGCCGTGGAACTCGACCGCGGCGGCGAAGATGTCGGACGTCGCCTCGTTGAGGCCGCCGGACTCACCGCTGTAGACGAGTTTGGCGGTGGCGGAGGTGACTCCGTGGGTCATCTCGTGGGCGGCCACGTCGATGGCGGTGAGGGGCTTGAGGTTGCCCGCGCCGTCGCCGTAGGTCATGCAGAAGCAGGAGTCCTGCCAGAACGCGTTGACGTAGTTGGTGCCGTAGTGGACCCGGGAGCTCGCGCCCGCGCCGTCGCCGCGTATTCCGGAACGGCCGTGCACGTTCTTGAAGTAGTCCCAGGTCAGACCCGCGCCGTACGCGGCGTCCGCGCCCGCGGTCTCCAGCTCGGCCGGCTTCCCGTTGCCCCACACGTCGTCCGCGCCGGTGAACACCGTGCCCGCACCGGTGGTCGCCCGGTTCAGATTGGTCGTCTGGTGCCCACCGCGCCCGGCGTCGGTCAGCTGGTAGAGGCTGCCGGAACGGACACTGCCGACCGTCACCTGCCCGCTGTACTGGGTGTTTCCGGTGCCGGTGTGGACGCCTTGCCACTCGTAGAGCTTCTTGCCCGAGTCGGCGTCGGTGACGACGTGGAGTTCGTTGGGGGTGCCGTCCTTCTGGACACCGCCGATGACGGACTCGTAGGCGAGGACGGGCTTGGTGCCCTGGGCGAGCCAGACGACCTTGCGGGGGGCGCGCCGGGCGTCGGCGGCGGTGGTGCCGTCGGCCTTCGCCAGTCCGAGTGCCTGCTGTTCGGCGGTGGCGGCGGGCAGGCCGGCGGTGGTGTCCACACCGGCGAGCTTGGTCTTGGACGCCCGGCTGACCGACTCCCTCGCTCCGGTGCGGGTGGTGGAGACGACGAGGTCGCCGCCGAGGACGGGCAGGCCGGCGTAGGTGCGCTCGTAGCGGGTGTGGGTGGTGCCGTCGCGGTCCTGGGCCACATCTCGGACGACGAGCTTCTCCTGGCCGGACAGGCCCAGCTCGGCCGCGGTGGCCGCGGTGGTCGCGGACTGCTTGCGGATCAGCTCGGCCCGCTGGGAGGGGCTCAGGCTCAGCGGCAGCGCGCCGGGGTCGGCCTTCCCGGCCTTCGCCACGGGCACCGCGGTGTCCGTGGCGCTCGGGGCCGCCGCGGAGACACCGGACTGGAAGCCGGCGGCGAGCAGGGCCGCGGAGGCGATGAGGGCACCGGTGGTGACGGTGCGCCGGCGGGGCGTGGATCTCACGCGAACTCCTTCTGCGAGGGGGGTTGCCGGACCGCGAGAAGCCGGTGTCCGGACAGAGGATGCGAAGCAGGTCGGGCGTGGAACGGAAACGGGGGAAGAGTCGCAGGACGGAAAGCCCCCTGTCAGGCTCGCGTCAACGAAATGGCCAAAAGCGGTTCGTTCAACGCTTCGTCATGTTCGGTGAGCGGACGCTTCGTCGATCGTCAGGAAGGTGTCATGAGCAGGCAAAGGGCGGGTATAACCCGGACATCGAGCGCTTGTACGGATGCCGGGCGGCCCCCCGCCGGACCCCTCCGGCGGCCCGTCGCGGACGGACGCGGCACCCGAGCGGAGGCTCCGATGCCTGTGGGCCGCCTTTGTGGAGTGTGGCGTGTTCCGTACGGGACGGGAGGTACGGAAGGGGCGTCCCGGCGCCGCCTCCGACCCCCTTCATCCGTTGGATGGAACGCTCACTCCAGTCCGCATACCCCTCTCTGCGCACCCCGCCTCATCCCCGGGCCGGCGACCGGTGAGCACGTACCGGCCGACACGTACCGGTGAACACGTACCAGAGGGCACGTATCGGGGAGCACGCAGGGGGACTGTGGACCGGAGGAGTACGGGCCCACACGAGGCGCGTCCGCGCAACGGTGACGCACACTTCCGAAGCCCGCCCCGGGAGCCCCGTACGGAGCCGGATCGGCACACCCCGGCACCCGGGCGGGGCGGGGCCGCACCCGGGGCGCATGCGGTGGGGCTCAGACCAGGCTGTCGCGCCAGGCGCGGTGCAGATCCGCGAAACGGCCCGCGGCGCCGATGAGTTCCGCCGGAGTGCCGTCCTCCACGATCCGGCCGTGCTCCACCACCAGCACCCGGTCCGCGACCTCCACCGTGGAGAGCCGGTGGGCGATCACCACCGCCGTACGCCCGCGCAGAACCGTGTCCATCGCGCGCTGCACGGCACGCTCACCCGGGATGTCCAGCGAACTCGTCGCCTCGTCCAGGATCAGGACGGACGGATCGGCGAGCAGCGCCCGCGCGAAGGCGACCAGTTGCCGCTGCCCCGCCGAGATACGGCCGCCCCGCTTCCGTACGTCCGTGTCGTACCCGTCCGGCAGCCCCGTGATGAAGTCGTGCGCGCCGATCGTCTTCGCCGCCTGCTCGATCTCCTCGCGGGTCGCGTCGGGCCGTCCGATGGAGATGTTCTCGGCGACCGTGCCGGAGAACAGGAACGCCTCCTGGGTCACCATCACGACCCCCCGCCGCAGTTCGGGGGTGCCGAGGTCGCGGAGGTCCACACCGTCGAGGAGGACCCGGCCGTCCGTCGGATCGTAGAAACGGGCCAGCAGCTTGGCGAGCGTGGACTTGCCCGCGCCCGTCGAGCCGACGACCGCCACCGTCTGACCCGCCGGGACGGTCAGATCGAAACGGGGCAATACCTCGCCGCCGGTGCGGTACGCGAAGCTGACGCCGTCGAAGACGACCTCCCGGCCCGGGTGCTCACCGCGGCGGGGCGGCAGCTCCCGGGGGTCGGCCGTCTCGGGGACGGAGGGCTTCTGGGCCAGCAGGCCCGCGATCTTCTCCAGGGAGGCGCCGGCCGACTGGTAGGAGTTGAGGAACATGCCGAGCCGGTCGATCGGGTCGTACAGCCGCCGCAGATAGAGCACGGAGGCGGCCAGCACACCGAGGGCCAGGGTCCCGCCCGCGACCCGGTACGCGCCCCACAGGACGATCCCGGCGACGGCGGTGTTGGCGACGAGCCGTGAACAGAGGACATAGCGCGCCATCTCCAGCAGGGCGTCGCCGTTGCTGCGGCCGAGGCTGTCGTTGAGCACCTTGAACGCCGTGTCGTTCGCCGACTCGCGACGGAACGCCCGTACCGGACGGATCCCGTTCATCGTCTCCGCGAACTTCACGATCACCGAGGCGAACGCGGTCGACCGGGTGCTGTAGATGGCCGCGGCGCGCCGCTGGTAGATCCGGATGAACCAGTACAGCGGGATGAAGGAGGCGACGGCCACGGCCCCGAGGCCGAGGTCCAGCCAGAGCAGCATGGCGCAGATGTAGACGAAGGCCAGGACGACGTTGATCAGCTCCTGGAGCCCCTCGTCGAGCAGTTCGCGCAGGGACTCCACATCCGTCGTCGAACGGGAGATCAGCCGCCCGGAGGTGTAGCGCTCGTGGAAGTCGATGCTCAGGGCCTGCGCGTGCCGGAAGATCCGGCCGCGCAGATCGAGGAGGACGTCCTGGTTGACGCGAGCGGAGGCGGTCATGAAGAGGTACTGGAGGAGCCCCGCCCCGAACGCGCTCACCGCGTATCCGACGGCGACGGCGATGAGCGGGCCGTAGTCGTTCTCCCGGAAGGCCGGGACACCGCTGTCGATGGCGTACGCGACGAGCAGCGGACCGGCCTGTACGGCGGCCTGCTGAAGGAGCAGCAGTACGGCGGCGACGAGGACCCGGCCGCGGTGGGGAGCGAGCAGCGACCGCAGCAGGGCTCCGGTCGCGCCCTTGGGCGTCGGCAGGTCGTCCTGGTCGAAGGGGTCGGCGGCGGGGAGACGGGCGGGGCCGTCGCCGGGTTCCGTACCGGGCCTGACATCGTCCCCAGGCTCTCCGGGGGCCGTGGTCGTGGCGGTCATCGGGCTTCCCCTTTCCCGGCGCTTTCGGAGCGTTCGTCGGCGTTCGTACCGCCGTCGGTGGTTGTGGCGCTGTCCGGGTTCGTGGCGCCGTCGGTGCCGGCCGGCCCGGCAGGGCCGTTCATGCCGTTCATGCCCTTCGTGCTGTTCGCGTGTGCCGCCCCGTCCGCGTGTGGCGCCCCGTCCGGGTCCGCCGCCCGAACGGCGTGGTCCGGCGGACCGGCCTCACTCGACGGACCGGCGCCCTCCGGTCGCGCTCCCGACATCAGCCACGCGTACTCCGCGTTCGTCCGCAGCAGTTCCTGGTGGGTGCCCACCGCGGCGACACGGCCGCCGGACAGCAGCGCCACCCGGTCCGCGAGCAGAACGGTCGACGGGCGGTGCGCCACCACCAGGGCCGTCGTGTCCGCGAGGACATCGCGGAGGGCCGCCTCGACGAGGGCCTCCGTATGGACGTCGAGCGCCGACAGGGGGTCGTCCAGTACGAGGAAGCGGGGCCTGCCGACCACCGCGCGGGCCAGGGCCAGCCGTTGACGCTGACCGCCCGAGAGGCTCAGGCCCTGCTCACCGACCTCGGTGTCGGTGCCCTGCGGGAGGGAATGCACGAATCCGGCCTGCGCGATCTCCAGAGCGCGCCGCACATCGGCTTCGCCGGAGCCGTCCGCCGCGCCCATCAGGACGTTCTCCCCGACCGTCGCAGAGAAGAGGGTCGGCTCCTCGAACGACACCGCCACCAGCCCCCGCAGCCGCTCCCGGGGCATCGCGGCGATGTCCTCGCCGTCGAGGGTGATCCGGCCGCCGGTCACCTCGTGCAGCCGTGGCACCAGCGCGGTGAGCGTGGACTTCCCGCTGCCCGTGCCGCCCACGAGGGCCATGGTCTCGCCCGGGCGTACCGTCAGATCGATCCGCGCCAGGACGGGTACGGAGTCCTCGGGCGCGTCGGGGTAGCGGAACTCGACACCTTCGAAGCGCAGTCCGCCCTTCGCGGGCGATCCGCCCCCGGCGGGCTGCCCGGGCTCGTCACGCTGCCCGGCCGCACCGGCCGCGGCCTTCTCGCCGACCGTAACCTTCTCACCGGCCGCAGCGGCCGCAACCTTCGCACCGGCTGTACCCGCCGCACCCTTCGTACCGGCCGACCACCCCGCCGGGGCCGGCCCCTCCCGTTCCTCCTCCGCGTCCATCACCTCGAAGTACCGCTCCGTCGCGGTCGCCGCCTCCTGGCTCATCGCCAGCAGAAAGCCGATCGACTCCACCGGCCACCTCAGCGCCAGCGCCGTCGACAGGAAGGCCACCAGCGTGCCCGCCGACAGATCCCCGTCGGCGACCTGGGCCGTGCCCAGGACCAGCGCCGCGCCGATGGCGATCTCGGGAATGATCGTGATGAGCGCCCAGATGCCCCCCAGGAGCCGTGCCTTGGCCAGCTCCGTGCCGCGCAGTTCCCTCGACTGCTCGCGGAAGGCGGCGGCCTGGCTGCGGTGACGGCCGAAGCCCTTGACGATCCGGATGCCGAGCACGCTCTCCTCGACGACCGTCGTCAGATCGCCGACCTGGTCCTGGGCCCGCCGCGCGGCGCGCGAGTAGCGGGTCTCGAAGTAGGAGCAGAGCACCACCAGCGGCACGATCGGGATCATGAGCACCAGACCGAGCGTCCACTCCTGCCCCAGCAGGATCACATAGCCGACCAGAATGGTCGTGCCGTTGACCACCAGGAAGGTCAGCGGGAACGCCAGGAACATCCGCACCAGCATCAGATCCGTCGTACCGCGCGAGAGCAGCTGTCCCGAGGCCCACCGGTCGTGGAACGCCACCGGCAGCCGCTGGAGATGCCGGTACAGATCCGCCCGCATCGCCGACTCGACACCCGCCAGCGGCCGGGCCACCAGCCAGCGCCGGAAGCCGAACAGGACCGCCTCCGCGACGCCGAGCGCGAACAGCGCGAACGCCCCCAGCCACACCCCGCCGGGGTCCCGGTCGGCCACGGGTCCGTCCACGATCCACTTCAGGACGAGGGGGATGACCAGGCTCAGACAGGAAGCGACGATCGCGACGAAGGCCGCGCTGAACAGACGGGTGCGCACGGGCCGTACATACGGCCACAGCCGCAGCAGCGTACGTACGGCCGAGCGTTCCTCGGCGGGGGCAGGTGTGGTGGGCATCAGGAGCGAGCCTACGGTTCGCCACTGACACCTCTCATCCCCATTTCCGGTGGCGATCCTCACGCCGGTCGTACCCGGCAATCAGCCGATCGGATGATGACTTCTCCAGCGTGATGGGCGATGCACGGGACGATCTCCGGCCGGGACCCTCGAAGACATGAAAACGGTCGAAGTGCGTGAGCTGCGCAAGGCATACGGCGGACGAGCCGTCGTCGACGGGGTGAGCTTCTCCGTGGAGGAGGGCGAGATCTTCGGGATCCTCGGGCCCAACGGCGCGGGCAAGACCACCACGGTCGAGTGCGTGGAAGGGCTGCGGATTCCCGACGCCGGGACGGTTCGGGTCGCCGGGTACGACCCGGCCGTGGACCGTGCCGAAGTCACCCGGCTGCTCGGCGTACAGCTCCAGGAGAGCGAACTCCAGCCGAAGATCACCGTCCGTGAGGCGCTGGAGCTGTACACCGCGTTCTATCCGCGGCCGGCCCCGTGGCGGCCCCTCGCCGAACGGCTCGGACTGGCGGAGAAGCTGGACACCCGGTTCGCGAAGCTCTCCGGCGGTCAGAAGCAGCGGCTGTTCATCGCTCTGGCGCTCATCGGCGAGCCCCGGGTCGTGGTGCTCGACGAGCTGACCACCGGGCTCGACCCGCGCGCCCGCCGGGACACCTGGCAGCTGATCGAGGAGATCCGGGACTCGGGGGTCACCGTTCTGCTCGTCACCCACTTCATGGAGGAGGCCCGGCGCCTGTGCGACCGGATCGCCGTCATCGACCGGGGCCGCGTCGTCGCGCTCGACACACCCTCCGGGCTGATCCGCCGCTCCTCCGCCGCCACCGTCGTCTCATTCGTCCCCTCGGCCCCGCTCGACCCGCGCGAGCTGGGCGAGCTGCCGGGGACGGCGTCGGTCGAGACCGGTGAGCGGGTGGTCGTCCACGGCACCGACGAGACCGTCACCGCGCTCCTCTCGCTGCTCGCCCGCCACCGCGTCACCGCGCAGCAGCTCCGTGTCGCCGACGCCGGACTCGACGACGCCTTCCTCGATCTGACCGGACAGGAAGTGACATGACCTCCCCCTCTCCCTCCCCCTCTCCCTCCCCCTCTGCCTCCCCCTCTGCCTCTCCCTCTGTGGTCCCCTCTCCCTCTCACTCCGCGGCCCCCTCCGCCTCCCTCTCCGCGTCCACCGCCGTACTGAAGGCCGAGGCCCGGCTGTTCGCCCGTGAGCCCGGCTCCCACTTCTGGATCATCGCCTTCCCGACCATCCTGATGACGATCATCGGGCTCATCCCGGTCTTCCGGGAGGTCTCCGACGACCTCGGCGGGCGGCGCTTCATCGATCTGTACACACAGGTCGCCGTGCTCCTCGCCATGATCTTCGCCGGACTCCAGGCGATGCCGCCGGTCCTCACCGGCTACCGGGAGCGCGGCATCCTCCGCCGGATGTCCACCACCCCGGTCCGCCCCGGCTCCCTTCTCGCCGCCCAGCTCCTGCTGCACGGCGCGGTGGCCCTCTGCGCCGCCGTCCTCCCGATCACCGTCGCGAGGATCGCCTTCGACGTACAGCTCCCGCGCAACCCCGGCGGGTACGCGCTGGCGCTGGTCCTCGCCACGGTGAGCGCGCTCGCCCTCGGAGCGATGGTGGCCGCTCTGTCCCGCACCCAGAAGGCCGCCACCGCCATCGGCTCCGCCGTCTTCTTCCCCGCCATGTTCACGGCGGGGGTCTGGCTGCCCGTCCAGTCGATGCCGGACACGCTCGCGGGGATCGTCGGCTTCACCCCCTTCGGCGCGGCGTCCGAGTCGCTCGCCCGCGCGGCCACCGGGTCCTGGCCCGCCTGGGACGGGCTCGCCGTCATGGCGGTCTGGACCCTGCTCCTCACCGGGGCGGCGGCCCGCTGGTTCCGATGGGAGTGACGACGGTCCTCCCGGGGTGGCCGGGGGAGACTGGTCCCATGACCGACGAGCACGACCCGGCCGTCCCGGGCGCACCGGGAGCCCGGACCGGTGAGGCCGGCCCTCGTACCGCGCCGACCCTCGCCGCCGTGCGCTGGAGCCAGTTCTTCCGGTACGGCCCCTTCGCCACCCTCGCCCTCGCCGCCTTCATCTCGGTCGTCGCGGGCAGCGATCTGATGAACCGGACCCAGATGTACACCGCCGGTGTCCTCGCCGTGCTGGCGGTCGCCCTCCAGATCTGGTGGAACGCCTTCGGGCGCCCCGATGACGCGCTCATGGGCATCTCGGTGCCGTCGGACGGGGAACGGCCGGTGGCCGGGCAGGTCTACTACGTACTGCGGTCCCTGCTCGCCATGGGTCTCACCTGGGCGAACCCCTTCTTCGGCATCTTCGCGGTCGTCGGGTACTTCGACGTCGGGCATCTGCTGTCGGGACGGAGGCTGCACGCGGGGCTGGTGTTCACGGCCGTGGTCATGGCGGGCTCCCAGTCCGGCGGGCTGCCGCCCGACTCACCGGTGCACTGGGCCCTGTTCGGGGTGCTCTTCGCCCTGAACGCCGGTCTGTGTCTGCTGTTCACGCATATCGCGGTCCACGAGGAGGAGGCCGCCCGCCAGAAGGCGGAGACGATCGACGAGCTGGAGCGCACCAACGCCCGTCTGGAACAGGCCCTGGAGGAGAACGCGCATCTGCACACCCAGCTCCTGGTGCAGGCCCGGGAGGCGGGCGTCGCCGACGAGCGGCGCCGGCTCGCCGCCGAGATCCACGACACCATCGCCCAGAGCCTGGCGGGCATCATCGCCCAGCTCCAGGTCGTCGCCGTCGCGGGCGACGAGCGGCTCGCCCGGGAGCATCTCGACCGCGCCGCCGCCCTCGCCCGTGCCGGTCTGGGCGAGGCACGCCGCTCCGTACAGAACCTCAGCCCCGCCGCCCTGGAGCACGACACGCTCTCCGAGGCGCTGGAGAAGACCACCGCCGAGTGGTCCGGACGCTGCTCGGTGCCCGCCCGGTTCACCGTGACCGGCACCGAGGAGCCCCTGCACGACGAGGTCGCGGCGACCCTGCTGCGTATCGGCCAGGAGGCGCTGTCCAATGTCGCCCGCCACGCGGGGGCGGCCAGGGTGGGTGTGACCCTGTCGTACATGGGCGACGAGGTCACCCTGGACGTCCGCGACGACGGCCGGGGCTTCGACCCGCTCGCCGTGGCGCCCCCGTCGGGCTCCGGCGGCTTCGGACTGCGCGGTATGCGGGCCCGCGCGGAGCGGATCGCGGGAACCGTGGAGGTGGAGACCGAGCCCGGAGGGGGTACGGTCGTCTCGGCTCGCGTACCGTTGGTCCGCCATGACTACGCGCAATGAGCGGAATGAGCCGGCCGAGCGGAGTGAGCGGGACGGGCAGGACGAGCGGACCGTCACGCTGATCATCGTCGACGACCACCCGGTCGTACGGGACGGTCTGCGCGGCATGTTCGAGTCGTCCCCGGGCTTCACCGTCCTCGCCGAGGCGGACAACGGTGTGGACGCGGTCGGTCTCGTCACCCGTCTGGATCCCGATGTCGTCCTGATGGACCTGCGGATGCCCGGCGGCGGGGGAGTGGCCGCGATCGCCGAGCTGACCGGCAGCGGCGCCCGCGCGAAGGTGCTGGTGCTCACCACGTACGACACGGACAGCGACACGCTTCCCGCGATCGAGGCGGGCGCGACGGGCTATCTGCTCAAGGACGCCCCGCGCGAGGAACTGTTCACCGCGGTCCGGGCCGCCGCCGACGGCCGTACGGTCCTCTCCCCGGCCGTCGCCTCCCGGCTGGTCTCCCGGGTCCGTACCCCGTCGGCCCCCGGCCATGAGGCGCTCTCCGCGCGGGAGCGCGAGGTCCTCGTCCTGGTCGCCCGCGGAACGCCGAACCGGGAGATCGCGCGGGAGCTGTTCATCAGCGAGGCGACGGTGAAGACCCATCTCACGCACATCTTCGGCAAGCTCGGCGCGAAGGACCGCGCGGCGGCGGTCGCGGTGGCCTACGACCGGGGCATCCTCGGCTGACGCGGCCCGACGTGTGAGCTGCGCCGACTCGTGACTCGGCCCGCCCTGGCCCGGGTGCACCCCTGACCCGGGCTCACTCCTGTGCCCCGGGCCCACTCCTGACCCGGGTGCCCCATGACGCGGGCGCACCCGTGGCCGGACCCGTGGCCGGACCCGGCTCAGCCGGTGACGGTGGCCTTCAGGAGGACGGCCGACCGCGCGCCCACCGGCACCGTCGTACCGCCCCCGTACCCCGTGCCCGGCGGCTCGCTCTGCTCCTCCTCGGCGGTGTCGACGAGCACCTCGTACGAGGACGCCCACGGCTCTCCCGGCAGACGGAAGTCCAGCGGGCCGTCGCCCGCGTGCAGGATCACCAGGAAGCTGTCGTCGGTGATCCGCTCCCCGCGGGCGTCCCGGCCGGGGATGTCCCGTCCGGAGAGATAGAACGCGACCGTGGCCGAGGACGCGTACCAGTCCTCCTCGGTCGTCTCCGTGCCGTGCGCGGTGAACCAGGCCAGATCCCGGGGCCCCTCGGCCGTACGCGCCCGGCCGGAGAAGAAGGCCCGGCGGCGCAGTACCGGATGGTCCCGGCGCAGGGCCAGCAGCCGGACGGCCAGAGCGAACAGCCCGCGCGGCCCCGGCTGCTCCAGGAGGGACCAGTCGACCCAGCCGACCTCGTTGTCCTGGCAGTACGCGTTGTTGTTGCCGCGCTGCGTACGGCCCATCTCATCGCCCGCGACCAGCATCGGGACCCCCGTCGACACCAGCAGGGTGGTCAGCAGATTGCGCAGTTGCCGCCACCGCAGCGCGTTGACCGCCGGGTCGTCGGTCTCGCCCTCGGCACCGCAGTTCCAGGAGCGGTTGTCGTTGGTGCCGTCGCGGTTGAACTCGCCGTTGGCCTCGTTGTGCTTGTGCTCGTAGCTCACCAGGTCGCGCAGGGTGAAGCCGTCGTGCGCGGTGATGAAGTTGATGGACGCGTACGGCCGCCGTCCGCCCCACGCGTACAGATCGCTGGAGCCGGACAGCCGGTAGCCGAGGTCGCGCACATCGGGCAGCGCGCCGCGCCAGAAATCCCGTACGGCATCTCTGTAGCGATCGTTCCATTCAGTCCACAGGGGTGGGAACGCCCCCACCTGATAGCCGCCCGGGCCCACGTCCCACGGCTCGGCGATCAGCTTGACCCGCCGCAGCACCGGATCCTGCGCGATCACCGCCAGAAAGGGGGAGAGCATGTCGACATCGTGCGTCGAGCGTGCGAGCGCCGCCGCCAGATCGAAGCGGAAGCCGTCCACCCCCATCTCGCTCACCCAGTACCGCAGCGAGTCGGTGATCAGCCGCAGCACCTGCGGCCGCACCACATGGAGGGTGTTTCCGCAGCCGGTGTAGTCGGTGTACGCCCGGGGGTCGGGCTGGAGGCGGTAGTAGCCGCGGTTGTCGATGCCCCGCAGCGAGAGCGTGGGACCCAGCTCACCCGCCTCGGCCGTGTGGTTGTAGACCACGTCGAGGATGACCTCGATCCCTGCCGTGTGCAGCGCCCGGACCATCCGCTTGAACTCGGCGACCTGCTGTCCCCGGGTACCGCTCGCCGCGTAGGCCGCGTGCGGGGCGAAGTAGCCGATGGAGTTGTACCCCCAGTAGTTGCGGAGGTTCCGCTTCAGCAGATGGTCCTCATGGGCGTACTGATGCACGGGCAGCAGTTCGACGGCGGTGACCCCGAGGCGTACGAGATGCTCGATCGCCGCCGGATGCGCCAGGCCCGCGTAGGTGCCCCTCAGCTCCCGCGGAATCCCCGGATGCAGCCGGGTGAACCCCCTCACGTGCAGTTCGTAGATGACGGAGTCCGCCCAGGGCGTCTTCGGTCTGCGGTCGTCCATCCGCTCGTCGCCGGGGGAGCCGTCGTGGACCACGACCCCCTTGGGGACGTACGGAGCGGAGTCCCGGTCGTCGCGCACGGTGTCCGCGACATGCTGCTGAGGCCAGTCGCGGACATGCCCGTACACCTCGGGAGGCAGTGCGAAATCGCCGTCCACGGCCCGGGCGTAGGGGTCGAGCAGCAGCTTCGCGGGGTTCCAGCGGGCTCCCGTCCAGGGGTCCCAGCGGCCGTGGACCCGGTAGCCGTACCGCCGGCCGGGGCGGACACCGGGGACGAAACCGTGCCAGATCTCGTGGGTCAGCTCGGTCAGCGGCAGCCGGGTCTCGGTGACCCGTCCGTCCTCGCCGTCGAAGAGGCACAGCTCGACGGCCTCGGCCCCGGCCGCCCAGAGCGCGAAGTTGGTGCCCGCGACCCCGTCCGGGCCCACGCGGAATCGGGCCCCCAGCGGGGTCGGCGACCCCGGCCACACCACCGGCCCCGACTCTGCTGCGCTCGACGTCTGCGACACCTGCGGCACCTGCGGCCCTCCCGCGGCTCAGGGGGACCGCCCGCGGCCGGGCGGCCCGGCGTCCCGGCCGCTCCACCGCGGGTGGTCCTCCCACCTGTTCTGCCCGGAGTGCCCCGCTCCCAACATCCGCCCACGTTTCCCCCACAGGTCCGTGATCGTTGGGTGGGGCGTGAGACACGTACTGAAGCGGGCAGGACGGGGCGCGGCCGTCGCCCTGACAGGGGCAGGACTGATGGCCGGGCTCTCCGGCTGCACCGACGGGACACTCGACATCAGCAGCAAGCGGCGGTCGGTCGAGGACATCATCAGGGTCGTTCCCGGGGACGGGGCCAAGGGCGTCGACCCCGGGGACCCTCTTCAGGTGCGGCTGCCCAGCGGGCGGCTGGAACGGGTCAGGGTGACACGGATCGAGGACGGGGCCCCCACCGGGATCCCCGGCCGGATCTCCGAGGACGGACTGCGCTGGAACCCCGATCCGGGGGCCGGTCTCCGCCTCGCCGCCAAGTACAGCGTCGACGTGGTGGCCGTCGACGGACACGGCCGCCGGACGGCCCGGCACACCACCTTCACCACCGAGGTCCCCGAGCACCGGTTCATCGGCTACTTCAAACCGGAGAACCGCGCCACCGTCGGCACCGGGATGATCATCTCCTTCGACTTCAACCGGAAGATCGCCGACCGGGCCGCCGTGGAACGTGCCATCCGGGTCACCACCGACCCGCAGGTCGAGGTCGCGGGCCACTGGTTCGGTACGGAACGGCTCGATCTGCGTCCCGAGAAGTACTGGGCCCCGGGCACCAAGGTCACCGTCGAACTGCGGCTGCGGGACGTCGAGGCCGCGCCGGGCGCGTACGGCATCCAGGACAAGACCGTCTCCTTCACCGTCGGCCGCTCCCAGATCTCGCTGGTGGACGCCGAGGCGAAGACGATGCAGGTACGGCGGGACGGCCAGGTCCTGGCGACGGTGCCGATCACCGCGGGGGCGCCCAAGTCGACGACGTACAACGGCAAGATGGTCGTCAGCGAGCTGTACGACGTGACCCGGATGAACGGCGCGACGGTCGGATTCACCGACTCCACCGGCAAGGGCGAGTACGACATCAAGGATGTGCCGCATGCGATGCGGCTGACCGACTCCGGCACGTTTCTGCACGGCAACTACTGGGCCGCGCCCGAGATCTTCGGCTCGGTGAACGTCAGCCACGGCTGTGTCGGGCTGCGGGACGAGAAGGGCGGCAGCGGGGACTCCCCGGCGGGCTGGTTCTTCGACCGGACGCTGATCGGGGACGTGGTCGAGGTGGTCAACTCGCGTGACAGGACGGTCGAACCCGCGAACGGGCTGAGCGGCTGGAACATGGACTGGAAGCTGTGGAAGGAGGGGTCCGCACTGCGCTGATCCCCGGCGGATCCTCCGCGCCGGCCCGGCCCCGCTCTCTCCCCGGGTCCCCGGCGGCCCCGGAGATCCCCTGAACGGAGCTGAACGGCCCCGAACGGCCCCGACCGGTTCGTACGGCCCGAATGCTCCGGACAGCCCGAAGACCCCAACGGCCCGAAGACCCCCAACGGCCCGACGGGCCACCGGATGGCCACCGCCCGGCCCGCCCCCACCCCGTACCCCGTCAGATACCTGAGCCGCCGGACCGGTTGGGACGGAACGGTGACATTCACGGGAACGTTCAACTACCCCGGTGTGTGATTCTCTGTCGAAGTGCGTACGAGAGTCGCACGGGGGAGCGGGCCGTGGCGGGGCCAGGCCGTGTGAGGGGAGACCGGAGTGAATGGGCATCCGATATCGGGGGGCACGGCCGGGGCCGGACGCGGACGTGGGGGGTCCGCGCTGCTGGCGCTGATGGTCGGGGCGCTGCTGGTGCTGGTGACGGCCTGCGGGGGCGGGGGCTCCGGCAAGGGCGACGGTGACAAGGACCGCAAGGACGGCGGCAAGGTCGGGAACTCGGCCTCGAAGGCCGTGGTCACGATTGCGCCGAAGGACGGCGCCACGGCGGTCGCCACCGATGGCGCGCTGAAGGTCACCGCGACCGGCGGGAAGCTCACCGCGGTCACGGTCCAGGACGACGAGGGCGCGAAGGTCGAGGGCACGATCGCGGCTGACGGTGCCTCCTGGCAGCCGGCGCACCATCTGGCGGGCTCCACCCGGTACAAGGTGCACGCGATCGCCAAGGACGGCGAGGGCCGTGAGTCCGCCAAGGACACCACCTTCACCACCCTCGTACCGAAGAACACCTTCATCGGCCACTACACGCCGGAGAACGGCTCGACCGTCGGCGTCGGAATGCCGATCAAGATCAAGTTCACCCGGGGGATCACCGACCCGGAGGCCGTCGAGAAGGCCATCAAGGTGACGGCCGTTCCGGCGGTGCCGATCGAGGGCCACTGGTTCGGCAACGACCGGCTCGACTTCCGCCCGGAGAAGTTCTGGGCGCCGGGCACCAAGGTGACCGTGAAGCTCAACCTCGACGGCGTCGAGGGGCGCCCGGGGGTCTACGGCAAGCAGGCCAAGACGGTCTCCTTCACCATCGGCCGCAGCCAGGTCTCCACCGTGGACGCCACCTCCAAGCGGATGGTCGTCGTCCGGGACGGCAAGGAGATCAAGAACATCGCGATCACCGCGGGCGCGCCGGCGACCACCACGTACAACGGCACGATGGTCATCAGCGAGAAGCACAAGGTGACCCGGATGAACGGCGCGACCGTCGGCTTCGGCGGCGAGTACGACATCAAGGACGTGCCCCACGCGATGCGGCTGTCCGACTCGGGCACCTTCATCCACGGCAACTACTGGGCCTCGGCCGGCACCTTCGGCTCGCAGAACGTCAGCCACGGCTGTGTGGGTCTGCGCGACGCCCGGGGCGCGGGCGACAGCGGTACTCCGGCCGCCTGGTTCTACGACCGCTCGCTCCTCGGCGATGTGGTGATCGTCAAGAACTCCAAGGACAAGCAGATCGCCCCCGACAACGGTCTCAATGGCTGGAACATGCCGTGGGCGGAGTGGATCAAGTAGATCTCCCTTTGTCCGGTCCCAGGGCCCCGAGGCGCGGCAACCGCGCCCGGGGCCCTGGTCCGTGTCGCCCTGGTCCATGCACGGGGCCCGGGTGTGAGCCACGGCACCGGGCCCCTTTCCGTTAGCCGCGGTTAACCTGCCTCCATGACGACTGTGAAACTCGAGGTCTCCGAAGGCGTCGGCACCATCCGACTGGACCGCCCGCCGATGAACGCGCTGGACATCGCCATCCAGGACCGGCTGCGTGAGCTGGCCGACGAGGCGAGCCGCCGCGACGACGTCCGGGCGGTGATTCTGTACGGCGGTGAGAAGGTGTTCGCGGCGGGTGCGGACATCAAGGAGATGCAGGTCATGGACCATGCCGCCATGGTGGTACGGGCCCGTGCGCTCCAGGACTCGTTCACCGCGGTGGCCCGTATCCCCAAGCCCGTCGTCGCGGCCGTGACGGGCTACGCCCTCGGCGGCGGCTGTGAGCTGGCGCTCTGCGCCGACTTCCGTATCGCGGGCGACAACGCCAAGCTCGGTCAGCCGGAGATCCTGCTGGGTGTGATCCCGGGTGCGGGCGGCACCCAGCGCCTCGCTCGGCTGGTCGGCCCGGCCAAGGCCAAGGACCTCATCTTCACGGGCCGTCAGGTCAGGGCGGACGAGGCGCTCGCGATCGGACTGGTGGACCGGGTCGTCCCCGCCGCCGAGGTCTACGAGCAGGCCCATGCCTGGGCCGCGAAGCTCGCCCAGGGGCCCGCGCTCGCGCTGCGCGCCGCGAAGGAGGCCGTCGACGCCGGTCTGGAGACCGACATCGACACGGGCCTCGCGATCGAACGGAGCCTGTTCGCCGGTCTGTTCGCCACGGAGGACCGGGAGCGCGGGATGCGGAGCTTCGTGGAGGAGGGCCCGGGCAAGGCGAAGTTCGTCTGAGGTTTCCCGGGACGCCCGGTGGCCGTCCTGAGGTTTCCCGGGGACCTGAGGCGGTGTCTCCGTCAGAAGGCCCTGGTGTTACGGGAGTTGAAGCCCGCTGGTCCTTGTTCGGGGCGGAGTCCCTGGATCCCGGAGGCCGGATTCCCGGGCCCGGGCCCGGGTGGCCTTCCCGGGCCCCGGGAAGGGTTTCCGGGACCCGGGCTCCGACGGTTCCGGACGCTGTGCGATCCTTGGCCGAGCCTTAAGGGAGCATTAAGGAATCCGGGGTATTTCCGGGCCGGAGTACTCCTATTGACAGGGTGTCAGTGCAGCTCGGAGTGGGCAGGAGTGCTCGTATGGGGCCGCTGTCATATGCCAACGCCGGCGCCTGGAACGAGCAGTTCCAGGAGCCTTATTCCGCTGGAACGGCCACGGAATCCACGGCCACCGGCCATGATGGGGGCATGGCGGGCCTCGAAGGTGTGGATCAACCGCGGGAGCGCGGCAGCGCTGTCGATACGCGGTGGGTGACGGCCATCGAGGATGAACAGGCCCTTAAGTCGCTGGAGTTGTTCGGCAATCCCACCGAGGAAGAGGTCCGTCTCCCTTCCCGCCCCGAGTCCGCGGCCACCGCCCGCCGGCTGACGCACTCGGTCGTGGTACGCCAGTGGGCGCTGTCCGCGCAGATCGCCGAGAACGCGGTCCTGCTCGTCTCCGAACTGGTGGGGAACGCGGTCCGGCACACCGGCGCCCGGGTCTTCGGCCTGCGGATGACCCGCCGCCCCGGCTGGATCCGGGTGGAGGTCCGGGACCCCTCGCGCGGACTGCCCTGTCTGCTGCCGGTCCAGCCGATGGACATCAGCGGGCGCGGGCTCTTCCTCGTCGACAAGCTCTCCGACCGGTGGGGCGTGGATCTGCTCCCGCGCGGGAAGACCACCTGGTTCGAGATGCGGGTACCCCAGCGCCACTCGGCCTCCCCGCCCGGCTGACGCAATCCCGGCACCGCCCGGCATCGCAGGCGTCCCGGTAGCCCCGCCGGCCGTCCTGGTACCACCCCCGGCCGTCCTGGTACCACCCCCGGCTGTCCCGGTACCGCCCCCGGCTGCCGGAGGTCCGGCACGGCCCCCGGGCCCACGCCCCGGAGCCCGGCACTGCCCGGCATCGCACGCCCCACCTCCTGACCGGCCGGTCGGCCCCGTCGCGGCGGCCGCCGGTCCGCCCGGAAGAACGTGTTCACCGGTACGCGCCCGCGTATGCACAGAAGCCCCCGTATCGGCCGGGTGCGGCGCGTCGCGGGGGCTTCTGTGGAGCGCCGTGGAATGGGGGGTGTTTCCACGGCCGCTGTTGACGACCGAGCCCGGGTCGGAGGCGGTCGTGCTCCCGACTATGACAGACCGGCCCGCCGCACCCAAATCGCTGACTCGGGCTTAGCTCGCAAACAAGGGCAAATTGAACCTCAATCACAGGCAGGGAGGGCGGGCGACCTGGCAAATGTCGGCCCGTGTCCGCCAGTGGCGAACATTTCGGTGACCCGTCTGGCCGTGTGCATGCCGAGCGGTCCCCGCGACCCCGCAAAACTACCTGAATTGGGGCAATCGTTACTTTTATCTAATTTCGTGTCTACTGTCCTCTCCCGTGACCCCGATCGACCGCCGCCGTGCGCTGCGCGCCGGAGCAGGGGTCGCCGTCGCGGCCGCTCTCGCCACGAGCTGCGCCGACGACGGCGGCCCCGCCCCGGCCGCGCCCGCGGCACCCGCCGCCTTATCCCCGACGCCGTCACCTGGCCGTGCCCGTGACACCCGTACCACCACGGCGGCGCCCGCGGCCCGCCGTTACCCCGGGCAGCCCGCGCAGATCACCCACGGCCCCCGTGACGGCGACCGGGTGGCCCTCACCTTCCACGGTGCCGGTGACCCCGCCACCGCGAACGCGGTGCTGGCCGAGGCCGAGCGCGCGGGCGCCCGGGTCACCGTGCTCGCCGTCGGCGACTGGCTGGACGAGCACCCCGGCCTCGCCCGGCGGATCCTCGACGGCGGCCACGACCTGGGCAACCACACCCGGCGCCACCTCACGATCAACGAGATGCCCGAGGCCGACGCGTACGCCGAGATCACCGGCTGCGCCGAGCGGCTGCGCAGACTCACCGGCTCCATCGGCACCTGGTTCCGTCCCTCCCGTACGCAGTACGCGACCCCCCTCGTCGTCCGGCTCGCCCGGCGCGCCGGATACCCGCACGTCCTCTCGTACGACCTGGACTCCCTCGACGCCACCTCGCCCGGCGCCACGGCCGTGACCCGTACGGTCGCCGGGCAGATCCAGCGCGGATCGGTGGTCAGCCTCCACTTCGGCTACGCGGACACGGTCGCCGCACTGCCACCCCTCCTCGACGACCTCCACCGGCGCGGACTGCGCGCGGTGACCACCACGGAGCTGCTGAGCTGATGCACCCGAGAACCCCCCTGAGACTGACCCGGTGGACCGGCGCTCTGTTCGCCGGGGCCCTGATCGCCGTGCTGGCCGGCTGCGGCAGCGGCGGCGACCGGAGCGTACGGGCCGACGGTACCGAGGCGGGCGAGGCGGGCGTCGCCGCGCCCAAGCGGTCGGAGGCCCCCGCCGGACTGCCCGGGATGCCCCCGGTCACCGACCCCAAGGACATCTACGCCGCCGACCGGCCGGGCCGGCTCTCGCCCGTGGTCAGGAAGTTCCCGTCGAAGGTGTACGTCCCCAACACCAACTCCAACACGGTCTCCGTCATCGACCCCGCCACCTACAAGATCGTCGAGACGATCCCCGTCGGCATCCAGCCCCAGCACGTCGTCCCCTCCTGGGACCTCAAGACGCTCTGGGTCAACAACAACCGGGGCCACACGCTCACCCCGATCAACCCCGCGACCGGAAAGGCGGGCAAGGCGGTCGAGGTCCACGACCCGTACAACCTCTACTTCACGCCCAACGGCAAGTACGCCGTCGTCATGGCCTCCATGGACCGCGAACTGGTCTTCCGCGACCCGCACACCATGGACCGGAAGAAGACGGTTCCGGTCAGCTGCTTCGGCGTCAATCACGCGGACTTCTCCGCCGACGGCCGGTACTTCGTCGTCTCCTGCGAGTTCTCCGGGGAGCTGCTGAAGGTCGACACCGAGAAGATGAAGGTCGTCGGCCAGCAGAAGCTGCCGTTCGAGGGCGCGATGCCACAGGACGTGAAGATCTCCCCGGACGGCAAGACGTTCTACATCGCGGACATGATGGCGCACGGCATGTGGGTGCTGGACGGCGAGAAGTTCACCACGCCCACCCTGCTGCCCACCGGCAAGGGCTGCCATGGCCTCTACATCAGCCGTGACTCCAAGGAGATGTACATCCCCAACCGGGGTGAGGGATCCATCTCCATCTTCGACTTCACCAAGAACAGGCTGACGAAGAAGTGGTGGCTGCCCGACGGCGGCAGCCCCGACATGGGCGGGGTCTCGGCGGACGGCAAGGTGCTGTGGCTGTCGGGGCGTTACGACTCCGAGGTGTACGCGATCGACACGAAGACCGGCAAGCAGCTGGCCCGGATCCCCGTGGGGAGCGGTCCCCACGGGCTCGCCGTCTATCCGCAGCCGGGCCGCTACTCGCTCGGCCACACGGGTGTCTTCCGCTGACGGCTCGCGTCGCCCGGCCGTACGACCGCCCCGGGACGGGTACGGCCCGGACGCGCGCCGGGCCCTACGCTCCGGAGCCCCGTCACCCCATCGCACAACCCGCCCACCCACGGGTGAGGTTGCCCGGCCCGGTGCCGCACGGCCGACAGGGTGATCATCATGATGACCACCCGACCGCGGCGCCTGGCCGCCGTACTCGCCCTGACCCTGTCCGCCGCGCTGGCCCCCGCCGCCACCTCGGCGGCCACCGGACCCGCCGCCACCGGACCCGCAGAGTGGTCCGTACCGCGGCCGGCCGCCGCGACCGGGGCGAGCGCCGTCAAGGCCGCCCCCGCCAACTCCTGCCCCGCGGTCGCCGACCGTCTGTACGCCGCCGCCGACCACCGCGCCGACATCGAACGCATCACCCCCGACCCCGTCTGGCGCACCACCTGCGGCCAGCTCTACCGCTCGGACGGCCGTGGCCCCGAGATCGTTTTTGAAGAGGGCTTCCACCCCAAGGCCCCGCTCGACGGCCAGTACGACATCGAGAAGTACGTCCTCGTCAACCAGCCCTCCCCGTATGTCTCGACGACGTACGACCACGACCTCTACAAGTCCTGGAAGAGCGGCTGGAACTACTACATCGACGCCCCCGGCGGAGTCGACGTCAACAAGACCATCGGCGATACGCACAAGTACGCCGACCAGGTCGAGGTGGCCTTCCCCGGCGGTATCGCCCGTGAGTTCATCGTCGGGGTCTGCCCGGTCGACAAGGCCAGGAAGACCGAGATCATGAACGAGTGCCGGGACAACCCGCACTATGTGCCGTGGCGGAGCACCTACCCGGTCACCGCCGCCACCCTGGCCCGGACCTCCCCGACAGGCCCGGCCCCGGCGTCCGACTCGGCCACGGCCCCGGGCACCCCGGTCCCGGCCGCCCGAATCCCCGCTGCCATCCCCGCTACGAGGAGCTCCAGGTAGCCGACAGCAGGGCCTCCGACCCCACCGGCCGGAACCCCGCCCGCTGGAACGCCCGCACGCTGCGGGCGTTCCCCGGCGCCGCCTGCGCCCACACCGCCGTGTCCGGCACCAGCCGCCGGGCCGCCCGCGCCAGCGCCACCCCGAGCCCGCGGCCCCGGGCGTCCTCGTCCACCTCGACCGCGCACTCCCAGCGCCCCGCGAGGCCCCGCCCGAGGACCAGCACCCCGCCGTCGGCCGCCCACACCCGTACGCCGTCGCGGTACGCCAGCGCGCGTGCCACCCTCGTGTGCCCGGGGTCCGCGATCTCCCGCAGCTCCACCTCCGGCGGGCCGGGCAGCGCCCGCGCCACCGTCATCAGGTCGATCGTGCCCATCACGCGCCCGGTGCGTGCCAGCAGCTCCGCCAGGAACACCGGGTTCATCGCCGCGGCCAGCGGATCGGACGGAGCCGCCGCCAGCCGCTCCCGTATCCACGCGGGATCCTCGTCCGTGAAGACCACCGAGTGGGCGGTGAAGGCGAGCACACCCGCGTCGCGCGCGTCCGGCTGCCCGATCACGGTCGTGGTCCCGTCCGGCGCGGGGAACTCCCCGCGCTCCGCCGCCTTGAGGATCCGCCCCAGCTCATCGCACATACGGCCATCGTGCCCTGCCCACCCTGGAACCGGCGGGGCGGGTTCTGCGGTTAATCTGACCTTCGTCACATGACGTACCAAGGAGGGGCGAGAGCAGTGGTGGACAAGGAAGAGGCCCGCAGGGCGTTCGACCGGTACGACCTCAACGGCGACGGTCTGATCACGGCGGCGGAGTACAAGAGCGTGATGGCGCAGCTGGGCGACTTCAACGTCACCGAGCCGGTCGCCGAAGCGGTCATCAAGACGAAGGACGCCAACGGGGACGGCGTGCTCAGCTTCGAGGAGTTCTGGAACTCCCTCAACAAGAGCTGACGGAACCACCCGGGCGGGTGCCGAAACCTCCGTCGGCGAGAGCCGGCGGCTCGGCGCGGTCCGGCTCGGCGTGGGTCGTCCTCGCTGCCGTCGCCGGCGCCGCCGCGGTTCTCCGGCGGCCTCCGCGGGGCTGTGACCCTCCGGACCGAGGCCCGTCCACGCGGCCGTTCCGCCGGTGAGGGGCGGCGTCAGCACGGTGACGGGTGCCGGACCGATGGGGCCGTACGTGTGATGCCGACCCTGCCGCCGCACCCGGTTGCCGGCCCGGCGCCGCCGGTACGCCCGGTCCCGTGGACAAGGAGGGCTCGCGATGCTCTCCGTACCGCTGTGGGCGGTCGCCTCCGTGGCGGCCGCCCGCTCGCGTACCGGCACGGAGAACCGTCTCTTCCGGCGGGGGAAGGCGGGTGAACATCCCGTCCCCGAGGTGGAGTTGGGGAAAGCGCTCTCCGGGGGATGATGTGCGCGGCCGGCCCGTCACCACGGGGCCGGCCTGTCTCGCACGCCGAACGGAAGGACCCCCCACCGTGCAGATAAGACGTCTCGCTCCCGTACTCGCGGTGAGCATGATGGCAACGACGGCTCCGGCCCTCGCCTCGGCCCCGGCGACCGCCTCACCCGCCCGGTCCGCGGTCCCCACGGCCGCGTACGCGGCGCAGAAGGTCAGCTGGAGCGCGTGCCGCCCCGACCTCCCGCCCTCACTGGAATGCGCCTCGGTGAAGGTGCCGCTGGACTACCGGCGTCCGCACGGCGCACAGGTCGACATCGCGATATCCCGGATCGCGGCGAGCGACCCCGCCAAGCGGCGGGGCGTGCTGCTGATCAACCCCGGCGGCCCCGGTTCCTGGGGCCTGGACATGCCCGCGTATCTCCACGACGCGTTTCCCGCCTCCGTACGGGAGCGGTACGACCTCATCGGGTTCGACCCGAGGGGCGTCGGCAGCAGCACGCCGATCACCTGCGGACTGACCCCTGAGGAACTGGACGGGGAACGTCCCTACAAGCCGGAGACCTTCGCCCGCCATGTGGCGCTGACCCGGGGCATCGCGGACAAGTGCCACGACAAGTACGGCGAGGACACCCTCAGGCAGTTCACCACCCGGAACACCGCCAGGGACATGGACGTGATCCGGGCCGCGCTCGGAGAGCGGAAGATCAGCTTCCTGGGGTACTCGTACGGCACCTATCTCGGAGCGGTCTATGCGCAGCTGTTCCCCCGGCGCGTAGACCGGTTCGTCCTCGACAGCGCGACCGATCCCGCCGGCGCGTGGCACAAGAGCTTCAAGTCCTGGGCACCCGGGGCGGAGCGGGCGTTCACGCGGTGGACCGAGTGGACCGCCGCGCGTTCGGACGCGTACGGCCTCGGCGACACCCCGGCCGAGGTCTCCCGTACCTTCTGGGAACTCGTCGCCCGGGCCGACCGCGACCCCGTCCTCCTCGGCGGCACCCGCTACAGCGGCACCCGGCTCCGGGCCGCGCTGCGCACCACGTTCGTCACGGCGCGCCTCGGCGCCGAGTGGGTGGTGAACCTCAAGAAGGCCGCGGCCGGTGAGCCGACCCCTGATCTGCCGGCCCCCTACCCCTGGGACGACAACGCCACCTCCATGTTCTGGACCGTGGTCTGCGGCGACGCGCCCTGGCCGAAGGACCCGGAGAGCTACCGGCAGGAGGCGGTCACCGACGCCGTCCGCTATCCGCTGTACGGGGACTACGCCTCCAACATCGCGCCCTGCGCGTTCTGGGGGAGGACCGCGGAGCCCGCCACCGCGATCGACAACGACGTCCCGGCGCTGATCCTCCAGAACGAATGGGACCCGCAGACCCCGCTTCCGTACGCCTACGGGCTGAGGCGGGCGCTGGAAGGCTCCCGCATGGTGACGGTCGACGAGGGCGAGGGCCACGGCGTGTACGGGACGTTCGTCAGCGACTGCGCCGAGCGGGTCGCCAACACCTATCTGACGACCGGTCGCCTTCCGTCGAAGGACACCGCCTGCGAGGCGAACCCGCCCCAGCAGCACCGCAAGTCCACCAGGGTCCCGGTTCCGGTACGGGGCCCGCTGCCCCGCTGACCGCCTGCCTCTCCGACCGCTGCCCTGACGGCGGGCTCCCCGCACCCGTACGAACGCTCCCTGTCCGCCCCCTCCGGTGCGGGCAGGGGAGTTCGTCCGGCAGAGACGGAAGGGTGCGTACCTGTGCGGGGATCTCCGGGAGATGTGCACGGATGTCCATGGAGTCCGGTAGGTCTGTGCCCGCATCCTGATGCCCTGGCAATCCCCTTCGGTATCAGGAGGCGTCATGCTCGGACGTTCAGGGACACGAACCCGCCTCGCGGTCACCCTCGCCGCGACGGCCCTCGCCCTCGGCGTGGCCCAGGCCCCCGCGAGCGCGGGTGGGGCCGGAGCGCAATGGCTCATCGAAGGAACGAGCGCCAGCGGTTGCTCCGAAGGTTCGGGCGACTACACCTACCACCTCAACCCCGCGCCGAACCCCCACGGCACCTACCACGCCGGCTACAACCTGTATGCCCTGGACTCCTGCGGCACCGGCGGGGGAGTCGCGCACCTTCGCGTCAAGTACGAAGTGCGGGATTCCGGCGGCTGGAGGCAGGAGCCGTGGACGACGATCGCCTCCAGCGGCAGCACCGGCACGGGCCATGTCTCGGACTACCACCCCGCGGTGAGGAACATGAAGTTCGCGATCTGCGACTACACCTCAAGCTCGGGCAACCACAACTGCAACTACGTCCAGTGACGCACCCGCTTGCCCGGCACGCACCCGCCGGTCGCTGGAGGACCACTCCTCATCTGCCCGGAACACACCACGGCCCTGCCCCCCAGGGGCCCCGGGCCGCCGGACCTCAGGACCGCGGCCGCAGCCGCCGCCTGCGCGGCGTCGGCCGGGAAGCCGCATAGTGCCCCGCCCGGCGGTACGGGCGCAATAGCGCAGAGCATGGCCACTGCTCCCCCGCCGCCGACGAGCCTCGGTCGCCGACATCCTCCGCGCCCGTTGCACCGCACCGCCGGCTCCTCGCCGATGTCCTGGCCATCGGCCACACCCCTGCCCGCCCCCGGTGATCACCGGCGGCTACGCCGTCCGGGCCCGCGGGCTCGGGCCTCGGCGGTCGGTGGTCAGAGCGGCCAGATCTGGATGAGCCACTGTTCGGTGCCGCGGAAGAACATCTCCCCCGCGGTGTGCCGCTCCTGGGCCGCCGCGCGGTGTCGGCTGGCGGCGCGCAGCCGGTAGGTGCCGGGGCCTCCGAGGTCCAGGACCTCGCAGACCGGGCGGCCGTCGCGCTCGACGAGCTGGATCTCTCCGTGGGCACCGAGCTGGAACCGGACGGTGTCGAGAGTGTCCCACTCACCTTCGGGCACGGGCGGTTCGGCGCTCCACTGCTGAAGGCGCACGGAGGGGTGGTGGTCGGTCGTCGCGCTCTGGAAGACGGCCCCGCCGGGCCCGGCGAGGACGGTCCAGCGTGCGCGCGGGCTCGCCGCCAGGGCGGCCGACTGAGGGTCGGCGCCGTCTTCGAGGCCGCTCAGACAGAAGGTGAAGTAGGCGATTCTCGGCTCGGCGCCGTCCTCGTCGAGCAGCCGGGCCGTCATCGGATCCCCTCCCCCTTTCCGGTCCCGCTTCCGGTCCCCCGTCCTGGTGCCGGTTGCGCATCCGGACACAGACCGCGTCGCGGCCGAGGGTACGGCCCCGGGACCATCCCCGGCTGCGCGGGGAGTTCCTCTCTCACCGCCCGGCCGGCGGCGGTCCACAGGGCGCCGGAGCCCCCGACGCGGGCTCCGGAGGCCCCGTGAGACACCGCCGGGAGCGTCAGTCGCCGCGCGCCGCCACCCGCTCCGGGTCCGGGGGCGCGGACCGGGCCTCCTTCTCGCCGTGGTCCACGGTCGAAACGCCGCGCAGCATCAGGGCGGCCAGCGCCGCCGTGGCGAGCAGGACGGCCGCGGTGAGGCCCGCCGCGGTGGTGAGGCCGCTGGTGAAGGCGGAGCGGGCCGCGTCGACGAGGGCCGCCGCGGCCGGCTCCGGGAGGTCCTCCGCGGCACTGACGGCACCGCCGATCGTGTGATGGGCTTCGCTCAGCGTGGCGTCGTCCACATCCGCGGGCGCGCTGTCGGTGAGTCGCCGCCGGTATACGGCGAGGCCGAGGCTGCCGAGCAGCGCCATGCCCAGGGAGAGCCCCAGTTCCGCGCCGCTCTCGGAGACGGCCGACGCCGCGCCGGCCCGCTCGGACGGGGCGGAGCCGACGATGAGGTCGGTGGTCAGGGCGAGGATCGGGGTGATGCCGGCATACAGCAGGGTGAAGCCGCCGATCGCCCAGGCCAGGCCGTCCCGTGGCCCCGCCGGCACGATCAGCGCGGCGCCGAGCGCGGCCAGGGTCAGGCAGGCGCCGACCACGGCGGCCGGCCGGACCCGGGTGACCACGCGCGGGGCCAGCAGCGTGCCGCCGATCCCGATGCCGACGGCGGGCAGTGTCCACAGACCGGCCCGGAGGGGCGAGAGGCCGTGGACGGACTGGAGGTACTGCATCAGCAGGAGTTGGGTGCCAGCGAGGCCGCAGACCGCGAGCATCTGGGTGCTCAGCGCGGCGCTGAACGCCGGGACGCGGAAGAGACCGAGGTCGATCAGCGGTTCGTCCAGACGGTGCTGCCGCCGTACGAAGGCCGTGCCCACGGCCAGGCCGACGAGGGCGAAGCCGAGCGGCGCCGGACCCGCGCCCGACTCGGCGAACCGCTTGACCGCGTAGACCAGGGAGAGCAGTGCCACCAGCGACAGTGCGGCGCTGACGTAGTCGAAACGGCCGGTCTGCCGGGTCTCGCGGTGCTCCGGCAACAGCAGGGGACCGGTGATCAGGAGCAGCAGCATCACGGGGACGGCGATGAGGAAGACCGAGCCCCACCAGAAGAACTCCAGCAGTGCCCCGCCGACCAGGGGGCCGACGGCCTCACCGGTGATGAAGGTGGCCATCCAGACGGCGATGGCGACGGCACGCTGGGCGGGGACCGCGAACATGGTGGAGATGAGGGCCAGAGTGGAGGGCATCAGCGTCGCTCCGGCGACCCCCAGCAACGCCCGGGCCAGGATGAGCATGTCGGCGTTCGGCGCGTACGCCGCGACCACCGAGGCGGCGGCGAAGGCGGTGGCTCCGATCAGCAGCAGCCGACGGCGTCCGACGCGGTCGCCGAGGGTGCCCATGGAGATCAGGAAGCCCGCGATCAGAAAGCCGTAGATGTCCAGGATCCACAGCAGTTGGCCGCCGGTGGGGGAGAGGTCCCGGCTGATGGTGGGTGTGGCGAGGTGCAGGACGGTCATGTCCATCGCCAGCACCGAGGTGGGCAGGGCCAGTACGGCCAGTCCCCACCACTCCCGCCTTCCGGCGCGCGGCGGCGCGCTCTCGCTGGTCAATGGTGTGCCTCCCCTTGCCCGCGTGTTGCGTCACCACCACCACTGAGCAGTGACTTGTCCGCACGAACGGTAAACTCTGACATCAATGTCAAGGTCAAGGCGTGGGACGACCGCTGGGGGCACAGTGCGTATCGGGGAACTCTCCCGCCGTACGGGCGTGAGCGAACGACTGCTGCGCTACTACGAACAGCAAGGTCTGCTGCATCCGGAGCGGCGGTCCAGCGGATACCGCGACTTCGGGGAGGGCGACGTGGACCTGGTGCGGCGCATCCGCACACTGCTGTCGGCCGGGCTGCCCACCGCACTGATCGCCGAGGTGCTGCCGTGTATGCGGGACGACGGCGAGAAGCTCGTCCCGACGTGCGCGGAGATGATGGTCGACCTCAACGACGCGCGGGAGCGGCTGACCGGCGCGATTGAGGAGCTGACCGCGTCGCGTGCCGTACTGGACGAGGTGATCGCCGCCGCGCCGCCTCTCACCGGGTCCGTCTGAGCGCACCGGGCCATCGTGTACGACCACCGGCCCGGCGGGTGGATCCGCCGTGCGGGCGAGGAAGGCCCTGACAGCGCCGGAAGATGAAAAAGCGCTGGTCAGGGCCTATACCGTCAGCACTCGATGATGTTCACCGCGAGCCCGCCCCGCGCCGTCTCCTTGTACTTCACCTTCACGGCGTCAGCCGAGTTGATCATGCTGTTGACCTGCAACTTCAGGGTAGAAGTGATGCCCCATCCGGCCGCCAGGGACTTCTCAGGGACTTTGTGCTGATCACCGGCGAGCCAGGAGTCCATGGCCGCGAGACCGCGCCGCCCCGCGCCGGGCATGAAGTGAGCGTAGTGGTCGCCGCTTCTTCTGCCATCGGTCCTCTATGTAACCGGCCATGCGCTTGGTGCTCCCCTTTTGGTGCTGTGATTCCTTCCGAGTGGGTGTTCAGAACGCTGGCTGGAGCCCGTCCTTATCCCGCATCCGGAGGTCTCTTTGAAGAATTTTTCGAGGGGGAGTTCCGCTATGCGGCCCTGCGCGTGCGGGCCTGAGGCTTTTGGTGAAGCGGGTCAAGAGAGGGGTTCGACCGTGAATCGCACAGCTCTTGGGCTCGCACCCACTCGTCGAGCGCCGTGATCCGGTACATGACGCGACGGCCCATGCGGAAGCTCGGCGGTCCCTGACGCCGGTGACGCCAGACATAAAGGGTGTTCGGGGAGAGTCCCAGATATGAGGCTGCCTGCGGCAGGCTCAAGAAGGCCGTTTCGTTCGGTGAGATTGCCTGAGGCATGACTGCGTTCCTGTCGTCCGTCCTTGAGGTGACAGGAGAATGGTCCGGAGAAAGAGAGGCTTGGATGGGCCGGGCCGCCAGTGATAGATGGGCGCGGCAGACTCCTCGATGATCCCTGCTTCTACTCGACGCCGGGTCCGATCAGCCGCAGAAGCTGCGAAGGGTCGGTGAGGTCGGAGATGACATGGTCCGCGCCCGCGTCGGCCAGATCGGCTGCCGAGGTGGTCCCGGATGCGACACCGATCACCCGCGCCCCTCCTTCGCGTCCTGTGCGGACGTCCTCCAGCGAGTCCCCGACGATGACGGTGTTGCTCCGGTCGAAGAAGTGCTTGTACGCGGCCCCGGCTCGCCCCTGAGCAACGCCCACCAGGGCCGGACGATGAGGATCGTCGGACGCGTACCCCCCGACCGCCGGATCGACAAGGCCGATCAGATCGAATGTCGAGAGTTTGATTTCCGCGCTGGCCCGAAGATTTCCGGTGACGACGGACGGCAGAAGACGGGGAGACTTCCGCACGGCGGTGAGCGACTCGGCCGCACCGGGGAGCAGTAGCCCCTCTGTCAGCATTTTTCCTCGATGCCGCTCCAACTCTCCGGGCATGAGACCGATGATCCGCCGGGCGAACGCGTCCACCTGCTCACCGGGGACACCGTTCACGGTGAGGAGTTCCTTCACCGCGACCGGCATGGTGACACCCGTCCCTTTCGCCGGAAGCCGCTCCGGAGGGCGTCCGACGACCTCCTCGAAGACGGTTCGGTACACCAGCCGATCGATATCGCCGACGTAGACAAGGGTCCGGTCGATGTCCCACAGGACAAGAATCATGCCGCCGCACGCCCTTACATGACGGATTCGCCGCGTTCCAGGAGTTCGCGTGCCGCCGGGGTGTCCTCGAATCGCCGGACCTCCGCCAGCATGGAGTGGAGGTGATCGTCCAAGCGGGCGGAGTGGACGCCGTCCACCAGGCTGAGGACGTCCCCGGCAATGCCCCATCCGACGTCGGGGTTCTTCGTCTTCATATGAGCGGTAGCCGCTCGGGAGAGGAACTGGGCGGTCGTACGGATCTCCTCCTGGCTCAGCTCATCCCGGGCGGCGTCGAAGGACTCCGCCGCTTCGCCTGGCCTGCCGAGGTCGAGAAGGCAACTCGCCGTCTGACCGAGGATCTCGCCCGGCTTGATCCAGTACAGCCAGTCCGGATCGTCCTCACCACGGCCTTGTGCGCACAGCACCCTGGCCTCCTCCAGGGCCGCGCGGGCTGCCGACTCCTCGCGCAGCCGTGCGTGACCCCGGGCCTGCCGGGTCAGAAGCATCGCCTGCAAGGCGGGGGCATCGCGGTCGCTGATACCCAGCCTCGCGGTTCTGGCAGCGGTGACCGCGGCCCGTGGATCTCCGACGGAGTACCCGTGAATGGCCAGGAAGGAAAGGGCCGCCGCGGTGAGGCGGGAGTCCCCAGAGGCATGGGCCGCTCGCAGCGCGGCGAGGAACAGTCTCTGCGCCTTCGTGTGGTTGCCACCGTCGAACATGTACCAGCCGGCCTGCGCTGCCGCGTCCGCGGTTGCCGCCGCCAGCCGACGACCCCGGGCCTCGTCGTACGAACCGTGCTTCAGCAGCCTGACGAGGATCTTCAGATGCCCCATCGACGTCGCCGCCAGACTGCCGCTGCCGCTGCTGGCGTCCATGTGCCGGAGTGCGTCGGTCGTCGCCTCCAGAGAAGCGATCAGCGGGATGGTGACTCCGGTGCCGTTCGAAGTCATCGAGGCCATGGCCTCGGGGGCCGCGATGGTGGATTGCAGCACGTACTGCGTCAGGCCGGCCCCGCTCAGCGCCAGCACCCCACGGCGTTTCATGACACCTCCGACAGCGAACTCAAGTGAGGTCACCATACGGTCCGCATTCCACGGCAGAGCGGGGTCGAGAGGCCCGCTCGACGCCGCCCGACCCGGTTCACCGAACGGGGTCAGCAGCAGGGGACGAAGGTCCGCGGGAAGCCCGAGGCCGTTGAGGAAGTCGATGATGGCCTCGCCACCACCCAGATGCTTCCGGCCGCGCTCCAGGTCCGAGATGAACGACTGGGTGAGGCCCGTCAGAGAGCGGACGGCCATCTGGGAGAGACCGGACCGCCGACGCAGCAGCCGCAGTAACTCGCCGAAATCCCAAGCGGACAGTGCTCTGCGGACCTGTTCGTCACGCCATGCCCGGTCCGGGACCCGTGCGATGTCGCCACCCCGGGAACAGGGGGCGCACAGAGGGTCGGGGTTGTACTGGCTCAGCCCGTGACCGCACTTGTCGCACACGCGAAACGACGACTTCATGAGCTGCCCCTGCCTCACTGCCTCACCCCAACCGTCCGTCGGCACCAGGCTAGGCACAGATGGATATCGCCGTAGCGATATCGCTTCGGCGGTCCCCTTGGACCCGCGCGACCTCAAGACTCCTCCCACGGCTCACCGCACACGCCGTCCGGAAGCACCGCGATTCCGAGTCCGAGGGAGGGGACAGTGACCACAGGTACGGCTCAACGCTCTAAACACGTTGCCCTGTTGACCGACGAACAGGCGTCACCGGCGTCCGTCCTCACGGAGCCCACCGCGTTGGTGTGCTCACTCGGACGAGGAGTGAGGTGCTGGAACCTCCGGAACCCGAAAGCGCAGGGCTTCGCGGTCGACTTCGACCGGACCACGGCCCCAGGCCGCCCCCTCACCGATGAGGACAGATCCCGGCCCGGAGAGGTCCGGCGAATCGAACGAGCCCATCTGCGGCTCTGGGGAGCCGACAACCTCGTCGCAACTGCCGACCTTCTGATCACCGAACTGGTGACCAACGCGTTCGAGTATGGACGTGGCCAGGTCGAGGTGCGCCTGTGGTGCACGGCCAGCCGCTTCTGGCTCAGAGTCGGCAGTGGCTCGCGGATCGAGATCGGCGAAGGCGGGCTCGAAGCGCCGGACGAAGATCTCGCCCAGACCGGTAGGGGGCTGCTTCTGGTTGACGCGTTCGCCGATTTCTGGGGACTGTCGGACGACCGCACCTCGGTGTGGTGCTCCCTCCGGACTCCTGAAGGCGAAAGCCCCGGGGAGGCGGTGCCCGCTGATTGACTCCGTTATCGGGCCAATCTCGCCGCAGCGGGTTTCGGACATCCTGCCGTCTCGCCCCCGTGACGGCAGCGTCTCCGGGGCAGCGCGGCACTGAACTCGTCGCGTCTGGGGCGGGGCCGGCTGCCGTCTGCTGCGGCGATGAGTGCTCGTCGGACCCATAGGAGACTGCGCGACCTGACGCAGTGCATTCCGGCCAGCCCCTGTCGTTTGCCGGGGCAGGCCGATGGCCGCCGATAGCGTCCCGGCGTGGTGGCACCGACGGCGCCCCGCCGGCCGGTTCTTCCCACCCTGAACACGTACGAACGAAGGACACCCTCATGACCCACACGACAGTCGACTCCGACGAGGCCGCACGGTTGCGCAACCAGGTCGTGGACCAATTGGTCGCCGACGGCGCGATCGCCTCCCAGGAGGTCGAGGCCGTGATGCGGAAGGTCCCACGGCACGCCTTCGTCCCCGAGGCAACCCTGGAGAAGGCGTACGCCCCGTACGCGGCCGTCATCACCAAGACGGACGAACACGGCGTCCAGCTCAGCTCGGTCTCCGCGCCGCAAATCCAGGCGATGATGCTGGAGCAGGCACAGGTACGCCCGGGAATGAGGGTGCTGGAGATCGGGTCGGGTGGTCTGAACGCGGCCTACCTCGCCGAACTGGTCGGAGTAGCCGGTGACGTGGTCACCGTGGACATCGATTCCACAGTGACGGACCGGGCCCGCCGACTGCTGGACGAGTACGGCTACGACCGGGTCCAGGTGGTCTGCGTCGACGCGGCGGAACCCCTGGACGACCTCGGCACGTTCGATCTCGTCATGGTGACCGCCGGCGCCTGGGACATCCCGCCCGCGTGGACCGAGCGGCTCGCCCCGGGCGGACGCCTGGTCGTACCGCTGCGGATGCGCGGGCTGACCCGGTCCGTGGCCTTTGTCCTTATCGGCGACCACCTGGAGAGCGAATCCGCGTTCGTCTGCGGTTTCGTCCCCATGCAGGGTTCGTCCGGGCACCAGGAGGAGCTGCTGCTCGTCGCCGGGACCCCGGCGATCGGGCTGCGGTTCGACGACGGACTGCCCGCCGATCCGAGCCTGCTCGACAACGCCGTCACCACCCCGCGGGTGGAGCTGTGGACCGGAGTCGACGTCGGCCGCGGCGAACTCGTGGACACGCTCCAGATGCACCTGGCGATCACACTGCCCGGCTTCTGTGTCATGACGGTCGACCCCGACCTGGACACCGGGATCGTCGCCCCCTCGAACAAGTCCTTCTCCCTTGCCGCCGTGGACGGCGCCGACTTCGCCTATCTCATCGTCCGCCCGACCGAGGACGACAAGGGCGTCGAGTACGGCGTCCATGCGCTCGGCCCGACGGCCTCCGGCTTCGCCAAGATCGTCGCGGACCACATCCGTGACTGGGCCCGCGACCGGCGCGGTGGCCCCAACCCGGTCATCCGGGTCCATCCGGCCGGCACCCCTGACGAGCAGATCCCGGCCGACCGGGTGATCGACAAGGTGCACAGCCGGATCTCCCTCGCCTGGCCCCCGGCTCAGCCGCCGGAGATCAGGTTGTCCCGCATCACTTCAGAAGAGAGGAAGGGCACGGCATGACGAACGCCATCCTGGCTCAGACCGAACCGTCTATGGCCTTCGACGAGGACGACTTCGCCCCGCTCGATGTACGGGTCGTCATCGCGGAACACCCGTACGGCAAGCTCATGTGCTCCACCGGTGACGGCTGCGGACCGACCTGTCAGGGCGGGGCCTCGGCCTGCAACTCGTTCGTGGAGGACTCGGCCTGACCCGGCACCTCCGGTGGACCGGGCCGCCTTCGGCCCGGTCCACCGGACCGTTCCCCGCTCACGCGCCGCCCGAAGGGATTCCCTTTCATGACCGCCACGACCGGGGCCGGCCACCGGTGGCAGGGCGTGGCCCTGCTCCGCGCCACCACGAGCACGGGCACCGCCGAATTGCCCCGCACGCTGGACCTGGACAACACCGTGCTCCTCCGGGGCTGGCTCGCCCGGACCTGGCAGCGCGATGACGTACAGGAGGCGCTTCGGTTCACCGCGCCAGTGCTGTGCGAGACCATTGAGGCCGTGGTCGAGGGACGGCAGACTCAGCCCCGGAAGATTCGTCGGGCCGTGCTCTCGGTCGCTTCCTACCTCTTGCGCTGGCAGCACCGCCCGACACCTCTGGGCCTCTTCGCCGGTACGGCCCCGCTCCTCGTCGGGCCGGACCCTTCGGTGAGCTGGGGTACGAAGCCGAAGGCAACGGTCCGAGCCGACGCCGACTGGCTCACCGAGATCATTCAGCGCCTCCAGGCAAGCCCCGGGCTCCGCGACCGGCTGCCCGTGATGGCCAATGCCCCGGTCCGGATACGTGATGACCGGCTCGTCGCACCCGGCTCGCCCGCCGACGCCCGTGCGCCGCATCTGGCGCCGGAAGAGATAGCCGTATGGAACACGCGCTCGCTCGCGGCTGCGATGGAGGCGGCCCGGCATCCCATCCGGTACCGGGATCTAGGTGACCGCCTTCGCACCCGGTTCCCACGGGCCGTCGCCGGGCAGATCGACACCCTGCTCCAGGAACTCGTCTCGCACCACCTCCTCATCACGAGCTTGTGGGCACCCATGACCACCGTCGACGCCTTCGATCACCTCTGCGCCGAGCTGAGGAAGGCCGACGCCGAGACCGTGGACGAGGTCCGGGAAACGGTGCGGGAGCTGTACTCCATTCACTCGGAGCTGTCCGGGACGCGGTCCGACCGTACGACCCTCGACACCACGATCGCGCGGATGCAGACGGTCTCCTCAGTCACCCGGACTCCGGTTCTCGTCGACACGGCCCTCGACTGCGAGGTCACGATCCCTCAGCCGGTGGTGGACGAAGCCCAGCGCGCCGTTGCGGCGCTCTACCGGACCACCCCGCAGCCGTACGGCTACCAGCACTGGCGCGACTACCACCACGAGTTCCTCGCCGAGTACGGCACCGGAACGCTCGTCCCCGTCCTGGACCTTGTGTCGGACACGGGCCTCGGCCTTCCCGCCGGCTACACCGGATCAGTCCGCGAGCGGGCACCAAAGCAACTGACAGACCGGGACGGAATCCTTCTCCGCATGGTCCAGGAAACCGTCATGGCAGGCCGGGACGAACTGGTCCTCACCGATGCCGTGACGGAGACTCTGGCCAAGGCCGCGGGCACCGACGGCCGGACGCTCGTCCCTCGCGTGGAAGTCGCCTTCGAAATCCACTCCGCCTCCACTGCGGCACTCGCCCGGGGTGACTTCCAGCTTCTGGTCACCGGTGTACCGAGACCAGGCAGCAGCATGGCCGGCCGCTTCGCTCACCTGCTCCCCACAGAGCATCGGGACGCGCTGGCCGCCACGTACACGGACAGCACCGGCGCGGTCGCCGCGCAGCTCAGCTTCGCTCCCCGCCGACGGCGCAACGAGAACGTCGCCCGTGTTCCGCACCTGCTCTCCCATGTCATCCCGCTCGCCGAGCACCGCGAGTCGGACGACGGCTCCATACCCCTCACTGATCTCGCCGTCACCGCGGATGACCGCAGCTTCCACCTCGTCCAGATCTCCACCTGCAGGCCGATCACCGTCCGGGTCCCGCACGCCCTCGAAGCCGCAGTCCAGACCCCGCCGCTGGCCCGGTTCCTCGCCGAGATCGCCACGGCCCGGCACGCCGTCTACAAGCCGTTCGACTATGGTGCCGCCGCCCGCCTGCCGTATCTGCCCCGGGTGCGCTACCGCCGTACCGTCCTCACTCCGGCCCGCTGGCTGCTCGCCGCCCAGGACCTCCCGGGCCAGACAGCCACTACGAAGGAATGGGACCACGCCTTCGATGCTTGGAGGGAGCGGCTCCGTGTCCCAGAGCACGTCACCATGACCGAACACGACCAGCGCCTCCCCTTGGACCTGACCCACAGCGTCCACCGCCACATCCTCCGCACCCACCTCGACGGAGCCGGCCGCCTGGTCCTGCGCGAATCACCCGGCACCGACGCCTATGGCTGGATCGGCCGTGCCCACGAGGTCTGGCTACCGCTCCACATCGTCCCTGCGGAAGACGAGAGCGAGCGCCCCACACGGACCTCGACCGTCCTGGTCGCCAAGGGAGAAGCCCACTTACCGGGTGCCGGTACCGTCCTGCGCGCCCGAATTCACGGTCACCCCCGGCGCTACGACGAAATCCTCGTCCGGCACCTGCCCCGCCTCCTCGGCTGCTTTGGCTACACCCCGCCGATGTGGTGGTTCATCCGCCGCTCCGAGGCCGCGCCGCACCTGGACCTCGTCCTCCACATCGAACCCGGCACGTACGGGACGGTGGCCGAACACGTCCATGAGTGGGCCCGCTCCCTTCACGACAAGGCGCTGGTCTCCAACCTCACCCTGACCGACTTCCGCCCACACCCGGGCGAGTACGGCCACGGACCGGCACTGGATGCCGCCCACAGGCTCTTCGTCGCCGACTCGGCGACCGTCCTCGCCCAGATCCGTCTCACCGACCAGAATCCCGACCTCTCACCCCAGGCCCTGGCAGCGGCCGGCATCCTCGACCTCGTACAGAACCTCGCGGCCACCCCTGAACAGGGGGAGGAGTGGTTGATCGAGCACACACCCCAGGGAAGCGGGCGACTGGACCGCAGCCTGCGCGAACAGACGCTCAGCCTCTCCACTCCGGGATATCGGGCGGCGCTCAGCGCTCTTCCCGGCGGCACCGAGGCCGCCGACGCATGGACCACTCGTGCCACCGCCGTCCGCGCCTACCGGCGAGCCCTGATCGACCAGCGTGAGCCTCTGACCACCGCCCGCTCGCTGATCCATCAGCACCACGCTCGCGCCCTCGGCCCGGACACCACCACCGAAGCCACCACATCGCGACTTGCCCGGACCGCTGCGCTGCACCACCGATACCGGAGGCAAACGCGATGACGGCCCTCGCCGCCGAAGTCCTCCTACAGCTCACCGACCGCTTGACCGACCCTGTTCCGCCGCCCGCGGACGAACCCTGGCGAGCCCAGTCCCTTGCCGAAGGATCAGCGGGAATCGCCCTGCTCCACATCGAACGCGCCCGCCTCGGCCTGACACCTTGGAAACACGCTCACCACTGGATCACCGAAGCGCTGGCCGGAGAGGTCAGCGCCGCCGATACCACCGGACTCTTCCTCGGGGCGCCGGCCGTCGCCTTCCTCCTCAGCACAACGCCCCCGCCCGTCGAGCACCTCTACGCCGACGCACGGGCCACCCTGCACCGGCACATCACGGAGCTCGCCCACCGCCGGACCGATACCGCGCTCGAACGAATCCACCACGGAGAACCGCCTTCGTTCGCCGAGTACGACGTCTTCTACGGACTCACCGGAGTCGGCGCCTACCTCCTCCGCACCGACCCCGGAGGTACGGTTCTGGAGCGAGTTCTCGGCTACCTGGTCGCTCTGACCCGCCCGCTCGGCGAAGACCACCGAGGCGTCCCCGGATGGTGGGTCGACCACGGCCCGAACCGTGAGCACTCCGCCGACTTCCCTGGCGGCCATGGCAACCTCGGCGTCGCCCACGGCATCACCGGCCCCCTGCTCCTCCTCGCCCAGGCCCTCCGCAGGGGCATCGCCGTCTCCGGCCAGTCCGCAGCCATCCGTACGATCTGCGACCACCTCGACACCTGGCGACAGCAGAGCGAAACCGGCCCCTGGTGGCCGGAGCACCTCACCCGCCACGACCTCGCCACCGGCCGTCCCCACCAGCCGGGACCCGCCCGCCCGAGCTGGTGCTACGGCACCACCGGCATCGCCCGCGCTGGCCAGCTCGCAGGCATCGCTTTGAACGACGAGAAACTTCAGGCCGTCCATGAAGACGCTCTCCACCAGGCGCTCACCGACCCCATCCAGCTCGCGAGCATCACGGACAACGGTCTCTGCCACGGATGGGCCGGCATCTACCAAACGGCCGTCCGGGCCGCCCACAACGCGCACGACCCCCGTCTCCGCGCTCTGCCCGCTCACCTCGGCACCGCATTCCGGGATCGAGCTCCTGCGGGAGACCGGAACCCAGGCTTTCTGAACGGTGACGCGGGTACGGCGCTCGCCCTGACCACCCTTACCGCGCAGCAGACCCCGACCTCGAGATGGGACGCATGTCTTCTGATCGATTGACCCGGACCGATCCGTCCCAGGCCACGGAAGCCGTCCTCGACGTACTTGCCGGAACTCCCGTCTCCGAGGCCGCCCGCAAGGCAGATATGGACCCGGCCGACCTCACCGACGCCGTCGAGCTGTTCCGTTGTGCGGGGACCGAGGCCCTCCAGAGCAGTTCGGCCGACTCCGAGTGGTGGCAGGTGAACCTCCACTTCGCCAATTGGAGGATGGCCGAGTTCTCCTTCCTGGCCGCGATCATGCCCCTCCTGCGTACCGCCGAGGCCGCAGGTGACATCGACGGCTGGTGGTACACGCGCAAGCACCCCTGCTGGCGCCTCCGCATCCGGCTCACCTCCACGGACTCGGCGGCAAGGACCACACTGGCCGCCGGCTTCGACCGGCTCACCGCCCCGGGCGGGAGTTTCCTCAAACGGTGGTGGACCGGCATCTACGAACCGGAGACCACGGCCTTCGGTGGCCCGGCCGGCATGACGGCCGCGCACCGACTGTTCGTCGCGGACAGCCGGGAGATCCCCCGCATCGACGACCGCCACGACATCCCCCTCGGCCGCCGCGAACTGTCCGTCCTCCTCTGCACCCTGATGATGCGCGCCGCTGGCCTGGAATGGTACGAACAGGCCGACGTCTGGCACCGCGTCATCACCGACGAGCACCGCATCCCGGTCAACCCCATTCCCCCTGAGAAGCTCGAAGCCATCACCGAGGACATCGGAACCCTCCTCCGAGCCGACCACGACAGCCTGCTGTGCCCCGGCGGGTCACTCGAACCCATCAAGGAATGGGTTGCCGCCTTTGGGGAGACCGGCCGATCGCTCGCCGAAGCCGTCCGACTCGGCACCCTCGACCGGGGGCTGCGCCGGATCCTCAGCCTTCATGTGATCTTCCACTGGAACCGGATGGGGCTGACCATGCACTCCCAGGGCGTCCTGGCGCTGACCGCCCGCACCGCCATCCTGGGCCCTTCACAGGATTCATCCCGGCCGCCGAAGACCTCTTCCGGAGAGTGAGGGTGTCAGGCCGTGAGCCCTCACGGAGCAATCAGTGATCCCTCCGTGAATCACAAAATCGCAGGTCAAGCAGCGTTCAGTGAGCCCTCACGGAGTACTCACTGAGGGCTCCGTGAGTACTCCGTGAGGGCTCATGGTCCGGATCTAGGACCTAGGATCCTGGATCTAGTGCCGTATCAGGCAATGTTTGCCTCGTGACGGCCCGCCGCGTGGGTGGTTCCCTGCGTGGCGGGCCGAGGCCAGAATGATCACGTGGCTGA
>NZ_JBITFN010000018.1:0-159516 GCF_044456085.1 Streptomyces sp. NPDC051018
CCTCCCCCAGTTGACGGAGCAGATCAACCAGCGCAAGGGCTGACCCGCACGCACGCTCCGCCCCAGGGCCGCACGGCAAACCCGCCGCGCGGCCCCCGCCGTTCCGGATCACCATTGACGGGGATCGAGGCGCCAACTAACTTCGCCATACGGATGAATCATTCCGGTCAGCGGAAATGGGAGGGTATGGCGATGGGGCGGCAGGAGAAGGTGGCGACCAGCCTCACCGGAGCGGTCACCGGGGCCGTCGGCGCCGGTCTCGCACCGGTCGACGCCGAGCTGGCCCGCCGCTACCCCGGAGACCCTGGCACCCGCCGGCCCGTGCACACCGTCTATGTACCGGGTGACGTCTACGGCGCCGACACGGTCCGCTCCTGGGGCGACCGGGCGCTCGCCGCACTGGACGAACACGCCCCGGACGCCGCCTCCTTCGCCGCCGCCCTGGGCCTCCCGGAGGACCTCGCCGAGCCCGTACACACCCGCGTACGGGCCAAGCTGGAGCGGGAGCCCGTCGAGGACCTCCGTATCGACTTCGAGGACGGCTACGGCGGCCGGACCGATGCCGACGAGGACAGCCACGCCGCCCGGGCGGCCCGGCTGGTCAACGAGGCCCGCGGGGAGGCCGCCGGCCGGCCGGACGCGGGAACGGCCGCCCCGTACACGGGCATCCGGATGAAGTGCCTGGAGGCGGACGTACGGGACCGGGGCATCCGCACCCTCGACATCTTCCTCACGGGGCTGATGCAGGGCGGCGGCCTGCCCGGGGGCCTGGTTCTCACTCTGCCCAAGGTGACGTACGCCGAGCAGGTCACCGCGATGGTCCGGCTGCTGGAGGAGTTCGAGAAGGCGCACGGCCTGGACGCCGGCCGGATCGTCTTCGAGATCCAGATCGAGACCAGCCAGGCCATCCTCGCGGCCGACGGCACCGCCACCGTCGCGCGGATGATCCAGGCCGCGAAGGGCAGGGCCACCGGCCTCCACTACGGCACCTTCGACTACAGCGCGGCCCTCGGCGTCAGCGCCGCGTACCAGTCGAGTGACCACCCCGTCGCCGACCACGCGAAGGCGGTCATGCAGGTCGCAGCGGCGGGCACCGGCGTCCGCGTCTGTGACGGCTCGACCAACGTCCTGCCCGTCGGCCCCACCGACCGGGTGCACGAGGCGTGGCGCCTCCACTACGGCCTCACCCGGCGCGCGCTGGCCCGCGCCTACTACCAGGGCTGGGACATGCACCCCGCCCATCTCCCGACCCGGTACGCCGCCGTGTTCGCCTTCTACCGCGAGGGGCTCGACAGGGCCGCCGCCCGTCTCGCCGCGTACGCCGGCCGGACCGGTGGCGACGTCATGGACGAGCCCGCCACCGCCAGGGCCCTCAGCGGCTATCTCCTCCGCGGGCTCGACTGCGGCGCTCTCGATCCCGCCGAGGTCACCGGACTCACCGGGCTCACCCGTACGGAACTGGAGGGCTTCGCCGCCGAGCGCCGGGCGGTCTGACGGGCCGGTCCCTCCCCGTTCCCCGTCCGAACTCATGCGTCCGGGCTCATCCGTCCCGGCCCACGCGTCACCGGCGCCGGTGCTACGCGGGCGGCGGGATCTCGCCCGAGCCGCGCGGGATCAGCACCGTCTTCAGCGCCGTCTGCGCGGGCTCGTCGTCGAAGCCGTCGAGCCGGCGGAACAGCCGCTCCGCCGCCGTGCGGCCCAGGGTCGCCGAGTCCTGGGCGATGACCGTGATGCCGAGCAGATCGGCGAGTTCGATGTCGTCGAAGCCGACCAGCGCCACCGGACGGCCGTGTTCCGCCAGGACGCGTACGGCCGTCACCGTCACCCGGTTGTTGCCCGCGAACACCGCGGTGACCGGTTCCGGGCCCGCGACCATGCCGGCCACGGCCGGGCGTACCCGGCCGGGCGCGGTCGATCCGAGGGAGACCCAGGAGTCGTCGACGGCGAGCCCGGCCTCCTCCATGGCCGTGCGATAGCCCCGGAGCCGTTCGACGGCCGTGTGGATACGGGGCTGGTCGCCGACGAAGCCGATACGGCGGTGGCCGTGCGCGATCAGATGCGCCACGCCCGCCCGGGCACCCCCGAAGCTGTCCGACAGGACCACGTCGGCGTCGATCCGACCGGGCGGCCGGTCCACGAAGACCATGGCGATCCCCGCCTTGATCTCCGGTTCGAGATAGCGGTGGTCGTGGCCCGCCGGAATCACGATCAGACCGTCCACCCGGCGGGCGCAGAGCGCGAGGGCCAACTCCTGCTCGCGGTCCGGGTCCTCGGCGCTCGAACCGTTGATGAGCAGCGCGCCGTGGGCGCGGGCGACCTCCTCCACGGCACGGCACAGCGGCCCGTAGAAGGGATCGGCCAGATCCTCCAGCACCAGGCCGATGGAGGCCGTACGGCCCTTGCGGAGCACCCGGGCACTGTCGTTGCGGCGGAACCCCAGGGACTCGATGGCCTCCTGGACCCGGCGCTCGGTGTCGGGGGTGACGCCCGGCTCGCCGTTGACCACACGGGAGACGGTCTTGAGGCCGACGCCCGCCCGGGCCGCGACGTCCTTCATGGTGGGCCGATTCCCGTAACGGGACTCCGGGCCCCGCGGGCGGGTGGAGACATACGGGAAACGGTCGGTATCGGCCACAGTGCGCAGTCCTGTCGTCGTACGGTATGTGCGAGTGTGCGGTCGAGCATAGGGCCTGGACAACGTTGTCAGGGCGGGAGAAACTGTTCCCGAAGCCGCAGGTCCGACCAGTGTCCCGGGGGATCCCACAGCGATGCATACCGACCTCGTCGCCGCGCTCGACATCGGCGGAACCAAGATCGCAGGCGCGCTGGTGGACGGCGGCGGCCGTATACGTCTGCGGGCCCAGCGTCCGACACCCGCGCACGAGGGCGCCGAGACGGTGATGGCCGCCGTCGGCGCGGTCGTCGCCGAACTGTCCGCCACCCCCCTGTGGGGGCGGATATCGGCCGTCGGCATCGGCAGCGCCGGTCCCGTGGACGCCTCCGCCGGCACCGTCAGCCCGGTCAACGTCCCCGGCTGGCGCGACTTCCCGCTGGTGTCCCGGGTGGGACGGCTCTGCGGCGGGCTCCCGGTCCGGCTGGTCGGCGACGGTGTGGCCATGACGGCCGCCGAGCACTGGCAGGGCGCGGCCCGGGGCTACGGCAACGCTCTGTGCCTGGTCGTCTCCACCGGCGTCGGAGGCGGGCTCGTCCTCGGCGGCAGGCTGCACCCCGGTCCCACCGGCAACGCCGGTCATCTGGGCCATATCAGCGTCGACCTCGACGGAGACCCCTGCCCCTGCGGTGCGCGCGGCTGCGTGGAGCGGATCGCCAGCGGGCCGAACATCGCACGGCGGGCCCTGGAGGGCGGCTGGCGGCCGGGACCGGACGGCGACACCTCGGCCGCCGCGGTGGCCGAGGCCGCGGTGGCCGGGGATCCGGTCGCCCTCGCCTCGTTCGAACGGGCCGCCCAGGCGCTCGCCGCCGGGATCGCCGCGACCGCGACCCTCGTCGAGATAGAGATCGCGGTGATCGGCGGGGGAGTGGCGGGCGCGGGAGAGGTGCTCTTCACCCCGCTGCGCCGCAGCCTCCGGGAGTACGCGACGCTCTCCTTCGTCCGGCGGCTGACCGTCGCCCCGGCCCTCACCGGCACCGACGCCGGGCTCGTCGGCGCGGCGGCGGCCGCGCTGCTGGGCAGACCCGGCGGGACAGTGGCGAGCGGGCCCCCGGTCGTGGGCAGCCTTCCCTGACGCGCCGGGCCGAGCGGGGGCGGGGCGGGCGGGGCGCCGCGGAACCCGCGCGCGGGGGCGGGTCACCGGCCGTCTCCGGCGGCGGTACCGGCTGTTGCCCGAACGCGGGCCACGAGCCCCAAGCGCCGGGCGTACCGGCCGGGTTGACACGGCATCGGCGGAGCGGACGGCGAGTACCCCGCCGGTTGGACGGATCCACGCCCCTGCCCGCCCGGACCCTCCCGTACCGGGGGACCCGTTCCGTACCGCGGCCGTCCGCCGAGCGCCCCCGGAAGCGGGACGTACCACCGCCGAACGCCCTCCGCACGTTACGTGGCAGGGTGTTCCGGGCAATCCACTGTGGGCTATCGAAGAGGGGGAACCGTGATCGTCTGGATCAACGGTGCGTTCGGAGCGGGCAAGACGAGCACCGCGCGCGAACTGATCGATCTGATCCCGAACAGCACGCTGTACGACCCCGAACTCACCGGCGAGGGGCTCAGTCTGCAACTGCCGCCCAAGCGGCTCGACGAAGTGGGCGACTTCCAGGACCTGCCGATCTGGCGCAGGCTCGTGGTGGACACGGCCGCGGCGATGCTGGGCGAACTGGGCGGCACGCTGGTGGTGCCGATGACACTGCTGCGACAGGAGTACCGGGACGAGATCTTCGGCGGTCTGGCCGCGCGCAGAATCTCCGTACGGCATGTGCTGCTCCATCCGGAGGAAACGATCCTGCGTGAACGGATCGCCGTCCGGGAACGGCGGGAACAGTTGGACGCCACCTCCGCCGGGCAGCCCGCGGACCCCGCGGGACCGGCCCGCGTGCAGTGGTGCTACGACCACATCGAGCCTTATCTCGCCGCGCTCACCCGCTGGATCCGCGCCGACGCGCTCGTCGTCGACAACAGCCGGATCGACCCCGGCCGCACCGCCCACCGGATCGCCGAGGCCGTCCGCACGGGAGAGGCGTCCGTCTGCGAGATCGTCCAGACCCCCGAACCGGCCGCCGAGACCCTCGCCGCCGGGGTGCTGCTCTTCGACGACCAGGACCGGGTACTGCTCGTCGACCCCACCTACAAGCCCGGCTGGGAGTTTCCCGGCGGGGTCGTGGAACCGGGAGAGGCGCCCGCCCGCGCCGGGATGCGCGAGGTCGCCGAGGAACTGGGCATCGCGCTGGAGAGGGTGCCGGGACTGCTCGTCGTCGACTGGGAACCGCCCCGGCCACCCGGCTTCGGCGGTCTCCGGCTGATCTTCGACGGCGGCAGGCTCAACGGCGAGGAAGCGGAACGCATACGGCTGCCCGGATCGGAGCTGCGCGACTGGCGGTTCGTCGGTGAGCGGGAGGCCGCGCATCTGCTCCCGCCCAACCGGTACGAACGGCTCCGCTGGGCGCTGCGGGCCCGTGAACGGGGGACCGTGCTCAACATGGAGGCAGGTGTTCCGATCGGCTGACCCGCTGCCCCGCCGCCCGGTGCGTCGCCTCCACCGCCCGGCGCGCACACGCCGTCCGGCACGGGCCGTTCCGGTGGCCCGCCGTGCGGGCTTCACCCCTTCGGGTGATGCCGCCGCCTGAAACACCTGTCGTACCCGGGACTCAGCCCCCTACGGGACCGCGCGGGACGAGACCGGATCCGGTGCCGTGGCGCCGGGCGCACCTGGAGCGCGACGAGGCGTCGGGCGCCCAACCACGGGCCTGCCGCCGCGTCACACCTTCCTGGACGCGGCGTAGTTGCGCAGGAACAACGCCTCCGTGACCGACAACCGCTCCAACTCGTCCGGCGAGACCGATTCGTTCACGGCGTGGATCTGTGCCTCGGGCTCGCTGAGGCCGATCAGCAGGATCTCGGCCTGCGGGTAGAGCGCTGCCAGCGTGTTGCAGAGCGGGATCGATCCGCCCATGCCCGAGGTCTGCATCTCCTGGCCCGGATAGGCCGCCCGCATGGCGTCGGCCATCGCCGTGTACGCCGGGCTGCCGGTGTCCGCCTGGAACGGCTGCCCCTGGCCGACCTGCTCCAGCGACACCTTCGCGCCCCACGGTGTGTGCGCCCGCAGATGGGCGGAGAGCAGTTCCGTCGCCCGTGCCGCGTCCTGGCCGGGCGGCACCCGCAGACTGATCAGCGCCCGCGCGCTCGCCTGCACCGACGGGGTCGCCCCGACGACCGGAGGGCAGTCGATGCCCAGGACGGTCACGGCCGGCCGGGCCCAGATCCGGTCCGCGACCGAGCCCGAGCCGATCAGCTCCACCCCGTCCAGCACTTTCGCGTCCCCGCGGAAGTCCTCCTCCGGGTACCGGAGCCCGGTCCACGTCTCGTCGGCGGGCAGGCCGTCCACGGTCGTCGAACCGTCCTCGGCGCGCAGTGAGTCCAGTACGCGGATGAGCGCGGCCAGCGCGTCCGGCGCGGCCCCGCCGAACTGCCCCGAGTGCAGATTGCCTTCGAGGGTGTCGATCCTCAGCCGCATCATGGTCATACCGCGCAGGGTCGCCGTCACCGTCGGCAGCCCGGCCCGGAAGTTGCCGGAGTCACCGATCACGATGGCGTCGGCCGTCAGCAGTCCGGGGTGCTCCTCGGCGTAATGCTCCAGGCCGCCCGTGCCCTGCTCCTCCGAACCCTCGACGATCACCTTCACGCCCACCGGCACACCGCCGTTGGCCTTGAGCGCGCGCAGGGCGAGCAGATGCATGATGAACCCGCCCTTGCAGTCGGCGGCCCCCCGGCCGTACCAGCGGCCGTCGCGCTCGGTCAGCTCGAACGGCGGGGACACCCAGGAGTCGGGTTCCAGCGGCGGCTGTACGTCGTAGTGCGCGTATAGCAGCACGGTCGGCGCGCCCTCCGGGCCGGGCAGAAACCCGTACACGGACTGTGTGCCGTCCGGGGTGTCGAGTACGGCGACATCCTGGAAACCCTCGGCCCGCAGCGCGTCCGCGCACCAGCCGGCCGCCGCCTCGCACCCGCTCCTCGGGAACTGCGCCGGATCCGCGACCGAGGCGAACGCCACCAGTTCCGTCAGCTCCGCCTTGGCCCGGGGCAGGAGGGAGGCGACGGTCCCGGCAATCGGATGGGCGGACATGGGCACGCTCCTCGTGGGTGCTGCGTTGTGCTGTTTGTGTACGGCGAATGCGCGGTCGATCCTGCCACAGCGTTGTGGGACGGCCGCGCCGTAGGATGCCGTCGAGACCATGGGGCACGCGTCGGATCGGGAGCAGAACCACATCGTGAGCAGTGAGAACGGTGTCACCGGGGCAGGGGCAGAAGCAGATGGGCACAGCGACCCGGTGTGGGACGTCGTCGTCGTCGGCGCGGGACCCGCTGGGGCGTCCGCGGCCTATGCGGCGGCGGTGGCGGGACGCCGGGTGCTCCTGCTGGAGAAGGCCGAACTGCCGCGCTACAAGACCTGCGGCGGGGGGATCATCGGCCCGTCCCGCGACAGCCTGCCGCCGGGGTTCGAGCTGCCGCTGCGCGACCGCGTGCACGCGGTCACCTTCTCCCTGAACGGCAGACTGACCCGTACGAGGCGTTCCAGGAAGATGCTGTTCGGGCTGATCAACCGGCCCGACTTCGACGCCCTGCTCGTGGAACACGCGCAGAAGGCCGGCGCCACCCTCCGTACCGGAGTCGCCGTCACCCGTGTCGAGCAGCACGGCCCCGCCGTACCGGACCGGCGCACGGTCGCCGTCGTCACCTCCGGCGGCGAGTCGATCCTGGCGCACGCGGTGGTCGGCGCCGACGGCAGCGCCAGCCGGATAGGAGCGCATGTCGGGGTGAAACTCGATCAGGTGGATCTCGGTCTGGAGGCGGAGATCCCGGTCCCGGAGCCCGTGGCCGAGGACTGGGCGGGCCGTGTCCTCATCGACTGGGGCCCGATGCCCGGCAGTTACGGCTGGGTGTTCCCCAAGGGGCGGACGCTGACGGTCGGTGTGATCTCGGCACGGGGCGAGGGCGCCGCCACCAAGCGCTATCTGGAGGACTTCATCGCCCGGCTGGGGCTCGCCGGGTTCGAACCGGCCATCTCGTCCGGCCATCTGACCCGGTGTCGCAGCGACGACTCACCGCTCTCGCGCGGCCGGGTCCTGGTATGCGGGGACGCGGCGGGGCTGCTTGAGCCGTGGACCCGTGAGGGGATCTCCTTCGCGCTGCGCTCGGGCCGGCTCGCGGGGGAGTGGGCGGTGCGGATCGCCGAGTCCCACGACGCCGTCGACGCGCGGCGGCAGGCGCTGAACTACGCCTTCGCCATCAAGGCGGGCCTGGGTGTCGAGATGGCCGTGGGGCGGCGGATGCTCGCCGTCTTCGAGCGCCGCCCGGGCCTGATCCACGCGGCGATCACAGGACTGCGCCCGGCCTGGCGGGTCTTCGCCGACATCACCCGCGGGTCGACGACGCTGGCGGGGATAGTGCGTGGCAGCGGGGTGGCTCGCCGGGCCCTGGAGACGCTGGACCGCCGGGTGGCGGTCTCCCAGCCGAAGGCCGACCCGGAGCCGGAGTCGGAGCGGGAGCCGGGGTCGAGGTCCGACTCGAAGCCGGGGACGGAACGGCAACCGGGCCGGGACACGGAGGCGTAGCACGGAGGGATGGCACGCCGGCCGGGGCGGGGGTCCGGAAGGAGCGGCACCCCCTGCCGGGAGCCGGACGGGTATCGGGCACCCGGGCGCCGGGGGAGAGGTGGCGACCCGGGCCGACGCGTCGGCGGATCCGGCCGGGAGGTGCTGGTCCTGGTCCTGGTCCGGCAGGGCGGGGCGTATCCGGGGCGGGCGAAGGGGCACCGGCTTGTGCGTCCCGGCCGCGTGGCCCCGAGGTCCGGCCGCCTGGTCCGGGAGCCCGCCGTGTGGCCCGTGCGGGGCAGGGCCCCGGTTACGCGTCCAGGGTGGCGCCGGTCCGCGCGTATCCGGGCGGCCCGGGTTTCGAGGCGGCGGCAGGCAGTCGCACCGTTCGCCGCCCTGACCTCCGGCCCGCGCCGGGGTCCCCGGTCCGCTGCCGTAGTCGGTGGAGACCACCGTCGGCACCTGGCGGTCCCCGGGGCTCATCCCGAGACCGTGATCCGGAAGACCGGGTGCTTGTGGGCGGCGGCGAGCAGTTCCTCGTCGGTGGACTTGGCGTTCACCTCGCCGAAGAAGCGGCCGACCTCCCAGCCCCACCGCTCCAAATAAATGCGCAGCAGCTCGGGCTTCTCCGCGTCGGGCAGTTCGACCGCGGTGAACTCCTGTGTCCTACGCCCCAGCTTGAGCCGTCCCCCGCCGGCCGCGCGCAGATTGCGGACCCACTGGGAGTGGCCGCGTGCGGAGATGAGGTACGGGCCGCCCTCATAGGGGAGCGGGTTGACCGGGATGCTCCGCCACTCACCGCTCGTACGTCCCCGGACGGACAGCTCGGCGGTGCCCATCAGGCTGATGCCGCGCCGGGCGAGCCAGCCGACCGCGCCGTTGAACACGCTGTCGAGGCGGCCGGGCTTGATGTAGTGGGTCTGGGACATGAGGGCTCCTGGGCTTCGGGTGTCGGCACGGTACGGGGGGTCGCACGGCGGTGCGCCGTGGTGCTTGGCGAACGGCAGATCGTGCGTACGGCCGGTGCAGTGATCTGTTTCGAGAGCACTGCTCTCGCTTGAGATCAGTGTGCACGAATCACTGCTCCAAAGCAAGAGCACTGCTCTCGGAATAGTGCAGCGCTCTCATTCCGGTGCGCCGATCACCTCTTAGATCGCCTCTCCCACTCGACGAGCACCGCTCCATCCACAGAGCAGTGCTCTCGAAATTGATCAGTGCTCCGACACATGGAAGACTGCGCGTATGACCACGATCCGTGGGGCCAGGGACCGGGCCCGTGTCGAAGTCACCGCCGCCATCAAGGACGAGGCCCGCAAGCAGCTCGCGGCCGAGGGCGCGGTGAAGCTGTCCCTCCGTGCCGTGGCCCGTGAGCTGGGTATGGTCTCCTCCGCCCTCTACCGCTACTTCCCCAGCCGCGACGATCTCCTCACCGCCCTGATCGTCGACGCCTACGACGCCGTCGGCACCGCCGCCGAATCCGCCCTCGCCGCCGCCCCAGACCCCCGGGACCACCGCGCCCGCTGGTCCGCCGTCTGCGCGGCCGTCCGGGCCTGGGCCCTCGCCCACCCCCATGAGTACGCGCTGATCTACGGCTCACCCGTCCCCGGCTACACCGCCCCCATGGACACCGTCGGCCCGGCCGCGCGCGTCGGCGGCGTACTGATCTCCATCGTCCGCGACGCCTACGCCTCCCAGGGCCTCGCGCTTCCCCCGCTCGACGAGGAACTGCGCCCCGAGGCCCACCGCCTCGCCGCGGACCTCGCCCCCGGCCTGCCGCCCGCCGTCGTCGTCACGTTGGTGGCCGCCTGGGCACAGCTCTTCGGGCTGATCTCCTTCGAGGTGTTCGGTCAGTTCAACCGGGTCGTCGAGGAGCGCGACGCGTTCTTCGCCCAGGCCGCCTCCCGGCTCGCCCAGGAGATCGGCCTGCGCCCCGCCCTGTAGCGGCGCGTCACCGGACAGCGTGCGCCCGCGCGTACTCGCCCGCCCGCGTGTACTGCCCGGGGAGTACGGCCGATCGCCCCACGGGGCGGACGCCGGGGCGCCCGCCCGGGTCTAGCGTGACCGTATGGAAGAGCCGCGCACCCTCACCTGCCCAGGTCCCCCCTGGGCACGGGCCGGAGGGCCACCGCCGCTGCGCCTGTGGGAGGAACGGCGGGCCGCCGCCCGGGTCCCCTGGCCGTCGACCCTTCTGGTGGCGCTGTTCGTCCTGGTGGGAACGGGCTTCGCGGCCCGGAGCCAGACCGGGACCCGTGAATCGCTCGACGCACTCGGACGGGTGCTGCTGCTCGTGGGGCCCGCCCTGCTCCTGCTGCGCAACCGGTGGCCCGGCGCCGTCGTCGTCGGCACCGCCGCCTCCACGACGGTCTACCTCGCCGCCGGGTATCCGTACGGCCCGGTCTTCCTCGTCCTCGTCGTCGCGACGTTCTCCGCGGTCTCCTCCGGACACCGCCGGGCCGCCTGGTGGGCCGTCGGCGGATTCTGGGCGGCGCATCTGGTGCTCGCGCACTGGCTGTACGCCTATCTCCCGCCGAGGGGTGACACGGCCGCCTCCTGGGGGCAGGACCTGGGCACCGGTGCCTGGTTCGTGGCCGTGCTCGCCACCGCCGAGGTGGTGCGCGCACGCCGCCAGGAGTGGGCCAGGGCCCAGGCCGAACGGGCCGCCGCCGCCGAGCGCCGTGCCGCCGAGGAGCGGCTGCGCATCGCCCGCGAACTGCACGATGTGCTGGCGCACTCCATCTCCGTCATCAACGTCCAGGCCGGTGTCGGCCTGGCGCTCCTCGACGACGACCCCGAGCAGGCCCGTACCGCGCTCACCACCATCAAGGCGGCCAGCAAGGAAGCCCTGGGCGAGGTGCGCCAGGTCCTGGCCGGCCTCCGCGCTCCCGGCGACGCCCCCCGTACCCCCGCACCCGGGCTCGACCGGATGTCCGAACTGGTCGACCAGGCCGCGAGCGCCGGACTGGACGTCACCGTCACGACGGAGGGCACTTCCTACGCGCTGCCGCCGGGCACCGATCTCGCCGCGTTCCGGATCGTGCAGGAGGCCCTGACCAACGTCGTACGCCACTCGGGCTCGCGCACCGCCCGGGTACGGATCTCCTACGCGCCCGGCCGTCTCGCCCTCGGGATCGACGACGACGGCCCGGCCACCGGCTCCGAGGCGGGAGGCAGCGGCAACGGACTGGCCGGGATGCGGGAACGGGCGGCCGCGCTGGGTGGCACGATCGAGGCCGTTCCCCTGGAGGGCGGCGGATTCGCGGTCCGCGCCGACCTCCCCGTACAGCCGAGGGAAACACCGTGACCGGGGGGAAGGCGATACTCCACCCGGCGGGAGCCGGGGCTCCGGGGAGCGGAGAGGGCCCTGGGCGAACGCGCCTGCCGCCGGCCCGGCGGCACGACACCGAAGGAGACGCCGTGATCCGCGTACTGCTCGCCGACGACCAGCTGCTGGTGAGGGCGGGCTTCCGGGCCCTGCTGGACGCCCAGCGGGACATCGAGGTCACGGGCGAGGCCGCCGACGGCGACGAGGCGGTACGGCTGGTGCGCGAACTGCGCCCGGACGTCGTGCTGATGGACATCCGGATGCCGGTGCGGGACGGGCTCGCCGCCACCCGCGCGATCACCGGGGACGAGCGGCTCGCCGGGGTGAAGGTCGTCATGCTGACGACGTTCGAACTCGACGAGTACGTCTTCGAGGCGATCCGCTCCGGTGCCTCCGGTTTCCTGGTGAAGGACACCGAGCCCGATGAACTCCTGCGCGCGGTGCGGGCGGTGACGGGCGGGGACGCGCTGCTGTCGCCGGGGGTGACGCGCCGGCTGATCGCGGAGTTCGCGGCCCGTTCCAAGGCACCCACGGAGGCGGGCGTGCTCGCGGGTCTCACCGAGCGGGAGCGTGAGGTGATGGCGCTCGTCGGGATCGGGCTGTCGAACGAGGAGATCGCCCGCAGACTCGTCGTCAGTCCGCTGACAGCCAAGACCCATGTGAGCCGCACGATGGTGAAGCTCGGCGCCCGTGACCGGGCCCAACTCGTCGTTCTGGCCTATGAGTCGGGGCTCGTCCGTCCCGGCTGGCTCGGCTGAGAGCGCTCCCGGCCCCCGCGGGTACGGGAGAACCGGCACAGCACGGTCACCACCCGCAGGGCGAAGACCGGCACGGCCGCCGCGCAGCCCCCGAGCAGCAGCCCGCGCTCCACGGCGTACGGCATGCTGAACATCAGCTTCGGCCCGGCGATCACCCCGAAGGCGACCGCGGCGACGAAGAGGGCGCTCACCAGCGCGTAACCGATCTCGACCGTCACCGCGTCCCGGTCCGCCTGTGTACGCCGCCCCATGGCCCGCCTCCCCGGCCCAGTGTCACAGGGGCCGCGGCCGGCGGACAAGAGCGGGACCACCCGCCCCCGTCCGCGCTCTCCGGACGCCCGGCGGCCGGAACCGGGCGTTCGGGCTCAGAGCGCCGGGCGCCGTTCCCCCGGCGCGGTGTTCCGGGACGCGTACCCGATGAGCGCCGCGCCCGCGGCCAGCGCGGCGACCGTGGTGAGGGCGACGGGCAGCGAGAACCAGTCGGCCAGGAAGCCGATGGCGGGCGGGCCGAGGAGCATCCCGCCGTAGCCGAGGGTCGAGGTGGCGGCGACTCCGGCGGGGCCCGCGATCTCGCCCGCCCTCGCAACGGCGAGCGGGAAGATGTTCGCGAGCCCGAGGCCCGCCACCGTGAAGCCGAGCAGCGTGGGCCAGACCGAGGGCGCGAGGGCGCCGAGCAGCATGCCCGCGGCGGCCGTCGTGCCGCCCGCGACGAGCGTACGGGTGTGGCCGAGCCGTTCCACCAGGAACGTTCCCGAGAGCCTGCCCGCGGTCATGGCGAGTGCGAAGACCGAGTAGCCGAGAGCGGCGACCCCGGGGCCCGTGTGGAGGTCCTGTTCCAGATGGAGCGCGCTCCAGTCGGCCATCGCACCCTCCCCGTATGCCGTGCAGAGTGCGATCACCCCGCACAGAAGGACGAAGACCCGGGTGGAGCCGGCCGGGGAGTGCCCGCCGGCCCCACCGGTCGCACGCCCGGGGCGCGGGTCCCGGCCGACGGCGCTCCCTGCGCCCTGCCCGGTTCCGCCGGCGCTCTCCGTGCCCTGCCCGGTCCCGTCGGCCCTCCCCGGGCGGCCCGCCCCGGAGTCCTGCGTGATCACAGCGCCCTGCCCGGCGCCGTCGGGGCTGGTGAGACTCGGTTCGGCTGCCACTGCGTCTGTGCCTGTGCCTGTGCCTGCGTCTGCCGTGCCGGGCCCGCCTGCCGTATGCCCCGGCAGGACCGTGCGGTGGTGCAGCAGGGCGGGCCCGGCGATCGCCGTGGTCAGCAGCCCCAGCGCGGTGAGCCAGAGCAGATGCGCGGTGGCGGACAGCCCGCCCGCGACCAGTGCGCCGAGCCCCGCGCCGGCCATTCCGCCGAGGCTGTAGACCGCGTGCAGGGCGGGCATCAGGGGCCTGCCGAGGACGGCGATCACCTCGACCGCGGCGCTGTTGAGGGCGACGCTCATCGCCCCGAAGGCCGCTCCGAAGACGAGCAGTACCAGACCGAGGGTGAGGGCGTCCCGGGTCAGCGGCGGCAGCGCGATGCCAAGCGACATCAGGACGGCGGACCCGACGGTCACCGGGAGGCTGCCGAAGCGCCGGCAGAGGCGGCCGGTGAGCATCATCGTGACCACGCCTCCCGCCGAGACACCCAGGAGCGCGAGTCCGAGGGCGCTCGCCGAGGCGCCGGTCTGCTCCTTGACGGCGGGGATACGGACGACCCATCCCGCGAAGAGGAAGCCGTCCAGGGCGAAGAAGACGATGAGGGCGGTCAGGAGACTGGACACGGAGGGCGGCGGCGCGGCGGTGCCGCCGGGGCCACGGGACCGGGGAGGACGTATTTTGTTTGGTTTCGGCACAAAGTGACGATAGGCGGGGCGCGGGGTTCTGGACAAGGCGGCCGGATATCTCCGCCGAGCGCCCCCGCCATCCAGGCCGGCGCGGCCTCACGGCCTCCGGATCATGGGAGACTCGCCTCCATGAGCGTCAAGGCGACGAGCACCAGATCCCGGCTGGAGCGGGGCCGCAGCGCGCTCGGCCCCGCTCTGGAACTGGTCCATACGGGCCGCGCGCCCACCCGGGCCGTCCTCACCGCCGAACTGGGGGTCACCCGCGCCACCGCAGGCGCCGTCGCCGCCGAACTGGAAGCCCTCGGCCTGATCCGCGTCGACTCCCGGCCCGCCGCGGCCACCGGCTCCCAGGGCAGACCCTCCCACCGACTGTCCATCGACGACGCCGGGCCCGTCGTCCTCGCCGCGCAGGTCCACCCCGACGGCTTCCGCGCCGCTCTCGTGGGCCTCGGCGGCCGGACTCTCGCCACCACGCCCGGCGCCCTCACGGTCTCCGCCGACCCGGGCCAGGTCATCGGCGCGGTCGTCGACGCCGGCGCGGCCCTGCTGCGCGAGAGCGGACGCCGGTGCGTCGGCGCGGGCCTGGCGGTGCCGTCCGCCGTCGCCGAACCGGACGGCACCGCGCTCAACCCCCTCCATCTGGCCTGGCCGGCCGGATCACCCGTACGCGACACCTTCTCCGGGCTCGTCAGGGCCGCCGGGATCACCGGGCCCGCCTTCACCGGCAACGACGTCAATCTCGCCGCACTCGCCGAGCACCGGCACGGCGCGGGGCGCGGAGCCCGGCACCTGCTCTGCGTCGCCACCGGACACCGGGGCGTCGGCGGCGCGCTCGTCGTGGACGGCCGTCTGCACACCGGGGGTTCCGGCCTCGCCCTGGAAGTCGGCCATGTCACGGTCAACCCCGAGGGCCGCCCCTGCCACTGCGGAAGCCGTGGCTGCCTCGACGTCGAGACCGACCCGCTGGCCTTCCTCACCGCCGCCGGGCGCGACCCGGGACCCGAGGTCTCCCTGCTCCAGCAGTCGAGGGAACTCCTGGCCACGGAGTACGACGACCCCGCCGTACGGGCCGCGGTCGGGGAACTCCTCGACCGCCTCGGCCTCGGGCTCGCCGGTCTCGTCAACATCCTCGACCCCGACCGCATCATCCTCGGCGGGCTCCACCGCGAACTCCTCGCCGCCGACCCCGAAAGGCTGCGTGCCGTCGTCGCCGACCGCAGCCTGTGGGGAAGGAGCGGCGGGGTCCCCGTCCTCGCCTGCACCCTCGACCACAACAGCCTGGTGGGCGCGGCCGAGCTGGCGTGGCAGCCCGTACTCGACGATCCGCTCGGCGCGCTCGGCTGAGACCCCGGTGCCGGGCCGGTCCACCCGAGTGGAGGCACCCCGGACGCCTCGCGGCCCCCGAGCGGGTAGACGACGAGCTATGACCCACGAGCGCCCCGGCTCCCCGCTCCGCGCGCACCGGTTCCAGCGGTGGTACCTCAGGATCGTCTCCTCACCCGTCGGCCTGGGCTGGAACCGCGCTCGTGAGATGGAACTGATGCACCGGGCCATGGGCTTCGCCGCGCTCGGCTTCCTCACCCTCGTACCACTGCTGGTGGTCGTCGCGGCGGCCGACCCGGCCAGCGGCCAGGGCTTCGCCCGCTGGCTGGGCCAGGCACTCGGCGTCTCCCAGGCGTCCCAGGACCAGGTCGAGCAGCTCTTCGCCCCGCCGGGCACGGCGCTCCAGCGCACCACCGCCTTCGGCCTGGCCGCCCTCGCCGTCTTCGGGCTCACCTTCGGCTCCGCCGTACAGACCGGCTACGAGAAGGTGTGGGACCTGCCCACCGCCCGCTGGCACACCATGTGGCGCCATATCGTCTTCCTCGCCCTGCTCGTCTTCGCCACGCTGGTCTTCGTCAACACTCCGGTGCCCTCCGGCTCTTTCGGCACGGCCGGCGCGGCACTGGGTGATCTCATCGGTACGTTCGTGTTCTTCTGGGTCGCCCAGCGGCTGCTGCTCGGCGGCCGGGTGCGCTGGCGCGCCCTCGTGCCCGGGGCCGTCGCGACCGCGCTCTTCATGCTCGGTCTGCGGATCTTCTCCCAGCTGGTGTTCTCCCCGCTGATCGCGTCGAACGCGGTCACCTACGGCCCGTTCGGCACCGTCCTCGTCATCCAGTCCTGGCTCGTCGGCGTCGGCGTGGTCGTCTACGGCGGCGCGCTGGTGGGACGGCTCGTCCACGAGGAGCGCGTACGCCGGGGGCTGGAGCGCGGACTCGGGGCCCGGCCCCCGGCCGGGCGGCGGAAGCAGCCGTGAGATCCCGGGGTACTCCCCGGGCGGTACGCACGGTGCCGCCGGCCGTACGACGACGGAACCCGGCGCCGGCGGGAGCCTCGGAGGTGACACGGCAGGCACATCGTGCACGGCCACCACCGAGGAGCTGAACCGACATGTACACCCTGGCGTTCGCCGACGGACACGGGCCCGGCCCGTGGATCCTGTTCCTTCCGCTGATCTGGGCGGCCGTCATCACCGGCGCCGTCACCGTCCTGCGCCGTACCGGACTGTGGCGCGGACGCCGTGGTCCGCGGCCGTCGCACACCGGCCACACCCCGCCCGGCGTTCATGGCGAGAACTCGCCCATCGCCCTGCTCGGCCGCCGGTTCGCGGCTGGCGAGATCGACGAGGACGAGTACTGGCGCCGGCTCTCCGTCCTGGACGAGCAGTTCGGCCGCGCGGGCGGGGAGGTCAGGGCATGACCCGCCGGCCGGACCCCGCCCCGCGCCCCGGGGGTCCCGCGGGCTCCCACCGGACCGAGGCCCCCGGCGGGCTCGTGGAAACCGCCGGGCCCACCGGCCCCCGGACCACCACCGCCCGTGGAACGGGCGGTGGTTCCGGCTCCGGGCCCGCCGCCGCCCGGGTCGTCGACGCCGTGAAGGTCTACGGCCGCGGCGACACCGAGGTACGGGCCCTGGACGGGGTCAGCCTCGGCTTTCCGGCCGGCCGCTTCACCGCGATCATGGGCCCCTCCGGATCCGGCAAGTCCACCCTGATGCACTGCGCCGCCGGGCTCGACACCCTGACCTCGGGATACGCGCTCATCGGCGACACCGATCTCGGCGGGCTCGACGACCGCGGACTGACCGTGCTGCGGCGCGAGCGCATCGGCTTCGTCTTCCAGGGCTTCCATCTGATTCCCACGCTCACCGTCGCCGAGAACATCACCCTCCCCGCGGACCTCGCCGGACGCCGGCCCGATCCCGTGTGGCTGGACACGCTGATCGACACCGTCGGACTGCGCGACCGGCTGCACCACCGCCCGGCCGAGCTGTCGGGCGGCCAGCAGCAGCGCGTCGCGGTGGCCCGGGCGTTCGCCCCACGGCCCGACGTCGTCTTCGCCGACGAGCCGACCGGGAACCTCGACTCCCGCGCGGGCGACGAGGTGCTGCGCCTGCTGGGCCGTACGGTCCGCAGCACCGGTCGTACGGTCGTCATGGTCACCCATGACCCGGTCGCCGCCTCCCACGCCGACGAGGTGGTCTTCCTCGCCGACGGACGGCTCGTCGACCGGATGCCGGACCCCACCGCCGAGCGCGTACTCGACCGGATGAAGGCGTTCGAGGTGCGCGCGGGCGGCGCCGCGGAGGTGGCGGGATGAGCGGTACCCGGACCTGGCTGCGGATCGGCCTCGGCTCGCTGCGCGCCCACCGGCGGCGCTTCGCGGGGACCTTCACCGCCGTACTCCTCGCGGTGGCCTTCCTGGCGGGCACCCTCGTCATGGGCGACACCCTGCGCGGCAGCTTCGACACCCTGTTCGCGACGGCCAACCGGGGCACCGACGCCGTCGTCCGCGCCACCGATGTGGTCACCGTCTCCGGCGAGGTCACCCGAAAGCCGGTGCCCACGGACCTCGTCGGCCGGATCGAGAAGGTCCCCGCGGTCGCCGCCGCCGCGCCCGCCGTCCAGGGCGCGGGCGTGCTCGTCGGCGCCGACGGCGGACCGGTCGGCGGCCAGGGCCCGCCGACCCTCGCCGGGAACTGGATCGAGGACCCCCGGCTCAATCCCTACGAACTCGCCGAGGGCCGCGCCCCCGCCGCCCGCGGCGAGGTCGTCGTCAACCGGGGCGCCGCGAGCGAGGGCGGGCTGGAGATCGGCGACACCACCGTCCTGCGGACCCCCGAACCCGTGAAGGTCACCGTCGTCGGACTGGCCACGTTCGGCGGCGAGGACGGCATGGCCCGGACGACGTTCACCGGTATGACCCTCGCCGACGCCGGGAAGTACCTGACGGCGAAGCCCGGGGAGGCGGCCTCCATCCAGGTGCGGGCCGCGCCCGGAACGAGCCCGCGCGAACTGGTGGCGGCCCTTTCCTCCGTACTCCCCGGCGGCGTCGAGGCCATCACCGGCCAGGAGGCCACCGAGGAGAACCGGGACCAGGTCTCCGGCCGGTTCCTGGATCTGTTCACCACACTGCTGCTGGTGTTCTCCGGCATCGTGCTGCTGGTCGCGACCTTCTCCATCCACAACACCTTCACGATCGTCATCGCCCAGCGCACCCGGGAGAACGCCCTGCTGAGAGCACTCGGCGCCGCTCGCCGCCAGATCGTCGGATCGACCCTCGCGGAGGCCGCCGTCGTCGCGGTGGCCGCGTCCGCCGCCGGTCTGCCGGGCGGCATCGGGATCGCGCTCGGGCTCCGGGCCCTCTTCCCGGCGGCCGGTTTCGCCTTCCCCGCCGGGGGACTTCGCGTCGGCGCGACCTCGATGCTGCTGCCCCTGGCCGTCGGCGTGATCGTCTGCCTCGGCTCGGCGCTGCTGCCCGCCGTCCACGCCGGCCGGACCGCACCGCTGGCCGCGCTGCGCGAGAGCGCCGTGGACCGGTCGGCGGCTTCCCGGACCCGGGCGTACGCGGGAGCGGCCGTCGCACTCGCCGGGACCGGCACCGTGGTGCTGGGCACGGTCGTAACACCCTCCGTCGTCCTCGCGGCGACCGGCGCCGTACTCGCCCTGGCCGCCTTCGTCGTCCTCGGACCGGTGGTGTCCGCGGCGGTCGTCGGTGTCCTCGGCGCTCCGCTCGCCCGGCTGTGCGGTGCCCCCGGCCGGCTGGCCGGGCGCAATGCCCTGCGCAACCCCAAGCGCACCGCCGCCACCGCCACGGCACTGATGACCGGGGTAGCGGTCGTGGCCCTGTTCACGGTCTTCGGGGCTTCGCTGAAGGCAACCATGGACCGGACGGTCTCGCGTTCCTTCGCCGGCGATGTCGCGGTGAGCGCCCCGGCGTTCGGCGCCGGCGGCAGCGGGCTCAGTCCCCGGCTGGCCCCGGAGATCGCCCGGCGGCCCGAGGTGGCGTCCGCCGTCGGACTGGGCAGGGGAGTCGCCGAGGTGGACGGCGCGGGACGGCAGTTGACCGTGACCGACCCGGCAGCGCTCGCCACCGCTTTCGACCTCGGGACCGTCCGCGGATCACTCGGCGGGCTTGGCACCGACGGCCTGGCCGTGGCCGCGAACGAGGCCGGTGAACACGGCTGGCGGCCCGGCTCCACCGTCACACTCGCCTTCACCGACGGAACGGAGAGGACGTTCACCGTCCGTGCCGTGTACGAGCAGTCGCGGCTGGCCGGCGACTATGTGATCACCCGTGACGCCTGGGCACCGCACCGGGGCCGGGACTCCGACACGCTGATCGCCGTCACCTTCCGGGACGGGGTGTCCACCGCCGAGGGCAAGGCGGCCGTGGTGCAGACCGCACGGGCGTACGGCGACCCCGAGATCCAGACCCGTGACGAGTACGCGCGGTCGGCGGCCGGTGCCATCGACATGATGCTCACCCTGGTCTACGCCCTGCTGGCGCTCGCCGTGGTGATCGCCCTGCTGGGCATCGCCAACACCCTCACCCTCGCCGTCCACGAACGCACCAGGGAACTCGGGCTGCTGCGGGCCGTGGGCCAGACCAGGAGGCAGCTGCGGGCGATGGTGCGCTACGAGTCGCTCCTGGTGGCCGCGTTCGGCACGGCCGGCGGGCTGGCGCTCGGCGCACTGCTCGGCTGGGTCCTCGTCAAGGCGTCGGGGAACGCCGGTGACACGGCGTTCGCCTTCGCCGTACCGCCCGTGCGGCTGGCGCTGGTCGCGGTGGTCGGGCTGACCGCCGGAGCGGTCGCGGCCCGGGGGCCCGCGCGCCGGGCGGCCCGGCTGGACGTGCTGCGCGCCATCGCCGTGGAGTGAGGCCCACCCCGCCGCCCGGGCCGGACGGGCGGCGGTCCCCGGCCTCCTGTCCGAAGCTCCCGGCCGTGGAAGGGGCGGGAGCACGCGCCGGAGGGGCACGAGCGTGAGGCGGAGGCGCCCGAGCCAGGAGGCGCCCGGACTTCAGCCCGGACTCCCCGTCAGCCCGAAGCCCCCGGCCGTGGAAGGGGAACGAGCGCGCGCCGGAGGCGTACGCGCACCGGTTCGCGGGCGCACCCGGCCGGGCCCGCGGGCGTACGGGCCCGGCCGGAAGGCACCCGGGCCCCCGCCCGGTCAGCCTCCGACGGACGACCGGGCGCCCGCGTGTTCGCGTACCGCGTCCAGCGCCCCGGCCGCCGGAGCATGCGTGTCGAGTGGGCGCGGGGTGGGGGAGAGGTGCCCGTCCCCCACCCCTTCGAGGACGGTCGAACGCCAACCCGGCATCACCGGGGGCGGGGCCGCGGTGAGCGAGAACCAGACGACCTTTCCCAGGTCGCCCTGGGGCCGTACACCCCAGTTCTCGCTGACGGCCGCTATCAGTCCGAGTCCCCGGCCGGAGGTGGCGAAGAGATCGCCGCCGTCCCGGAGCGTCGGCAGCCGGGGGTCGTGGTCCTGGACGGAGACCGTGAGACGGTCGAGCAGCAGCTCGATGTCCACGGTGCACACCTTGTCGGGTTCGGCGTGTTGATGGACATTGGTCAGCAACTCGGTGACGCCGAGCGCGGCCTGATCGATCAGAGGATCGAGGTGCCAGTAGCGCAGCTGCGCCGAGAGGATTCTGCGGACCTGTCCGATTCGCGACGGCAGGGCTTGGAGCTCCACCGTGCAGTGCCTGCTTGGCTGGCTGATCACGGCTGCGACTCCCCGAAGTAGGTCCGGAAGAAGGCGGAGGATCGGATCCAGCAGGTGGCTGTCTGCTGATCGTTCCGGCGGAGGCTGGATCACAGCGTTACCGCCGGCGCACCCTGAGTGATGGTGTGAGACAAGCGTGAACCCACCAAAGCGGTCCCGCAACTCAGACGTCCCCCGAGGCGCTGCGGCACCGGGGCTCCCGGTCCGCCGGTTCCCGGCGGTGGCCCCGGCCCGGTGCCGTACGGCGGCTCAGTCCCCGGCGGCACCCGCGCCGTGTACGGCCTTCAGGAATCGGCCGGCGAGCGTCTCGGCGTCGGAGCCCCGGTCGCGCTGACCCATGGTCAGCCGGTACCGCTTCCCGTTGACTTTCACCGCCGTGCTCGCCTCGTCCGTGAACCGGGCCCGGCCCGCTCTGACCGCCCGGACCGGGGCGCTGTCGATGACCCGCCCGTAGCTGGTGAGCAGCTGGAGCCGGCCGTCCTTGATGAGGACCTGTCCGGCTTTGGTGAGCGAGCGAGGCCACCGCTCGATCCGTACGCCTGTGGCCCGGAATTCGGGCTCCGCCATGGCCATCGGCCCCTCCTCCCCTTCGTCGCGACACCTGCTGGCAGTCTGCACAACTCCGGGGCTGTGCACCAGTGGATGCGGACCGTGCTCTGTGATTCCTGCCCACAAGTGCGCCCTATGGATCCCCAAAGCGAGGGTTTTCGCAGGTGAGGGCCTTACTGTGACAGTCGGGAAACGGAGTCGAGCAGAGCACAGGGACGGCGGGCATGGGCACTGGCGGGAAGCGGGCGACGGGCGGGGCGACGGTGACGGGAGATGTCGACCGCACCGATCCGGACTACCGGGCTTGGCTGAAGGACGCCGTCCGAAAGGTCCAGGCGGACGCCAACCGCTCGGCGGACACCCATCTGCTGAAGTTCCCGCTGCCGGAGGACTGGGGCATCGATCTCTATCTCAAGGACGAGTCCACCCACCCGACCGGCAGCCTCAAGCACCGGCTGGCCCGTTCCCTCTTCCTCTACGGCCTCTGCAACGGCTGGATCCGGCCCGGCAAGCCCGTCATCGAGGCGTCCAGCGGCTCGACCGCCGTCTCGGAGGCGTACTTCGCCAAGCTGATCGGCGTCCCGTTCGTGGCGGTCATGCCCCGCACCACCAGCGCCGAGAAGATCCGGCTCATCGAATTCCACGGCGGCCGCTGTCACTTCGTGGACGACTACCGCCGGATCTACGAGGAGTCCTCGGCGCTCGCGGAGCGGACCGGCGGCCACTACATGGACCAGTTCACCTACGCGGAGCGGGCCACCGACTGGCGGGGCAACAACAACATCGCCGAATCGATGTACCAGCAGCTGCGGCTGGAGCGCTATCCCGAGCCCGCCTGGATCGTCGCCACGGCCGGGACCGGAGGCACCTCGGCGACCATCGCGCGCTATGTGCACTACATGCAGTACGACACGCTGATCTGTGTGCCCGACCCGGACAACTCCTGTTTCTTCGACGGCTGGACCCGGGGCGACCCGGGGGCCACCAGCGACCGGGGGTCCCGGATCGAGGGCATCGGCCGTCCCCGGATGGAACCCAGCTTCGTCCCCGGCGCCATCGACCGGATGATGAAGGTCCCCGACGCGGCGAGCGTCGCCGCCGTACGGGCGCTGGACACCGCCATCGGACGCAAGGCGGGCGGCTCCACCGGCACCGGCCTGTGGAGCGCGCTGAAAATCGTCGGGGAGATGCTCGCCGAGGGGCGGCGGGGCAGTGTGGTCACCCTGCTGTGCGACCCCGGCGACCGCTATCTCGACAAGTACTACTCCGACGCCTGGCTCGCCGGACAGGGGCTGGACATCGCGCCGTACACCGCGGTGATCGACCGGTTCCTCAGCACGGGGGAGTGGACCGGCTGAACCCGGGGGGCCCGGTCCGCGGTGCGGGACCGGTGCCGTGCCCGGACCGGCCCGGGCCGCCCGGTGGTCGTGGTCCTTGCGTACGGGCCCGGGCGTGCGGTCAGCCCGCTGGGGTGCCACCGATCCTGCGGTCCAGTTTGCGCATCGCGCCCCGGAAGGACACTCCGAGCCCCGGCCCGGCGAGCCGTACCGCGGCCCGGGCCGGCGCCGAGCCGTCCGCCGCGAAGGTCCACCGCACCCGGCTGCCGCCACCCTCCACCGGGGTGATCCGCCACTCCTCCAACAGCGCCCGCAGACCCGGCACATTGGTCGTGTCGACGCGATAGGCGTACCGCTCGCCGGGGTCCGTCGCCAGGATCGTCTCCGAGAAGAAGGCACCGATCCGGAGCCTTATGTCCCGGCCCGCGCCTCCGTGGGTCGGTATCGCCCGGGAGACGGCGTCGAACCACTCGGTCCAGCCCGGCACATCCTCCGCGAGAGCCCGGTACACCAGCGCCGGGGCCGCCGAGAGACCGGCCGAGTGCACCAGCCGTACGGGTGCGGTATCGACGAAGCCGAGTTCCACCTGCTGAAGCCGACGAGCCATGGACCGTACCTCCCGGGCAGGGTGACAGGGCGCGAACACCATAGCTGGCGCGCTCACGGCCGCCGCCACCGGTCCCTTGAACGCAGGGGCCCGCGTTCGGGGCGCCCCGGACCAACCGCCGCGCCGAACCCCCGGCCCGGGCGCCGCGCGGAACCCCCCGCCCCGGGGCGGGCCGGTCACCGGACGTGGTGCGGTCCGTGTCCCGTGGTCCCCGACCGGGGACCGGAGCCGCCGCGCGACGGTCGGCAACGCAGGGGTACCGTCCCGGCCTTCCGGTGCTGCGGGATGCCCGGATCCGGCCGGTACCGGTCACCGGGTCGCGGACACGGGGAAGCGGACGGCACCCGTCTTGCGCGTCCCGGTACTCGGCGTGAAGCCGCGTACTCGCGCTAGTGTTCGTGTGTGAACCTCCATGTCGTCGTGGGATACGGACCCGCCGGCGCGGCCACCGCACGGCTGCTCGCCGGGAAGGGTCACTCCGTTCGTGTCGTCACCAGATCGGGCGGGAGACCGGAACCCGGCATCGAGCATGTCGTACTGGACGCGACGGATGCCACGGCGCTGACCGAGGCGTCACGGGGCGCGGCCGCGATCCACAGCTGTGCCGCACCGCCCTACCACCGCTGGGCGAGGCAATGGCCGCCGCTGGCCTCGTCGCTCTGCGCGGCGGCCGAGGCGACCGGCGCGGTCCTCGTCCTGCTCGGCAACCTCTACGGCTACGGCCCGGTGGACGGTCCCCTGACCGAGAAGCTGCCGCTCGCGGCGACCGGCACCAAGGGGAGGGTGCGCGCCGCCGTCTGGGAGCAGGCGCGGAAGCTGCACGAGCAGGGGCGCATCAGGGCGGTCGAGGTGCGGGCCTCGGACTTCTTCGGACCAGGTGTGACCGACGGCGGGCATCTGGCCGCGCGGGTCGTGCCACGGGTGCTGCGCGGCAGGCCGGTCTCCACGCTCGGGGATCCGGAGGCACCGCACAGCTGGACCTACCTCCCCGATGTGGCCAGGGCCCTGGAGGAGGTCGCGGGCGAGGAACGGGCCTGGGGACGGGCCTGGCACGTCCCGACGGCGCCCGCGCTGTCCAGCCGGGAGATGGTCGACCGCCTTGCCGCCCGGGCGGGATCGGGCCCCGTCGCGGTGCGGGGGCTTCCGGGCGCCGTGTTCGGTGTCCTGTCGGTCTTCTCCCCGCTGATCCGTGAACTCAAGGAGATCCGGTACCAGTTCGACCGTCCGTTCGTCGTCGACTCCGGCGCCTACGAAGCCGCGTTCGCGGTACGGGCCACCCCCGTCGGTGAACAGGTCGGGGCGACCGTGGACTGGTGGCGTGAGCGCGTGACGTCCACGGGGTGACACCCGGGCCCGCGCCCGTCGTCGCCCGGTACCGGCGTTCGTACGCTGCGGGAAGGGGACACTCCACGGCAAGGGCGGCGGGCGGGTTCCTCACCGCTCCGGCGTGTTCCCCACGGTGACGCCGGCCCGGGGCCGGTGATGAACTCCCGGCGCCGGGCCCGCCCGTGACCATCGGCGCCGCTCTGCCCGGGCAGCCGCCGCCCGGGCGGGTGCGGCCGGTCCGCCGCCGGTGCGCGGTCCCGCCCCGGTGGCCGCTCAGCGTCCGGACGGGTTCCCCGGCCGCAGCAGACCGTCCAGCGCGCGGCCGAAGACCAGCCGTCCCACCCGGGCTCCCAGCGGCTCCAGCGGCCGGGGAACCCCCATCAGCCGCAGCTCCTCCGTCCACACCACCAGCGACCCCCGGCCCAGGGGGCGTACCTCGATCTCCGCCCAGCCGCGGACGACACGGCCGCGCTTCTCCAGCCGGCAGACGCCCCCTCCGGTGCCGCCGGGCGGTTCCCAGCGGACGACTTCCATCGGGTCGTCGAACCCCAGCCGTCCGAGCGCCGAGCGCACCACGAAGACCGTGCCGGTACGGGTGGGTCCCGGTGTCACCGAGGTGAGCGCGGTGCACGGCACCCGGGCCGCGTGCGCACCCCAGTCGGTGACCCTTCGCCACGCCTCCCCGGCGGGCAGTGCCACCTCCCGGGTCAGCCGGAAGGCGGTCATTCCTCCGGGGCGGTCCCGCCCGCCACCACCAGACCGCCCGGCAGATGCTCCTCGATCTCCTCACGCGCGGCGGCGGAGAGCCCCGCGTCCGTCACCAGCGTGTCCACCTCCGCCAGCCGGGCGAACGAACTCAGGCCCACCGTCCCCCACTTGGTGTGGTCCGCCACCACGACCACCCGCCGGGCGGCCCGTACGAAGTGCCGGTTGGTCTCCGCCTCGGCGAGATTGGGGGTCGAGAGCCCGGCCTCCACCGAGATGCCGTGCACGCCTATGAACAGCACATCGAAGTGGAGCGTGCGGATCGCCGTGTCCGCCACCGGCCCCACCAGGGTGTCCGAGGGGGTGCGCACCCCACCGGTCAGCACCACCGTCGCCCCGCGCGGCCGGGCGGAGCCCGGAGCGGCGCCGGGCGCGGGCCGCTGGGCCGTGTGGAGGACATCGGCCACCCGTACCGAGTTGGTGACCACCGTCAGCTCGGTGACGTCCACCAACTGCTGGGCCAGTGCGTACGCCGTCGTGCCTCCGGCCAGCGCGATCGCCGTCCCGGGGGTGACCATGGCCACCGCCGCCCGGGCGATCTCCTCCTTGGCCCGCAGTTCCAGACCCGACTTCGCCTCGAACCCCGGCTCGTGGGTGCTCGCCTCGACGACCGGGACCGCGCCGCCGTGGACCTTCTCGACGACACCCTGCCGGGCCAGCGCGTCCAGATCCCGGCGCACGGTCATGTCGGAGACATTGAGCTTGCGGGTCAGCTCGTTGACCCGTACGCCACCGCGCCTGCGCACCTCGTCGAGGATGAGTGAACGCCGCTGTTCCGCGAGCAGGTTCTGGTTGTCGGTCACCGCCGTGGCCGGTCCTTCCGTCTCGTCGTACGCCATGGCACCAAGGGCGCTCATCCTCCCACGGCCCTCTGCGAGGGGGCTCGCGGAGATTCCGTGAGCGCCCTGCCGCGAACCGTCCGAATCCGGGATTCTGAGGTACGAACGCCGCACGGCCGCCCGTCGGCCGGTCCTCCCAGCCAGAGAGCGAGCCACCGACGTGTCCGCTGAGACCCCGGCCCCGCGCAGTGAGGGGCCCGCGCTCGAACTGCTGGTCCACGGCGTCGGGGGAGCCGGCCCGCAGGAGATGCTCGGCGACCCGAGGACGGTACGGATCTCCGGGGACGACAAGGCCGCCGTGTTCCGGCGCGCCGACGACGAGCACGCGGACGAGCGGCACGAGCGCGCGGAACGGCCTGAACCCGCGGGGGCGGACGAGCCCGCCCGGTCCGCTCCCGCCGGGTCCGCCGCTCCGGACGCCCCCGCCGCGCCGCGCGACAGGCCCGTCCCCGAGGCGTACTGCTGGTCCAACCTCACCTCCGGCAACAGCGCCCGCGCCCTGTGGCTGCTGCTCCTTCCCTTCATGGTCGTCAATCTCGCGCACTGGATGCGGCCCAGGGCCGCCGGCCTCGCCCGCACCACCCGGCTGTACGGGGCCCTGGTGCGGCTGCTGGCGCTGAGCCTCACCGTGCTGCTGACGGCCGCCGCCTGCGAGGTGGCGCTCGATCTGCTGGCGTGGCAGTGCGCCGGACTGGTGGAGTGCGCGGACGGGAGATCCTGGCTCGGCTTCCTCTCGGCCACTGGCGGCGGCTGGTGGTCGGAGCCCGGCCGGCGGCTCGCGCTCGCCTCGCTCGTACCGGCGGCCCTGGTGGGACTGCTCTGGTACCTCTCCCACCGCACCTGGAGCGCCTACGAGTCCCAGCGGCCGCCGACGGGCGAGGGTGTGGACGAGGGCCACCGGGGCCCCGCCCCCGATTCCGGCCCCGGACCCGACCTCGACCACGAGTCCGATCCCTCGGCGGAGGACGGTACGGCGGCCGGGCGGCCCGCGCTGGGCCGCCCCGGATTCTGGTACGGCCGGCGGCTCGTCGCCCGGCTGCGCGCCGCGCATACGGCCGCCGGACTCCTCACGGTCTCCGCCGCCGTCGCCGGGGCCGCCGCCCGCCACGACCGGTCCGGCGACCAGGCGCTGCTGACGGTCTGCGGGGTGCTGCTGGAGGCCGTTCTCGTTTTGGGCACGGCTGCTGTGGTGCTGGTCGTCGTCAGCAGGGGGCGCGGCGAGCGGCGCTTCGACGCCCGGGCCGACCGCGCGCTCGTGCGGGTCCTGCCCGCCGGAGCGCTCCTGGTCTTCGCGCTGTCCCTGGTGTACGCCTCCTGGTCCCGGCCGCTGTGGCAGTCCCGGGGGACCCTGCCCGGGGACATGACGTTCCGGGTCATCGTCCTGGTACAGGGCACCCTGGTCGTCGCGCTCGCCGTCACCGCGCTCGTCCTGCACCGCCGCGCGCGCCATCCCCGTACCGTGCTGGCCGGACTGGGCGGGCCGGCCGTCGCCATGCTCGCCTGCGCGCTCGGCGGAGTGATGACCGGAGGGGTCGCCCAGCGGGTCGCCGACTGGCTGGACGGGCCCGGCACCCCCGGTATGGACGGCGACGGATCGATCCCGGGGCCGCCCGTCCTGCTCAGCTGGCAGGCGTCCGTCATCCCCGTCCTGCTGGTCCTGCTGCTGATTCCGGCCGCCGCCCTCGGGATCCGGATCTGGCTGGCGGCCCGCCGGCTGCGCGGGACCGTCGAGCGTGACTACGCGCGGACGGTGCCCCCGCCCGGCCGGTGGCGGCCCGACCCGGCCAGGACCCGCCAGATCGCACGTGCCCGGGCCCGGGCCTCGGTCACCGACGGCGCGCCCCGGATCGTCGGCGTCGTCGCGGGCTCGGCCCTGTTCCTGGGCGCGGGCGCCGTCACCGGGGCCTGGATCAGCGACGAGGTGCCCGGCAAGGCGTTCGGTGACAGCGGCTCCTTCGCCGAGGCCGCCGCCGGGACCGCGCAGTCGCTGGGCTCCTGGCTGGTCGGCTTCGGCTTCATACTGTTCGTCACCTGGGGCCGCCGCGCCTACCGCGACGCCTCCGCCCGGCGCACCATCGGCGTCCTCTGGGACGTCGGCACCTTCTGGCCGCGCGCCGCGCACCCGTTCGCACCGCCGTGCTACGCGGAGCGCGCCGTCCCCGATCTCACCTGGCGCATGTGCACCTGGACCGAGCGGACCGGCGGACGGCTGGTGATCTCCGGTCACTCCCAGGGCAGTGTGCTGGCCGCGTCGGCCGTGTGGCAGCTGCCCGCCGCCACCCGGGGCCGGGTCGCCCTGCTGACGTACGGCTCACCCCTGGAACGGCTGTACGGCCGCTGGTTCCCCGCCTACTTCGGGCCCGACGCCCTGGCCGACCTCCGGGACGAGGTGCACTGCTGGAGCAATCTGTGGCGGCACACCGACCCGATAGGCGGGCCCGTCCTCGTACCGGCCGGTCGGGGACCGTCACCCGACCGGGAGGTTCTCCTCGACCCGGTGGCCTACGGCCGGTCGTCCCGGCACCCGCTGCCCGAACCGATCCTCGGGCACTCCCAGTACCAGGCCGACCCCGTCTTCGCCACGGCCCGCGGCGAACTGCTCGGGCTGCTGCCCGGCGTACCCCGACAGCCGGGGCCGCCGAACGGCGCGGCCCGGCGGGCTCAGGGCAGTTCGGGCAGATCGTCGGAGTAGAGCAGGGTCAGGGCGTCCGTGTCGGTCTCGGCCAGCTCGGCGACCCGGCCCGCGTGCCGCTCGACCATCGACTCGAAGGTCTGGCGCGCGGTACGGCCGTTGCCGAACGCGGCACCCTTGGGCAGTTCGGTGAAGTACTTCAGCAGTGCCTCGCCGGTACCGTCGGCCAGCCGGTACTCGTGCTCGTCGGCCTGCTGCTCCACGATCCTCAGCAGCTCACCGGCCTCGTAGTCCTGGAAGGTGATGGTCCGTGAGAAACGGGAGGCCACACCGGGGTTGACCGCGAGGAACCGCTTCATCTCCGCCGTGTACCCGGCGACGATCACCACGACCGAGTCCCGGTGGTCCTCCATCAGCTTCACCAGGGTGTCGATGGCCTCCTTGCCGAAGTCCCGCCCTGAGTCCTCGGGGGAGAGGGCGTACGCCTCGTCGATGAACAGCACCCCGCCACGCGCCCGTTCGAACGCCGCCTGGGTGCGGATCGCGGTGGAGCCGATGTGCTCACCGACCAGATCGACCCGGGAGACCTCGACCAGATGGCCGCGCTCCAGCACCCCGAGCGACGCCAGGATCTCGCCGTACAGCCGCGCGACCGTGGTCTTGCCGGTGCCGGGGGAGCCGGTGAACACCAGGTGCCGCCGTACGGACGCGGCCTTGAGTCCCGCCTCCTGGCGGCGCCGGCCCACCTCGATCATGTTGGTGAGGGACCGGACCTCGCGCTTGACGCTCTCCAGGCCCACCAGCGCGTCCAGTTCACCGAGAACGGCGTCCGAGGCGCGCGCGGGCTTCGCCGGGGCGGCCTCGGCGGCCGGTGCGGTCCGCGGGGTCTCCGCGGAACCGGGCGCGGGCACCGAGGTCAGCCGGGCCGTCACCGGCTCGCTCCCGATGACCGCTCCCGTCCCGGGCGGCAGGGCGGACTCGTCGCTGGTGCAGTCCTCGACCAGCGGCAGGCCCGGCTCCGCGAACTCGTAACCCCCGCGCGCGCACCGCTCGGTGCGGCACTTGTGCAGGGCCGTACGGCAGCCGTCCATCACATGGAAGCCGTAGCCGCCGCTGCCCGTCACCCGGCAGCCGCGGAAGGTGCCACGGCCCTCCGCCGACACATAGAAGCCCGCCTCGGCGGGCGAGGTGACCGTACAGCGCTCGATCACCGGGTCCGCGCCCTTGGTGACGATCACCCCGGTCTGCGCCGCGTCCACGGTGCAGCCGTTGAGCGTGCCGCCGCTGCCGTGGTCGCGGAACCACGCGCCCGTGGACGCCTCCCTGATCCGGCAGTCGTCGAGCTGCGCGGTGGCGCCGTCGCTCACCGAGACCGCCGTATTGCGGATCTGGGACAGATCGCTGTCGACGACATCGACCCGCGACCCCCGGTCCAGCACGAACAGCGCGTCCGGGACGTCGTGGACGCGGCAGGAGTCGAGGACGGCGGTGGCGCCGTCGCTGATCCAGACGGCCGGATAGTCGCCCGTACTGTCGTGGATCTCGCACTGGTTGGCGTCCACCCGGGTGCCCGGATCCCACACCGACAGGCCGTTGCGCCCGAAGCGGCGCACCGTGGAGCGGGTGAGCGTCAGCACCGACCGGGAGCGCAGATCGATCGCGTTCTCCGGGATGTCGTGGATGTCGCAGTCGGAGAGCGTGAGCACGGCGTCGGTGTCGAGGGTGACACCGTCGGCCGAGGTGCGGTGCACGCTGGAGTCGGTGAGATGCGCCGAGGCGCGGGAGGCGATCTGCACACCGGCGCCCTTGACCTCGTACACCTCGCAGCCGATGGCCTCCAGTCCGCTGCCCTCCCCGGTCACGGTCAGCCCCGCGCCCGAGGCGTGGTGCACCCGGCAGCGCTCCAGCCGGGGGTGGCCGCCGTCGCGCACCGAGACCCCGGACTGGCCCGCCGCGACGACCTCGCACTCCTCGAACACCCCGCCGGCGCCCTCCAGCACGGCGATGCCGACACCGGCCGGATTGTCGACGACGACCCGGCGCACGGTGGGCCGGGCCGCGGCGCGCACCTCCAGACCGGCGGCCGACCGCGTGGAGATCCGCAGATCGACCAGCTCGGGCGTGCCGTCCTCCACCAGCAGCGCGGGCGCCGTCGTGTCCTGCCCCTCGACATGGAGGTCCTGGACGGTGGCCGAGGCGCGCACGGTCAGCGGCACGCCGTCGGCGGGCGCGATCCGCACCGAGCCGACCGAGCCCTCGGGCCCGCGCAGGGTGACCGCCCGCCGCACCACGAGGTTCTCGCGATACGTCCCCGGTGCGACGGTGAGGACGTCGCCGTCGCCCGCGGCCTCCAGGGCGGCCGCGAGCGAGGCGTACTCACCTGTGCGGCGCCGCCACCGCGAAGTACCGGTGTGGGTCACCTGAACCGTGCCCTGTGCCATCGTGCTGCTCTGCCCCCACCTCGGGAATTCGCTCCGCCGCGCCCTCGCGGGGACGGCCTGGGTGATCCGTCTCCCGGCCCGTGTCCGGCCGGTGCCGGGCCGACCGCCGGCGCGGTGTCCGTCCGACGCCCCGGCCGGCTCCGCCGTGCACGGGGAGAAGATCCCGGCCCCGCGAGCGGGTCACGCTCCACCGTAGCGTGAGTGAGGGGCGGCAGTTGACGAATCGGGAGGTCAGCTGCCCGCGCCCGCCCGTCCCCAGTCGGGGCCCGCCGCGGCCCAGGCCCGGTCGAGGCGCGCGTGTCTGCGGCGCACCAGCTGACGTACGAGAAGTCTTCGGGCGCCTTCGACCAGTCCCGCCGAGACCAGGCCCGCGCCCACGCCCGCGAGGACGCCGTGCGTCCTGACCGACGCGGTGTCCAGCGGCCGGCCGGTGATCCGGCCCGAGCGGTCGGCCCAGACGGTGAAGGTGTCACCCGCGCGCGGACGCGCCAGCGGGGAGGAGAGTCTGCCGGTGTGTCTGCTCCCGTCCGGCGCCGTCCAGGCGGCGACCACGGAACGCCGTTCGTGTGAGGCGGGCACCCCGGGGAGATACATCCGGGTCGGCGACTTCGGAGCCGGCCCGACGACCGTGGCGGTGATCTGAAGGCGCTGCTGCCGCTGTGCGCGCGCCTGCTGGCGCACGGACTCCTCGGTGAGGCCGCCGGTGATCCAGCCGATGACCGGGGCGGCACTGACGATCAGTAACGCGGCGACGAGCGCCACCCATGCCTCGACGAGATCGGTCGCGCGACGCAGCGGATTGCCGCGCCAGCGCCAGAGCCCTGCTGCTGCCCGCACCGCGACACCCCCTTCCCTCTCCGTGATAGCCCGGCACGGCACGGCGCACGGACGAGTCGCGGGAAAGAGAGAGGTACATCACCCCTCGCCGTCACCTTGCCGTAGGCCCAACGTCCGCGGCACGGCGCGGGGTTCCCACAGACCTCTTCGGGCGCGAACCCCGGGCCCCCACGGCCGGGCGGCTTCACGGTGACGGTGATACGGATCCTGTCCGGAGCCCCGGGGGGCGCCGGTACTTCCCGGCCCCGGGTCAGTACCCCTGGCCCGGATGCGGGCGGGTGTACTGGGCGTTGTACGCGGTGGGGCCCTGCGCGGGCGGCGGCGCGGGCCGGGCCGCCGCCGGGCGCATCGCCTCGTAGCCGCTGGGCGCCTGGCGCTGGGGCTGAGGGCCCTGGGGACCCGGGTAGCCGCGCTGCGGTGACGGCTGCTGCGGAATGTACGGCGCCGCGGCCTGCTGGAGCGGTACGGGCTGGGGCATCTGCTGGGGATGGCCGTACGCGGGCGCCTGCTGGTGCATCGAGGGAGCCGCCGGCAGGGCCGGCAGAGCCGCGGGGAGCGCCGGCAGATAGCTGTTGCCGGTGTCGTACGCGGAGGGCACTCGGATCGGGGCGATCTGAGGCGTGCCCCGCTCTGCGACCAGTGAGTCGTAGATCGGGGTGTCGGCGAACGACGGAGCGGAGTAGTAGCCGCCGCCGTAGGTGACGCGGGGGGAGGTCATGGCACATAAGTTAAGCCCTGAGTTGTCGGTTGGGGAGCCCGATTAAAGGGTTCTTTCGGGAGAGGCGAGGGGCTGCCGATCCCCAATGTGAGCGAATCTGGGAAAATCGGTCGTCGAATCGAGCAAGAATCGTGTAAAGGACGAGCTGAGCGCGGGTTACTCGTGCGTCGGCACGCGCGCTCGGGCGCCCGGGAGGAATAGGTTGGCGCCCAGCGAATTGTCCGGTGACACTCCGACTCGCGAGGGGGCGAGCATGTCCATGCTTAAGGGAGCCAATACTCCGGTGGCGGCGCAGCGGGTGCGCGTCGAACTGGGCTGGCGGCAGGGCCCGTCGGTACCGGATGTCGACGCGTCCGCGCTGCTGATCGACGACGGCTCCGGCAAGGTCCGGTCGGACGCGGACTTCATCTTCTACAACCAGCCCTCGCACGCCTCCGGGGCCGTGCGCCACGAGGGGAAGCAGAACGCGCCGGGCGCGGTCACGGACGTCGTCGGCGTCGACCTCGGCGGCGTGGAGCCCGCGATCGGGAAGATCGTCCTCGCCGCGTCCGCCGACGGCGGCACCTTCGGACAGGTGCCGGGGCTCTACATCAGGGTCGTCGACGCGGTGTCGGGAGCCGAGATCGCGCGCTACGAGAGCCAGGACGCGAGCGTCGAGACGGCGTTCGTCCTCGGTGAGCTGTACCGCAGGCAGGGTGCCTGGAAGTTCCGCGCGGTGGGGCAGGGCTACAGCTCAGGACTGGCCGGGCTGGCCACGGACTTCGGCATCACGGTCGACGAACCGCAGCAGGCCGCCCCGCCGCCGCCCCCCGCTCCGGTCCCGCAGGTCACCCCTCCGCCCGTGGCCCCCCGGCCCGCACCGGCGCCCCCCGCGCCTCCCGCACCCGCGCCCTCCGCGCCCACGGCGCCCGTACGTCTGAGCAAGGTGACGCTGACGAAGGAGACCCCCACGGTCTCCCTCACCAAGCAGGGCGGCACCTCCGGGACCATGCGCGTCAACCTCAGCTGGCAGGTCCGCAAGCAGTTCAAGGGCTGGGGTGCCAAACTCGGGCGGGCCATCGCGGTGCACGGCGACCTGGACCTCGACCTGTGCGCCCTCTACGAACTCGTCGACGGCAGCAAGGGAGTCGTCCAGGCGCTCGGCAACGCCTTCGGCGCCCTCCACCAGCCCCCGTTCATCCATCTCGACGGGGACGACCGCACCGGCGGCACATCCGGTGAGAACCTCACCATCAACCTCGACCACCAGCAGTACTTCCGCCGGATCGTCATCTTCGTCACCATCTACGAGGGCGCGCGCAGCTTCGCCGACCTCGACGCCCATGTCACCCTCCAGCCGCAGCACGGCGCGCCCATCGAGTTCTCGCTGGGCGAGTGCACCGTGCCCTCCACCGTCTGCTCCCTCGCGCTGATCACGAACACCGGCTCGGACCTCGTCGTCCAGCGCGAGGCGCGGTTCCTGGTCCCGGAGCGCGGAGTCAGCCCGCAGCGCACCATCGACTACACCTACGGCTGGGGAATGAACTGGACCCCCGGCCGCAAGTGAGCCGGGGGCGGGGGTGATTCCAGGGCGCGGTCCGCGGGGACGGGGCCGCCGGCGGTACGGCGCCGCCGGCCCGGCCGCGGGCGCGCACCGGTCGCCCCGCCCGGTCGGTCCGGTCACCCCGCCCCGGTCACCTTCCGCGGTCAGGTCTCCTCGGGCGCGGCCCCGGGACGGGCGTAGGTACGCCCCTTCCAGGCCGCGCCCCGGCCCCGGTAGTGCTGCACCGCCGAATCGACCGTCATCAGCAGATAGAGCAGGGCGGTGAACGGCAGCAGCAGAGCCGCCAGGGGCGACTGCCGGTAGTAGCGCAGCATCGGCAGATACGTCGCCGTCATCACGGCCTGCGCCAGCCCTCCTGCCCAGGCCGCGGGAGCATCGCCCCCGACGACGCCCACGGCCAGCGCGAGGGACGGCACCAGATACACCAGCGTCAGCCCCAGCACCGTCCCCGCCAGCAGCAAGGGGCTGTACAGCAGTTGGGCGTACGCGCTGCGCGAGACCATCCGCCACAGATCCGCCAGCCGCGGATACGGCCGTACGCTGTCCACCCGCTCCGCGAGCCCCAGCCAGATCCGGCCGCCGGACCGCTTCACCGCCCGCGCCAGCGACACATCGTCGATCACCGCCTGGCGGATCGAGTCCGGGAGCCCCGCGCGGTCGGCGGCCTCCGTGCTCAGCAGCACACAGCCGCCCGCCGCCGCGGCCGTACGCGCCCCGGGCCGGTTCACCCACCGGAAGGGATAGAGCTGGGAGAAGAAGTAGACGAACGCGGGCACCACCAGGCGCTCCCAGCCCCCGGCGACCCGCAGCCGCGCCATCTGCGACACCAGATCGAGCCGGTGGTCCCTCGCCGAGGCCACCAGAGTGCGCAGACTGTCCGGGGCATGGGCGATATCGGCGTCCGTCAGCAGCAGATACACGGGCCCGCGCGTCCTCGCCAGCGCCATGCCGTGCCGCAGCGCCCACAGTTTGCCCGTCCAGCCCGGCGCGGGCTCGCCGGGGGAGACCACGGTCAGCGGCAGCCCGCCGTACCGCTCGGACAGCGCACGGGCCACATCCGCCGTGCCGTCCGTACTGCCGTCGTCGACGAGTACGATCCCGGCACTCCCGGGGTAGTCCTGTGCCAGCAGCGAGGGCAGGCTGTCCGGCAGGACGGCGGCCTCGTCCCGCGCGGGCACCACCACGGTGACATCCGGCCAGGAGCCCGGCGCGCCGGAGCCTCTGGCCGGATGCGGCAGCCGCTGGTCCGTGCGCCAGAAGAAGCCCTGCCCCAGCAGCAGCCACCCCCACGCGAGCAGTGATCCGACGGCGGTCCAGGCGAGGGGGCTCATGCGCCGCAGTCTGCCGCACCGCCCCGGTTCCCCGAGGTCGGTCGACTATGGTGACCGGGTGAAGATCGCGCTGATGGACTCCGGAATCGGCCTCCTCGCGGCGGCCGCGGCGGTACGCAGGCTGAGGCCGGACGCGGATCTCGTGCTCTCCTCCGACCCCGACGGCATGCCCTGGGGTCCGCGTACACCGCGGGATGTCACCGAACGGGCCATCGCCGTCGCCCGCGCCGCCGCCGCCCATGCGCCCGACGCCCTCATCGTCGCCTGCAACACCGCCTCCGTACACGCGCTGCCCGCCCTCCGCGACGAACTGGAGCCCGCGATCCCGGTGATCGGCACGGTGCCCGCGATCAAACCGGCGTCGGCGGGCGGCGGCCCCTTCGCGATCTGGGCGACGCCCGCCACCACCGGCAGCCCCTATCAGCGCGCCCTCATCCGGGACTTCGCCGGGCGCGCCGAGGTCACCGAGGTGCCGTGCCCGGGTCTCGCCGACGGCGTCCAGTTCGCCGACGAGGCCGGCATCGACCGCGCGATCGCCGCCGCCTGCGCCCTGACCCCCGAGGACGCCGCCGATATCGTCCTGGGCTGCACCCACTACGAACTGGTCGCCGAACGCATCCGCGCCGCCATCGGCCGCCCCGTCGTGCTGCACGGCTCGGCCGACGCGGTCGCCGCCCAGGCACTGCGCCGGATCGGTACCCCGGCCGCGGTCCGCCCCGGGGCGCCCGGCGGGCTCACCGTCATTCTCAGCGGCCGGGAGTCCCCCCTGCCCGACCGCGCGCTGGGCTACGCCGAGGCCCGGCTGCTCGGGGCCGTGACGCCCGCGCACTGACGCCGCCGACGGTCACGGGCAGGGCCGGGGGCACCCGTCTCCCCGGCCGCCGGACCGGATGTGATCCTCATGACGGACCCCATGCCGGGGCGCCGGAAGCTGGGTACTCTGCACGCATGAGGGACCCATCCCATGACTCGACGCACGCCGAGCCCGTCCCCGCCATCTGGACCGGCCGTGCGACCAACCGGGTGCAGTGGCTGCTGGCCTTCGCCGGAGCCGCCTGTATCGCGCTCGGCATCGTGCTGGCGGTCGTGTCCAGCTGGACCTCGGGCGTCGCCCCGCTGGTGATGTCCGTGGTCGGCTGTGTCGCGGCCGGTCTGCTGATGCTCTACGGAACCCTCGCCTTCGTGCATGTGGCGGTCAAGGTGGACGGCGACGCCGTCGAGGTGCGCTGTGGTCATATGGGCCTGCCGCGCCGCCGGATCCTCCTCGCCCATGTCGTCGGCGCGGAGTTCGAGCCCAAGGTCACCCCGAGGCACTGGGGCGGCTGGGGCTACCGCTGGCGCCCGGAGCGGGGTACGGCGGTCGTCGTACGCCGGGGCGAGGGCGTGGTCGTCACCCTGGGTGACGGCAGAATCTTCACGGTCACCGTGGACGACGCGGAATCCGCGGTCCGGGCCATCCGCGACCGGCTCGGCGCGGGGTCCGGCAAGCCGGCGCAGATCTGAGGGTCCCCGCCCCTGCCCGGTGAGACCGGGCGCCCGGTGCCTTCCGCCCGCCGGACCCTCGCCGAATCCTCGTTGAACCCTCCGCAGGCCCCTGGTCGGCCTCGCCGCTCAGCGAGCGGGGAGACCCGCGGTCTCCGGAGGCGTACGGCCGGCCGGGCCGGACGCGCCCCCGCCCGCCCCACGCGCCGTCGCGAGGCCCGCGAGCAGTCCCGCCCCCGCCGTGACCGGGGCGAAACTCAGTGCGTTCCCCAGATTCGCCAGCACCGCGAGCGCGGTCAGGGCCGCGCCCGCGCTGAGCACCACCGGGGTGGACCGGGGCGAGCGCCAGAGCGCGAACAACATCCACCCGAATGCCGTAGCGAGCAGCACCGCGCCCACCAGCCCCTGCTCCGCCGCCTGCTGGAACAGGGCCGAGTGCGGTTTGCCGTCCGAGCCCGCCGACTGGAGAGCGGTGGCGCTCAGCTTGCCGAAGCGGCTCGGCCCGACACCCCGTACGGGATCGTCCTCGGCGAGCGCGAGCGCGTCCTGCCACAGGGCCACCCTGTTGGGGGTCAGCTGGCCCACCAGCGACTGCCTGAGCCCGCTCGGCAGCGCGTTCTCCGCCACGCCCCACGCGATCGCCACGGCCAGGGCCGTCACCGCGGCGAGACCGGTGAGACCGGCCGTACGCCGGCGCATCCGGGCGGCGGCCACCGAGCAGAGCAGGACCCCCGCACAGGCGGCGAAACCGGCGACGGAGCCCACGGCCAGGGCGGTCACGACGGTCGCGAGCGCGAGCAGCCGCAGCGCGAGCCGCAGTGCCGGCGGGCGGGCGGCGGAGGCGGCGCAGCAGGCCGCGCCCGCGCTCAGCACCAGCAGCGCCGCCGCCGCGCCGGTGTGGCCCGGCTGGACCGGGGCGCCCGCGTTGGCGCCCGGTACGCCCTCCGGTGAGACGAGCGCGAGCCCGAGCGCGGCCAGGGACAGGGCCGTGGCGCTGGTGACCGGAAGCAGCGTGCCCGAGATCCGGCCGCACGCGTACCCCGCCGCGACGGCCGACACGGCGAGCAGCACGCCCTCGGGTCTGGCCTCCCGTCCCGCGGCGCTGACCAGTGACCACACCGCGCACACACCGAGGACGACGGCCCCGGCGATATCGGTCGCACCCCCGCGCTCGCGCGCCGCTGCCCGGCTGTCCGGCGCAGCCATCATCCTGCCGACCCCCCGACCTGCACCCGTCCCCGTGGGCCGACGCGACCGCCGGCCCGACCGGGTCCGCGAAGGCTGCGCTTACGGTAACGGCCGGGACACGGATTTGTGGATGGGTTGGCGGAGGCGGGTGCCGAGGGCCGGTGCGCGCGTCCCTCGCGGGTACGGACGGGGTGGCCGGGCCGCCCGTGTTTCCGGTCCTCGAACACCGGGCGGGGCCGGGGTGCGCAGAGTGCCGGTGCCCGGCGGTCCGGCACCACCGGCAACTGCACCATCACCGCTGCCGTCACCGGCGTTCGGCGGGCCTCCGCCGACCGGCGGGCGGATCGTGCGGACCCGCTCCCCGGTCCGGGGCCGCCCGGCGGGGCCGAATCCCGGCGCGGGCGCTGCCCGGTCGTGGCTCGGGTGTGGGGCCGATACCCCCCTCCCGTAGACTCCGGCAGGTGAGCGCCACCATGACCTCCGTCGACGCCCCCTCACCCGCTCCGGCCGGCCGCGGGCCGTGGGGGCGCCGGCTGGTGCGGCCGGGGGGCGCGGCGCTCGCGGGGGTGCTGCTGTTTCTGAGCTTTCCGCCGAGGCCCCTGTGGTGGCTGGCCGTGCCGGCGTTCGCGCTGCTCGCCTGGACACTGCACGGGGTCAGGCTGCGCGCGGGCCTGGGGCTCGGCTATCTCGCGGGGCTCGGGTTTCTGCTCCCCCTGCTGATCTGGACCGGTGAGGACGTCGGGCCGGTCCCGTGGCTCGCGCTGGCCGCCGCGGAGGCGCTGTTCATCGCGTGCGCGTGCATGGGCATCGCCGCGGTCTCACGGCTGCCGCTATGGCCGCTGTGGGGCGCGGCCGTCTGGATCCTCGGCGAGGCGGCCCGCGCCAGGGTGCCGTTCGGCGGCTTCCCCTGGGGCAAGATCGCCTTCGGCCAGGCCGACGGCGTCTTTCTGCCCCTGGCCGCGCTGGGCGGGACACCGGTCCTCGGCTTCGCGGTGGTCCTGTGCGGCTTCGGCCTGTACGAGAGCGCCCGGCGCGTGGTCCTCCATCGCCGTACCGGGACACTGCCCCGCGGCCCGATGGCCGTCGCGCTGCTCGCGGTGTTCGTCCCGGTCACCGCCGCGTTCGCCGTGCTCCCGCTCGTCGACGACTCCGCCGAGGACGGCACCGCGACCGTGGCCGCGATCCAGGGGAACGTGCCCCGGCTCGGGCTCGACTTCAACTCCCAGCGCCGCGCGGTCCTCGACAACCACGCGCGCCGTACTGAGGAACTGGCGGCGGAGGTGAAGGCGGGCAAGGTGCCGCGGCCCGACTTCGTGCTGTGGCCGGAGAACTCCTCCGACATCGACCCGTACGCCAACGCCGACGCGCGGCTCGTCATCGACCGCGCCGTGAAGGCGATCGGCGTGCCCACCGTCGTCGGCGCGGTCATCACGCCCGACAAGGGCAAGCTCCGCAACACCCTCATCGAGTGGGACCCGGCGCGCGGCCCGGTCGACACCTACGACAAGCGCCATGTGCAGCCGTTCGGCGAGTACATCCCGATGCGGTCCTTCGTACGGCTCTTCAGCTCGGACGTGGACCGGGTCCGCCGTGACTTCGGGCCCGGCGACGAGGTCGGCGTCTTCGACCTGGCGGGTACCGAGGTCGGCCTGGTCACCTGTTACGAGGCCGCCTTCGACGACATGGTGCGTGACACCGTCACCAACGGTGCTCAGCTCATCTCCGTACCCAGCAACAACGCGACCTTCGGGCGGAGCGAGATGACGTACCAGCAGCTGGCCATGTCGCGGGTGCGGGCGGTGGAGCACGGGCGGTCGGTGGTTGTCCCGGTGACCAGCGGGGTCAGCGCGGTGATCATGCCCGACGGGGACGTCGTACAGAAGACGAAGATGTTCACGCCCGACGCCCTGGTCGCCGAGGTCCCGCTGCGCTCCTCGCTCACCCCGGCCACCCGGTTCGGTGCCTGGCCCGAGGCCGTGCTCGTGCTGGTCGCGGCGGGCGGTCTCGGCTGGGTGGCCGCCGGAGCCGTACGGGCCCGGCGCGGGCGGCAGGGACAGGACGGCACCGCGGGCGTGACCGGGGCACCGTAGTCCTCGGCCGGAACCCGGGGCGTCCGGCGGGAGAGGCTAGGGTCGGGGGCATGGCGACCCCCGACTTCATCCGTGACATCCGGGCCAAGGCCGGCCATCAGCTGCTGCTGCTGCCGGGGGTCAGCGCGGTCGTCCTCGACGACGACGGACGGGTGCTGCTGGGCAGACGGGCCGACAACGGCCGCTGGTCGACGGTCGGCGGCATCCCCGAGCCGGGGGAGGAACCGGCGGTGACCGCCGTGCGCGAGGTGTACGAGGAGACCGGGGTGCGGTGTGAGGCCGAGCGGGTAGTGCTCGTCCAGGCCCTGCCGAAGCCGGTGACGTATCCCAACGGCGACCGGTGCCACTTCCTCGACATCACCTTCCGCTGCCGTGCGACCGGCGGTGAGGCGCGGGTCCACGACGGCGAGTTGCTGGAGGTGGGGTGGTTCGCCGTGGACGCGCTGCCGGAGCTGAGCGAGTTCGCGCGCTTCCGGATCCAACAGGCGCCGGCTGAAGGGGCCGCGTGGTTCCTGCCGGCCGGGGGAGTCTGAGGGGGCGAAGCCCGGCGCGCGTGTGAGCCCGCCCTACGGGTGGGGCGGGTTTCCCGGTGGACAGGGGTGGTGCGGCTCCTGGCTCGCGGGGTGGTGCGGGCGGTCCCTGGCTGGTTCCGTTGCCCCGGGTGGGGCGGGGCTTGGTGCGGGCGCTTGTGGTGGTGTGGGTGGCTGCGGGGCGCTGCCCCCGGGCCCCCGCCTCAATCAATCGCCGGCGAGGCTGGATGCGGACTTCCCGGGCCTGTCCTGACGGGTTGGTTGTGGACTTCCCGGGCCTGTCTCGGCGGGCTGGATGCGGGCTCAGCGGATGATGGACACGATCCGGCAGATCGCCTCGGCGAGCCGGCGGTCGCCTTCGAGCCGGCCGCGCTCCACCGCGGTGGCCGGTTCGATCGCGCGGACGCACAGGCGCCAGGCGGTTTCGGCGTCGAGCCGGACCGTGGCCGCGGGTGGCCCCGAGGGCTCGGGGGCCAGGGACCAGCCGGTGTCCCCGGCGGTGGCGGTCCAGGTTCCGCCCGCAGGTCCCTCCACGACGAGCCGGACCTGAGTGCCCCGGTCCGCCTCGGTGGCGCGGAGTGTGTGCGGCAGGGCCCGGGCGAATGTGTTCAGTACCAGGGCGAGTGCCCGCGGTTGCGGGTCCGTGGTCCGGCCGGTGGCTTGGCGGATCTGCTGGCGGTGGGTCCAGTACTCGGTGAACTCCCGCGCGCAGTCGAGCCACAGAGGCGCGGGATCGGCCCCGGCCCAGGAGACCCCGAGGGACGGGCGGGTGAGATCGGCGTCCTGGAAGAGGCGGGCGACCGAGACCCCGTTCACCTCCAGCATCTCGACGATCACGGCCGGGCTCAGCCGTCGACAGGCGTTCACCCACTCCTGGTTGATCCGGTGGATGAACTCCTCCAGCGTCTCGCCCGGGACGGGGGCCGGGCCCTCCCGGTGCCCGTCGCGGTCACGGGAGATCCGCCCGGCATCGTCGCCCAGCACATGCGCCGCCAGATCCCGTACGGTCCAGCCGGGCACCGCCTCCTCGTGCCAGGCGGCGGGTGCCAGACCGCGCAGATCCGCGAGCAGCGCGGCCCGCTCGGCGGTGAACAGGGGGCGGGCGTCGATCGGATCGCCGAGCCATGAGTGATCGGGCAGCGGATGGTCCGCGGTTGTCGAAGGCCTCATCGAGCGATCCTGGCAGCGGGTGCGCCGGGTGGTAAACCGAATTGCGCCCGCTCGGACGCGCCCGGACACCGGGACCGGAACACCGGACCCCGGCCCGCACACCGGCCTCCGGGACCGGCCGGAAACGGTTGTGGCGCAGGCGGTGCTCCCGGCCAGGAAGCCCCTGGACGGCATGGGCCGTGATGAGAGCCCGACGCCGGATACCGGTACGGTCCGCGCCGTTCCGGAACTCACGCCCCCACCCCGACGCCCCCCGGTGGACGAGCCGTTGATCACGCGGCGATGACCCCGCCACCGGCCGTACCGCTCGCTCACCGCCGGCAGCGGTTTCGGCGGCGCCCGCTCCCCGTGGCGTACGACACGCCCCTCACCTCTCAGCCGCCGGCCGGCGAAGGGCTCTGATCAACTCGTCCCCTGAGGACGACCAGGTCCGCCGCCGGCGCCGGGCGGACCGGCCTCGGGGATCCGTTGCCCACCCGACGCAGCTGCGTGTGTGTCGCACCTGGTCAGGAGGTGTATGACGAGGGTGGCTGCAGGCGAATCCCTGTGCCACGGTGGGCGCATGGAGGCGCATCGGCACGACCGTACGCACGATCACCGCCAGGCTGAGGGACCCGGGCACGGTGCTTCGCCCGGCGGCGGTCCGGAGCACGGGAAGCGGACCTCGTGGGCCTCGGTGCGCCACCGGCTCGCCCATGTGGTCGGACCGCACGCCCATCACAGCGGTGACAAGGTCGACGCGGCGATGGAGACCTCCCGCGAGGGGATGCGCACCCTGTGGATCTCCCTGGCGGTCCTGGGGGCGACCACCGTCGTACAGGCCGTGATCGTCGGCCTGTCGGGGTCGGTGGCGCTGCTCGGCGACACGGTGCACAATGCCGCCGACGCCCTCACCGCCGTCCCGCTGGGGATCGCGTTCATGCTGGGCCGACGCGCGGCGAACCGCCGTTACACCTACGGCTACGGCCGCGCCGAGGACCTGGCCGGCATCGTCGTCGTGGTGACGATCGCCGCCTCGGCGGCACTGGCCGCGTTCGTGGCCGTCGACCGGCTGCTCCACCCCCGTGAACTCACGCATCTGTGGGAGCTCTCCGCTGCCGCGCTGGCCGGATTCGCGGGCAACGAGTGGGTCGCCCGCTACCGGATCCGTACGGGACGGCGGATCGGCTCCGCCGCGCTGGTCGCCGACGGTCTGCACGCCCGCACCGACGGCTTCACCTCCCTGGCCGTGCTGCTGGGCGCGGGCGGGGCCGCGCTCGGTGTGCGCGCGGCCGACCCGGTCGTCGGCCTGCTGATCACGGCCGCCATCCTGTACGTCCTCAAGGACGCGGCCCGCGAGGTCTGCGGGCGGCTGATGGACTCGGTCGACCCGGCCCTGGTCGACACCGCCCGTGCCGCCCTGCGCGGGGTGGACGGAGTACGGGACACCGGGCAGCTGCGGATGCGGTGGATCGGCCACACCCTGCGCGCCGAGGCCGATATCGTCGTCGACCCCCATCTGACGGTGGTCCGGGCCCACGAGCTGGCCGTGGCCGCCGAGCACGCCCTCATCCACGCCGTACCCCGGCTGACCGCCGCGACCGTCCACACCGACCACTCGCCCACCGGCGGTGATCCGCACCGGGTCCTCGCCCACCACGGCGGCCGGGCCGCCCACGGGGACCCGGTGCCCGGCGGCGGTACCGGTGGGGGCCGACAGCACCACCGGACGACGAACTCCGCGGCCGTCACGGCGTACCGGGACATGACCGCCATGTGTTCCGGCGACGAGCCGGACCACGGCCCGCGGCCGGGGGAGACCCGCGCCGCGCGGCCCGCACCCTGATCGCCGCGCTCGGACCGTCCCGCCCGTCGGTCCGCGCGGTTCGTCGTACCGGTCCTCCCGCCCGAACCGCCGCCCTGCCCGAACCACATTCCTGCCCGAACCGCCGCCCTGCCGCCCCTACTGCGTGCCCGGGGTCAGCTCGACGCGCATGCCGTCGGCCTCCCGGAGGACGTAGACCGGATCCGTCTTCGAGTCCCAGCCGACCGGTACGGCGAAGTAGCGCCCTTCGCGTTCCGCGATGAGCCGCAGGCCCGTGTACCGGTAACGGAAGTGGACACCCGCGCCGAGGTCCTCGAAGCGGAGGTCCGGTGACCGGGAGGTCAGGCCGAGCCGTTCCGTGCTCAGGACGACGAGCCCGGTGCGCTGGACCACGTCGTGGGTGGCGTTCCTGGCGTGCTGCTCGCCGAGCTGGCCTGCGACGAGGGTGACGGTCCAGAGCAGGAGTACCCCGGCGGCGAACACCGGTACGGCGGTGTCCCGAAGACCCCTCGGAGCATCGTCCGGGCCGGTCCGGCGGGCCTCTCCCAGCAGCAGACCGACGGCGATGAGCAGGGGGCCGAGCCAGCGGTACGGGAGAAACAGCTGCCACACCCACCACACGACGAGAAGGACCAGACCGGCCGCCACGACGACGGGGTAGTAGCGGGCGAGCGCCGACACGCCGGACGAGGCACCGCGCACCATGCCGCCGGGCAGCGCCTGGCGGGGCCGTCGCCCGCTGACGGCAATGGCGATGACCAGCACGACGGCACCGACGAGGACCGGGAAGGTCATCAGATTCAGGCTCTGCAGGACGAACTCGGCGAAGCCGAAGCCGAGGGCGAAGGGAGAGATGTGGAAGTGGTTGTAGTAGGCGCTCGTATAGATCACGCCGAGGTAGAACATCAGCGCGGCGATGAGCGACGCCTGTGCGGCCACGATCCTGATCACCGCGGTGGGGGAAGCCTCTTCGGCCGGGCCCGTACGCCGGGTCGACCCCGGCGCGCGGGGTTCCGGTCCGCTCACGGGGTGCCCGGCGGCGGGGTCTCCCCGGGGGGCTGCCGGCAGCCGGGTTCGGGGCAGATGGGCAGGCGGGTCTCCGGGGGCGCGACACCGGGGCCCGTCTGCTTCGGGGCACCGCTGCGCTTCGGAGGCGGCGGAGGGGGAGGCACCGACTCACCGCCGTAGGAAGCGGAGGTACCGGAAGGCAGTGGCCTCGCCGACGGTGAAGGGGAGCCCGGCGCGGCGGAGCCCGGTGACATCGAGCCGGAGGTCGCGAATCCGGGCGGCTTCGAGCCGGGGGACCGGTCGCGCTTGCCGGGATCCCCGTCCGACCCGCAGGCAGTGATCACGGCGGTGCAGAGCACGGCCAGAGCGCCGGAGGCCACGAACACGCCGGTGCGGGCCGCCCGCCCGGGGCCGTTGCTCATGCGTGTTCTCCAGATCTGCCAGGTACTCGGGGCCTTGGGGTGTTTCCGGGAATCCGGAGAGGTGCGCGGGGAGCGTAACGCCGTTCTCGCTGGTCACGCGAGGAACCGGCGGGGGCCCGGGCCCGTACCGCTCGTTCGGAGCAGCCCGCGAGCGCGGTCCGCCGCGCAGACGGGCGCGGGATCCCTCCGGCGGCCTTCCGCCTGCGAGGGGTTCCGCCCGCGACAGCCCGTGCCCGGCCCGCGACGTGCCTCCGGCCGGATCATGACTGTCAACCGCGAGTTGACGTTCCTGGAGTGACAACCTAGGGTTGACGCATGGAGAATTCCGAACCACTCACCACCACCGTGCGCCTCGACGATCTGATCGCGGCGATCAAGAAGGTCCACACCGACGCTCTCGACCAGCTGTCCGACGCGGTCATCGCGGCTGACCACCTCGGTGACGTGGCCGACCATCTCATCGGCCACTTCGTGGACCAGGCGCGCCGTTCCGGTGCGTCCTGGACGGACATCGGCCGCAGCATGGGCGTGACCCGGCAGGCCGCTCAGAAGCGCTTCGTCCCGAAGGAGGGCGGCGCGGCGCAGGCGCTGGACCCCGAACAGGGATTCAGCCGGTTCACCCCGCGCGCCCGCAATGTCGTGGTGGCGGCTCAGCGCGAGGCCCAGGCAGTCGGCAATGAGAAGATCACCCCCGCTCATCTGGTGCTCGGGGTGCTGGTCGAGCGCGAGGGGATCGGCGCGCGGGCGATCGTCGCCCAGAACGTGCTGCTGGACACCGTCCGGCAGGCCGCGACGGACGCACTGCCCCCGCGTGTCGACGAGGCCCCCGAACTGGTGCCGTACGACGCCGGATCGCGCAAGGTGCTGGAGCTGACCTTCCGAGAGGCCCTGCGCCTCGGCCACAACTACATCGGCACCGAGCACATCCTGCTCGCGCTGCTGGAGTGGGAGGACGGCGACGGTGTGCTGACCGGCCTGGGCATCAGCAAGACGGCTGCCGAGGAGTTCACGGCCGAGGCGCTGGCCGGGGCGGTCGCCGGGAGCGCCGAGGAGAAGGAGGGGAGCTGACCCTCGCCCGGCCGCGGTGCTCCAGTCAGGCCCCGGTGCTCCAGGAGGAATCCGGCACCGGGGCCGGACTGGGTCCTGTCGTACGGATCGAGCCCGGCTCGCGTGCCCTGGCGCCTGATCCCGCCGGAGCCCGGAGCCCGGAGCCCGGAGCCCGGAGCCCGGAGTCATGGCGGCTGAAGGGGCCCGTACCGAGCGGTTACCGGGTGAGGGTGAAGCGTTCCTGTGCAGGTGTCCGCCCCGGGCCCTCGTGGCGGGTCTCGTCGGCGAGCGCGTCCATCAGCAGCCGTACAGTACGGGCCGGTCGGTTCAGCCGGTCCGGTTCCACCGCGTACAGCCGGATGGTGTTCCCGGCGGCCTGGTCGAACATCCCGAGCCCCGGCGGCTCCGTGCGGCGGGTCCGGAGTGCGGCGCGTCTCCCGTGCTGCACCTGGAGCCGGGCGCGCCGGCAGCGGATGGTGACGGGTGAGCACCGCGCAGCAGACGTGCCGGGCCGACGGCAGATCGCGCGGCCGACGGGCGGCGGTGTGTTTCCGGTCCGGGGTTCCGGGGGACTCGAACCGGCACCGCCGGTCCGGGGCGATCCCGGGGCGGAGCGGGCGCGTCGCCGCTCCAGCCGGGGTCCGGAAGCCGGTCCGGGGTGCGGCCGGACCGGAAGATTTTGGCGGCCCCGGCCCAGGGGTTGGCCGAGGCCGCCGGGATGGGCATCCGCAGGGGGCGGAGCCCTGACGGAACACCTTGGCGCGGACGCGAGGAGGTTGCGTCGTTACCCGGTGTCCGGTTCTCGTCGACCCGCGAGGGCTCGCCGTGACCGACCGCAGCGGGGCCGCCCCTCAGGGGCGCCGGCTCCGGAAGCAGGCCGCGCCCCGGTTCGTCCGAGGCGGGGCGATTGGCCATGTGCATGTTCGCGGGCTGTGGCCTTCCTGAAGAGCATGGGTGACTCCGGCATCCGATGATCTCGGTGTCACTCCACGAAGTAAATATATATACCGTCGAGTAAGCAAGGGTATGAAAAAATTCATGCAGGTTCAGGTGTGAAAAGTCCTGTTCTTTCAGGGTGCGAAGGGGTGGGTGCGCGGGGGCGCGGAGTCAGTCCTCGATGAAGAAATTGTGCTGCTCAGCGGCCTGTTCGTAGTCTTCGAGCCGGGCCTGGGTGCGCTGGGGGTCGGCATCCGCCATGGCCTGCAGGAGCGCCGCGGAAAGTACCCCGGGTGCCGCGTACGAATCGAAGACGAGCCGCGAGCCGGTGGAGGCCAGCAGCACCTCGTCGGCCTCGTCCACCAGCGGGCCGAGCGCCAGTTCGGTGATCAGCGCGACCCTCAGGCCCGATCTTCGGGCCGCGCGGATGGCCGCCAGGGTCTCGTGGGCGTGGCGCGGCATCGCGAACGCCAGGACCCAGCTCCCGCCCGCCGCCCGTGACTGGAGGAGCGTGTCGTACGCGACGCTGCCCCCGCGGGTCACCGTGCGCACATCCGGGTGGATCCGGCGCGCGGCGTAGGAGAAGTACTCCGCGAGGGAGACGGAGATCCGCAGGCCGACGACGGTCAGCGGAACCGAGCGGGCCAGCTCGCGGCCGACGTCGAGCACCTGGTTGGTGTCGGCGAGCACCCGGCGCAGATTCTCCAGGTTCTCGATCTCGGCGTCGACGGCGGCCTGGAGCTCATTGCGCCGGATCTCCTCGCGGGTGTCGGGCAGGCCCGCGACCGCGCTCAGCGCGATCGGCTGAAGGGCCTCCCTGAGCGCCGGATAGCCGCTGAAGCCCAGCGACGCGGCGAACCGCGTCACCGACGGCTGGCTGACCCCGACCCGCTCGGCGAGGTCGGTGATCGACAGGAAAGCGGCCTCGGTGAGGTGGTCGGTGATGTACTGCGCGATGCGCCGCTGACCGGGCGAGAGCCGGTGGCCGCCGAACAGGGCGAGAACCCGGTCCGTGGGGGCGGCTTCGGCGTCGGGCTCCAGTCTTCCCGGCGTGATCGCAGACGCCTGAGCGCGTGACTGCTGATCTGATGGCACCGGTGTCACTCCTTCTCGTCCCACTCCCGCTCAACATAGCCCAGTCGCCGCGGCGCTCCGAGGGTGCCGTCCGCCTCCGCGGACTCCCGTCTCGGATGCCGGACATCCGGTGGACGGGCGACCGTTAAGCCAACTCCCTTGGGCGCGGCATGGGTTGAGTTGCGGCGACCGTCCGGCCGGGAGTGTACGGCGGTAGGAAGAACGATCGTTCTCCACGCCGTGCTAACCCGGGGAACCTCTCGGTGGAGGGGCCCTGCGGCACTCCTCGGCCACACGGCGGCGGCCCCCTGGAGCGAGGTGTTCCGCTCCCGGCGGTGGGTGACATCCGGGTCCGGGGCGTCCGGGGAGCAGGCCGGCCGTGTGACCCGGTACGGCGTGGCCGGGCGCACTCCGCCGCGGCGGGCGCGGGTGACACCGGAGGCGGCGGAGTGCCGGACGGACCGGAGCCGCTGTTCGCCCGGGCGGTCGCGGGTGCCGTGGAGGCGGCCGGACGGGTCGGCTCACCCGTCCTCCGGGGCGGTGAACCCGTCCCGGACCGGCTCCCCGCTTCCGGCGCGACGCTCGCGCGGGCCTCTCGCGCGGGCCTCTCGCGCGGGCCGGAAGTTGCGCCCGGGACACGGACGGCCGGTGCCGTGGCGCCCTACGGCGAGGTGGCCGCCTTACCCGGCGCCAGGTCCGCGCTCTTCGAGGGGACGAACGGCTGTCGGTCTTCCTCCGCCCGGGCCCGCGACGGGCTCACCGACACCATCGCGGCGGCCGATCCTCCCGCCGGACGGAGGGGCCGGCGCTCTCCGGACCGGACGCCCCGGCACGACGAGCCGCACCGTCGCGGAACCTCTGCCGTCCGGCCGAGGTCGCCTTCGCCCGGCCGGGGCCGTCACGGCCCGCCGGGCGCCGGCGGTGGTCACCGGCGAACCGCTGCCCGCGTCCGGCGGCCGCCGACGCGGGATCGGGAACCGGCATCGGCTCCGGTGGCGAGCGGCTGCGCGGTACCCTCGCCGACCGCGGGGACGGGCCCGCTCACCGGGACGGCCGGCTGATCCGGGAGGTGTTGAAGGGCGACCGACCGCCCCGACAGCACCGCCCTGCTCCGGCGTTCCACCGGCGCCGACCGTCCGTCAGCCGCGGTGCAGGGTCACCTCACCGCGACCGGTGCCGAGCATCACGGGGAACGGCAGACCGCGTGAGGTGTCCAGTTCGAGCAGTGTCACCTCCCCCCGCGCGGGCCCGGGGCGGAGTGCCTTGCCGGCGCTGCCCGAGCCGCGCCAGCCGTGGACGCGGCCGTCGCAGATCGCGACCGACCCCTCCAGGTCGGCCCTGCTGTCACCCTGGACCACGGCGGAGCCGATGAGGACCGTGCCCGCGCGCGGCGGCGAGCACCGGTAGGCGCCGGTGAGAGTGACGGCGCCGGCCCCGTCGATCCGGCCGCCCGGGTCGATCGTGACGGTGTCGGCGGCGAACTGCGCCCCGGCGGTGCCGGCCAGCGGCCCGGCCCCGAGGACGGCGGCGGTACAGAGCGAGAGGGCGAGCGTCGCCCGTCGAGTGATGATCATGTCCGCCCCAACGAGTGCGCCCGGCCCGGGTGTCGGGCCCTGCCGCGAGCGGGTGAGCCGACTGCTCCCTGTGCCGGGTTCCCGGGGCCGGCCGGGCGAGCGGCCGGTTCCGCCGCCCCGCCCCGGGACCGATCGCGGGATCGTTCGGCCGACCGGTCGTCCGTGGCGCCGCGGTCTCTTTCGGGTGGGGGCGCGGCAGAAGGCGCGGGAATCCTCGTCGGCCCGTGGTATAGGGAGTGCCTGGAGCAAATGCCGGTTACCCATGAGTCCCTTGCATCCTGCGCAGTGAACTCATCCGATACCCGGACGAGTATTTTCTCCTTCACTTGATGATGAGTAGGGTGTGATCCCGCCGCCGCTGATCCGGGGGGAACCGGCCGATTCGGCCGGGCCGGAATGCGGTGGCCGGTACATCGCGGGGGGAACCGCTGTCGTCCGGGGGGAACGGGGGAGGTGTACGTGCCGACTGGCTCATTCGACGGTCAGTACGTCTGGCATCCGGCGGCTGACGACCATCAGCTCGCCCGTGCGTGTGTCGATGTGAAGGCGGGCCGATATCTCAGTTCCCAGCAGATCCTGGGCGAGGCGCGCCACGATTTCGGCATCAGGGCCCACCGCTCGCTGGTGCTGGCGTCCGAGGCGGCCGACTCCGATCTCGCCGAGCGCTGGCTCGGGGAGGAACCGGGGCCCGATGCCGCGCTGCTGTGGGCCCGGGTGGCGATGCTGCGCACCCTGCGTGCCGCCGACGCGGGGGACCCGCACACCGGCACCCTCCTCGGCATCGCCAACGCCGCCTGCGAGCGCGCCGCGCGGATGCTGCCCGACGACCCCACCCCCTGGGTGGCCCAGCTGGCGCTCGCGCATGTCCGGCGCACCGGCGACCCCGCTCCGCACGGACTGCTGACCGCGCCCCCCGGGCCCTGGCAGCTCTTCGCCCGCATCCTCAGGCTCGACCCCTGGAACCGGGAGGCCCACCACCGGTTCCTCGCCTTCTTCTTCACCCGCAACGGCGGCTCCGCGAGCGCCCGCAGGGACGTCGCCTCCTTCCTCGGACACCGCGCCCCGGCCTCCTCCCCGCTGCGGCTGCTGCCGCTCGTCGTCCTCGCCGAGGAGTACGACCCCGGCTCACTGCTGGCGTCGCGCGCCTGGCGGCAGCCGCACTGGGTGACCACGGCGATGGGCGGCTACAAGAGCTGGTTCCCCGAGGCGTCGGGCTACCGCTTCACCCCGGTCCTCGATCTGTCCTATCTGGCCCACGCCCTCTATATGGGCAGAAGGGAATTCGAGGCACGTGAAGTCCTGGTCGCCATGGGGCCCTACGCTTCGCGCATGCCGTGGAGTGTCTTCGGCGACCCCGGCGAACAATTGACCAAGGTGAGGCGCGCCTGTGGACTTCCCGTCCCGGCGCAGTGATCGGCACGGCCCGTGCTCCACTCACGGTCCGTGGCACCCACATGATGAGTAATTCATCGACCACAGAGAAAACGACCACGAAGAACACGTACTGAATCGTCCATGGGCCGAACCCCCCACCGCCCCGGCTGTCCAGTCATTCATGGAAAGGACACGGCCGTGTCCGAACGCACAGCTTCCTCCGGTGCGCGGAACCGGGACCGGGACGGAGGAGCCGTCACTCTCGACGACGACGCCACCCTGCACACCATGGGATATCCGCGAAGGCTCACCCGGCGTTTCGGCGCCTTCGACAACTTCGCGATCTCCTTCACCGTCATCAGCGTCATCACCGGGATCTTCTCGGCCTTCGGCTACGGAATGGCCGCGGGCGGTCCGCCGGTGCTGATCCTCGGCTGGATCGCGGTGTCGGTGATGGTGCTGGCCGTCGGGGCTGCGATGGGGGAGATCGCGTCCGCCTACCCGACCAGCGGGGCCCTGCACTTCGCCGCCGGCAAGCTCGCGAGGCACCACTCGGGCGCCTGGTCCTGGTACACGGGCTGGCTGAACTTCGTCGGGCAGGTGGGCCGTACGGCCGCCACCGGCTATGCCGCCGCCACCTTCATCCAGGCGTACATCACGATGCACTGGCCGCGGCACTACGAGGTGACCGGACGGCGGACCGTGATCATCACCGCGGCGATTCTGCTGATCCAGGCGCTGGCCAATACCTACACCGTACGGCTGGTCGCGATCTTCAACAGGATCTCGGTGTGGTGGTTGCTGATCGGCGCGACCGTGATCGTCACCTGTCTCATCCTGATCCCGGCACGTCATCAGGAAGCCTCGTTCGCCACGGATTTCATGAACGGCACCGGCTTCACCAGCGGTGTTTACGCGGCAATGCTCGGGCTGCTGGTGGCCAGCTGGACGTTCACCGGCTTCGACGGCAGTTTCCACATGTCGGAGGAGACCGTGAAGGCGTCCGTCAACACACCGAAGGGCATCATGCGAGCCATTGCCTGCTCAGCCGTCGTCGGACTGGCTCTGATCCTGGCTCTCGTGTACGCCATCCGCGATTATCCGGCCACCGCGGGCGCCTCCGCCCCACCCGTGCGGATTCTCGTCGACGCGCTCGGCACGGGCATCGCCCAACTGCTCCTGCTGATCGTGATCGGAGCCATGCTGTTCTGCGGTCTCGCCAGTATGACCAGCAACACCCGCCAGATCTTCGCCTTCTCCCGTGACGGCGCGATGCCGGGCTCCCGGCTGTGGCACTCGGTCTCCCCGCGTACCCGCACCCCGGTCAAGGCGGTCTGGCTGGCCGCCGCCTGCTCCCTCGCCCTGATCACTCCCGCGTGGTGGTCCCACACCGCGTTCGCCGCGGTCGTCAGCGTCAATGTCGTCGGGCTCTATCTCGCGTACGGCATCCCCGTCTTCCTGCGGCTGCGCCTCGGCGACGCCTTCGAGCCCGGACCGTGGAGCCTCGGGCGCTGGAGCGTGCCCGTCGCCCGCACGGCCGTCGGCTGGATCGCGTTCACCAGTGCGCTGTTCGTGCTGCCGCACGTCTCCCCGATCACCGCCACCACCTTCAACTACGCGCCGATCGCGCTCGGCGCGGTTCTTCTGATAGCCACGGTGTGGTGGTTCGCCACCGCCCGCAGACGCTTCCAGGGACCGGTCAGTTACGGCAGCCCCGACGAAGTGGCCGCGATGGACCTGATCTGACCGCCGGCCGGTCCGACGCCAACCGGTCCGGCCGCCCACCGGCCCGACGGGCGACCGGTCCGACCGACAGCCCGAACGACAACCGATCTGACCGACAACTGAGGGAAACGGACACCCCCCATGACCCACCCCGTCCCCCGTACTGCGGACGCGACCGGACTCACCGTCGCCCCCGCGTCCCTTGAGGACTGGCACCTGATCGCCGAATGGGCCGCCGCCGAGGGTTGGAACCCGGGCCTCGGCGATGCCGCCTGCTTCCACCCCACCGACCCCCGGGGCTTCTTCATCGGACGTATCGACGGCAGCCCGGTCTCCGCGGTGTCGATCGTCACCTACTCGCCGCGGTACGCCTTCCTCGGCCACTACCTGGTCCGCCCCGACCTGCGCGGCCGGGGCGTCGGCCTCGCGACCTGGCGCGCCGCCTTCCCGCACGCCGGGGACCGGCTGGTCGGCCTCGACGCCGTCCCGGCCCAGGAGGCCAACTACCGGCGCTCCGGATTCCGCCCCGCCCACGGGACCGTCCGCTGGGGCGGCCGTGCCGCGCGCACCGGTACCGCCGTCGACGGGGTCGTCCCCGTCACCCCCGAGCATCTCCCCGCGATCGGCGCGTACGACCGTGAGTGCTTTCCCGCCGACCGCGCCTCCTTCGTCGCCCGCTGGCTCACCGCCCCGGGGCACACGGCCCGTGTCCGGCTGCTCGACGGCCGTGTCACCGGCTACGGTGCGATCCGGCCGGGCCGCGACGGACACCGCGTCGGGCCCCTGTTCGCCGACACCCCCAAGGACGCGGCGGCGCTCCTGGAGAGCCTCACCGCCCACCTCGGCCCCGAGGAGGACGTCGCGGTGGACATGCCCGAGACCCAGGGCGAGGCCGCGGCACTCGCACGGGAGCGGGGGCTGACGCCCCGGTTCCCGACCGTACGCATGTACACCGGGCCCGCCCCCGAGACGCGCGCGGAACGGGTCTACGGCACCACCACCCTCGAACTGGGCTGAGGCGCCCGGCGCGGCCCCGGGCGCACCGGCCGGGGCCGCGCGCGAGGGAATCCGTCACCGCACCCGCCTCCGGTCAGGTCCGCAGATACGCGAGGCCGGGATGGGCCGCGGTGTACGCGTCGACCAGCCGGCGGGCGACGGTCACCGAGTCGACCAGCGGATGCAGGGCGAACGCCTTCACCGCCCGGGCCCGCGAACCGGACTCGGCCGCCGCCAGCACCTCCCGCTCGACGGCCTTCACCGCGCACACCAGCGCGGTCGCGTGGTCCGGCAGCGGGGACACCGGGACGGGATGGGCGCCGTTCGCGTCGACGAGGCACGGAACCTCCACGACGGCGTCCGAGTCCAGCGCGCAGAGCGAGCCACGGTTGCGGACGTCGAGGATTAGGGTGGTCCGCCGATGCCGGGCGATGGCCCGCATCAGAGCGAGGGCGACCTGTTCGTACCCCCCGGACTCCAGATCGGCGGCGTCGCGCCCGCCCGCCCCGGCCGCCTCGCGGTTGTGGGCCATATAGGTGGCCTCGCGCTCGGCGCGGGTGGCGTCCCAGGTCTTCAGCGCCGGGGTGCCGGGCCGCTCCATCGCCGCGTAGAAACGGGCCTGCTGTTCATACAGAAAGGCCCCCCGGGTCTGCCCGGCCGCACGGTAGGCGCGGACGGTCTCGCGGTTGAAGTAGTAGTAGTGCAGATACTCGTTGGGGATCGCGCCCAGCGCCCGGATCCAGTCCGGGCCGAAGAGCCTGCCCTCCTCGAAGGAGCCCAGCAGCTCCGGGTCGGCGAGCAGCCGGGGCAACTCGTCGCGGCCCCGGACGCGCAGACCGCGCAGCCAGCCCAGATGGTTGAGTCCCGCGTAGTCGAACCAGGCGGTGTCGGGGTCGGCGCCCAGCACCCGGGCCACCCGCCGTCCGAGGCCCACGGGCGAGTCGCAGATGCCGATGACCCGGTCGCCGAGATGGCGGGCCATCGCCTCGGTCACCAGACCGGCCGGGTTGGTGAAGTTGATCACCCAGGCATCGGGGGCGAGCCGGGCGACCCGGCGCGCGATACCGACGGCCACGGGCACGGTGCGCAGCCCGTACGCGATCCCTCCCGCGCCCACGGTCTCCTGCCCGAGCACCCCCTCCGCCAGCGCGATGCGTTCGTCGGCGGCCCGTCCTTCCAGTCCGCCGACCCGGATCGCGGAGAAGACGAAGTCGGCGCCGCGCAGCGCCTCGTCGAGATCGGTCGTCACCACGACCTCCGGGGCGTCGGGGACCCCGGCCGCCTGGTCGGCGAGGACCCGGGAGACGGCGGCCAGCCGCCCGGCGTCGAGATCGTGCAGGACCAGACGCGTGATCCGGCCCTCGGCGCGATCGGAGAGCAGGGCACCGTACACGAGCGGCAGCCGGAACCCGCCGCCGCCGAGGACCGTGAGCCTCATGACTGAACCGCCTTCACTTCCGGGGCCTGGGCACCGAACCTACCCGTGGTCGCGGGCGGGGCGTTCACCGCGACCGATGAGACGGGCCGGCTCCGGGTAGTCGACGACGAATCCGTCCGCGTCGAACTCCCCCTCGCGCCGGAAGCCGCCGGAGACGAACCGGATGAGTGCCCCGCCGTCCCCGGTCCGTCCCAGAGGGGTGTACGTCTGTGCCGACGCGGACACGGTGAGATCGGGCACCGAGACCCACGCCATGCGGAACTCCCGCTCGCCACCCGAGCGGTGGAGCCGGTGCCGGAGCACCGGCATGGTGTTGGTGAGCGGACACAGCCCGAGATCGCAGTCGAGCGCGCCGTCGAGGTCGGGGCGGGGCTTTCCGCCTGCGGTCCACCGCCCGGCGCCGTCGTGCCGCAGAACCAGCTCCCGTACCCCTCCGGCCGACTCGGCCGTCACCCGCAGCTCACGCGTCACCCAGCCGTCGCCGGTCCGCAGGCCGTACGAGATCCAGTACGGCTCCGGGGTGATCCCGACGGCCCGGCCCCGGGCCTGAAGGCTGGTCTCCGACCGGCGGACCCAGGCGGTCTCGTACCCCTGGTTCTCCAGGATTTCCCAGGTCAGAACAGGTGAGGTGGTCATGGGACCACACTAGCCAGAGCGACGGGACGACCGGGCCCGTGACCGCGCGGCAGGGCCTGTGAGCCTGGACCGGGCGGTACGGCTTCGGGGCCGTGAGCGGGCGTACGGCTTCGGGACGGCGACCGGCCGGTAAAGCTACGGCCTCGGGACCGGCAGTGCCAGCGAACCGCCCGGCAGGGCCCGATGACCGGGTCCGCGCGGCACGGCTACAGGACCGCGCGCCCGCGGTGCGGGGCTGCGGGACCCCGTCCCGTACCGCACCCGGTCGGCGCCGCCCCCGCGGAACCGGAGCGCGACCCGTCAGAGCGGCTCCCCGAAGGCGCCGAGGATCCTCTCCGCCGCCAGGGTCGCGGTCAGCTCCCCGTCGTGGACCTGCCGCTCCAGGCCGGGAACCAGGGCCCGTACGGAGGGATGCGTGCGCAGCCGCTCCCGCAGCTCCTCGTGGACCATCGACCAGGCCCAGTCGATCTGCTGGTCACGGCGTTTGCCGTCGAGCCGTCCCGTCGACTCCAGAAGCGCCCGGTGCCGCTCGATCCGCTCCCACACGGTGTCGAGCCCGGTGGACTCCCGGGCGCTGCACGACAGCACCGGGGGAGTCCACGCCGCGTCGGCCGGATGCATCAGCCGCAGCGCGCCCGCGAGTTCCCGCGCCGCGCCCCGGGCGTCCCGCTCATGGGGACCGTCGGCCTTGTTCACCGCGATCACGTCCGCGAGTTCCAGCACGCCCTTCTTGATGCCCTGGAGCTGGTCCCCGGTCCGCGCGAGGGTCAGCAGCAGGAACGTGTCGACCATCTGGGCGACCGTGGTCTCGGACTGGCCCACGCCGACCGTCTCCACGAGCACCACGTCGTATCCCGCGGCCTCCATCACGACGATCGTCTCGCGGGTCGCCTTCGCCACCCCGCCGAGCGTGCCCGCCGTGGGGGAGGGCCGTACGAACGCGGCGGGGTCGGTCGCGAGCCGCTCCATCCGGGTCTTGTCGCCGAGGATGGAGCCCCCCGTACGGCTGGACGACGGATCGACCGCGAGCACCGCGACCCGGTGCCCCCGGCCCGTGAGCAAAGTCCCCAGCGCGTCGATGAAGGTCGACTTCCCGACCCCCGGGACCCCGCTGATCCCCACCCGCCGGGCCGCGCCCGCGTACGGCAGCAGCTCGGTCAGCAACTCCTGTGCGAGCGCCCGGTGATCGGCGCGTGTGGACTCGACGAGGGTCACGGCGCGGGCGATGAACGCCCGCGACCCCTCCCTGACGCCCTTGACATAACCGGCGATGTCGATCGTGGGTGGCATGGAGGGCACGGTCTCACAGCTCGTGGCCGAGCGAACCGGCCAGGGTCTTCACCAGGTCGTGCGCCGCGTCCGGGATCACCGTGCCGGGCGGGAACACCGCCGCCGCCCCTTCGGACATCAGCGTGTCGACGTCCTGCGGCGGAATCACCCCGCCCACCACGATCATGATGTCCTCCCGGCCCTCGGCCGCCAGCTCCTGGCGCAGCGCGGGCACCAGTGTGAGGTGTCCGGCCGCGAGCGAGGAGACGCCGACGATGTGCACATCGGCCTCCACCGCCTGCCGGGCCACCTCGGCCGGGGTCTGGAACAGCGGGCCGACGTCCACGTCGAAACCGAGATCGGCGAAGGCGGTGGCGATGACCTTCTGTCCGCGGTCGTGCCCGTCCTGGCCCATCTTGGCCACCAGGATGCGCGGCCGGCGTCCCTCGGCCTCGCCGAAGGCCTCGACGAGCGCCCGGGTGCGTTCGACGGAGGGGGACCCGCCTGCTTCGTTGCGGTACACACCGGAGATCGTACGGATCTGGCCCGAGTGCCGCCCGTACACCGTCTCCAGGGCGTCGGAGATCTCCCCGACGGTCGCCATCGCGCGTGCCGCGTCCACGGCGAGCGCCAGCAGATTGCCGTCGGGACCGGGGCCCGGACCCTGCTCGGCGGCGCGGGTCAGCGCCCGCAGCGCGTCCCGGCACACCGTCTCGTCGCGCTCCTCGCGCAGTCTCCGCAGCTTGGCGAACTGCTGTGCGCGCACGGACGAGTTGTCGACCTTCAGCACATCGATCTGCTCGTCCGTCTCGACGCGGTACTTGTTGACCCCGATGACGGGCTGCCGTCCGGAGTCGATACGCGCCTGGGTACGCGCCGCCGCCTCCTCGACCCGCAGCTTCGGGATGCCCGCGTCGATGGCCCGCGCCATGCCCCCGGCGGCCTCGACCTCCTCGATGTGCTGCCAGGCCCGGCGCGCGAGATCGTGCGTGAGCTTCTCGACGTACGCGCTGCCGCCCCACGGGTCGATGACCCGGCATGTACCCGACTCCTGCTGGAGCAGCAGCTGGGTGTTGCGGGCGATCCTCGCGGAGAAGTCCGTCGGCAGGGCGAGCGCCTCGTCCAGCGCGTTGGTGTGCAGCGACTGGGTGTGCCCCTGGGTCGCCGCCATCGCCTCCACACACGTACGGGTCACATTGTTGAAGACGTCCTGCGCGGTCAGCGACCAGCCCGAGGTCTGTGAATGGGTGCGCAGCGACAGCGACTTGGCGTTCTTCGGCTCGAAGGTGCGCACCAGCTTCGCCCACAGCAGACGTGCGGCCCGCAGCTTGGCGATCTCCATGAAGAAGTTCATGCCGATCGCCCAGAAGAACGACAGCCGGGGCGCGAACGCGTCCACGTCGAGGCCCGCGCCGATGCCCGCACGCAGGTACTCCATGCCGTCGGCGAGGGTGTACGCCAGCTCCAGATCCGCCGTGGCCCCGGCCTCCTGGATGTGGTAGCCCGAGATCGAGATGGAGTTGTAGCGGGGCATCCGCTGCGAGGTGTACGCGAAGATGTCCGAAATGATCCGCATCGAGGGCGCCGGCGGATAGATGTAGGTGTTGCGGACCATGAACTCCTTGAGGATGTCGTTCTGAATGGTCCCGGCCAGCTTCTCGGGCGGTACGCCCTGCTCCTCGGCGGCCACGATATAGAGCGCGAGAACGGGCAGGACGGCGCCGTTCATCGTCATCGACACACTCATCCGGTCCAGCGGGATCCCGTCGAACAGCTGCCGCATGTCGTAGATCGAGTCGATCGCGACACCCGCCATGCCGACATCGCCCGTCACCCGCGGATGGTCGCTGTCGTAACCGCGGTGGGTCGGCAGATCGAAGGCGACCGACAGTCCCTTCTGGCCGGCGGCCAGATTGCGCCGGTAGAAGGCGTTGGACTCCTCGGCGGTGGAGAACCCGGCGTACTGGCGGATCGTCCACGGCTGGTTGACGTACATCGTCGGGTAGGGGCCGCGCAGAAACGGCGCGATCCCGGGGAAGGTGTGGAGGAAGTCCAGCCCCGTCAGGTCCTGCGCCGTGTAGAGCGGCTTGACCGCGATGCCCTCCGGCGTCTCCCACGCCAGATCACCGGCGCCGGTGCCCGTGGACTCCTTGACGGCCGCCCGCCACTGGTCCTCGGAGCCCGCGGGCGCGCCGCTCCCGAGCGCGACCTCGGTGAAGTCGGGGATACCCATCACGCCACTCCGATCCGGTCGAGTGCCAGGGTGAGTACGGCGACCGCGTCGCCGCCCGCGACGACGAACTCGTCCACCCCGGCCCGTTCACAGCTTTCGCGCCACTCACCGGGGCGCCCCGCGAGGTACACCCGGCGCGCGCCCGCGGCCTTGAGCGCCTCGGCCACGGGGGCCGCCTGCTCGGCGTACAGGGCGTCGCTGGAGCAGATGCAGGCGATCTCGGCCCCGCTGGCGGTGAACGCCCGCGCGGCCGATGACGCGTCGACGGTCACCGGGTCGTGGACCGGCTCCACACCGCCCGCCTGGAAGAGGTTGGCGGCGAACGACGCCCGCGCGGTGTGCGCGGACGCCGGGCCGAGGGCGGCGAGAAAGACCCGCGGGCGGGCTCCGGTCGCGGCCAGATGCGCGTCCGAACGGCTCCGCAGCCCCTCGAAGGCCTCGTCACGGCGTACCCGGGGCAGTCCTCCGGACGGCCGGGACGGCGCGGGGTCGCGCTCCACGGGCGCCTCGGAGAGCAGCGGGAACTCACTGACTCCGGTGACCGGTTCGCGCCGGCGGGCGAGAGAGGCACCACGGGCCCGCCAGACGGCGTCGATCCGCTCGGACACCAGGCCGCCGCGCAGCGCGGCGAGCTGGCCGCCCGCGCGCTCGATCTCCTGGAACCACTCCCAGGCCGCGTGGGCCAGCTCGTCCGTCAGCCGCTCCACGTACCAGGAGCCGCCGGCCGGATCGATGACCCGGCCCACATGCGACTCCTCCACGAGGATCGTCGAGGTGTTGCGGGCGATCCTGCGGGCGAAGTCGTCCGGCAGACCGAGGGCGTGGTCGAACGGGAGTACGGTCACGGCGTCCGCCCCGCCGACGCCGGCCGCGAGGGAGGCGACGGTCGTGCGCAGCATGTTCACCCAGGGGTCGCGCCGGGTCATCATCACGGACGAGGTCACCGCGTGCTGGCGCTGGGCGCCCGCGGCGGGCGCGCCGCTCGCCTCGGCGACCCTCGCCCACAGCCGGCGCGCGGCCCGGAACTTGGCGATCGTCAGAAACTGGTCGGCGGTGGCCGCGTAGCGGAACTCCAGCTGGGCGCAGGCGTCCTCGACCGGGAACCCGGCGTCGTTGAGCGCGCGCAGCAGCGCGACACCGGTCGACAGGGAACAGCCCAGCTCCTGCGCGGGCGAGGCTCCCGCCTCGTGGTAGGGCAGCGCGTCCACGGTCAGCGTCCGCAGTGCCGGGTGGCTGTCACGGACGCGGCGGGCGAGCGCGACGGCCTCAGCGGTGCGCTCCGGTACGCCGTCGTAGACGCCCGTGCGCGCGGCGTGGCCCAGGGGGTCCGCTCCGAGGTTGCCGGACGCGGACTCGATGCCGCGCTTCTCGTACAGCCGCAGCAACTCCGCCGCGGCGGGGCCGAACGCGTCACCCGCGTCCAGGACGACGGGCGCCAGGTCGAGCAGGACACCGTCCAGCGCCGTGGCGATCTCCGGGACGGGGACCCCGCACTCACCGACGGAGAGCCAGAGGGAGGTGACGCCGTTCTCCAGGTCCGTGAGCACGGCCTCGTTCGTACGCGTCGGGTCGGGGCGGTCGTGCCGCTGGCGCACGTCCCAGCCGGACAGCACACCGCCCTCGGGCCTGCCGCCCCTGGTGAAGGGGGCGAAGCCCGGATGGCCCGCGGCGGTGGCGCCGCTGTCCGATGTGTACAGGGGACGGGTCGTGAGCCCGTCCTCCAGGGCCGTGGAGAGCGCCTCCTCGGCCGCCGTGTCCGGAACGTCCTTGCCCGCCTTGCGCAGCACGCCGGCGACAAGGCGCTGCCACTGCTCATGGGAGGTGTCCGGGAAGTCCGCGGCCAGGGAGAACCCGTCGTCGGGGAGGACCGTCATGCTCGGATGCTAGGTCATGCACACAATCGTTCAGGAGGGGCACACGCTGTGACCTTGCACTCGCCCCGATGGTCGTGAATCTATGTTTTGATTGGGTTATGAGATGTTTTATCCCTTGATGGTCCGCTCTCCGGCGGCGCCGGGCCGCTCCGGCGACGGCGGAACGCGCGGCGGGCAGGGAAACGCCTGCCGGAGGGGAACGCCCGCCGGCAGGCGAGTCCGTGCGGCCGCGACCAGCCGGGTGCGGTCCCCGGGGCGGGACCGTATCGTGGAACCACGGGACTCCTGAGGGAAGGCGGGCTCCGCCATGGCCGGTGAGATCTCCTTCTTCGAACTCGGCGTGGGTGACGCCGAACGAGCCCGCGCCTTCTACGGCACACTGTTCGACTGGACCTTCGATCCGGGCGTGTCCGGGGGCGGCGGCTATGAGATCGGTACGCCCGGTGCCCCCGGCGGGGTGCACGGCGACGACCCCGGCGCGGGTCCGTATCTCTTCTTCCGGGTCGACGATCTGAAAGCCGCGCTCGACCGGGTCGTCGAACTCGGCGGTACGGTCGACGATTTCGCCCTCGGCGAGGACGAGGAGACGATCGCCCGCTACGGCCGCTTCACGTTCTGCCACGACGACCAGGGCTCGCCCTTCGGGCTGCACGAACCACCGAAAGGCGGCTGACCCGTTCGTGCTGATCCTCATGGCCTCCGGAACCGGGAGCCAGGGGGGTATGGCGCTGTCTGACGGATGCTCACCTGTGGGAGCGGCGCTCTCTGCTGTGAGCGCTGCTCTGGTGTGTGGGTGGTGTTCCGGGTTGTGAGGGGTGCTCTCGGTTGTGAGCGGTGTTCGCTCGGGCGGTGCTCTGGTGTGTGAGCGGTGCTCTCGGTTGTGAGCGGCGCTCCTGCGCGCAGGGGGCGACCTGAGAGCCGTGTGCTGGGCTGTCCGGGTTCGGAGCCGGCTGTCAGAGCCCGGTGGGAGGGTGCTGCCATGAAGGACACACAGGTCGACCCGCCGGAGACGCCTCCGGAGCACGCCGTGATCGCTCGCTTCCAACTGGGTGGCGACGGCTTCGGGGAGCCTGACCAGAGGTCGCTGGTCTTCGACGCCGAGCGATCGGCGGAGTCCGCGGTCAGGGCCGCCGGCGTCGGTGAGGTCGACGGCAACGAGTTCGGTGGCGGTGAAGTCGTGATCTATGCCTATGGCCCTGATGCGGATGCCCTGTACCGGGTGATGGAGCCGTGCTTGCGCGCGCTCCCGTTTCGGCCGGCACACGTCGTCCTGCGCTACGGAGAACCTGGCGACGACATCGTGAGAGTGCGCGTTGAGCTTTGAGTACGCGTGCCGGTTACATGCCGGATCGAGCGGTTGGCACGGTCGCACGGGCACAGCGGCGGTCAGAGGGTGCTCCGTGCGAGCGGTGCTCATCCGGTGCCCCCGCGGCGAGACCACCCCGCACCCCGACCGGATGCCGGTACCGCGTGTGCCGTGTCCCTTCCGCGGGGCCGGTCCCAAGGCGGGTGTCGCGTGGGGTGATGGCGCATCCTGTCAGTGACAGCCGGTCCACCCCGGACCGTTTCCTCCACCTCTGGGGACATCCATGCGCATCGCCCTGAGCCAGATCACCACCGGCCCCGATCCCGCGCGGAACCTCGCCCTCGTACGGGAGCAGGCGCGGCGCGCGGCCGGGGCCGGTGCGCGGGTCGTCGCCTTCCCCGAGGCCACCATGGCCTGCTTCGGCACCCGGCTCGCCCCCCTCGCCGAACCGCTGGACGGGCCCTGGGCCACGGAGGTGCGGCAGATCGCCAAGGAGACCGGGCTGGTCGTGGTCGCCGGAATGTTCACCCCCGCGGCGGACGGCAAGGTCACCAACACACTGATCGCCACCGGCCCCGGCGTCGAGGCCGCCTACGACAAGATCCATCTGTACGACGCCTTCGGATTCACCGAGTCCGCGACCGTCGCCCCCGGCTCCGAGGTCGTCACCGTCGACGTCGACGGCGTCCGGATCGGCCTCGCGACCTGCTACGACGTCCGATTCCCCGAGCTGTTCCGCGCCCACGCCGACGCCGGAGCCGTCCTGACCCTGCTGCCCGCCTCCTGGGGCGACGGCCCCGGCAAGCGCGATCAGTGGGAGCTGCTCGTCCGCGCCCGCGCGCTCGACGCCACCCTGTGGGTCGCCGCCGTGGACCAGGCCGACCCGGCCGCCTCCGGAGGGCCCGCCGTCGCCAAGGCGCCGACCGGTATCGGGTTCAGCGCGGTGGTCGGGCCCGATGGAACCGTACGGTCACGGCTGGAGGCCGCCCCCGGGCTGCTGGTCGCCGAGGTGGATCCGGCCGAGGTGGAGTCCGTACGGCGGGCCGTGCCCGTACTGGCGAACCGCCGGCTGGGACACGGCTGACGGCGCGGCCGGACCACGCGCATGTGCTGGAGCGCGACGGCCGATCTGGTGGCGGGCACCGCCGTCGCCTCGGCCGGGGTCGTCTGCGTCTCCCGGGTCCGCCGGGCCCGTGAGCTGCCGCTCGCCGCACTGCCCCTGCTGCTCGGCGCCCACCAGATCGTCGAGGCGGTGCTGTGGCGCTCCGGCGGCGGCACGGGAGCGGCGACCGACGCCTGGGCCGCGATCGCCCTGCCGGTGCTGCCGGTCTGGGTTCCGCTGGGGGTCCTGCTTGCCGTACCCGGGCGGCGGCTGCTCGCGGTCCCGCTCGCTGCGGGGCTCGTCACGGCGGCGGTGCTCGTGTACTGCCTGGCCACGCGGACGGTGACGGCCGACATCCGGGGCCGTACCGTCGGCTATGTACTGGATCTGCCCCACCCGGGCGCCGTCGCCGCCGGATATCTCCTCGCGACCGTCGGTGCGCTGCTGCTGAGCGGTGACCGGGTGCTGCGGCTGCTGGGGCTCGTGGCCGCGGCCGGTGCGGCGCTCTGCGCCCTGCTGTGGCGCACCGCGTTCGTGTCCACCTGGTGCGCGGTCGCGGCCGTCGCCTCCGTATCGGTGCTCTTCTGGGTACGCGGGCGCCGTCAGCCCCCGGGAGGGGTGCGGGCGGTCTGAGAGCCCGGATCCCGCCCTGGTCCCCGGCCCCGGCCGGAGTCCTCGGCCGGCCGGGCGCCCGCCGTCGCACGGGTGTCCGTGCCGCTGACGGTGCCCCCGCCCGCCGCGCCCGCCGCCGGAACGCCCTCCGGTCCGGGGCCGCTCTCGACTCCGGGTCCGGTGCCCTGTGCGTACGGCCTCGCCTTGTTGCGCGACGGCAGGAACACCGCGAGGGCGAGTCCGGTGAGCACCGCGCCCAGGGCGACCAGGAACGAGATCCTGAAGCCCCGCATACTCGGTACGGGCACCCCGCCCATCGACACCGAGGTGTTCGCCAGGACCATGCCGATCACGGCGCTCGCCGTGGAGGTGCCGATGGAGCGCATCAGGGTGTTGAGCCCGTTGGCGGCTCCCGTCGCGGAGGGGTCGACCGCCCCGACGATGAGCGCGGGCAGGGAGGCGTACGCCAGTCCCATGCCCGCTCCCAGCACGACCGAGAGGGCGACGGTCTGCCAGGCGGCGTTCATCATGCCGAGGCCCGCTCCATAGCCGACGGCCATGATCAGCATGCCGGTCAGCAGAGCGGCCCGGGGGCCGTAACGCGCGGACAGACGCCCGAAGAGGGGCGTGGTGAACATCATGGTCATCCCGAGCGGAGCGACGCACAGCCCGGCCACCAGCATCGACTGCCCGAGGCCGTAACCGGTCGAGACCGGGAGCTGGAGCAGCTGAGGGAGGATCAGCGACACGATGTAGAAGGCCGCGCCGAGCATGATCGCGGCGAGATTGGTCAGCAGCACCTCCCGGCGCGCGGTCGTCCGCAGATCGACCAGCGGGCCGGTGGTCCGCAGCTCCCACAGACCCCACAGCACGAACACGGCCGCCGACGCCCCGAACATGCCCAGTGTCACGGGGGAGTTCCACCCCCAGTCGCCGCCCTTGGTGATCGGCAGCAGAAGCAGCAGCAGACCCGCGCTCAGTCCCAGCGCCCCCGGCAGGTCGAAGCCGCCGCCCGCGCGCAGTGACGGCTCGGGCACCACGAGAACGGTGGCCAGCATCGACACCAGGCCGAGGCCCGCCGAGGTGAAGAACAGCGTGTGCCAGTCGGCGTGGGAGGCGATCACCGCGGCGCCCGGCAGGGCCGCACCGCCGCCCACCCCGATCGACGAGCTCATCAGCGCCATGGCCGGACCGAGCCGCTCGCGCGGTACGACATCGCGCATGATGCCGATGCCGAGCGGTATCGCGCCCATGGCGAAACCCTGGAGCACCCGGCCGACGATCATCGTCACCAGATCGTCGGTGAATCCGCAGATGAGCGAGCCGACGACCATGATGCCGAGACTGGCCAGCAGCATCCGCCGCTTGCCGTACAGATCTCCGAGCCGTCCCATGATCGGCGTCGCCACCGCCCCCGCGAGCAGCGTGGCGGTGATGACCCAGGTCGCATTGGCCGGGCTGGTGCTCAGCAGCACCGGCAGATCCTTGATCACCGGTATGAGCAGGGTCTGCATCACGGCGACCGTGATGCCCGCGAACGCCAGGACGGGGACGACTCCCCGGGCTGCGCGGGCCTCACGGACGCGCCCGCCCGGGGCGGTGTCCTCCTGTGCTGTCCTGCGCGGCATGCGTAACGGCCTTCCCTGGCGAACGAGTTGACGGATGCTCGGTCCGGCCGGGGAGCCGACACCAAGTGCTTGCCCCCTCAACATATCGAGAACCCCGTTAATCCCGAGCCGAATGGGTACCCGAAGCCGCGGTGACGGTGCGGAAGGCCGAGGAGGCGTTTGTCATGGCGTTGGGGAAATCAGGGCGTACGGGAACTTCAGGGACTCAGGCGACTTCACGGACTCCGGGGGCGCCCGGGACGCCCGGGACGGCCGGAGTGCCCGGGACAGCGAGAATGTCCGGGGTATCCGGGGTGTCCGGCAAAGACCCCCGCCGGTGCCGGCCCCGTGAAGAAGCCGGATTCAGCGGGCGGATACGCATATGCGTCCCGGCGCGGGCCCACCGCACGGGCCCCGGCGGACGGCGGGCCGAGGGCCCCGACACCGATCCCGAGAGCCATATCGTCCGGGGCGGGGACTGAACGGATGGGCCCGGTACCCCGTCGCCGCGCCCCCGGCCCGGACGGCCCGGACACCATGGAGTGGCAGCGCGAGGCCGCGTGCACGGACGAGGACCCTGAACTGTTCTTCCCCATCAGCGCCATCGGTCCCGGGGCCGGGCAACTGGACCGTGCCCGTGAGGTCTGCGGGCGCTGTCCCGTCAGCCGGGAGTGTTTCGACTGGGCCCTGAGCACCGGGCAGCGCACGGGAGTCTGGGGCGGGACGGCGGCGAGCCAGCGCCGTTCCGTGGGCAGTTCCGTGCGTACCGGCGGTGGCGTCCGGCCCTCCGCCGGGGCCGCCGAGGAGACCGGCGAGAAGAGGTGAGTGGCGATGACCGACCGAGACCGCGCGGATGCGGAGCCGGAGCATTCCGGCGGCGGACCGAGGCCGGGGCGGAAGACCGCTCGGCGCTCGGGGCAGCCACGGGGCCAAGGGCGGCCACCGGACGGGCCACGGCCATCGGGGGCGCCGGGACCGGGCACGAAGGGAGCGGGCGCCGGGCCCCCGAACGGCGGGCGGCGGTCCGGCCCGGCTGAGACGGAACGCCCGCTGCCCCGGGATCCGGCCGACCAGCAGGCCTGGGAGGGCGAAGACCCCCTGGAACCCGCCGGCGTCCCCGGCGGCGGTGACACGAACGGGGACCTGCCCCGGACGGACGAAGCGGGCACGGGCCGCAGCGGTGAACCCCGCAGCGGATCCGTCCACCCCGAGCAGCCGGTTCCGGACGAGCCCTCCGGCTGACCCCGGTCCGGGCGGCCCGGCTCGTTGTCGCCACCCCGGGCCGAGGGGGTCGCCCGACTCGCATCCCGTACGGGACCGGGGCAGCCTGGAGATGCGTTCCTCCCCGCGAGCCGGGCGTTGCGGCGGGCGCGCTGCCCCCTGGTTCACGCGGCCGGGCACAGGCATCGGGCCTTCGGCGCGGGCGGCCCGGGTCGGCGGCCCCGGTACAGCACCGGCCCGGGAAGGCGGCCGGGAACAGCGCACGGACCGTGCGGAGAGCGAGGGATCACCGTGAACAGGACCGATGAGCACGCCGAACCCGTGACGGTCACGATCAGCGGCTGCACCAAGGAGGACGCCCATACCGTCTTCCAGGTGCTGAGGAGGTCGTACGCCTGCGACCGCGCCGCCGCCGACCGCCCGGAGTACGTCTCCGAGGGGCATACGACCGTGTGGACGGCGACCTTCGACGTGAGCGACACCGTCCCCGGCGGCGGGGCCGGACCCGTATCGCTCACCGACGCCGTCGAGGCGGAGATGCAGGGCGGCTACTGGGCCGTCGACCGGATGACGGAAGCGCTGGCCGCGTCCTTCGACGTACGGCAGGAGGGCACCGCGGCCGGTGACCAGGAGAAGGACGTCCAGCTGCGGCTGGTGAGCCGGGCCGCGTGACCCGTCCGCCGCGTTGCGGGACGGCCCCGGGCGCGGGACCGTCGAAGAGCCGACCGAGCCGGACGCCGGCGCCCGGACGGGTTCGGGCGGTCGGGCGCGCAGGTCCCGACGCATAGCCGTACCACATCCGAGGAGGACATCCCCATGCCCATCGCCACGGTGAATCCGGCCACCGGTGAGACGCTCCGGACCTTCGACCCCCTCGGGGCCGAGGAGATCGAACGGCGCCTCGCACTCGCCCGGACCGCCTTCGAGCAGCACCGCACCACCGACTTCGCCACCCGCTCCCGGCTCCTGAACCGCGCCGCCGATCTGCTGGACGCCGACGAGGACCGCATCGCCCGCGTGATGACCACCGAGATGGGCAAGCCGATCGCGGCGGCCCGCGCCGAGGCCGCGAAGTGCGCCAGGGCGATGCGCTGGTACGCCCGGCACGCGGCGGAACTCCTCGCCGACGAGCACCCCTCGGCCGCCGACGTCCAGGACTCGGGCGCCGCCCGGGTGACTGTGCGCTACCGGCCGCTCGGGGTGGTGCTGGCGGTGATGCCGTGGAACTTCCCCCTCTGGCAGGTTGTGCGCTTCGCCGCACCGGCCCTGATGGCGGGCAACACCGGACTGCTCAAGCACGCCTCCAACGTGCCGGGGACCGCCTTGTACCTGGAGGATCTGTTCCGGCGCGCGGGCTACCCCGAGGGCTGCTTCCAGACCCTGCTGGTGGGGTCGGCGGCGGTGGAGGGCATTCTGCGCGACCGCCGGGTGGCCGCCGCGACCCTCACGGGCAGCGAGCCCGCGGGCCGGTCCGTGGCAGCGGTCGCGGGCGACGAGGTGAAGCACACGGTCCTGGAACTCGGCGGAAGCGATCCGTTCCTCGTGATGCCGTCGGCCGATCTGGACGGGGCCGCCGCCACCGCCGTCACGGCACGGGTGCAGAACAACGGCCAGTCCTGCATCGCCGCCAAACGGTTCATCGTCCACACCGATGTCCACGACGCCTTCTGCGAACGCTTCACCGCGGGTATGCGGGCACTCGTCCTCGGCGATCCCCTGGACGAGTCCGTGCAGGTGGGCCCGCTCGCCACGGAGAAGGGCCGCACCGATCTGGAGGAACTCGTCGACGACGCCCTCAGGCACGGAGCCAGGGCCCTGTGCGGCGGCGGCCGCCCCACGCCCACGACCGGGTCCGCGGCCGGCGGCGGCAGCGGTACGCACGGGGACGCACACACGACCCTGGACAAGGGCTGGTACTACGAGCCCACCGTCCTCACGGAGGTCGACGAGCGGATGCGTATCCACCGCGAGGAGGCCTTCGGACCGGTGGCCACCGTCTACCGCGTCCCCGACCTCCCCGCGGCGATCGCCCTCGCCAACGACTCGCCCTTCGGCCTCAGCTCCAACGTCTGGACCCGCGACGAGGACGAGATGGCCCTGTGCGCCCGGGACATCGAGGCCGGGGGCGTCTTCTTCAACGGGATGACCGCCTCCCACCCCGCGCTGCCGTTCGGCGGTGTCAAGCGGTCCGGCTACGGCAGGGAGCTGTCCGCCCACGGCATCCGGGAGTTCTGCAACATCACGACGCTCTGGTACGGCCCCGGGCACTGACCCCCGACGGACCCCGCAAGGACCCGTCAGGACTCCTCACGGACCCCACAAGGACTCCTCCATGAACGCAGTCACCACCACCGCCGGTACCCGGCTCACCGGCACCGAACTGGCGGCCCTCGACGCCCACTGGCGTGCCGCCAACTACCTGGCCGTGGGCCAGATCTATCTGATGGCCAATCCGCTGCTGACCGAGCCGCTGCGGCCCGAGCACATCAAACCCCGGCTGCTGGGCCACTGGGGCACCTCACCCGGCCTCAACCTCGTCTACACACACCTCAACCGGGTCGTCTCCGGGCGCGGCCTGGACGCCCTGTGCGTCTGGGGTCCCGGCCACGGCGGGCCCGCCGTGCTCGCGGGTTCCTGGCTGGAGGGCACGTACTCCGAGACCTATCCGGACGTGAGCCGGGACGCCGAGGGCATGGAGCGGCTGTTCCGGCAGTTCTCCTTCCCCGGCGGGGTGCCCAGCCATGTGGCCCCCGAGACACCGGGTTCGATCCACGAGGGCGGTGAGCTGGGCTACTCCCTGAGCCACGCCTACGGAGCCGCGTTCGACAATCCGCATCTCCTCGTGGCCTGTGTCATCGGCGACGGGGAGGCGGAGACCGGGCCGCTGGCCACCTCCTGGCACTCCAACAAGTTCCTCGACCCGGTCCACGACGGGGCCGTGCTCCCCATCCTCCATCTCAACGGCTACAAGATCGCCAACCCGGCCGTCCTCGCCCGTCTCCCGGAGGCCGAACTCGACGCACTGCTGCGCGGCTACGGCCATGAACCCATCCATGTCACCGGTGACGAGCCCGAGGCCGTCCACCGCGCGATGGCCGCCGCGATGGACCGGGCCCTGGACCGGATCGAGGAGATCCAGCGCGCGGCCCGCAGGGACGGCGTACGGCAGCGGCCGCACTGGCCCCTGATCGTCCTGCGCACGCCCAAGGGCTGGACGGGACCCGCCACCGTCGACGGCAACCCGGTGGAGAACACCTGGCGCTCCCACCAGGTGCCGCTGGCCGGGGTACGCGACCATCCGGAGCATCTGCGCCAGCTGGAGGCATGGCTCAGGTCCTACCGTCCCGGGGAACTGTTCGACGCGACGGGCCGCCCGCTGCCCCAGGTGCTCGGCTGCGTCCCCACCGGCACCCGGCGGCTCGGTGCCTCACCCCACGCCAACGGCGGAGTCCTGCTGCGCGAACTGCCCCTGCCCGGCCTGGACCGGTACGCCGTCGAGGTCGACAAGCGGGGGGCGGGCACCCATGAGCCCACCCGGGTCCTCGGCTCCCTGCTCGCCTCCGTGATGGCGGCGACCGCCGAGCGCCGTGACTTCCGGGTCGTCGGCCCCGACGAGACCGCGTCCAACCGGCTCGACGCGCTCTACGAGGCCACCGGCAAGGCGTGGCAGGCCGGGACCGTGCCGACCGACGAGCATCTGGCCCACGACGGACGGGTGATGGAGATCCTGTCCGAGCATCTGTGCCAGGGCTGGCTGGAGGGCTATCTCCTCACCGGCAGGCACGGGCTGTTCTCCTGTTACGAGGCGTTCGCCCATATCGTCGACTCGATGGTCAACCAGCACATCAAATGGCTGAAGACCTCCCGCCGTCTGCCGTGGCGCCGGCCCATCGCCTCCCTGACCTATCTGCTCACCTCCCACGTCTGGCGCCAGGACCACAACGGCTTCTCCCACCAGGACCCCGGCTTCGTCGACCACGTCCTCAACAAGAGCCCCGAGGTGGTCCGCGTCTACCTCCCACCGGACACCAACACCCTGCTGGCCGTCGCCGACCACACGCTGCGCAGCCGCGACTACGTCAATGTGATCGTCGCGGGCAAACAGCCCTGCCCCGACTGGCTCACCATGGACGAGGCACGCGCCCACTGCGCCCGGGGCGCCGGGGTGTGGGAGTGGGCCGGCACCGAGAACAACACGGCGGGTGGCAGGGGGCCCGATGTGGTGCTCGCCTGCGCCGGGGACGTACCCACGCAGGAGACCCTGGCCGCCGCGGAACTGCTCCGCCGTCACGCGCCCGGGCTGTCGGTGCGGGTCGTCAACGTCGTCGACATCGCCCGGCTGCTGCCGCAGCGGGAACACCCGCACGGCATGCCGGACTTCGAGTACGACGCCCTGTTCACCCGGGACAAGCCGGTGATCTTCGCGTACCACGGCTATCCCTGGCTGATCCACCGGCTCGCCTACCGCCGGGCGGGCCACCCCCATCTGCATGTCCGCGGCTACAAGGAGGAAGGGACTACCACCACACCGTTCGACATGGTCGTCCGCAACGATCTGGACCGGTACCGGCTGGTGATGGACGTCATCGACCGTGTTCCGGGGCTCGGGGTGCGCGCCGCCGCCCTGCGCCAGGCGATGGCCGACGCACGCTCCCGTCACCACATCTGGATCCGTGAGCACGGCACGGATCTGCCCGAGATCGCGGACTGGACGTGGAGCGGCTGACCGCCCCGGACCGTGCCCGCCCCGGAGGCGAGAGGCGCCCTTGAGCCCTCGGTCCCTGCACTACGGCGCCCACGACCGGGCGGCCTCGGGCTCGCTTGTCCCTGGCCGCCGCCCGGGCTGACCCTTCGGGCTCGCCACGGTGATCTCGGTGAGCCGCGGCGCCCCGCCCGGCCCCGGAGCGGCGGCGGGTGTCGGACCCGTTGACGCGGTCCCGGGCGGCGTCACCGGGGAGTGATCACACGGCGTGCGTCGGTCGCCGGGTATGGTGCCGCGCCCCCGGGCAGCGTCTCGCCGGCGTCTCCCCGGCGCGCGGAACGTGGTCAGCGGCCGCCGGGCCCGCCGCGGAAGGCGCTGATCGCGGGGGTCGCGCTCTCCCGGCCGGACGCTTCCTCACCGGTGACCGGGAGCGCGACCGCGCCGGGCCCCGCGGTGGCCGGGGCGTCCAGCGGCCGGATACGGGCGTCCGGGTCGATCCAGTTCACCGGGACGGGATCGACGAACGCCTCGGCGTGGGAGACATGGCCGCGCGGTTTGACCGACGACGGCAGCGGATCCCGGATCAGGGAGCCCTCCGGCAGCCCGCACGCGTACAGCAGTTTCGCCGTCTCCTCCACGAACATCACCGGTCCGCAGAGATAGACGCGCTCACCGGCCCAGTCCCGGCGTCCGCGCAGATGGGTGTGCAGCCGTTCCGCCGCGCGTATCTCGCCCTCGCCGCGCTCCTGGTACCACCAGTACGCGCTCAGACAGGGATGATCGCGCAGCAGGTCGTCGAGGGACGCGCCGTCGTAGAAGTGCGCCTCACCGCGGGCCACGGCGTCGATACGGATCCGGGGCGCCGGCCGGCGGCGCAGCAGCTCGTCGAGGACCGACTTGACGGGCGCCCACCCCGTACCCGCGGCGATGAGGGTGACGGCCGGGGTGCCGGGCGGCGGGGTGAGCGCGGATCCCGAGGCCGCGCCGAGCCGCAGGGTCCGGCCGGGCTCGGTGGCGTCGCACAGCACATTGCTGAGCAGCCCGTCCGGCACCCGGCCGACATGGAATTCGAGTATCCGCTCCCGGTCGGGACCGGCGGCTCCGCCCGCCAGCGAGTAGGGCCGCCACACTCCCGGCAGCTCGGGGTGCTCGATCGTGGCGTACTGGCCGGGCAGCCAGGGGTACGGGGTGCGGACGGCCGCCCGCACCACGGCCGTGTGGTCCCCGTGCAGCCGGTGGGAGAGGACCGTGGCGCTCCAGAACGCGGGCTCGTGCGCGGCCGCCGCCCGGCGCGCACCGGCCGCCATCAGCGCCGCGACATGTCCGTACACCCGCAGCCAGGCCGACTCCGTCCGCGTGTCCCACCGGTTCGGGCTGTGCTGGCGGACGGCGGCGACCAGGCTCGTACCCACCGCCGCGTAGTCCTCCTCGACGATCCCGAATTTGCGGTGGTCCCGGCCGAGCTCCTCCAGATGGGCGGGCAGCCCGGGATGGTCCAGATGCTCCACCACATGGACCAGCGTGGTGAAGAGCCGTTCGTACTGATCGTCCATCAGGGCCGGGAACAGCGGTCTGAGATGCGGATGGTTGGCGAAGAGGTGCGCGTAGAAGTACCGGACCACATGTCCGGCCCGTCTTCTGACCCGCTCCAGACTCGCGCCGACCAGGGCGATGTCGTGGCGGGCGGTGCTGTCGTCGTCCATGTGGTTCCCCCGGGGCCGCACGTTCCGTGCGCCGACTGAACGCACGAGTAGTGCCGAGCGAGCGCACCGTATCAACTCACGGGGGAGGATGAGCCGTTGAATGCTAAATCTGTTCCGGATATGTTCCGGCCGGGGCGAAATCGCCGTCCCGGCCGGAACGTCCGTACCGCTGTCCGGGGTCCGCGCCCGGTGGCGGATTTGTCAGATGCCCTGCCAGGCCGGCTTGGTCGCGTAGGTGGCGCGGAAGTAGTCGGCGAGTTTCAGCCGGGAGGCCGCGGCCTCGTCGGCCACCACGGTGGCGTGCGGATGGAGCTGCAGCGCCGAGGCGGGTACCAGGGCCGACAGCGGGCCCTCGACGGCGAGCGCCAAGGCGTCCGCCTTGCCCTCGCCGGTGGCCAGCAGCACCACATGGCGGGCGTCCAGGATGGTGCCGATCCCCTGCGTGATCACATGGTGCGGGACCTCGTCGAGGCTGTTGAAGAACCGGGCGTTGTCCCGGCGGGTCCGCTCGGTGAGGGTCTTGATCCGGGTGCGGGACGCGAGGGAGGAGCACGGCTCGTTGAAGCCGATGTGCCCGTCGCCGCCGATGCCCAGCAACTGGAGGTCGACACCGCCGGCGTCCGTGAGCGCGCGGTCGTAGGCGGCGCAGGCCGCCGCCACGTCCTCGGCGGCGCCGTCGGGACCCATGAACGAGGACTCGGGCAGACCGAGCGGTTCGACGAACTCCCGCAGGACCACCGAGCGGTACGACTCCGGGTGGCCGGGCGGCAGGCCCACGTACTCGTCGAGCTGGCATATCCGCGCCGCGGACATGGACACCTCGCCGGCGCGGACCTTGGTGGTAAGGGCTTCGTAGACGGGTAGCGGTGTCGACCCGGTGGCCACCCCCAGCAGGGCATCGGGTTTGCGTCGCAGCAGCTCGGCCATGGCTTCGGCGATGAGTTCCCCGCCGGAGGCGGCATCCGGAACGATGACAACTTCCACGGTCGTCCCTGTCTCTTGCACTCTGTGCGTGACCCCGTGTCCGCACAATGGTGTAGACCAATCTACCCCAGCTGGGGACTCTTAAGCGTGTAGCGGCCAAACACCATGGCGGGCCGGCTGTCCGGCGCCGTGGGCACCGGCCGCCGTCGGGCGTCCGGGCCCGCCCCGCCCTTGACCGGCCACGGAGCCGCGCACCCGCGGTCCGCCGCCGTCATGTCCGGCGCCGCGCGGCCCGGAGCCGAGCGGTCCGGGGCGGTCCCGGGGCTGTGGCCGGGAGCGGCCCGTCCGCCCGCCCGCCGGCGCCCGGATCAGCCGCCGAGGCGGTCGTAGAACTCCTTCTGCGCCGGATAGTACGTCTCGAACGAGGGCAGCCCGGCGCCCTGGTACGAAGCGGTGAACATGTCCAGGTAGTACTCCCATCCGGGGCCGATCTCGCCGAGCCCCGTCCCGTTCTCCCGCGACAGATGCTGGATCAGCTCCACCGTCGTCAGACCGTCCGCCTCCGACAGCAGTGCCTCCAGATGCCAGGCCCCGGCCTCGTCCGCCGTGCTGACCGCGAGCCGGCGCGGCGGCTCGCACACCTCGACGGCCACCTCGGACCAGGGCGTCCCCTCCTCGAACCCCATCCTCACCTCGATGGTCCGGCCCGGTCCCGCCTCCCCCTTCCAGGCGCCGAACCAGCGCGCGGTCCGCCCGGACTCGGTCAGATGCGCCCAGACGTCCGTCAGGGAGCCGTGGATCGTGCGGCTGAGCACCAGGTCGCGGCCGCCCTCGGTGTCCAGTAGCCGGCCTGTCGGTTGGGGGGACGTCATGGCTCTCTCCTCCGGGATCGATGCGCCGTCACGCGAGGGCGCCGACGATCCCACAGTAGGGTCCGCCACTGACAACGGGCGGACCGCGCGCGTCCGCGCGGTCCGCCCGACTGCCCGTCCACCTGCGCTTTCCGGCGGCTCCGGTCACGCGCCGTGCCGACGGGCGCAGTTCGCCCGCGGCGCCGTGTCCCGCCGTACCGGTTCACGCGGTCCGGTCCGCGCCCGCAGCGGTGGCCGCCGCCGGCCGTCCGCACCGGGAGACCGCCTCCCTCGCCGGCCGTCGGCAACCGGTGCCGCATCCGGCGCCGTCGTGAGGCCGGTGACGTACTGGCGCGCCGCCTCCGGCGACCCCGACAATCGTCGCTCTGGAGCGCGATCGGCGGCACGGACAGGGGGGCACCCGAACATGTCACAGGCCCGCACCGGAACATCCGGCGCCACGTCCCCGGAGCGACGGCCGGAGCTGGACGCCATCCGGCTCCTCGTGGTCGTCGGCCTGGTCTTCTTCCACTCGGCGCTGGTGTTCGACGAGCGGGACGACTTCTACGTCAAGAACGACGAGACCACCGGACTCACCATGATCGGCGCCGGGCTCGGGGTGGTCTGGGCCATGCCCGCGCTCTTCCTCATCGCGGGGCTCGGCACCTGGTACTCGCTCCGCAAACGTGGTCCGGGCGGCTTTCTGCGGGAGCGACTGCTGCGACTGGGCGTCCCGCTCGTCTTCGCCCTGCTCACGATCATGCCCGTGCCCCAGTGGCTCCGGCTGCGCGCCGCCGACCCCTCGTACGACGAGTCCTACGCCCGGTTCCTGCCGCGCTTCTACGATGTGCGCTTCGATCCGGGAGCCTTCCCCTTCGTGGTCCAGGGCGAGCACTTCGAGACCGGGCATCTGTGGTTCGTGGTACTGCTGCTGGCCTTCTCCCTGCTGCTCGCCCTGCCCGCGTACGCGCTGCGGGGCGGAGCCGGCGCCCGGCTGCGCGATGGGGCGGCGAAGGCGGTGGACAGGCGTGGTGTCGTCCTGCTGCCCGCCCTGCCGATCGCGCTGATCAGCGCGCTGGTGGGCCTGGAGGAGTCGTACGGCGGCTGGAGCCGCTGGGCGTATCTGCTCTTCTTCGTCTGCGGGTTCGCCCTCGCCGCCGACGACCGGTTCCGGGCCGTCATGCGCCGGGAGGCACTCCTGGCGGCCGGGGCCGGCGGAGTGCTGTTCCTGGCGGCGCTGCCAGGGTTCCTCACCCAGGACGACCCGTTCACCGCGATGACCCCGCTCGCCGTCGCGGCCCGTACGTTCTTCGGTCTCACCGGCTGGTTCTGGCTGGTCGCGATCCTCGGACTGCTCGACCGCCACCTCCTGGCCCGCCGTTCACCGCCCCGTCCCCCGTCCCCGCCCGACGGAGAGCGGAGCGGGCGACAGCGTGTGTACGCGTATCTGGGGGCCGCGGTCCTCCCGTTCTACGTCCTCCACCAGCCGGTCGTCGTCGCCGTCGCGTACGGGGTCGTCGGCTGGGACTGGCCGATGCTGCCCAAGTACCTGGTGATCGTCCTCGTCTCGCTGGTCCTCACGACGACGGTGTACGACCTCCTCGTACGGCGCACCCGGGTGACGCGCTTCCTGTTCGGCATGCGCGGCTGAGGGCGGGGCGCGGACGGCACGGACCCGGGGCAGGGCGGCCCGGGTCCGGGCTCAGGCGCTGGCTCCGCCGTCGACGACCAGATCGTGGCCGACGGCGAAACCCGCCTCCTCGGACGCGAGCCAGAGCACGGCGGCGGCGATCTCGTCGAGTGTGCCGACCCGTCCGAGCGGGATGGAGGGCGCGAGCCGCTCCCCGCGCTCCCCGGGGCTCTCGCCGGGCAGGAGGGACATCGGCGCGTCGCTGGCCCCGGGGCTCACCGCGTTGATGCGGACGCCGTCGCCGATGTGGTCACGGGCGGCGGCCCGCGTCAGCGCGCTCACCCCGGCCTTGGAAGCCGCGTACGCGGCCAGCATCGGCTTGCGCAGATGCGTACCGATGTTGGAGGACGTGTTGACGATCGCGCCGCCGCCCCGGGCGCGCATCTGCCGGATCTCGTACTTCATCGAGAGGAAGACCCCGGTGACATTGACGTCCAGCACCTCGCGCCAGGTGTCGGTGTCGAGGTCGGCGAGGGGGCCCGGACGGCCGAGGATCCCCGCGTTGTTGTGGGCGACGTCGAGCCCTCCGCGGCGCTCGGCGACGGTCTCCACCAGTCGGACCACGTCCTCCTCCACCGTCACATCGGCCGTCACCGGACTCGCCAGGCCGCCCTCCTTCTCGATCAGCTCGACCGTCCCGGCCAGGGCGTCGGCGCCCCGCCCGGCCACCACGACGGCGGCGCCCTCCCGGGCGAAGGCGCGCGCCGTCGCACGCCCGATGCCCGTTCCGCCGCCGGTGACGAGTACGACCTTGCCGTGGAATCGATGGGTGTTCACGGGTTCTCCTTCGAGGAGGTCATAATTGAACGATCGGTCTAGTATTCGGCCACAGAAAAGCGGCGCAGGCGCCGAAGGCGGGATCAGTTGAGTACGGACAGGGCGACCGCGGCCGTGTCGCGCAGCCGGGCCGGGTCCTGCGAGCCCATGCCCATGACGCGGATTCCCTGGAGCAGCGTGAGCAGGAATCGGGCCAGCGCCCGCGGGTCCTTGCCCGCGGACAGCTCTCCCTGGGCGCGTGCGCGGGCCAGCGCCGAGGTGAGGGTGCCCTCGACGAAGTCCCAGTTCGCCTCGACCCGCCGGGCCGCCGTCCGGTCGTGCGGTGCCAGTTCGACGGCCGTGTTCACCACCATGCAGCCCCGGTGCAGGGTGTCCCGGGCGGCCTCGTCCGCGTAGCGCTCGACGAGGGCGCGCACGGCGGGCAGGACGGGGCCCGGCCGGGAGAGCAGTCCGACGAAGTCGACGCCGTTCTCCAGATAGCGGTCGTACGCCTTGAGGTACAGCTCCCGCTTGCTGCCGAACGTCGCGTAGACACTCGCGCGACCGATCCCCAGGTGCTCGACGAGATCGGCCATCGAGGTCGCCTCGTACCCCTTGTGCCAGAACAGCTCCATGGCCCGCTGAAGCGCCGCGTCCGGATCGAACTCCTTGGTTCTCGCCATGCCGGTGACGATAATCCTTACTGGAACGAGCGGTCAAATAAGAGTCGTGTGTTGATCCATGCTCCGGATTCCCGGGCAGGGCCGGCCGCGGGGCTCGGGCCGGGGGCAGACGGGGGAGGGGCCCGGTGGTCAGCGGACCTCGACGAGCCGTGCGAAGACCACGACATTGCCGTCGTAGCCCGCCTTCTTCGAGTACGTACCCCCGCAGGTGATCAGACGCAGCTCCGGCCGGGGCCCGTCGCGGTACACGCGGTCGGCGGGGAAGGCCGTCCGGGCGTACAGCTCCACGCCGTAGACGGCGAACACGGCCGTACGTCCGTCCTCGCGCAGCACCTCGATACGGCTGTCCCGTTTCAGCGTGCCCAGGAGATAGAAGACGGCCGGTCCGAGAGTGTTGTCGACATGGCCGACGACGACGGAGGTGCCACGCCCGCCCGGAGCGGCCGCCCTCGTGTACCAGCCCGCCAGATTGGCGTCCGCGAGCGGAGGTGCCTCGATCGAACCGTCCTTCTCCAGGCCGACCCCCGTCAGCGGGGCGTTCAGCTTGATCGACGGGATCGTGAGCCGGCGGGGTGGGGAGTGGGGGAGGGGACCGGGCGCGGGCGGCAGCGCGGCGGCCTCGGGGCGCGCCGAGGCCGCCGCCGCGGGACGGGCCGGTCCGCCGCCGCCCGTTTCGGCGCGCAGCAGGAAGACACCGAGCAGCAGCAGGCACAGCAGAGTGCACCATGTACCGCGTCGCGAGGCCGGCTGCATGGCGTACCCGTATCCGTACCCGCGCGCCGCGTCAGACGCCGTCCCCGGCACGGCGGCGGCGCAGCAGGAGTACGACTCCGCCGCCTACCGCGCCCGCCACCAGGGTGGATCCCACGGCGATCTGAGCCGGGCTCAGCCCGGAGAGACTGCCACCGGCGCCCGCTTTCACCCCACCACCGGGCTTCACGGGGCCGGGCGGCTCGTGCGTACCGGTTCCGGTGTGCGTTCCGCCGCCCCGGTGGGAGTCGGCGATCACGATGACCGCCGAGCCCCGTTCGCCCTTGCAGTCGAAGGTGATCTCGTACTCGGCTCCGGGCTCGGCGTCCTCGACGACCCTGGCCGTCGCCGGGAGTCCTTCGGTCAGGGTCACGGTCTCGAAGACGCCCGAGGACGCGGTCACGGTCGGGGACTCGCACTCCGTCGCATTGAGCGTGACGGACTCACCCGGCGCGACCTGCTCGGGTGTGACGGTGAAACCGAAGGAGGTGATGTCGTTCCCCGTCCCCGTCCCCGTCTCCGTCTCCGTCTCCGTCCCCGTCTCCGTTTTCGTCCGCGTCCCCGTCTCCGTCCATGTCCCTGTCCCTGGCCATGCTCCCGTGCCGGTCCCGGCTTCCCTGCCGGTGCCCGTCCCGGATCCGTGCTCGGATTCCGGGCGGGTCTTCGCCCCGGCGTCGGAGCCGGGTGGGACCTCGTCCTCGCGGCCCGCCGCATCCGGCCTCCCGGGCGCCAACTCGTCCGCGAACCCCGATCCGTCTCCGGCTCGGTGGTCTTCTCCGGCCCCGGCCCCGGCAACGGTTTCGTCTCCGGCCCAGGCACCGAGCTTGTCCTCGGCACCGAGCCGGTCCTCGGGGCCGAGCTTGTCCTCGGCACCGGGTCCGTTCTCCGTCCCGCCCAGGCCACCGACCGGTGCGGGGACCGGTACGGGCTCCGCCGCGGCGGTGGGTACTCCCACTGCCAGAGCCGTGGCGCCGAGGAGGGCGAGGGAGGCAAGCGAGGCGAGGGAGGCACGCCGTATGGCCCGCATGGTCAGGTCTCCGATGGTAGGAAATGACCCCGTCGAGACCGACGCTAGGAGGGCTCCGCCAGGGCTGCCACCGGTGGTGGGCCGAACGGTCGCCGGGACGTTGCGCGAGGCTCCGGAAGGTGCTCCCCCTACCGGGCCGTCCGGGCGACGATCCGACGGCGCCCGGGGCGGCCGCCGTCGGATCGTCGCCCGGCCCGTCCGCCGTATCGGGCGAACGGCCGACCACCAGCGGTACGGGTCAGGGCTCGGCACCCGCCCCACGGGCGGACCGCGACCACCGTCCCGGCCGAGGAACCGTGTGACCAACGTGCCCCGGGGAATCGTGACGCCCACCTCACCGGACGAACGTGACCACCGCCTCCGGAACCCTCCGGCAGCCGGGTGACTCAGGCCTTCCGGTAGCCGTACGCCTCCGTCGCCGCGGCTTCCACCGCGTCCAGATCGCCGCCCGCCGACGCCGTCACCACCGCGGCGATGGCCCCCTCCACAAAGGGAGCGTCCACCAGGCGCGTACGGTCGGGCAGTTCGTCTCCCTCGGCGAGCAGCGCCTTCACGGTCAGCACCGCACTCCCGAGATCGACCAGCACGGCCACCCCGGCGCCCTGGTCGACCGCCGCCGCAGCTCCGGCGATCAGCTCGGAACTGGTGCCGAGGTCGCCGTCCGTGGTGCCTCCCGCCGCGGCGACCGTCGCGGTCGAGCCCCCGCCCGCGAGGCCGGCCGCGAGAACGGCGACGGACTCGGCCACCTCCTTGCTGTGGGACACCAGCACGATCCCGACCGGCCCGTCCGCGCTCATGACGGCACCGCCTGCGCGAGCGCCGCGACGATCAGGGCGGAGGAGGTGGCCCCGGGGTCCTGGTGTCCGATGCTGCGTTCGCCCAGATAGCTGGCCCGGCCCTTGCGCGCCTGCATCGGCACTGTGGCGAGCGCGCCCCGCTCGGCCGCCTCACGGGCCCCGGCGAACGAATCGACGCCCTCCCCGAGTGCCTCGACCGCGGGTTCCAGCGCGTCCAGCATGGTCTTGTCCCCGGCCGTGGCCCCACCGAGCTGTGCCACCGCGGCGACACCCGCACGCAGCGCGTCGGCGAACTGCGCGGGCGTCACCTCGGCCGCGTCGCCGAGCTCCTTGCCCGTCCGGCGCAGCAGCGTCCCGTACAGCGGACCGGAAGCCCCGCCGACGGTGGAGATCAACTGCCGGCCCGCCAGCGTCAGCACCGCCCCGGGGGTCCCGGGCGACTCCTTCTCCAGGGCCGCCGCGACCGCCGCGAACCCCCGCTGCATATTGCTGCCGTGGTCGGCGTCCCCGATCGCCGAGTCCAGCTCGGTGAGACGGTCCGCCTCCCGGTCCACGAGGTCGCCCGCGGCCGTCAGCCAGCGGCGGAAGAAGTCGGCGTCGAGCACATGGACTCCCTGTGATCAGTAGTTCCCGGCCGGTTTCAGTGGCCCCAGCGCAGCGCCGGTGTCCGTACCGGAGCGTCCCACAGCCGCAGCAACTCCTCATCTGCCTGGCAGAGCGTCACCGAGCAGCCCGCCATGTCGAGCGAGGTCACATAGTTCCCGACGAGGGTACGTGCCACCGCCACCCCGCGCTCGGCGAGCACCCGGTGGACCTCGGCGTTGAATCCGTACAGCTCCAGCAGCGGAGTGGCCCCCATCCCGTTGACCAGCAGCAGCACCGGGCCCGTCGGCCTCCGGTCCTCCAGCAGCGCGTCCACGGTGAAGTCCGCGATCTCCCGCGCGGTCATCATCGGCCGCCGCTCGCGTCCCGGCTCACCGTGGATACCGATCCCCAACTCCAGCTCCCCCGGGGGAAGGTCGAACGTGGGCGTGCCCTTGGCGGGTGTGGTGACCGCGCTGAGCGCCACCCCGAAGCTGCGCGAGCCGTCGTTCACCCGCCGCGCCACGGCCTCGACGCGCTCCAGCGGTGCGCCTTCCTCGGCGGCGGCGCCCGCGATCTTCTCCACGAACAGTGTCGCGCCCGTGCCGCGCCGGCCCGCCGTGAAGAGGCTGTCGGTGACCGCCACATCGTCGTCGACCAGCACTTTCGCGAGCCGTACCCCTTCGTCCTCGGCCAGTTCGGCGGCCATGTCGAAGTTCAGGACGTCCCCGGTGTAGTTCTTGACGATGAACAGCACTCCCTCGCCACTGTCCACGGCAGCGGCGGCACGCACCATCTGATCGGGCACGGGACTGGTGAACACCTCCCCGGGACAGGCGGCGGACAGCATCCCGGGCCCGACGAACCCGCCGTGCAGGGGTTCGTGCCCCGATCCGCCCCCGGAGACCAGCCCCACTTTCCCCGGCACCGGCGCGTCCCGCCGGACGATCACGCGGTTCTCCACGTCCACACTGAGTTCGGGGTGCGCGGCGGCCATCCCCCGAAGAGCGTCGGCGACGACGGTCTCGGGGACATTGATGAGCATCCTCAACTGTCTCTCCCTGGATGGTTGGCAGACGGGTACCTGGGGTGTGTTTCTGCAGTTCGGAGCGAGTATGGCTAGAAGTTGATCTTGATGCTTCCCGGCGGTCGAGGGCGGGTCCTGGCGGTACTGATGCTGACTCGATGCTGACTTTCTGATGGGGCGTCGGGTCGGATCGGGGACGGGGTTCTCCAGCGCGAACGCTCGAACCAGTATCGGGCGAGTTCGCGGTTTGCGCCGGTGGTGTGGCGCCCTCCGTATGTTCGTCCCGGCTCTCACTCGGATGGTCCGCACCCATCATGGGGTCCGGCACGGTGTTGATGAGAGGTCAGCCGCAGCCGACGCGGCTGCTGGGGCCGCGGGGCGGCGCGTCGCCCGGACGGGCTAAGAGGTGGTCTCCTTTGGCGAGTCTGCGGGCGATCCGGTGGCGGATGCCGCGTTTGCGGAGTCGGCGGCGCAGGTGGTCGCAGTCGTAGCGCTTGTCCGCATGCAGCTTGGCGGGCCGTCGCCGGCGCGGCCCGCGGCGGGAGCGGATGGGTGGGATGCCTAAGGGCTGTCCCGCAATCTCCGGCGGGCGCACGACGACAGCTACGGCACCTCGCTTCGTTGTCGAAACGCCCAAATACGCCCAGTATGCGGGCGCTCCTCCGCCTTGCGATGCACCGCATCTGACGCCGCGCGCTGATCCACCGCCGATTACGGGACAGCCCTTAGCACGAGCGGTTCGAGGGCCTGGCTGTCGTGGAGGTTGGCGCCGCAGATACCGGTGAAGAGGGGCGGACCGGTCCGGTCCGTAATCAAGCGGATCTTCGAGCCCTTCTTGCCCCGGTCCACAGGATTCGGACCTGTCAGGTCCCCCCCTTTCAGGGCCCGCATGTTCACCGAGTCGATCGCGCAATCCGCTGGTAGTCCAGCTCGCCGCGAGAGCCCAGTTCATCAAGAACGAGGCGGTGCAGCTTCGCCCGGACCCGGGCGGCGCTCCACTCGGCGAAGCGCCGGTGCGCGGTCGGTCCCGAGGGGCCGAAGACCGGCGGCAACGGGCGCCAGGTGCAGCCCGTGGTGGCCACGAAGATGATCGCCGCGAGCATCTCACGGTCCCCTGTACCGGCGCCGCCCCCCGCCCTGCGGCCGCACCGGAGCGGGCGGAATCACCCGCTGGAACAGGTCGTACAACTCGTCCGCCACCAGAGTTCCACGATCAGCACCAACCCAGACTATCGACCACCCAAATGAGACGACCTCTTACTGGAGCTAGCCGCTGCGCCGCCTGGAACCGTAATCGCTTACGTAACCGTTGATGTTTGGTGGTCAGCCCCTACGTCCCTCTTGCCGCGAGGCCTCGACGGTGAAGCATTCCAGGGGGAGCGGAATGAGAAAAGAGTGGATGAGACGGTGACGTGGTTGGTCTGCGCCAGGCCGTTCGGTTCAGGAGCGTGAAAACAGCACAAGACCAGTACCCCCGACCAGGAGTGCGATGGCGGCAGCGATCCCCAGCGCGGTGTGGCTGGTCACCGGAGTGAACGTTGCGAGTACCCACCACGCCGTCAGGAAGACCAGGGCTGTGGCGAGCACCAGCCCGACGAGCGTGGCGGCCACGAGCGCAATCATCCAGAGACTCAACAGCTTCCACAGGTTGCCAGGCTCCTTCCGGCCCGAGGGAGGGCTTCCCTCCTGAGCGCCCTCACCGAGAGCGGCCCCCTGTGCAGGCAGCGGAGTGTTTCCATCAACCGGACGGCCCGCTGCGGACTTCGACGGCGCTCCGCGGTTCCGCACGAGCGCGATGCGATGGCCGGCGTTCCGGGCACGCTGTTGAGGCTCAGGGCGGCCTTTTGCGATCAGTTCCTGGCGCACCGCACGGTAGATGGTCTCCATGTTCAACAGGTCAGGAGCTCCGGGAACTCCTCTGCTCAAGGTGTCGAGAAGCGCGCCGGTGAAGGCCGTGTACCGCTCGCCTTTCGGGGCCAGGGCGAGTTTGGTCTCGGCGGAAGCGGTCATCACATAGGTGCCGTTGATGCTTGTGTGATCCGCCACCATGAGCGGTATGGCGGAACCGCTCATGTGGCCCTGCATGGCCCACCCGCTGAAGCAGCAGTCCAGAAGGACGACCTTGCTTCGGGCGGAGCAATCGTCGACGATCGGCGATCTGACCTCGTCGTAGCGCAGCGCCCGGTAGAGGCGCTCGCTGGAGGCGTCGCCAAGGGCAAGGTGCAGTTCATTCTGCATACTCACCAGGCCGTGTCCGGCGTAGTACAGCACAAAGGCGTCCTCCGCTTGGGAGGCCGCCTCATGGACGGTGTCGAGGACTTCGTTCCGCGATGGGTTGCGCAGTACACGGCAGTGCTTCCTCGGGAGTCCCCACAGTTCTCTGTCGGTGAGCAGTGCTGCGAGCTGCCCGAGGTTGTTGCCCACCGACGGCAGGGCGTCCAGCCCTGGGGAGCTGTAGGTCGTCACACCGATGAGGACAGCACGTGAGGCACTGGGGTCGGGCTGCGTCGCTTCATCCACCCGGCTCTCCGATCGTATCGTCGTTGCCCTGTGAAGGACTGGCGGAGCGGCCCCGGTCAGCGGCCTGGTCCTCGCGCAGGGCTTCGACGAGACGCCGCACGGTTTCCTCTCCGCCATCCCGTACAGTGATCGAGCCGCCGGGAAACTCGATTGTCACCGCTGGTGTGGTCGGCCTGGCGACGCGCCATGCCGCATAGGCCACCGCGAGGTTGAGCGCCGCGATGCCCTGAGTCAGCACGATGTTGATGACCTCCAGGGCTCCCATCGCCCCGGGGACGCCGCGCGTCTGTAGAGCAACATCTGCTGTCCTTCGCAGATTTGAGTCACTGCGCAGCCAACGGTAGAGATCGGCGGTCGTGCGGCCGTCAGGATCGTCAGCCACTTCCACACTGATGAGCACTGTCCCCCCAAGCGGTGAGTGTCGGTTCCGTGCTCACTACCCAGTTTGGCCGTCGTGACAAGGAGCCGGGGCCACGGAGCGCCTGTGGGAGGTGAACGCCACACGCCATCGGCCGCACCGGCGCGACGATCCTGGGCAGGTGACACAGTACAACGGGACCCGATCTTCGTACTGCGGAATGTCGTCACTTGCCCGGAACTGCCGAGGCCCCTTGGGCGTGTTGCTGGCCTGCTTCCGGCGGAGGACCGTGACGAGCCGCTTCCGATTCATAGGGATTTCGATGAGTCCCCCGGGATGCAGAACCCCGGGCCGGCGCGTCGCCGGAACTGGATCCCGGCCTGCCCGGTACCGAATTCCCCCGAGTCAGGGAGCCCGTTCGAGTCCTGACTACGTCAAGACGGGAAGGGAGGTCAGCCCACGGACTAGGCAGGTACGCCGCCTTTGGCCGGCAGCGCGTTCGGCCGGGGCGAGGATGGCGCCACCACCGCCATGCTGGTGTTCACCCTGGTCCTGGCCGTTGTCGGCCATCCGCCCCCACAGCACGGGCGAGGGGACGACCGCGTCGATCGAGGCAGCAGAGGCGTACCTGGTCTCACCGGTCAGCCAAGTGCGCAGGGCGGCCAGAAGCTTCGGTTGGGAATGGACGCGGGTGTCGTAGGACCACAGGGCTGCGGCCGCGGCCTTCCCGAAGGCGATCGGGTCGCGGGTGGACGGGGGAGTGGGCAGGGGGCTGGGGCTCACGGCCGGGGAAGGGGAATCCCTGACTGAAGGGGGCGAGGGGGAGGCGGGCCCTGCCTGATGTACGGAAGCCTTGGAGGACGGACGCTCATCGCGAGTGACGTATGCGGCCAGGCCCGCGACGGCGAGGAGGGCCGCCAGCACGGAGATGCCGGGGACTGCCCGGCGGCGCATACGGGAGGTGTAACCGGGGTTTGTGGATTGCGCATGAGTTCCTGGATTCGTTCGTGCGTGAGGTCACGCAGCAGTGATTGGCCGCGTGTGCCGGGGCGTTGGGGCTTGTTGAAGGCGGATCGGTGGAAGAGAGCGGTGCCGAGGTCGCGTTCGAGTCGCTGGAACTGGGTCACGAGGGTGCTGCGCTCGGCCCTGAGGTAGCTCGCCGCCGCTTCCAGGGACGGGAAGGCCATGGCGATGTGGAAGCGGTGCAGCCGGTGCCAGCCGTGCAGTGTGCCTTCGACCGCCCGGCGAATGTCGCGGGGCAGGGCGGTGTCGAGTGGGGCCAGCATCACGGTGCGGCTGCGAACACCCTGCGGACGCAGGGGGACGTCGAGTTGTCGGAGCCGGCGGCGAATCGTCTCGTCCTCGACGCCGACTTCCCGGGCGATGTCGTAGGTGGAGCGTTTGCAGATGAGGTATTGCTCGCGGAGCCAGTTCTCGTCGATGGGCCGGGGCCGCCGGGAGTGGCAGATCGTCAGCCCGACCGCGCGGGCCTGTTCGACGACGAGGAGCGAACGAACTGAGTGCGATGACAGCTGCGACGGTCTTCTTCATCGGAGCCGCCGTCCGCCGGGGTGGGCAGCCCAGTTGTTCAACGGGATGGAGACACCAGGTAGGCGTACCAGGACGTGCGGCATCGCAGCTCCTCGTCGCGGTTGGTCGGGTGCGCGGTGCCGACGTCTCGTACAGAGCCGGCGGCACCGCGCACCAGGGTGATGAACCTCGAAGGCGGGCCCAGATCAAAGGAGTCGGCCGTCCCGGACGGCAGGGCCCAGGTCATACGCGGCAGCCGGCCGCGCTCGTATTCTCAGCCGGTGCACCACGTTCTCCTTCAGGATTCGGGAGCGGTGGGACGAGCAGGCCGCACCGACTCCGCATCGGGATGTGACGGCAGGGATCAGCGCAGGTCAGCCGGGTGGAGCTGGGCTCCGTCCCGGTGACACGGCGAGACAGTAAACGGACATTCCGGCCGCACCAAACGGCCGTCGAACCGGAGCGCGGGGCAGGGCATCTGCTCGTTGGGTACGGCCGGAGATCGCGGCTACCCTCCGGCGCAGCCGTTCCGGGCGGGTGCTGTGAGTGCCGTCCGGGTCAGGCCCCTGCCCGGTCCGTCGCGCTGTGAAAGAGGACCCCGCGCATGAGCTACACCCTGCACCGAGGCGACGCCCTCACGGTGCTTAAGACCCTCCCCGACGACAGCGTCCACGCCGTCATCACCGACCCGCCCTACAACTCGGGCGGACGCACCGGCTCCGAACGCACCGGCCGCACGGCACGGGCCAAGTACGTCTCCAGCGGCTCCGCGCACGACCTGCGGAACTTCCCCGGCGAGAACCGCGACCAGCGCTCGTACCGGAGCTGGCTGACCGCGCTTCTCACCGAGGCGTACCGGATCGCGGCGGAGCACTCCGTCGCGATGGTCTTCTCCGACTGGCGCCAGGAGCCGACCACCAGCGACGCCCTGCAGATGGCCGGTTGGACCTGGAGCGGCACGCTTCCCTGGATCAAGCCCGTCAGCCGGCCCAGGAGGGGCGGGTTCAAGCAGTCGGCCGAGTTCATCACCTGGGGCGTCAAGGGCACCCTCGACCAGGAGCGGCGCCTCTACCTGCCCGGCCACTTCACCGCCTCCCAGCCGCGCAAAGACCGCGTACACATCACCCAGAAACCGGTCGAGATCATGCAACAACTCGTACGCATCTGCCCCGAGGGCGGAACCGTCCTCGACCCCTTCACCGGCAGCGGCTCCACGGGCGTCGCGGCACTAGGGGAAGGACGGCGGTTCATCGGAATCGAACTGTCAGAGCACTACGCGAAAGTGGCCGAACGAAGGCTACGGGCGGAGCTGACCCAGGACGACGTCGTCCTCGTCGGGCCGGAGGAGTGAGCAACACCTCCGCTGGGCCGGGGCCGAAGGCCGCAGATTTCGCAGGCTGGCTGGTGCCTTGGGAGGTACCAGCTGCCCTTCCGCTTCTGTTCAGAAGCCGCTGCTCCACTGAAGCGGTTGTTCTCCGCGCGCGGCTGCGGGTCCAGATCGCTAAGGTGGGGCCGTTGGCTGTGACGGGGACTATCCCTGCGGGTGCGGGGAGCAGCGACTACGCACAGCGGCACGCGGCGCTCCTGCGGGACCATCCCCGCGGGTGCGGGGAGCAGAGCGTCGGCAACGGCCTGTCGGAGTTCATGGAGGGACCATCCCCGCGGGTGCGGGGAGCAGGCCTCCGGAGTCTGGTCACGCCGCGCCGTACGGGGACCATCCCCGCGGGTGCGGGGAGCAGATCGAATCGAGCGTCTCCAGCTCCCCGGTCTCGGGACCATCCCCGCGGGTGCGGGGAGCAGACTCCGTGACCTGGGGTTCTAGCGGTGAGGGGTGTTGTTTTCGAGTAGTTTCATCGAATCAGGCAAATGGGTCATAGTTCCCAATTCGTCCTCTTGTGAGGTTGATCTACGTCGACCGTAGGTTGTTGAGGGGCCGGTTGTCACCAATACCTGATTCGCGTACGTGGTGCACATCTTTTCGTGTTTAGGGCCCGTGGTTGGTGGTTTGGCTGTATTCATCTGGCATGAGGAGTGGCGGGGGATCTGGTTCAGGGCTCGGTGGGCGGCTGGTGGGGCCGGTGCGGAGTGTGTGGGCAAAGCACGACCGGGACACCGAGGGCTGGCTGCCATTGTGGCGGCACATGGAGGACAGTGCCGCTGTGGCGGGGCTGTTGTGGGACAAGTGGCTTCCAGCGAGCGTCCGCGGGCTGATCGTGGATTCTCTGCCGGGGGGCGCCGAAGAAGCCCGGCGGCTGGTGGTGTGGCTCGCGGCGGTGCATGACATCGGGAAGGCGACGCCGGCGTTCGCCTGCCAGGTCGAGGCGCTGGCCAATTGCATGCGGGCGGTGGGTCTGGAGATGCGGACGGGGCGTCAGTTCGGTCCGGACCGCCGGATTGCGCCGCATGCCCTGGCAGGTCAGCTGTTGCTGGAGGAGTGGCTGGAGGAACGACACGGTTGGACGCGCCAGGAGTCGGGACAGTTCGCGGTGGTGGTGGGCGGACATCATGGCGTGCCGCCGGAACACGGGCAGATCAAGGCGTTGGACGACCGCCACCACCTGCTGCGTACGCCCGGTTCCGGTCGGGAGGTGTGGCGGCGGGTGCAGGGCGAGCTCTTGGACGCGTGCGCGGATGAGTACGGGGCGGGCGAGCGACTCGGCGCGTGGCGCGGGGTGAAGCTGCCGCAACCGGTGCAGGTCCTGCTGACCGGTCTGGTGATTGTCGCCGACTGGATCGCTTCGAATCCGGATCTGTTCCCGTACTTCCCGCAGGACGAGCGCCGTACGGGTGAGAAGCGTGTTGCGGCGGCATGGCGCGGGCTCGACCTGCCGAATCCCTGGCGGGCGGAGGAGCCTGGCGGGAGCGTGGAGGAGTTGTTCGCCGACCGGTTCGACCTGCCGGCGGGGGCCGGGGTGAGGCCGGTGCAGGAGGCGGCGGTGCGGGTGGCGCGCGCGATGCCGTTACCCGGACTGCTGGTGATTGAGGCCCCGATGGGGGAGGGGAAGACGGAGGCGGCGCTGGCGGTTGCGGAGGTGTTCGCGGCGCGTTCGGGTGCGGGTGGGATGTTCTTCGCGCTGCCCACCATGGCCACCGGTAACGCGATGTTTCCCCGCCTGCTGGACTGGCTCGGACATCTGCCCGCGCAGGAGGGCGGCCGGTCGGTTCTGTTGGCGCACTCCAAGGCCGCCCTGAACGAGGAGTACGCCGACCTGATGCGCGACACCCGGCAGCAGATCGCGGCGGTGGACATGGATGCGCCGGTGCAGCGCCTGCGGCCTTCGCAGGAGGGCGGCGCCGCCGAGGCCGGACTGGTGGCGCATGCCTGGCTGCGGGGCCGGAAGAAGGCGATGCTGTCGTCGTTCGTGGCGGGGACGGTGGATCAGCTGCTGTTCGCCGGACTGAAAAGCCGTCATCTGGCGCTGCGGCACCTCGCGGTCGCCGGGAAGGTCGTGGTGATCGACGAGGCACACGCCTACGACACGTATATGAGCGTGTATCTGGACCGGGTGCTGTCGTGGCTGGGTTCCTACCGGGTGCCGGTGGTGGTGCTGTCGGCGACGCTTCCGGCGTCCCGGCGCCGGGAGCTCGCCGAAGCGTACGCGGGAGCCGGGGCGGGCGCCGTGGGGTACGAGGACATCGGGCGCGCAACCGCGTATCCGCTGCTGACGGCCGTCGCTCCGCAGCAGGCGCCCGTCGTCGAGAGTCCCGGGGCGTCGGCGCGAGGCGTTGATGTCCATGTTGAGCACATTGACGACGACGTGACGGTGCTGGCCGACCGGCTTGCCGTTGACCTCGGCGGCGGGGGCTGTGTCCTGGTCGTGCGGAATACCGTGAAGCGGGTTCTGGAGACCGCGCGGGAGTTACGGGAGCGTTTCGGGGATGAGCGGGTGACCGTGGCGCACTCCTGCTTCGTCGATGTGGACCGGGCCCGCAAGGACGCTGATCTCCTCGCTCGTTTCGGGCCGCCGGGCAAGCCGCGCGGACGGCCGGCGGGCGCCCACATCGTGGTGGCGAGCCAGGTGGCCGAGCAGTCTCTCGATGTGGACTTCGACCTCCTTGTCACCGATCTGTGTCCGGTCGACTTGCTGCTCCAGCGGATGGGACGGCTCCACCGCCATCAGCGGGGCGAGAAGCAGGCCGACCGGCCCGAAAGCCTGCGCACAGCCCGGTGCCTGGTGACCGGAGCCGACTGGAGTGCCGGTGTGCCCGTGCCGGTGCGGGGGTCGGTCGCGGTCTACGGGGCGTACACGCTGCTGCGCTCCGCGGCGATGCTGCTCCCTTACTGGGGCGGGACCGGCGAGCCGGTGCAGTTGCCGCAGGACATCAGTCCGCTGGTGCAGGGCGCGTATGCGGACGACGCGGCCGCGCCGGAGGGGTGGTCGGAGGCGATGGCCGCAGCGCTGGAGCACCACGAGAAGCACCGGGCCGACCAGGCGGCGCGGGCGGAGGTGTTCCGGCTCGGGGCGGTCGGGCGTGCGGGCCGACCGCTGATCGGCTGGGTCGCCGCGGGAGTTGGCGAGGCCGAAGACACCCGCGCGGGCCGGGCTCAGGTCCGCGACAGCAGGGAGAGCCTGGAAGTCGTCGTCGTACAGCGGCGTTCCGACGGAACCCTGGCCACCCTTCCGTGGCTGGGAAAGGACCGGCACGGAAACGATCTCGGGGATCTGGAACTGCCCCGGGACCGGACGCCGTCGCCGCGTGCGGCGCGGGCCGCCGCGCAGTGCGGTCTGCGGCTGCCCATCCAGTTCTCGTACGCCGACGTGATGGACCGTGCGATCGCGGAACTCGAAGAACTCTACGTACCGGCCTGGCAGACGAAGGAGAGCCACTGGCTCGCCGGCCAGCTGATCCTGCCGCTCGACACCGATTGTCGGACCCGTCTGGCAGGCTTCCGGCTTCACTACACCCAGAGCGACGGTCTTGAGGTGACCCGTGACTGAACCGCCACCACAACATGCCGAGGCCCGTGGCCCGTCGTTCGACCTCACTGCGGAGCCGTGGATTCCGGTCCTGCGGTGCGACGGGACCCATGCCGAACTCTCGCTGCGGGAGGTGTTCGCCCAGGCAGGCGACCTCACACGGATCGTGGGAGACCTCCCGACGCAGGACTTCGCCCTCATACGCCTACTGCTGGCCGTCGCGCACGACGCGTTCGACGGCCCCGCGGACATCGAACACTGGGCAGCACTGTGGGCCGACGAGCAGTGCTTCATACCTGTGCCGACCTATCTGGACGAGCACCGCGGCCGGTTCGACCTTCTCCACCCACAGGTACCGTTCTTCCAGGTCGCCGGTCTGCGCACGGCGCGGGACGACGTGTTCTCCCTGAACCGCATTGTCGCGGACGTCCCCAACGGCGATCCCTTCTTCACTTCCCGTATGCCTGCCGTGGCACGGCTCGGCTTCGCCGAGGTGGCCCGCTGGGTCGTGCACGCGCACGCCTACGACACCTCGGGCATCAAGACCGGTATGGACGGCGACGCGCGGGTCAAGGGCGGCAAGGTGTACCCGCTCGGTGTCGGCTGGGCCGGGACGCTCGGCGGGGTCATGGTCGAGGGCGCCACGCTGCGGGAGACGCTGCTGCTCAATCTCGTGGCCGCCGACACCACGGGCCTGCGGTTCGAATCCGGGGACCGGCCGGCCTGGCGCCGTGAGGCGCCCGGGCCCGGTGCGACAGATTCGCGCCGACCGTCGGGGGTGCGGGATCTGTACACATGGCAGACGCGGCGGTTACGGCTCCACTTCGACGCCGACGGTGTTCACGGGGTGGTCCTCGGCTACGGGGATCCGCTCGTTCCGCGGAACATGCACGAACAGGAGCCGATGACGGGCTGGCGCCGCAGTGTGGCGCAGGAGAAGAAGCACGGCGAGGCACTGTCGTACCTGCCCCGGGAGCACGACCCCTCCCGGTCGGCCTGGCGAGGGCTGGAGGCGCTGCTCGCCGACCGTACCGAAGCCGCCCAGGGCTCCGACCCGGCCAGGACTCTGCGGCCGGGGATTCTCGAATGGGTCGCCCGTCTCGTGACCGAGGGTCGGCTTCCGCGCGGCTTCCTGATCCGCACCCGGGTCGTCGGCCCGGTCTACGGCACTCAGCAGTCCGTGATCGACGAGATCGTCGACGACCACGTGTCGATGGCCGTGGTGCTGCTGCACCGCACCGACCGTGAATACGCCAGGCAGGCGATCGACGCGGTCGACGACGCCGACCAAGCCGTACGGGCCCTCGGTGATCTCGCCACCGCTCTGGCCCGCGCCGCGGGCACCGAACCAGACGGGGCCAAGGCCACCGCTCGCCACCTCGGCTTCGCCACCCTGGACGGCCCGTATCGCACCTGGCTCCACAAGCTCGGAGCCGCCGAAGACCCCTACGAACAGCGCACCTTGTGGCAGCAGGACGTGTACCGGGCCGTGGCGCGGCTCGGGGATCGGCTCCTGGACGACGCAGGCGAAGCGGCATGGGCGGGGCGGACCGTGACGACGAAGACGGGCCTCGTGTGGTTCAACTCCGCGCTCGCGGAGAAGTGGTTCCGCGCTGCCCTGAACAAGGCGCTCGGCCACCCGTTCTCCTCCGACCCGCCGCCGGACTCCGGTCCCGAGCCCGGGCCCGACTTCTCCCCGGAGATGCCCGTATGACCACCGTCATCGCAGTCACGGCCCGCAAGCGTGTCGGACGGCTCACCGACCGGCTCATCACCCCGCTGCAGAAGGGCTATCTCAAGGATCAGTCCCACGCCGTGGCTGCTCTGGCCCGGCTGCGCCGCGGCGCGGGCAGAGAATTCGCCCGGACACCGGATCTGTGGGGACTGGCCGACACCGGCCCCCTGCACGAGGTCCCCGAGAGCGGCCGGCCGCTCGGTGAGGTGGAACTGACCCGCGCCGAGGACGCCCTCCATGTGGCGCTCACCCTGTGGGCGCTGCACCAGCAGTCCCGCGGCACCGGCATGCACCGGCCCGGCAGCCGTACCGCACCGCACGCCCTGGGCTCCGCGGTGCGGCGTCTGATGCCTCCCGGAGACATGGACGAACCCGTACTCAAGCGGTTCGTCCGCGTCGGAACCGCCACGGACCTGCCCGCCCTGGCGCAGCGCCTACGAGAAGTCGTCGTGCTTCTGCGGGGTGCTGACATCCCCCTCGACTACGCACTCCTGGCCGAGCAGCTCTATCGCTGGCAGGAGACCGGTGGCCGGGACGAGGTCCGTCGGGCCTGGGGTCGCTCCTTCCACGCACACCGCGCCCCCCGGCCGACCGGAACCGGCACGCCGTCCGACGCGGCCGGTGCTCCCGCCACAGCCGACGACACCACCGACCTCACGGACAAGGACGCCTCGTGAACCGTATCTTCCTCGACGTGCACGCCCTGCAGACCGTGCCGCCCAGCAATCTCAACCGGGACGACACCGGCGCTCCGAAGTCGGCCGTTTACGGCGGAGTGCCGCGCGCCCGTGTCTCCAGCCAGGCGTGGAAGCGCGCCACCCGCAGCTACTTCGGCGACGAGCATCTGCTCGATCCGAGCGAGCTGGGCGTACGGACGAAGAAGGTCGCCGAAGTCCTCGCCGCCCGTATCACCGGCCTGGACGCGACGATCGTCGGCCCCGCGGCCCTGACGCTCGCCGCCGAGGTGATCCAGTCGGCGACCGGATCCAAGATCGAGGTGCCCCAGCGGAAAGCCGACGCGAAGAAGGACGGCGAGGACGATCCCGCGCCGGAGTCCAAGTACCTGTTGTTTCTCAGCGCCCGTCAGCTCGACGGCCTCGCCGCTCTCGCCGTCGAGGGTGCAGCCGACATCAAGGCGTACCTGAAGAACAAGGACAACAAGGCCCGTGCGAGGGAGATCGCCGACACTCGACACTCGGTCGACATCGCGCTGTTCGGCCGTATGGTCGCAGACTCCGCCGACTTCAACGTCGACGCCGCGGTCCAGGTCGCCCACGCCATCAGCGTGCACCGCGTCGACATGGAGTCGGACTACTACACGGCTGTCGACGACAAGAACACCGACGCCGAATCGGGCGCTGGAATGATCGGCACCGTCGACTTCAACTCCGCCACTCTCTATCGCTACGCCGCACTGGGCGTCCATCAGCTCGCCAAGAACCTCGGGGAGGGGCTGCGCGAGGACGAACCGCGAACCGAACCGGTACAGCGCGCCGTGGAGGCCTTCGTACGCGGCTTCCTCGAATCCCTCCCCACCGGAAAGATCAACACCTTTGGGCACCACACGCTGCCGGACGCCGTCGTGGTCAAGCTGCGTACCACCCGCCCGATCAGCTATGTCGCCGCCTTCGAGGAGCCCGTCACCGCGACCGGCGGGCATCTGCGCGAGGCGGCCGCCCGTCTCGCCGAGTACATCCCCGCGATCGAACGTGCCTACGGAGACGAGGAAACCACCCTCACCTGGGTCCTGAGGGTCGGACCGAACACCGAGAAGCTCGCCGGCCTCGGCACCGACACGGAGCGCCTGTCCGATCTGGTCCGTTCCGTCGGCCGGGCCGTCGCCGAACGCCTGGACAAGCCCGCATGAGCGTCCTGCTCCTACGGCTGGCCGGACCCCTGCAGGCATGGGGGTCCTCGGCCCGCTTCGTCCGCCGTACCACCGAACCGGCCCCCACCAAGAGCGGCGTCATCGGCATGCTCGCCTCCGCCGCCGGAATCGACCGGGCCGACGACGGCGCCCTGGCGCGGCTCGCTGAGCTCCGCTTCGGGGTCCGTATCGACCAGCCCGGTACCCGGGTACGCGACTTCCAGACCGCCCACCATGCCGTCACCGGCAAATCGATGCCGCTGTCCGAGCGTTTCTATCTCGCGGACGCGGTGTTCGTCGCCGCTCTGGAAGGAGACCCCGACCACCTGACGGCACTCCACACGGCCTTGCGCGCCCCCGCCTACCCGTTGTTCCTCGGCCGCCGCTCCTGCCCGCCGGACCTCCCGCCCGAGATCGGCATCCGTGACACCGGCCTTCAGCAGGCGCTGCGGGACGAGCCCTGGCACGCCGCCCGCTGGTACCAGAGGCTCCGCCGCACCGACACCGCGGTCGCCCTGACCGTCCTGAGCGAACCCGGCCCCGGCGAACAGCCCGGCGGCGACACCCTGCGCGACCAGCCCCTCAGCTTCTCCCCGGCGCACCGTCGGCACACCTTGCGCTCCGTCATCACCACGACCGTGAAGGTGCCCAACCCGCGTGCCGCCCCCGCCCACTCCGTACCGCGACACGACCCCTTCGACGCCGTGGAGGAGGAGACTCTCTGATGTATCTGACCCGATTCCGCGTCAACACCGCACGTCCCGGCGCCCGCCGACTGCTCTCTTCGCCCCAGTCGCTGCACGCGGCCGTCATGTCCTCCTTCCCCGGCCTGCTGCCGAGCGATCCCGACGGCCCCGGCACCCGTGACTCCGAGGCGCCGAGGGTGCTGTGGCGCCTGGACCACAACGCACGAGCCGAGGTCTTCCTCTACGTCGTGAGTCCCGACCGCCCCGACCTCACCCACCTCGTCGAACAGGCCGGCTGGCCCGCGGCAGCCCTCACCCCCGAGACTCCCGGCTGGCAGACTCGTCCCTACAGCCCGTTCCTCGACCGCCTCACCGAAGGTGACACTTGGGCATTCCGGCTCACGGCCAACCCCGTCCATCACATCCGCCGCAAGGACGGTGAACCCACCAAACGCACCGCCCATCTGACGCCCATTCACCAGATGGGATGGCTCCTCGACGAGGGGCGACAAGCCCGAGCGGGATTCCGGATCATCGAGAAACGCGAAGACGAACGGCTGCTGCCCGGTGGCACGACCCATATGTCGAAGACCGAGCACCACGGCGACCGGTACGAACTGGCCGTCCGGGACCAGCGGTCCCTGTCGTTCTCGAAGTCGTGTGACGACCGGGCATCGAAGCGGGGCCCGGTCAGTCTGGTGACAGTGACCTTCGACGGCCGTCTGGAGGTCACCGACCCGGGGGCCCTGCGCCGCACCCTTACCCAGGGACTCGGCAAGGCGAAGGCGTACGGCTGCGGCCTGATGACACTCGCACCACCGGTGCCCGACGCCACGGCCGGGGGTGCCCGGTGACGACCGTCGGAAAGCGCACCGCGCTCACTCCACGTCACCTCACCCGCATCGGTGAGCGTCTCTCCTTCGTCTACCTCGAACGCTGTACGGTGCACCGGGACGCCAACGCGATCACCGCCGAGGACGCCGACGGCACCAGGCACATCCCCTCCGCCACCATCGGCACACTTCTCCTGGGTCCCGGCACCCGCATCACCCACCAGGCGATGAGCGTCCTGGGCGAGACCGGAGCGGCCGTCGCCTGGGTGGGCGAGCACGGCGTGCGCTACTACGCGGGCGGCCGTGCCCTGACCAGGTCCGCCGCACTCGCCGAGGCCCAAGCCGCCCAGTGGGCCAACGTCCGCTCCCGCATCGCCGTCGCCCGCGCCATGTACCGCCTGCGCTTCCCGGCCGAAGACCCCGCCCGACTCACCCGCCACGAACTCCTGGGCCGCGAAGGCACTCGTGTCAAAGACTGCTACCGCGCCCAGGCCCGCCGCACAGGCGTCCCGTGGAACGGCCGGCAGTACACGCCGGGCGACTTCACCAGCGGCGACCCCGTCAACCAGGCCATCACCGCGGCCGCCCAGTGCATGTACGGCATTGCACACGCGGTCGTCGCGTCCCTCGGTTGCAGCCCCGCTCTCGGATTCGTCCACTCCGGACACGAACTGTCGTTCGTCATGGACATAGCCGACCTCTACAAGACCGAGATCGGCATCCCGCTGGCCTTCGACATCGCAGCCGAAGACGACGAAGACGTCGGCCCCCGCACCCGCAGAGCCCTGCGCGACCGAGTCAACGAGACCTCCCTGTTGGACCGGTGCGTCAACGACATCAAAGACCTGCTCCTCCTGGATGGCGCACAGCCCGATGAACAGGATCGTGTCACGCTGCGGAGCGATGGCGACCGCAAAGTGGCCGCCGGCCGCAACTACGGCGGCGATGCGGCGGCCGTCTGGTGACCGTGATCGTCCTCACCAACTGCCCGGCCGGCCTCCGTGGATTCCTCACCCGCTGGCTCCTGGAGATTTCCTCCGGCGTGTTCATCGGCAACCCGTCGGCACGCATCCGCGACATCCTCTGGGACGAGGTGCAGCAGTACGCCGACCAAGGCCGAGCACTGCTCGCCCACACCACCAACAACGAACAGGGTTACACCTTCCGCACTCACGATCATGCCTGGCACCCGATCGACCACGAAGGCATCACCTTGATCCTCCGCCCCAACGCCGATACCCAGAAGCCAACCTTGAGCGGTCCGAAGCCCGGCTGGAGCAAAGCGTCCAGGCGCCGCCGCTTCGGCAGACAATGATTGAGCTCGATATGCGCAGATTGCCGGAACCGGTGAAAGTGCTCGAGAACTACGCCCGACCTTCCTAACACCGCAGGTCACCGAGTGTGCTCCCCGCACCCGCGGGGATGGTCCCATCCGCCGCTGGAAACGCGTGCAACTGGCGGCGTGCTCCCCGCACCCGCGGGGATGGTCCCCCTGGATCGAGAGCGACGATCCAGCGAGCAGATGTGCTCCCCGCACCCGCGGGGATGGTCCCTTCGCGGTCCACTTCGCGGGCTCGTTGGCGACGTGCTCCCCGCACCCGCGGGGATGGTCCCGGGCGCCCGTTCGTGCTGATCTCGCCCCCACCGTGCTCCCCGCACCCGCGGGGATGGTCCCTCGACCAGCTCGGCCGATTCATCGACCGTGTCGTGCTCCCCGCACCCGCGGGGATGGTCCCGTCGTGGAGGTGTCGACGGAGACGGTGCCGGTGTGCTCCCCGCACCCGCGGGGATGGTCCCGGACGCGTCGTCCAGGAGCCCCTGGACCATGGGTGCTCCCCGCACCCGCGGGGATGGTCCCCGTGATCCGCTTGAATCCGGCCCTTCTACGCCGTGCTCCCCGCACCCGCGGGGATGGTCCCTGGCTGCGCGCCGCGCAGAAGGTGCAGGCGAAGTGCTCCCCGCACCCGCGGGGATGGTCCCGTGACGTTCGCGGCCGACGGCCCCTACAACGTGGTGCTCCCCGCACCCGCGGGGATGGTCCCGCGGGGAGGAGGATCTTGTCGAGGAGGTGCCGGGTGCTCCCCGCACCCGCGGGGATGGTCCCCCGGGACACCGACCGCAGGGCCGGGTGGCGGGGTGCTCCCCGCACCCGCGGGGATGGTCCCAACGAGGCCACCTCGCTCCCTTTCTCTGTGACGTGCTCCCCGCACCCGCGGGGATGGTCCCCCCGAGACGGGCAAGGTCCGGGGCGGCGGATCGTGCTCCCCGCACCCGCGGGGATGGTCCCTACGCGATCACCGCCGCCCAGCAGCACTACCGGTGCTCCCCGCACCCGCGGGGATGGTCCCGGGAGCCACCCGGTCGGCACGGACCGCGGCCGGTGCTCCCCGCACCCGCGGGGATGGCCCCCTGAGTCCGACCGCCAACCCGCGATCAAGCCGGTGCTCCCCGCACCCGCGGGGATGGTCCCCTGAGCCGGAGTCCGGCGACCAGGCCCCCCGTGTGCTCCCCGCACCCGCGGGGATGGTCCCGGCGGTGCCTGGTCGAGACGGACGGCGAGGATGTGCTCCCCGCACCCGCGGGGATGGTCCCGACGGTACCCGCCGTACGAACCGCGAGGGCAGGTGCTCCCCGCACCCGCGGGGATGACCCTTCAATCCGGTGTCACGGGCGCGAGCGGCTAAATCGTTCTTCCCGCACGCGCGGGGACGGCCCCGAGCGCCTTGGCACTCACGGTGACGTGGCCGCGATCGGCATGGAGGACACCGCGTCCTACGGAACCGGCTTCGCGCCGCCCGCGCAGCCGGTTTGGCCGTGGCCGAGGTTAACCCGTCTCGACCGCGCTGTACGCCGCCGCAGCGGCAAGCTCGACTGGATCGACGCCCGCGCCGCCGCTCGGGCGCTCCCGACTGCGCTGAGTTCTGTGGTCAGCACCCACAATCCCGGCCCGCAGACCACCTACGGTGTCGGGCCCGACCTTCCTGCCCAGTTGCTGATCACCGCAGGCGGCAACCCTGATCGTCTCCGCACCGAAGCGTCCTTCGTAGCCCTTTGCGGCGTGGTCCCGGTGCCGGGCCCCAGCGGAGAGACCACGCCGCCACTGCCTCTCCCGGGGCGGCGACCGGGCCACCAGCGCGGCCCTCCATCGAATAGCCCTCGTCCGAATGGCCAGCGAGCAGCGCAGCCTCGAATACGTGGCGCGGCAGACAACGGCTGGCAGGACCAAGGAGTAGATCGTCCGACTCCTTGAACGGGCGACCTCCCGGGAGATGTTCCGCTACCTCGCACCCACCACAGTTGCTGTCCCCGGCATCGCAGACCTGCGAGCGGCACGCCGGTCCAAGAACACCACCCTCGCCACAGCTTTGGCGTCTGGATCAGCGTCACCTCCTGCATCGAACGCGGATCTGATGTGACGGCAACCTCGCCAACACCTATCGGAATTGGAAACTTGACGACCAATAGGAGCTTCATCCCCACATGCATGGGGAGCATTACCTAGAAGCCGTAGAGCGCCAAGCGTCCCCTCCCGATCGGGAGCAGGGGCCTCGACACTGCAGCCTCGAGTCACCATCGGCGGGTGTGCTCAGGACTCCTTCGATGACCCTCACGACTCTCCGTCACCACCAAAGGCGAGACAGGGCCCACGGATGCGTGGAGATGAAGGCGGAGGCGGGCGAGAGTTCGGTGCAGGCATCACGGAAAGCGTGGACAAGGGCGATTGCTCCGTCCTCGAAAAGAGCGTCGCCTGACGTTGAATCCGTCATCGCCTCAAGTGTCTCGAACCGGAAGGTGATCATCAGGGCGTCGTAGTGTGTGAGCGGGAGCAGAACCGACTCGCAGATGATCCCCGCCCACCGGCCGGCTACCAGATCCGTCCCGTCAGGACCCCACGGTTCGACCATCCGGTCGGTGATGCCGAGGCAGTCCGACAGACTCTCCAAACGGCCTCTCTTGGGAGGTCGGTCGCCCACGGAAAGATAGAACGCGGCCGGCATGCGACGGCTTGTTACAGAGCCTCTTTCTGGACCGTGGACTGGCCCCGGGTCGGCAGGATGCCGCTTCCTCGCGCCTTCCACCTGAATTCCCCTCCGAGTCAACGCCGGGGTGGAGAAAAGTGGGGGATCCGCTCCAGCGCGTCGCTGCTTCGCTCGGGGAGGCCCTGGAGCGTACCGGATGCGTCAACGCCCTCCCGCGGATCAGGACCCGAAGAATGCGAATCGTATCCACTGCTGCGCAACTCGCCTATCTTTCCGTAGAGTTGACTGGATATCAGGCTGACTGGGGGGCGTGGAAATGGGTTCAAGGACGCTGGGTACACCGTTCGTACGCATCGCCGCGGTGACCGCCGTTGTCGCCGTAGCCGTCTCCGGCTGTAGCGACGACACGGCGTCGCCCGACCGCAGGCCGTCGGCCTCGGCGACTGTGTCCGAGAGCACCCCTGCGCCCAGTGAGTCGGGCAGCCTGGTCATCGACGGCCTGGTAACGAGAGAGGGGATCAAGGCGGCCTGGCCGAAGGCGGGTGACCTGCCGCCGGGGTGGGGTTCGTCCCAGGAGACAGACAGGCTCTGGAGGGACGAAATCGATGCTGCCAAAGAGTTGCACGCCGGGGCGTGCGGGGGGAAACCGCAGGACATCATCTACTTCAACGACACCGAATACGGGCTGTACGACTCCGCTGTATCCCCGGACGGAAGCCTTGGCGCCACGCTCGAGATCGACGTGGTCGACGCGCCAAAGGAAGGCCCTGACGACGGCGAGGTCAGCACCCTGGCCCGAGCCCGCCTCGCTGCCGAGAACGTGGAAAACACCCCCCGCAACCTCGATTGTTACGAATCGTCCGAGGCGGCCATCGGAGACGCTGCGGTGATCCTGCGCTCCGAGCGTTTCGCCCATGTCAAGGCGCACGTCGGCCCGGTGCAGATCCGAGTCACTGCTCCGAGGGACAAACGGAGCCCCTCGGCCGAGGACTGGGCCAGGATGCTCGTCGACCGAGTCCGGGCTGTTGCCGAGGGCACCCGGCCCACAGCCCGTGTCACTCTGCCGTCCTAAGGGCTGTCCCGTGATCGGCGGTGGATCAGCGCGTGGCGTCAGATGCGGTACATCGCAAGGAGGACGCGCTCGGATGGTCCCGGAGCGTTCTCGGTTCCGGCGCCGCCAGAGGCTCGAAGCACACCGGCTGTGCTCGGGCGGCCCGGTGCGGTGCCGGGGAGGGAAGGGCGGCCGGGCAGTGGCCGGGCCGCCCTTCCCCGGCCGTCAGGGGTTGTAGACGTAGTTGCCGTCGATGTACTCCAGGTACCGCCCGTCGGCGGTCACCGCGTCGAGGCGGACCTGAATGGAGCCCGCGCCTCCCCTCAGGGTGGGTGAGGTGAAGTTGAAGCCCTTGGACGAGCCGGGGCCGCGTCCGCACGCGGTCCGGTACTGGGTGTCCGTGATGCTGCTGCCCGACCACACGTTGAACTCGGCGCGTACACAGCCGGTGGTGTTCGACTTCACGGTTCCGGTGATGTTGACGGACCGTTGGTAGAAGGTCATGGAGCCGTTCGTGTAGCCGGACCAGCCCGAGTGCGAGGTGCCGCTGGCGCTGAACGGCTGCTTCGAAGCGCTGGTGGCTGCCATCGCCTCTCCCGTGCCGAGGCCGGTCATGAGCGCCGCCCCTGCGAGAACTGCGCCTGCGGCCTTGGCCCTTGCCTTGATCATGTGGTGCTCTCCAGTGATCGAGAACGGTTGTACACCGTAAGGTCTTGTGCACCGTAGAGGGCTGTTCCGGGGGCGGCAAGAAATGACCGCGTATCACGCACGTATCACGGAAGCAGCTTGGCTGAGCAGTAGTAGGAGACGATGTCCGGCAGTCCCGGACCTCCGGGGCCCTCGGCGGACAGTCGGCCCGCCGCCGGGGCATCGGCCGTCCGACCCGCAGCGGGGCGAAGGGAGTGGGTGAGGTTGATGCGCCGGTTGTCGCCGCCCCGCAACTGCCGCCACATCGCACCCTCCCTCTCCTTGGCCTGGCCGGCCGGCGTCGCCGCCCGGCCCCGGGTGAGCTCGGCGTCATTGCCCTGCACCGGCCTCCGCAACGTCGGCACCGCCGGCACGAACGCGGCCACACCACCGGGGCGGCCAGCAGGCCCGCAGTCTCGCCCGCCTGAAGACAGCCATGAACCCAGCTACCTCACCACATACGCGACGCTGAGCACCGCCGCCGGCACGCACACCGCACCGATCAGGTGCGACCTGCGCCGCTCCCGGCGCCCCCGAGCCCGGCCGCCCTTCGATCACCGCCATCGGCCCGCCAACGCGCGGCCCGATTGCTCTACTTGTGACCGCAACGATGAGCAGCCACCGCGAACGCCGCTTCCCCGGACACCCCCTTGAAAAGGGCTTGTCGCCGCCCTTCTCCGGACCACCGGCCGGGCAACCGCCTGCACGGCCTCGGGCCGCGCGGCACGTCGCCTGTGCCTCGGTGCCTGCCGGCACGCCCGCGCGATCCACTCGGATCCGTCATCGCGGGAGCCGGGCCGCCGGGCCTTCCGTCCCGCACCGTGCTCCGGTCGTGGTGTTGGCCATGGAACCGCTCTGGGCATGCTGTTGACCATGGACCAAGGGGTTGCCGCGCTGATTGCAGGTTTGGCAGGCACGATAGGCGCGTTGGGTGGCGGGCTGATTGCCGGTACTGCAGCCATCCGCGGGGCACGAACGGCGGGTGAGGCAGTCCGGCAGCAGGTGCGTGACCAGGCGGTCGTGGAGCACCGGCAGTGGCTCCGTGGGCAACGCCAGCAAGCATATGCAGGCGCCGTCCGTGCCGTAGAGGCATTCATTGCGGCTGCCGAGAGCGCGATGTTCTGTGGCGACGACGACCGTCCGCAGCACATGGCCCGAGTCGTGGAGACGCACGAGAACTTCCAGGCGACCGCTGTGATGATCAACCTGGTTGGCCCGCAGGAGGTCCACGCCACGCTGTATGACTGCTCCGCTGCGACGAACCATTTCAGGAACGCACTGCATGACTGGGCGGCGGACCATACTGACGATCAAGAGAGGGTGACCGCAGTCATCGAGCGTGCGAGGGCGCTGGCTCCAGCGCGTTCCGCACTTGTGGATGCTCTGCAAGGCGTACTGGCTCGGGCTTCTCCCTTCTCGGGTGCAACTGGTGACAGGGGATGATCTCTGGCCTTTTCGGTATGCGGCGACGTTGGGCGAAGGTTGGGTCCGGGGCATTCAACAGGGCCGATGACGTCGGCCCGGGAGGTGCATCGTTGGACAAGCGCGGCGATCGCGGCCGGCTGCGGCGGCGAGGCGGTTCTGGAGCGGGCCGCTCGCGTTTCGGTTTCCTCAATTCTCCGCCGATGTACTTGAGTTCGTTGTCGTCACGAGCTCGCCGGGGAGCGGCACCGGTGGCGGCGGTCCGCTGGATCGAGCCCGGTTGATCGTGGCCCTGCTGACGCCGGCCTCTTTGGCACCGTGTCTTCCTGCTGCGGCCCGCTCCCGGCTGCACGGCCGGCGGCGTGTTGGCTAGCGCCGCTGTCACGACCCGCCGCACGAGTGCCCCGCAACGGGTACCGGGAGCCGCAAGATTCTTTCCGGACGTACCTGTCCACGGCCCCGCCGGAGGGGGAAACGGCCGCCCGTAAAGGGACCTGCGGGGCCGGACACAGGCACTCGCCCTGCCGTTGACCTCCGGCGCGGTGCGGCCAACTCGCTTTCAACGGTTGGGCTTCGCGACATGCCCCAGTACGACGAGGCCGATACCTACAGTGAGCAGCGGGCTCCTGTCGTCTTGCGCAGGAAACGCCGACCGGCTCTCGCGCTGGATCCAGGCCCGCGCAGCCGACCTGCCCCATCTGCACGCCTTCACCCGGGGCCTGGAACGAGACCACGACGCCGTCCCCGCCGCACTCACCCTTCCCTACAGCAACGGCCCCACCGAGGGCGTCAACACCAAGACCGCACAGTCAGTGATTGTTGTGCCGGGGACGCAGCACCTCGGTCAGCACCCTGCCCTGCGCACCCGCCGGCGGGTCGATCCCGAGGAGCGCCGCCATCGTGGGTGCCATGTCCACATGGCGCGCGGCGCGGGGGCGTCGGTTGGGGAGGACACCCGCACCGGCGATCAGAAACGCCGACTCCTGCTCGGTCGGCGCGCCGTGCCGCCCGGAGGGGCCGGACTGCTCGCCGGTCCCGATGGACCAGCCCGGGTCGACCTGGATGATCAGCTCGCCGTGGAGCGGGCTCATACGCTGGGCCCGCTGCCAGCCCTTGTCGTACACCGCGGTCACATGGTCGGCCTTCTCTATCGCCGCCTTGATCCGCCGCGCCGCGCCGGGGTCGGCCGCGGCCTCTCCCAGCAAATGAACGCTGCCGACTCCGCCGACCACGATGGCGACATCGGTTCCGGGGGAGGGCGCCTGACCGCTCCCGAGGATCTGCGCGGTGTGTCCGGCGGACGCGACGGCGTCGAGGATCTGATCGCCGTTGCGGCGGGTGAACGTCGTCATGCCGTGGTCGCCCAGCAGCACGAACGCCGTACGGCCGTGGATCCCGGCGTCCTTCGTCGCCTCCACCAGGCGGCCCAGCTGTCCGTCGAGCACGGTGATCGCGTCCGGGAGCGCCGGGTTGTCCTCGCCGCCCGCGTGGCCGAGTCCATCGAGCTCGTCGCAGTACACGGCCATCAGCTCCGGAATGCGCGGTGCGGTCACCGTGGTGGCGCCCGAACGGACCGGCCTGCCCTCGATCACCGCGATGATGTCGTCGAACCGGCGGGAGGCAGGACCGCCCGGCTGTGTGTAGATGCCCTCCGGATCCCCGTACGCGGTGCCGTGGTTCTGGACGATGAACCACTGGGCCGATGCCACCGTGCCGCCCTGGGCGCGCACCGCCTGGGCGATCGTGGGCACCGCGAGGTCCCGCATCTGCCCGCGGGCGACTCCGGCCTTCGAGTCGAAGAAGTACGCGGTGTTGAGGGTCCTCTCCGGCCACGCCCCGGTGGCGACCGAGGCCCACGAGGGATTGGTGATCGAGGTCATCACGCCGCGCGAGGTCGACAGCGACCCCCGTTTGGCCAGCCGGCGAAGGTTGGGCAGGGGCGCGAGGTCCACGTAGCGGGGGTCGAACCCGTCCCAGGCGATGAGGATGACGTGGTCCGCCGCGCCCCGGCTTCCCCGGCCCGTGCCAGCGGCCGCAGCGGCGGACGGCAGGACGCCGGACACCGCGGCGGCACCGGCTCCGGCCAGCAGGCCGCGGACCAGGGAGCGACGGGAAGGGGCGGTGATGAAGGGAGATTTCATGGCATCGATCACACCGGGCCACGGCGGCGGTCCGATGACCGCCAACTGAACAACTCCGGAAGATCATTTGGCACTCCCGCCGGTCGCATCGCGTCGTGGCGGGGTGCTCCTATTCGTTTCATCAACCCGGATGAGGTTGGTCTGTAGGGGGTTTCCGGTTCTCAGGAACGTCCCGCGAAGTGGAACGTTGCCGGCGGATCGGGTGCAAGGCGGCAGTCCGGTGGCCGGCGGCGCCTTGGCGGCCGGACCGGAACAGACCGCACACCGAGGACAGCTCACGAAGGCCCCCCGGGGCCCTGTGGCGCGTCCAGCGACAGATTGATGAGACCCGGCGGGGCCAGGGCGCAGACACCGGCGCTTGGAGCAACGGGCACACCACCTGCCGCGCCTTGGGATGAAACAGCAGCAGCCGGACCAAGACGCCGTGCGAATGTCACTTCTGTATCACAGATCACATCAGATCCGGCGGCCCTGCCCAGCCTCAACCTCATATCCGTGTGAATCCCGCAAATGCAGAGCTCGTGCCGTGTCAGGGGATGTTCGCCCTGTTATGAGAGGTTGCGTGGTTGCCGGCTGGGGAGGGGCCGTACGGCGGGAATGATGGGGTGGCTGAATGTGTGCGGGCCCGGGACATTGATGATGACGAGGGCAGGCAGTTGCTGCGGATCACCGCCGCGGTACGGGTTCGGTGGTGACCTGGCGGCGGGCCCGGACGGTGCTGCTGTCCGCGCAGGGCATGCCGGTGACGAAGGTCGCGGAGGTGACGTTCACCAGCTCAACCGCATCGAGGCCCGGTTCACCGCCCTGCGCCACTCCACGCCGGACGGCACCGACCACGCCGGCCACAAGGAACAGGGAAGCATGATCCGCCGCGACATCATCCGGCGAAACCGCCCTGCCGACGACCGGCGCCTACGCGCCATCGTCGACAGGGCGAACATTGCCTGACACGGCACTGGACACCCCGTCTGGCCCAGCTGTCGACCTCGTGAGCCCGGGCGGACGGCCGAAGCGCGTCCATCCGTACCGTGTACCCGGTAGCAGCGCAGCGCCTCGGCGCCGCCGAACAGTCCGGCCTGGGTGCCGCGGACTTCGGCGACAAGTGTGACGCTGCCGCTGTCGCGGGCCAGGTTCCGCAGGGACGCCTGTGCGCTACTCAGTGCCCCCGCCACCTCCGCGTCTCTCAGCTGCCCGTCCCGCGCCGCTTCGGCAAGCAGCACGCGTGCCCGCTCGGCCGAGATGAGCACCCTGTGCACAGGGCCTTGGCCCTGCTGTCGACGCCCGTGACTGCCGACGTTTCTGATGGGGCGTCGGGTCCGGGCCGGGAGGTCAGGAGTGAGCGAGGTGACGGAGCGCCTACCGCGGCGGCCGGGGGAAGACGACCCGGAGCCGGCGGACCCGTCGGTTGTCGCGGAACATGAGCCAGGCGAGTGTGGGCGGGCAGGGGTCGGCCTTGTCGGCGGGGCTGGTGACGTCCATCTCCCAGATGGTGATGTCATGGCTGGCCACCACGTGCCGCAGGTGCTGGCGCACTCCGGACTCCAGGACCCGGCGCAGGACAGGGGTGGGGTGGAGACGTTCGCCCGGGCGGCTGAGGACGCCGGTCAGTTCGGTCTCCCTGGGCCACAGTTCGGCGATGTCCCGGGGCAGTGGGCCGCGTTCGGACGCCTGAAGTGTGGCGATGGCCTCGTGTCTGCTCTCGTCGGTGACGGCGGAGGCGTCGTCGTGTGCCTCCTCGGCGGTTGACGTCAGCGCGCGGGCCATGGTCGCCCGGGCCTGGCTGAGGCGGCTGCGGACCGTGCCGACCGGCACCTCGCACGCCTCGGCGATGTCCTGGTAGGAGGTGATGTCGCTGAAGTGCCGCAGCATCAGTACCAGCCGCAGGTGCTGGGGTAACTTCTCCACTCCTGCCCAGATCCAGTCGCGCATGGCGTGCTGCTCGACGATCTGTTCGGGATGGGAGGGCCCGTGGTCGGACGGCCGGAGGTGGTCGAGCCCCTCCAGACCCGGTGTCTCGCGGGCGGCGCGCAGCCGCATGCGGGCGTTGTTCCGTACGATCGCGCGCAGCCAGGCCCCGACGGCGGACGGGTCCCGTACGTCCGCGATACGCCGTAGCGCCGTCAGGGCCGCGTCCTGGACCGCGTCGTCGGCGTCGGGACCGTGGCCGAGGAGGCTGAGGGCCACCGCGCGCATCGGCGCCTGGTGGCGGGCCAGCAGCAGACCGAGGGCTCCGGTCTCGCCGGCCTGGGCGCGGCGGGTGAGTTCCGTGTCGGTGAGCGGCTGGAAGGGCACCATGGCTGAGGGCCTCCGTGGCTGGTACCGGGTTGTGCGGCAACAGTAGGGGTCTTGCGGGGGCCGGTCCAGAGGGCCATGCGGCGGCGGTCGCCGCATGGCCCTGGGGCCGCCCCCGGACCAGGAGTGTCCGGGGGCGCGTGCTCCGCGGGCGCCGGGTGGGGTGCGCGTACCGGGTCCTGGAAGGTCAGCCGCCGCTCGGTGCGCCGGGTTGCGGGGTGTCGGCTCCGGTCGCGGCCCGGGCGATGAGGGCGGCGACTTCGGCGGGCCTGGACACGTAGACGGCGTGGCTGCCTGGGGTCTCGACCACGGTCGCGCCGGCCCGCTGTGCCATGGCGCGCTGGGCCGGCGGCGGGATCATACGGTCGTCCGCGGCGACCAGGTAGAAGCTCGGCCGGCCGCGCCAGGCGGGGTGTCCGACGCTCCCGCTCAGGGCGTCCAGCCCCCACGGCACCTGGGAGTCCGCCAGGAACCGGGCCTCGTCGGCCGGCAGGTCCCCGGCGAAGGACGCGGCGAACTTCTCGCGGTCGAGGAAGAGGTAGCCGTCGACGGGCGGCAGGATCGGGGGGACGGGCGCGCCGGGCGGCGGATCGGCGATCAGGGTGTTCACGGACTCGCCCTTGTCGGGCGCGAACGCTGCGACGTAGACGAGTGCGGCGACGTTCTCGTGGTTGCCGGCTTCGGAGATCACCGCGCCGCCGTAGGAGTGGCCGACCAGCACGGTCGGGCCGTCCTGGGCGTCGAGGATCAGCCTGGTCGCGGCGGCATCGCCGGCCAGGGACAGGGTGGGGTTCTGTACGACGCTCACGCGGTAGCCGTCCGCGCGCAGCAGGTTGTAGACACCCTTCCAGCCCGATCCGTCGACGAATCCGCCGTGGACCAGGACGATGTTCCGTATATGCGGTGTGGCACTCACGGCCGCTCCTTTGACAGTTCCTCGGTGACAGGAGAAAGACGGCTGCCGAGCAGAGGCCGATCTTGCGCCCCCGCTCGGTGACCCGACACCGACCAGATGCACGGCGGGCGCCGAAGTTCACCCCGCTCGGTGTGATACCCGTCACAGTAGAGTCGGGTCGTGGCATCCACTGCCGGACGTAGCGGCCGAAGATCCGGGGGGATCCGCAGCGCCCCCGCGTCCCCCGGCCCTGCCGGCCGCCGTGAGGAGGTCCCTTCCCGGCGGCGATCCCTCGCGCGCGGCCATGCCGACGGCCCTCGCCCTCACAGGGTCCGGGCGGGGCAGCCCGGACCGCGGGCCGGACAGGGCGAGCGCCGAGCGCCGAGCGCCCACGGTCGTCGACCAGGCCGGGGTGGCCGTGGCTCAGTGCGATCAATTTTAGTGGGTCTCGATGTCACCGGCCCACCGTGGAAGACCGGCGAGCGTGTTCGTTTCCGGCGAAGACGGTCGTGGTCCACGGGCGCTGCTGCCAGGGTGTGCTCATGAAGACGACACCGGATGGACGGACCGTCCCGCCCGCGCATGCCGACGAGCGCACCATGCTGGAAGCATGGCTGGACTTTCACCGTGCGACTCTCGCCCTGAAGTGCTCGGGCCTGAAAGACGATCAGTTGCGGCTCGCCGCGGCGTCACCGTCGCCGATGACGCTGCTCGGCCTCGTTCAGCACATGGCCGAGGTGGAGCGCAACTGGTTCCAGCGGGTGTTCGCGGGTCTGACCGTGCCCCCGGTCTTCGGGGAGGGCAACCCCGACGGCTTCGCCCTCCAGCCGGACCGAGGGCTCGACGAGGCGACGGCCGCCTGGCAGGCGGAGGTCGCCCGAGGCCGTGAGCTGATCACCGACGCATCGCTGGACGACTCCGGCCGCCTGTCCGGGCAGGAAGCGGGTCACCTCGGCGACCGGGGAGTCTCCCTGCGCTGGATCATGGTGCATATGATCGAGGAGTACGCACGTCACAACGGTCATGCCGATCTCATCCGCGAGCAGGTCGACGGAGCCACCGGCGCGTGAGACGTGGGTGCGGCCCGGAAAGGCGGCGCAAGCACCCGGCGCTCCGTGCTCCATCGCAGCGGGCCCCGCTCTGCCCGTCCCGCGTACGCCGGTCCCGACCGCCCCGCCCGACCTCCCGGCACTCGGCAATCGCCCCTCCACCCCCTTCGCCCGGACCACGCCCACCCCCAGCCCGCGTCATTCATGCGCGGGACGGGTAAGCCCCCGCCATGGACGTGTTGTCGATCGCCCTGCCGGTTGCCGCGACCCTGTTGGTGGCCGCACTGGCATTCTTCCAATGGGCGCGCACCGAGAAGCGGCAGGCGAGCAATGAGCGTGCGACACGGCAGGCGTTGGAGATGGAGCAGCGCGGAACCCTGGAAGCACCCTTCCGTGAACAACGCACAGCCGCCCTCCAGGCGCTCATCGATAAACTCAAACAGTACGAACTGAATTCTCGCTGGAACACGGGCGGTCAGGACCTGAGGGCCGAGATCCCGGTCCTGAACACCTTTCTCATTCAAAAACGTGCGTTACTCAGAGAAGATGAGCTCGAACTCGCGAGACAGTTCCTGGAAGGTCTGACCTGGATCGACCACCACGAGGAACAGCGCCGTGAAAGCTGGAGGGCGTACCGTCAGTCGCGCATTGATTCCGGCCACGCGGATCCTGGCGACTACGAGAGCACATGGGCGGACACGGGGGTGTCCGACATCCCGATCGAAGAAATGTGGGAAGCGGCAAGGAAGTGGCAATCAGCTGGAGAGGAACTGGAGGCGCGCCTTCGGAGCGTACTTCAGGGAAAGGATGTGTTCCCATAAACGGATCTTGCACAGGGGCGGCGCGGAATGCTGTCTTCTGCCGGGCCCCCGGGGCCGGAGGCGCGCCTGCGTACCCCGAACGATTTCCCGGCGCGCGGTGTCCCGGGATCTCCGGCCGCGCACATCCGCCGGGGCGTCGAGGCGGTGACCTGTGGCATCCGCCGGCCATCGTGCTCACGTGACGGGCGCCGTGCAGCGCCCACTGCTGTTTCTCGATGTCGACGGGCCGCTCATCCCGTTCGGTGCGGTATCCCGGCCGTATCCGGTCTATGCAACGGGTGTTGACCTGCCTGCCGGCGCGAACCCGCTCCTGAGCAGGATCAACCCCGGGCACGGGCCCCGGCTGGCGGCGCTGCCGTGCGAGGTGGTCTGGGCGACGACCTGGATGGCGGACGCGAACGAGTGCATCGCGCCCCGTATCGGTCTCCCGCGGTTGGCGGTGGTGGTCTGGCCGGAACCGTCGGACGCCGATCACCGGGACGAGCGGAACGGACTGCACTGGAAGACCCGAGCCCTGGTCGCATGGGCCGCGGGGCGTCCATTCGCCTGGGCCGACGACGAGGTCACGGACACTGATCGGGCCTGGGTCGCCGCCCATCATCGGGGGAAAGCCCTGCTCCACCGTGTCGACCCCCGACATGGCCTGACGGACGCCGACTACACGGCCCTTGATTCGTGGCTGCGCAGACCGGTCTGACACGACCGGAGAAGTACACCGGCCTGAAAGCCCGGATCGGCCGCCGCTTCAGCGAGCCGTAGGGCCTCGCCGATGTCGTCAGAGCCCCCGGCCGGCCCAACACCCCGGCCGGAGGCGCCCCCGGTCAGCGGAAATCCGTGATCCGGAAGGTCGACAGCATGTCGTGGTGCCGCGGGTCACCCGCCGACGACGGATAGAACGACGCCTCCGCGCCCACCCAGCCGCGGAAGTTCCCGTTGTCGTCGATGATCTGCATCATCGGTTTCACATGCGAGTTGCCCGTGTAGCAGAACTCGTTCCGCTCCATGGCCAGGCATGTGCACCAGTGCCACAGCGAGTCCCGCCGGTCGAAGCTGGAGATCTTCAGCAGGTGGTACTGGATCGACGTGACGTCCGCCGCCGTTCCGCCCCCGTAGGCGGGGCAGCCGCCGGTCTTCCGGCACGCCGCCGCCGATGTCGGCTGGACGTACGTCAGGCAGTGGGTCTCCCCGGTACACCTGCGGAACTGCCCGTGCTGGAACGTCTGCCCGGCGCCCGTGCCGACCTGGTCCTTCGCCCATGTGGCGATGTCCTGCTTCAGCGCGCCGGGGTACTGCTGCACCGTGTCCATCGATCTGCGTTCGGTGAACTCCTGGTCGCTGCCGTACGCGTAGCCGTGGGTGGCGAGGGTGCTGTAACGGTAGTCGAGCCGCGCCAGGGTGCCGTCCGGTGCGGGCCGTACGGTCCACTCCTCCGTCCATGTCCGGTTGATCTGCCAGGTGATGTGCACGACCTGCGCCCCGGTGGCGTCGGTGCGTGTGGTGAACGTGCCCGTGCGTGTCTCCGCCGGCGCGGCCAGGAAGCCGCCGGCCGTCAGGGTCCGGCACTGGCGGACATGGGTCTTCGAGTTGTTCGCGTTGGTGGAGCAGGACAGATCGGGAGTGGTGTCCGTGATGTCACGGGCGGGGTGGTTCTCCTGGGTCCAGAGGTACATGCGGGCGGTGACCGTGCCGGACGGGGCGAAGGAGTACGTGCCCAGCCGGGTCCAGTTGTCGCGGGAGCCGTCGCGGAGCGAGCCGAGGCTCACCACGAAGTTCTTCTTGCCGCCGGGGAGTTCGACGGCGGCGCCGGCGGGTGGCGCGAAGCCGAGAAGGGTGAGTACCAGGCCGAGAGAGAACACGAGGGACCAACGTCTCATGAGCTTCCTCCACCTGAGTGAGGTTTCGGTCAGTGCCGTAAGTACAGCGAGCCTGGCGCCTTCCGTCAATGCTTGCGGTGTGGAGATGGGTACGAACAGAGTCTTGACGGCTCTCTTGTGGGCGACGTATCACTTTCGGCTAGTGCCGTAACTCAGTCTGGACCGGAGGTGTTCCACACCATGTCGACGCGCCGCGCGTTTCTGGTGAGCACGACCGCAGCCCTGTCCGCCACCGCCCTGCCAGCCGTCCCCGCACTGGCCGGGACCGGGGCCGGTGCCGCCTCGCCGGGCCCGCATCCGCTCGGTATCCCCCTCAAGGACGTGCTGCTCATCGGCGGTATCGTCGCGCCCGGCCCGGACGGCCGCCCGGCGTGCTGGAACGTGTCCAACGGCGACCCCGCGCACATCAACGCCATCGACCCCGTCACCGGCGAGGTCTCCGTCGCCGCCGAGCTGCCCGGCGCCGACGGCGGCTGGACGGCGGCCGCCGGGCCCGACGGCTCCGTCTACGCCGGGACGTGGGGCAGCAGGGGCCGGCTCTACCGCTGGCGCGGCGGCGACACCGCCGAGGACCTCGGCGTGCCCGTCCCCGGCGATGACTTCATCTGGCGGGTCGCCGTCGACGCCGACGGCAAGGTGTGGGGCGGCGGTTCACCGATGGCCCACCTCTTCCGCTACGACCCGGACACCGGCGCCATCGAGGACTTCGGCCGCCCGATCGCCGACCAGACGTACATCAAGAGCCTCGCCTGCGCCGGCGGCAAGGTCTACACCGGCGCGTACTCCCAGGGCCGTATCGCCGAGTTCGACCCCGCCACCCGCACCTTCACCGAGCTGCCCAAGCCGCCGGGGCTGCCGGCCGACAACAAGCTGAGCGTGTACGACATCGACGTCCACGACGGCCGCCTCTACGCCCGTATCGGCACCGCCAACCCCAGCACGCTGTTCGTCTACGACATCGCCGCCCGCACCTGGACCGACGAGATCCCCGACGCGCACGGCCTCAACATCTCCCCGCCCGACGCGGACGGCGGCGTCTACTTCATCCAGAAGAGCGAGATGCGCCGCTACGACCCCACCACCCGGAAGCTCACCGGTACCGGCCTCACCTTCAGCGGCAGGGTGCAGAACGCCCGCTCCATCGGCTGGGCCGAACTCGGCCTGCCCGACTACCCCGGGAAGAGCCTCGTCGGCACCCTGTGGCGCGGCCATATGTTCCGCTACAACCCGGCGACCGGCGCGTACGCCACCCTGGAGACCAAGGTCCGGCGCGACGAGCCGATCGAGATCCTCGCCCTCGGCGCCGGCGGCCGCGGCACCGTCTACGCGGGCGGGTTCCTCAACGGCGGCTTCGCCGCCGTCGACACCGGCACCGGCACGCCGGACTTCCACCGCTTCTCGCAGATCGAGTCCGTCCTGCAGACCCGCGACGGCTCCGTGTGGATCGGCACATACCCGGAGGCCCGCCTCTACCGCTACGAGCCGCGCAGGACCTGGAGTTCGCCGGAGTACTCCCCGGGCCCGGACGGCACCCCGGACAACCCCGAGCGCGCCTACACGCTCAAGGAGCATGTCCAGATGCGGGCCAAGGCCCTGGTGGAGGTGCGCGGGAAGATCGTGATGGGCACCGTCCCGGACGGCGACCGGCTCGGCGGGGCGATCGCCGTGTACGACCCGGACAGCGGCGAACTGGAGGTCACCCGGCACGTCGTACAGGACGAGTCGGTCTTCGCCCTCGCCACCGCGGGCGGCGTGGTCTACGGCGGCTGCTCGATCACCGGCGGCCTCAGCACCACCCCGCCCACGCGTGAGTCGGGCGCCGTCTTCGCCTGGCACGTACGAAGAAGGCGCAAGCTGTGGGAGCTGGTCCCGGTGCCGGGGGCGGCCACCGTCACCGCCGTGGCCATCGGCGCCGACCGCAACCTCTGGGGCATCGCCGGAAACACGGTTTTCGCGATCAGTCCCTACACCCGGAAGGTCGTCCGGCGCTTCACGGTGGGTGCCGGCCGGGGCGGCGGCGATCTCGCCGTGGTGGGCCGGTATCTGTACGCGAGCATCGACGGCAACCGCGTCTACCGCGTCGATCCCTGGTCGCGGAAGGCTCCGGTGCCGGTCGTCGAGCATGCGCACCGGCGGCTCGTCGCCCACTCCGACGGCCGGCTCTACTTCAGCCGTGGCGCCGAGTTGTACCGCATCGACCCGCGCGACCACGCCCCGGGCGACGACCACTGATCCGGGCGGACCTCCGTCGTCGTCCCCCGGGCGAGCCCGGCCCCGTCGCCCCCCGCCGGCTCATGGGCATCCTCGCCCGTACGCACCGCACCCCGGCCCGAGTGGCCGCCGCCCGCCACCGTCGAGCAGCGCGAGGCTCTGCCGGCCGTACCCGACAGCGGCCGGTGGGGCGCGACCGACGGGCCGGAGGCCGAGGACTTCGCGGCCGCGTGCGCGAAGACGGTGGGCGCGCCCTACGGGGTGTGCACCGTCAACGCCACCGTCGGGCTGCTGCCCGCCCCGCGCGCGGTGGGCGTCGAGCCCGGCGACGAGGTGATCGTCCCGGCGTACACGTTCGTCGCCGGCGCCACCGCGGTGGTACTGGCGGGCGCCCGGCCGGTGTTCGCGGACGTCCTCGGCGACCCCGAGGCGGTCGCCGCCCTCGTCGGGCCGTGGACCGGGGCCGCCATGGCGGTCCACCTGCCGGGCGCGATCGCCGACGCCGGCGCGCCCGGGGGCCCGTGGCCGAGGACACGGCGCAGGCGCACGGCGCGGAAGGTACGGGACGGGTTCACGCGCCCGGCCTGAGTGGCGGTGTGAACACAAGACGGCGGTGGGGACCGGTCCTTCGGGACGGTCCCCACCGCCTTCGCCGTGCCCCGGGTCAGCAGACCCGGTAGGTGTAGAACCTCTCGTTGCGCGACAGGTACATATTGCCGTCGGGGCCCTTCTCCAGGTTCGAGACCGGACGGGCGATCAGCGTCATCCGCATCGACGCCGGGTCGATCCGGTACGCCTTGCCCTGCGTCTTGCCCCACAGAAGACCGGCGTGGAACACGAGGTCGGTGTCGTGCCATACCTGCGTCTGGTTCTCCCAGGGGTACGTCTGGTGCTTGGCCGTACGCAGGGTCTCGCCGGTGGCCGGGTCCATCTCGAACAGGGCGTCCGGCGTCAGCCCCCAGAGCTTGCCGCTTCCGTCGAAGGCCAGTTCGCCGAGCGCCAGGTCGCCGGGCACGGGGGCGCTCTGCCAGAGCAGCCTGTCGGCGGCGATGTCGTACGCGAAGACCTTCGCGACCGTGTCCAGCGGCCTGCCGGTGCCGCCGAAGACGGAGGTGGCGCCGTAGACGACGCCGTCGCGATAGGTCACGCCGACGACCGAGTGCCCGGGGATGATGTTCCGCCTGATCCGGGACTCGCCGGTCGCGGGGTTGACCAGGCCCAGCGCGCCGCCCTCGGTGCCCGACTTGGGCACGGTGCCGAAGGCGAGCCAGTCGCCGGCCGAGACCAGGCTGAAGGGCCGGTCCTGCTCCTGTTCGGTCAGGTTGAGGAGCAGCTTGGGCGCGGTGCCGTCGAACTCGTAGATACGTCCGCCCGGATAGACGCCGAGGTACAGCTTCCCCTGGTGGGTGACCATGCCCTCGCTCTGGCCGACGCGGGGCCAGAACTGTGTGGCGCCGGTGCCCGGGTCGTACGCGGCGAGGCCGCCGGTGAAGAACCCGCCCGCGTACAGGCGTCCGTCGGGGCCCTCGGTCATGGACCGGATGGCCACGGGCTGGCCGGTGAGGGTGCCGTCGAGGAGCCTGCCCTTGCCGGTTCTGCGGTCGTAGTGCCAGATACCGCCGGTGGACGAGGTGCCGACGAGGGTGTTGCCGCGCCAGCCGAGCGTGCGGATGCCGCCTTCGCCGAACTCGGTCATGCCGAGCTTCGTCGTCCGGCCCGATCTCAGGTCGAGCCGGATCAGCTCGCCCTTCTGGACGAGGTGGACGACGTGGCCGCGGGCGGCGCCGCCGACGGTGAGGCTGTCGACGTCCTCGGTGACGTGCAGCCATGTGCGGCGCTTGAGGTCGTACACGGCCAGCGGCTTCTTGGCTGCGGAGGTCTCGTAGCGGACGAGGAGGTAGCGGCCGACGACGTCCACGTCGTACGCCCAGCCGGTGGCGTCGATCGGTGCGTCGAGGACGCGGCGGACCTCGCCGTCGGGGGAGAGCACCGCGACCTGCATACCGGACGAGCCCATGCCGGCGTAGACCGTACCGTCGTCGTCGACGGCGAGATCGCGGATGAAGCCCTGTCCCGGCACCGGCCGGCCGAGGTCCTTCGTCTCGCCGGTGTCGGGGTCGTAGCGGACGAGGTGGCCGTTGCCGGAAGTGCCGCCGTAGACGTAGTCCTCGGTGGCGGCGACGGTCCAGACGAATGTCTCGGAGTCGACGGGGACACCGAGTTCGGTGACCTTGTCGTCCTCGGGGTCGTAGCGGAAGAGCCGTCCCTTGTGCTCGGCGCCGCCGTAGGTGCCGACGTAGACCGTGTGGTCCTCGGCGACGGTCACGGCCCAGGAGCCGAGGGCGCGGGGGAGCGGGTGTTCGGCGATCAGCCTGCCGTCGCCGGCGTCGCGGATGCCGAGGAGGGCGGGGCCGGATGCCGAGGAGGTGACGGAGTAGATGCGGCCGCGGTCCATGGCGGTGCCGGCGGTGGTGGCGCCGGTGAGGGGGAGGGAGCCCAGGTCGGCGAAGCCGCACTGTTCGGGGGCCGGGAGAGTGGACGCGGGTCGTTCGGGGGCGGTTTCGGCACGGGCCGGTACGGCGAGGGTGGCGACGAGCAGACACGCGGCCGTGAGGGCACGACGCATGGGACCTCCAACGGGAGTAATTTACGGCCCTGACCGTAAATGGCGAAGGAGGGGACGGCAATACATCGCGCAGACATCGCCCCGGACCCCGTGTCCGCGCCCCGGACGTCGTCCACCCCCGCCGCGGCCCCCCGGCTCAGTCCTCCAGCCGCCCCAGTACCTCGCCGAAGCCCTCGATCGCCCGCAGCGCGTCCGCCTGGGGCATCCCCGGCGGCTGGACGCGCAGGATGACGCCGTCCGCGCCCATCGCGGCGTAGCGCCCGAGGCCGTCCACGCACTGCTCCGGGGAGCCGACGACGCTGCGCGCGGCGATGTCGTCCCACTCCTGCGCGTACCGCGCCGCGTCCGTCGAGGTGCGCTTCCACGATCCGTACGCGTCGTACAGTCCGCGCAGCGGGTCCTCCAGAGCCGTGCGGGCCTGGAGCGAGGTGGGCGCGCAGTACCCCTCGCGGCAGACGAGCACGTCGGCGCCGAGGGTGCCGGGGCCGCGCTCGTACGAGAGGTACTCGGCGATCTTCGCGGGGAGTTCGGCGTCGGTCTCGTTGAAGGAGGTCGTCCAGCCGTCGCACACCCGCGCCGTGCGCTCCAGCGCGGCCGGTACCCGGCCGCCGTTCCACAGGCGCGGGCGGGGCCGCTGTGCGGGGCGGGGGGAGAGGAAGGCGTCGGTCACGGAGGTGAAGCGCCCCTCGTACGTCACCGACTCCTCGGTCCACAGACGGGTGACCAGCTCCACGCACTCCTCGAAGCGCGCGACCTTCTCGCGCGGCGGGGTGCCGTACAGGGCGAACTCCTCGGGGCGGTAGCCGAGGACGAGGCCCGCGGTGAGCCGGCCGCCGGAGAGTACGTCGAGGTGGGCGAGGGTCTCCGCGAGCCACACCGGCTGGTAGACGGGGGCGATGAGCCCCGCGGTGGCCAGGCCGATGCGTTCGGTGTGCGCGGCCAGCCAGGTCAGCGAGGTCAGCGCCTCGTGGTAGCCGGGGCGGTGCACATGGCGTTCGCCGAGCACCACCCAGTCGAAGCCCGCCTGCTCGGCGAGCCGCGCCTGCTCGACGGCGTCGGCGAGCGCGGGGCGGTCGTCCTTGCCCGTGAACAGATTGACGTAGAGGCCGAGGCGCATGGCGGGACTCCTATCCCTTTACGGTCTGGGCCGTAAAGGCTAGCGTGGGGTCCGTGGTTGCCAAAGGGTCTCAGGAACACGTGGTGGACATGGCCGACGGATTGCTTCAGCGACTGCGGGGGACGGTACTCCCGGCGGTGCTGACCCCCATGGACGAGCGGGGCGTCGTCGACCTCGACGCCCTGCGCGCGTACGCGGCGAAGCTCGACGCCGCACCGGTCGGCGGGTTCGCGGTCTGGGCCCACACGGGCCGCGGCCTGTATCTGTCGGCGGCCGACCGCGCCCGGGTGCTGCGCACCTGGCGCGCGGCGACGGACAAGCCGCTGGTCGTCGGCGCGGGCGTTCCCCGCGACACCACCGCGGCGACGGTCGGGGAGGCGGAGGCCGCGGTCGAGGCGATGGCGGTGGCGGCGGCCGAACTGGGCGCGGACGCCGTGATGGTGTACCCGCTGAGCGCCCTTGCCGACCACCCCGACGGCCACGCGCGCGCCGTACGGCTGCATGAGCGGGTGGCGGAGGCGAGCGGGCTGCCGGTGCTGGGCTTCTTCCTGCACGGCGAGGCGGGCGGATACGAGTACCCGCCGGCGCTCGTCCGCGACCTGCTGGCCCTGCCGGGGGCGCTGGGCCTCAAACTGGCCACCCTGGACCGCGCGATGGCCTGCCAGGACGCGATCCGCGCGGCCCGGGCCGGTGACCGCCTGGTCGTCACCGGCGAGGACCGTATGTTCGGCCCCAGCCTGATGTGGGGCGCCGATACGGCCCTCGTCGGCATCGCGGCGGCCCGCGCGGAACTGACGACGGAGGTCCTCGACGCCTGGCGCGCGGCGGACCACACGGCGTTCGTCAGAGCCTCGAACCGCCTGGACCGCTTCGCGGAGGCCACCTTCCTCTCCCCGATCGAGGGCTATGTCCAGCGGATGCACTGGGCGGCGGTGTGGGAGGGCCTGCTGCCGGAGGCGGCGGCCCACGACCCGTTCGGCCCGCCACTGCCGCAGGAGGAGCAGGATCGAGTGGTGAGGTGCCTGGAGGGGCTGGCGGAGGACGGGACAGGCTAGCCGGCGCCTCTGGAGCCGTGGTCGCGGAGGAGCGGCCCGGCGGACGGGGGCGGACGGCTCCGCTCGGTCGGGGCCGGCCGCGCCGGACTGCTGTTGTCGGGTGTTGTCGGGTCATAGGACCTGGTCCAGTTCCGTTGATGTGAGCTCCGCGTCTGATGCGAAGTCCGCGTCGCGGAGCACGTCCGGGGGCACGTTCGGGTCCGCAGTCCACCGGTGCACAAGGCCACCGGGGGTGGGGTCCGTGCCGGACAGCAGGCCCCGCCCCGGCACCGGCACTTCGCCGCCGGGTGTGCCGCACAGGACGGCGGGGCCGAGCACCCGCAGTACCGCGGCGCGCACCTCGTCGCCGGTTCGTGCGGCCGCGCGGTTCGAACACGGTGGCAGCGGTCCGTCCCGTACGAACGTGTCGGTGTGATCCTCTCAACGCACCGCGTTTATGACCTTGACCGAAAGTCAATCGCTCTTTGCGGCACATCAACTCCGATATCCGGGGAGTCGCCGCGGCCGCCATGCCTAGACTTACGGCGCGAAGTTGTGGACCCGGCCGGAACAGGCCGTATGGATGAAGGAGACGGGGCGCATGGCGTTCACCATCGGCGTGATCGGCCCCGAGGACCTGGTGCAGAAGGTGCGGGCGGTCGGCGCCCCCGGCACCACGCGACTGCTCGGCCTGCACTACCGGCACGAGGACCAGACCCTCGACGTCGTCCGCGAGGCGGCGGCGTCCGGCGCCGACGCCCTGCTGTTCACCGGTGTCGTGCCGCACACCCTCGCGGCGGAGGCCGGGCTGCTGGACCGGCCGGCGATGTACGTGCAGTACAACGGCGCGACGCTGCTGCGGGCGCTCGTCGAGCTGCTGCGTCTCGGCCACGACGTGTCCCGGATCTCCATCGACACCCTCCAGCGCGCCGAGGTCGCCGAGACCCTGACCGAGGCCAAGCTGCCGACCGAGCATGTGCACGTGCTGCCGTACCGTCCCGGGCTGACCGGCGAGGACCTCGTCTCCTTCCATCTCGGCGCCCGTGACAAGAAGCGCACCCGGGTCGCACTCACCTGCCTCGGCTCCACCTTCCACACGCTCGACAACGAGATGCACGCCGTACGCCTCGCGCCCTCCCGGCACTCCATCCGCGCCACCGTTCAGTCGCTGGTGCTCGCCGCCTCCGCCGCGCAGAGCGGCGACGCACAGGTGGCGATGGGCATCGTCGACATCCCGCCCGGCTCCGACGACTCCCACCTCGCCGCCGACCTCGCCGCGCTCGGCGGCAGCCTGGCCCATCTGCCCGACGGGCGGCGGCTGGTGGTGACCACACGCGGCGCGCTGGAGAAGGCCAGCGAACACTTCACCCGGCTCCCGCTGCTCGACGCACTCGCCTCACGGCACACCTCGGTGCACGTGGGTTTCGGACTGGGCCGTACGGCGGCGGAGGCGGAGTCACTGGCGCGGCGGGCGGTCAACCGGGCGGGCGCGGTGGGATCCGTGGCCGGGGTCGTGTCCATGCGGGACGACCTGGACATGGTGATCGACGCCGACTCCGGCCGCGCGTCCGCGCCGGCAGGGCCGGAGAACAGCGTGCTGCTCGCCCGGCGCGTGGGGCTCAACCAGCAGACGCTCGACAAGCTGCGCGAGCTGGTCACCGCGGGCGACGGCGAGGGCCTGACCGCGCATGCGGTGGCGGAGCACCTCGACGTCCAGGGGCGCACCGCGAGACGCGTGCTGAAGCGGCTGGAGCGGGCGGGGGTGGCGGTGCCGATCGGCAGCCGGCAGCACGGGCAGACGGGCCGGCCGCCGACCGTGTACCGGGTGCGGCTCTGAGCCGGAGCGCCGGGCGGGGCGGGGCCGTCGTTGCGCCCGACGTGTTTCACCAGGCCCGAAAGGGTGGTGCCGGTCGACGTAGGCGGGCGGCCGGATCCCGTACTCCGAGGCGCCACACCTTCCCGGCCGAGCGATACGGAGACGGGGAGCTCAGTCGTTGACCCTGCTGCTGTTCTGGTAGGCGAGGTCCTGGTACTCGGGGTGCCGGGCCATCCAACCCGAGATGAAGGGGCACACGGCCAGTACCTTCAAACCGTCGGTGCGGGCGGCGTCCAGGGCGGCGCGGGCGAGCGCGGACCCGACACCGCGTCCCTCGTACGACGGGTCGACCTCGGTGTGCACGAAGGCGATCAGCTCCTTGGTACGCATGTAGTCGGCGAACCCCGCGAGTTGCCCGTCGATCCGGGCCTCGTAACGGTGTGCGGAGGAGGAATCGCTGATCTCGATGGCCATGGTGAGGTCTCCGTGTCGTCCTGCCGGCCCGGTGAGCAGACCGTCCGCTCCCCGGGAACGCCGGGTCTTGCGCTCGGTACGGTCCCGGGAAGCGCCCGGGTCACGTACCCTCCTCGGGTACAGTACCCAAGCACGTGTGTTCTCACGTGCAGCCCGGTTCGCGGCGTGACCGTCCTGGCCAACCGGTCGCCGGCAGCGCGGGACGCGGATGCGCGCGGCGCCCGGCACACGATCCAGAGGCGAGAGGGAGCACGTCATGACCGCTGGTGCCGCGTCTGTCAAAACCGACCCCGAGCCCGTCCGGGACCCGCACACCGATCACCTGCTCACACCGGACAACTGCGCCGTCGTCCTCATCGATTACCAGGAAGGCCAGTACGCCACCGTCGGCTCGGCGAGCCGAGAGGAGATCGACCTCGGCGCCGTCACCCTGGCCAAGCTGGCCCGCGCCTACGAGATCCCCACCGTGCTGTCCACCGTCGCCGTCGGCATGGGTGTCAACCGGACAACCGTACCGGAGATCGCCGACGAACTGCCCGGGGTGGCGGAGATCGACCGCACCGGAGTCAACTCCTGGGAAGACGCCGACTTCCGTGCCGCCGTCGAGGCGACGGGCCGGAAGAAGATGGTCATGGCAGGGCTGTGGACCGAGGTGTGCCTCGCGTTCCCGGCGCTGGACATGCTCCGCGAGGGCTACGAGATCTACCCGGTCGTCGACGCTGTCGGCGGAGTCTCCCCGGTGACCCACCGGACGGCGATCGAGCGGATGACCCAGGCCGGTGCACAGCCGATCACCTCGCTCGCGCTCGGCTGCGAACTCATGCGCAACTGGGCCCGCCCGGACGCGGACCTCTACCGCGTCATCATCAACGACTACTTCGCCCGCAAGCGGGCGATCGGTGAGAAGACCGACACCCTCTTCCGGTGAGCGGCGAACCCTCACCACCGGGCGAACGAGCAGCGTTGGGCGCTGCGGGAACGATGGCGCCCGGCAGCTGAGGGCGCCCTCACCGTTCTTATGGGCCCGAGGTCCCACGACGGCCGCCGGAGCGGGGCCGCCGACTGCGGGGCCGGCGCCTCGCCGGCCTGAGCGGCCACCCCGAAGCGGTGGGCGAAGAACCGGAGTGTGGCGCGGACGGCGACGGGCGGATGTCCTCACAGGGCATCCGTGGAATCCCGCGCCCGCTGTTGATCCCCGCGGGTGCCGGCCGGGCCCGGAAGCCGGCCGACGGAGGTGATCCGCCGGCCCGCCGGGCTCAGAGGTCCAGGACGAGCCGGTCGCCCCGGCAGCGCCCGACGCAGATCATCATCGTGCGCCCGGCACGGCGTTCCTCGTCACTGAGCACGGAATCCCGGTGCTCCGGTGTCCCGGCGAGAACGCGGGTCTCGCAGGCGCCGCAGTATCCCTTCTCGCAGTCGTACGACAGGCCGCTCACGGCATCGCGCAGGACCTCGATGAGGCGGCGGTCCGGCGGCACGGTGAGCGTGGCCCCGGTGCGCGCGAGCCGGACGTCGAAGGGCCGGTTCTCCGTGGCGTCGAACACCGTCTCCAGATCGTCGCCGGCGGCGAAGCGCTCCAGATGAAGCCGGGCGCCGAGGTCCAGGCGGGCGCACTCGCGCTCGACGGCCGCCAGCATCGGTGCCGGTCCGCACGCGTACACGGAGGTCTCCGCGTCCAGCCCGCCCAGAAGCCGGGGGAGGTCCGGCAGCCCGGCCTCGTCCTGCGGGAGCAGGGTGAGCGCGTCGCCCGCGACGGCGGCGAGTTCGTCGGCGAACGCCATCGTCGAACGGGTGCGTCCGCCGTACACGACGGTGAAGGGCGCCCCGCGTCCGGCGGCCTCGCGGACCATGGCGAGGATCGGTGTGACGCCGATGCCTCCGGCGAGGAACAGATAGGACGGCGCCTCGGCGAGCGCGAAGTGGTTGCGCGGCCCGCGTACCGCGAATGTGGCTCCGGGGCGGGCGAGTTCGTGGAGTTCGGCCGAACCGCCCCGGCCCGCTTGTTCACGCAGGACCCCGATGCGCCATGTCGTGGCGTCGGCGGGGTCGCCGCACAGCGAGTACTGACGCAGCCGCCCCGACAGCAGACGCAGCTCGATGTGCGCGCCGGGCCGCCATGAGGGGAGTTCACCTCCGTCCGGCAGGCCGAGGCCGACGGCGACGACGCCCTCGGCCGCGGGACGCACCGAGGTGACCCGCAGCGGGGTGGGGGTGCTCAGGGTACGGACCGTGCCTGCCGCCCCCGTCGCCGGGGGACCGGGTGTGAAGAGCGCCGGGACCGCGTCCCAGCCGGACTGGTTGCCGCGTGTGGGGTAGGGAACGAGCCCCTCCTCGATCACCCGGTAGTCGGGCAGCCGGGTCAGGACCTGTGTCATCATCGCGCGGAACATGGCCCGGGCGAGATGGGCGCCGGCGCACCGGTGCGATCCGATTCCGAAGCTGAGGTGCCGGCTGGCGTCGCGGTCGAGTCGTACCCGCTCGGGGTCGGGGAACACGGCGGGGTCGTGGTTCGCGGCGACCCACGGGATCAGCACCCGGTCGCCCGCGCGCATCGGGCAGCCGCCGACCTCGGCGTCCCCGGTGACCGTGCGCGCCATGGACTGCGAGGGGGCGAACGCGCGGAGGAACTCCTCGGTCGCGCCGTCCAGCAGATCGGGGGAGTCGACCAGCCGCCGGCGCTGTTCGGGGTGGCGGGCGAGGTGGACGAGCGTCGATCCGGTCAGGGAGGTGGTGGTGTCGACGCCACCCGCGATGAGCAGGCCGATCACCGACACCAGCTCGTCCTCTCCGAACTCGGCGCCGTCGGCGCGCCGGCCGGCCACCAGCGTGCTGACCGCGTCGGCCCGTGGTGCCAGGCGCCGCTCGGCGATCAACTCACGGATACGCCGGTCCATATAGGCCAGTCCCGCGGCTCCGCGTACGGCGCGCTCGCTGTCCGCCGGAGCGGCGAAGATGTCGTGGATCGGCCCGGCGAGCTTCGCCCAGTCCTCCTCGGGGAAACCCAGCCAGTCCAGGGTGACCGCGGCCGGCAGCGGGTTGGTGAGGTCGCGTACGAAATCGCAGGAGCCGAGCTCGATGAAGTCGTCCACGACACGGGTGGCATGGCGCTCGATCATGGGGACCAGCTGCCCGACCGCCTCCGGGGTCAGCAGCGGGTTGATCAGTTGCCGGTACTCGGCCGAACGCGGCGGGTCGAGTTCGATCGGATACTGTTCGAGCCCCGGTCCTTTGGGGATGACGATGCCGACCCCCTGCCCGCCGTGGTCGCCGCGGGCCGAGGAGAACGTCGCGTCATCGCGGGCGATGCGGGCCACGTCGGCGTAACGCGTCGTGTAGAAGAAGCCCCCGTGGGCGGCCGATCGGCCTACCGGGCAGCGTTCGCGGAAGCCCGCGTAGTAGGCGACCGGATCGGCGTTGGCCTCGTCGGAGTGGTGGTCGAAATCGATGTCGGAGTCGGCAGACATGGTGGGCACGCTCCACGTGCTCGGAACTGTGCGCGGTGTTGTCCGGCCGCGCCACCGGATGTCGGCTGCCTCAACGGCGTCGGATCACCCTAAGGTGCGCCCCTGAGCTTGGCAATGTCCCGTGGACGACGCTCAGAAGGTCAGCACGGCCTTGCCGACCGAGCCGGACCGGATGGCCGCGACGGCCTCGTTGATCTGCTCGAACGGGAAGTAGGTGATCATCTTCTCGACCGGGAACCGTCCCTCGGCGTTGAGCGCGAGCAGTTCCGGCAGGAACAGTTGCGGCAGGCTGGACCCGGCGACGATGCCGGTGACCGTACGTCCGTTGAGGACGCTGCGCCAGTTGAAGCTCATCGACTCGCTCGGGCCGACGCCGATGACACCGGCGCGGCCGAGGGGTCCGAGAGCCTCCACCGCGGTGCGCAGGACGTCCTCGCGTCCGGTCGTGTCGATGACGAAGTCGAACCCCTCGGGGACCAGGGCGGCCAGTTGCCCGGCGGTCTCCCCGGCCGAGGAGTCGACGCAGTGCGTGGCTCCGAAGCCGCGGGCCGCTTCGAGTTTGCCCGGGGCCACGTCGACGGCCGCGATGACCTTGCAGCCGCTCAGGGAGGCGGCGATGATCGCGGCCACGCCGACGGCTCCGGCGCCGAAGACCGCGATCGACGAGCCGGGGCGCGGACGCAGTACGTTGAGCACACCGCCGGCCCCCGTCTGGAAACCGCAGCCGAAGGGGCCGGCCCGCAGCAGGTCCCACGACGGGTCCATCCGTACGACCGCCCGCTCCGGTGCCACGACGTGATCGGCGAACGACGACTGGCCGAGGAAGTGGGCGTTCACCTCCCGCCCCCCGTGGGTCACCGCGGTGGAGCCGTCGGGGCGGCGGCCGGAGAAGTTCACCGCGTCGAAGCTGCGGCAGTAGGCGGGAGAGCCCGTACGGCACAGGGCGCAGGTGCCGCACGAGGTGAAGGACATGGCGACGTGGTCGCCGGGGCGTACGGAGGTGACGTGCGCGCCGACCTTCTCGACGATGCCCGCCCCTTCGTGTCCGAGCAGCGCGGGGGTGGGAAAGAAGCCGGCGAACTCAAGGTCGGTACCGCAGACGCCGACCGCGGCGACGCGAACCAGCACCTCGTCCGGGCGGGGATCGTCCAGATCCACTTCGGTCAGGACGAACGGCTTTCCGGGCTGCTCCAGCAGAGCGGCGGTGGCACGCACAGGGCCTCCTCAGTGCCTCACAAAGCGAGACTGCATATTGACATGCGTGACAGGGTCGGTCAATGTTCCCGCTATGGCGGCTGTTGACTTCCCTCCTTCCCAACACTTCATCGACGGCAAGTGGGTCGCGGCCCGCGACGGCGGGGCGCTGGACGTTCTCGATCCGGCCACGCGGCAGGTGATCACCACGGTGGCCCGGGCGGGCGGCGCCGATGTCGACGACGCGGTCACCGCGGCGCACCGCGCCTTCCCTGCCTGGGCGGCGACCAACCCGAGCGAGCGCGGGGCACTGATCAGGCGCTGGGCCGACCTGATCATCGCCGAGGCCGAGGCGCTCGCGGCGGTCGAGGCGCGGGACGTGGGCAAGCCGCTGTCCGGGGGCCGGACGAACATCTACATCACCCACGGCATCATCGACTACTTCGCCGGCGCGGCCGACAAGCTCACCGGAGTCACCCTGCCGACCCGGAGTCCCGACTACCTGGGCTACACGGTTCCCGAGCCGTACGGTGTGTGCGCGGTCGTCATCCCCTGGAACGTCCCCGCCGTGCTCACCGCCGCGAACGTCGCACCGGCGCTCGCCGCGGGCAACACCGTCGTCCTCAAGCCGTCCGAGATCGCGCCGCTGGCCCCCTACGCACTCGCCGAACTGGCCCACCGCGCCGGCTTCCCGCCGGGGGTGATCAACGTCGTGGCGGGCCTCGGCCCCGAGGCGGGCGTCGCCCTCACCTCCCACCCGGGCGTCGGCCACATCAGCTTCGTCGGCTCCACCGCCACCGGGCGGGCGATCATGGCGGCCGCGGCACAGAACCTCGTCCCGGTGAAGCTGGAACTCGGCGGCAAGTCGCCGAACGTGCTCTTCGCCGACGCCGACCTCGATACGGCGATCCCTGCGATCGTCACCTCCATCACCGAGAACGCGGGGCAGAACTGCTACGCCGGTTCCCGGCTGCTCGTGGAGGCGTCGGTGCACGACGAGGTCGTGGAGCGGGTCGCCGCCGCCATGGCCGAGGTGAGGACCGGGCCCTGGGAAGCCGACCTGGACATGGGGCCGCTGGTCAGTGCGGCGCAGTTCGACCGCGTCAGCGGCTTTCTGGAGGAGGCGCCCCGTGAGGGGGCCCGGCTGGTCACCGGTGGCGCACCCGCCGACGAGGGGTGGTTCATCCGGCCGACCGTGTTCGACCGGGTGGAAGCCGATATGCGCATCGCCCGTGAGGAGGTCTTCGGGCCGGTTCTCGCCGTACAGCCGTTCCGCGACACCGCCGAGGCGACCGAGCTGATGAACGCGACCGACTTCGGCCTGCTGGCCTGTATCTGGACCAATGACGTCTCCCGGGCGCTGCGGCTGGCGAAGGACGTCCGCTCCGGGCAGGTGGCGGTCAACCAGTTCCACGACGCGGGGGTGATCGGCTTTCCGTTCAATATGCAGAAGGACAGCGGTTTCAGCCGGGGCGGGGGGTACGCGGCGCTGCGTGAGTACACCCAGGAGAAGGGCGTGGCCATCCGGCTGCTGGCCCGTTGAGACGGGACGGCATGGGTGCCACCGCCGGAGCACGGTCAGGCTTCGAGGGGAGGGTACGGCCGCCGGTTTTGCCGTGGGTGAGCGGGAGCTGACGGAGGCCGTGTTCTGTGGTGCCGAGCGCTCGGACGTGCTCCATGTGTGTCGCCGGACGACCGGCCGGGCGTTTGCGTCCGCTGGACGCCGGGGGCTTGCCGTCGGCGAGCACCGACGGCCGCGGTGCTCGCCGACGGCGCCCGCGCAGATGCGGCCGGACCGGTGGCGGACCCGCTCGACGGGCCACGGGCCTGCCCGTCGTGCGGTGACAAGCGTGGCCGGTGGGTAGTGGCGAGCGACACCGGGTGAGGCCGGACCGCAGGTGTGTGAGACCCCACCGGGGTGGCGGACGCCGGGTTGTGTTGCCGACGACCGGTCCCCGGTGATCCGCTGGTGCTGGTGCTGGTGCTGGTGCTGGTGCTGGTGCTGGTGCCACCGGCACCGCGCCGCTCGGCGATGCCGTGCGCGCCGAAGCACTTCCGCCAGGTCCCGGCGCGGCACACACCGGGCCGGCGGTCGCCGCCGATGTGCGGTCGTGGACGGTGGGCCCCGCGTGTACGGATGGCGTCCCGCCGAGTGGTGTAGCCGATCCCGGTGATGGAATCCCCGGGGCGCGGCCCGAATCGCCCTCGCCGAAGGCCCTGTTGAGGCCAAGGGCTTTCCCGCAATCTCAGGCGGGCGCACGACGACAGCTACGGCACCTCTCCCCCTGTGCCTTGCGGGCACGGGCGGTACCCCCAGCGTTGTCGAAACGCCCAAATACGCCCAGTATGCGGGCGCTCCTCCGCCTTGCGATACACCGCATCTGACGCCGCGCGCTGATCCACCGCCGATCACGGGACAGCCCTTGGCCGCGCCGCGACCACCGGTGATCGCACGACGGCCGGGAGCCGCACGTACCGGACCGGTCCGAAGCGGAGACGACGGACCGTGATCGGCCCCACCGCGACGGGGGACACGACCCGTGTACGCGGCGGCCACGTTTGCCCTCTGCCGGACTGAAGCGACTGCGGTACAGGGGGAGGCGTGTGTCGCCTCTCCCGCGCGCGGCTGAAGGCGTACGCCGAGGTGCCCTCGGGTCGATCCGGCAGTGCCGGGAGCCGTGGGCGACTCCGGCTGCCCGGCTGCCCGGCCGAGAGGCAGCAGCCGGAGCTCCGGACAACGTCCCCCGCACCACGGCCCGTCGGGGTGCCGGGTGCCCGGATCGAGAACCTCCTCGGCGGCCACCGCGCCCGGCGCCGACGGCCCGGACCCGCTCGCCACCCGTGACCGGCCATCACGCGGCGAGGACCGCCGACAGCCGTGCGGCGCTGACGAGCCGGTGCCGGGCGAGCGCTGAACCGGCATGCGCTTCCCGTCCGCCGACCGGCCGCGGAACCGGTATCGCGCTCCCCGCCGAGCCACCGCGGGACCCGGCCCGGCCGCCCGTGGACCGGTCTCCAACTGCCGCCGCTCAGGCCGTCGGCCTTGCGATCAGGCGAAACGCCGATGAATCGAAGATATGGCGCAGGAGCGTTGACATCGCCCGGCGGCGGAGGTCACAGTACCTCGCAATACGTTCCACCGCCTCGCAATGCGAGACGGTAAGGGTGAGGAGGCTGCGCGGTGCACGTCATGGTGCAGACCGATTTCGGCGGGCCCGAGGCCGTGTTCCCGCAGGTTGTCCCGGAACCGATGCGCGGACCGCGCGAGTTCGTCGCCGAAGGCGCGTACCGCGGGCGCAGCCGTCTGGACCCGCCGCGCCTCCGGGGGCCGGGCCCGGCCCCCGGCATCCGTCATCCGCGGGGGACGGGCACGGACTCCGCCGGAACGGTGGCGGCGACCGGGCCCGCGGTGAGCCCGGTCGTCCCCGGGGCCGGGCCGTACCGGTCCCACCCGGGCGCGAGCGGCCGGGCGCAGGGGCTGCCCGTGGTCCGCAGCCGCGAGTGAGGAGTCGCATCCCACCGGAAGCGTGTCCGCCGCGCCGAGCCCGACCCGAGCCCCGAACCCGCCAACCGACCACCACCCCCGCCGCCACGACCGCCTCGACGGGGCGGTGCCACCCAGCGAATGGAACCCACGCACATGACTACACACAGCATGCTCTGGCGTCGTGGGGCCGCGGCCGGCCTCGCCCTCGCAGGAGCCATCGCGCTGTCCGGCTGCGCCGACAACTCGGCGACGGCGGCCAAGGCGACCCCCGCGGCGAGCGGGGGCAGCGACTCCGGCCTCAAGGAGCCCGATGTCAACGGCGACGGCAAGGTCGTCATCGGTGTCCTCAGCCCCGGTGACATCAACGACCGCGGCTACTACCAGAGCTTCGTCGACTCGGCGGACGCCTTCGCCAAGGAGAAGGACTGGACGGTCATCAAGCGCGGCAGCGTGCCCCCGAGCGACGCGCTCACCGCGGCGCGCGCACTGTGCCAGCAGCGCGTCGACCTGGTCGCGATCGGCGCGAGCGAGCTGAAGGCCGCCATCCCCGCCTCGGAGGAGCCGGTGTGCAGCAAGACCGCCTGGTACGTGCCGATGCAGGGGAACGTCGATCAGACCCCGCGGATCCTGCTGTCCACCGACGACCCCAAGCAGTCCATGCTCGTCGCCGGCTACGCCGCGGGCCTGAGGATGAAGGCGGCCGGCCACACCAAGGCGGGGTTCATCACCGGCATCAAGGCCGACTACAGCGTCGCCGCCTCCACCGCCTTCCTGGCCGGGATCCGGCAGGTGGTGCCGAAAGCCACCCTGACGAGCACCTACACCGGTGACTTCAACGACTCGGCGAAGGCCAAGGAGGCCACCCAGGCGCAGATCAGCCAGGGCGTCAAGGTCATCTACCCCTACCTCGGCGGCGCGACCGACGCCTCGGCGAAGCTGGCGAACTCCAGCGGCGCGCTGACCCTCACCCCGGGCACCGACCGCTGCGCCTCGACCAGCCCGAAGTTCGACATCTCGGTGATGTTCAGCCCGGGCGACTACTTCCGTGCCGCGCTGGAGGAGTTCGCGAAGAACAACCTGAAGATGGGCACCACGCGCGTGTGGCAGCTGGGTGTCGACCCCTTCCCGACCGTCAAGATCTGCGACGCCGAGGGCGACGAGGAGCAGCAACTGGCGCAGTTCATCAAGAAGATCGGCTCCAAGGAGATCGACGCGGCCGCCGAGGTCGAGCGCCTCGGATGACGTACGGACACCCACGAGGAAGACCAGCGAATGACACCGACGACCTCAGCGGTTCCGATACTCGAGCTGCGCGGCATCACCAAGTCCTACGGACCCGTCACGGCCTGCGGCGGCGTGGACCTCACGGTCGACGCCGGAGAGATCCACGGACTCCTGGGTGAGAACGGCGCGGGCAAGTCCAGCCTGATGAAGGTCCTGCTCGGACTGGTCCGGCGCGACGCCGGCAGCGTCCTGGTGCGGGGCGAGGAGGCCGCGCTGGACAGCCCGCAGGAAGCGGCCCGGCTCGGCATCGGCATGGTGCATCAGCACTTCAGTCTCATCAACGGGCTGACCGTGTGGGAGAACGTGGCGCTCGGCGACACCGGCCAGGTGAACAAGCAGGCCGTCTGCGCCGGTATCGCCGAGGTCTCCGCGCGGTACGGGCTGCCGATCGACCCCGAGGCGCGTGTCGAGGCGCTCTCGGCCGGCGAGCGGCAGCGGGTCGAGGTGGTCAAGTGCCTGCGGCGCGACCCTCAGATCCTGATCCTGGACGAGCCCACCTCGGTACTGACCCAGGCCGAGTCGCAGGAACTCTTCGCCGTGCTCGGCCGCGTGGTGCAGGAGGAGGGCCGCGCGGTCATCCTCATCAGCCACAAGCTCGCCGAGATCGCCCAGGCCACGGACCGGGTGACGGTCCTGCGCAAGGGCTGTGTCGCCTTCCGGTCGGCCACGGCCGACACCACTCCCCAGGAACTCGCCCGGCAGATGGTGGGCCGTGAGGTGTCCCTGGGCGAGGAAGGCGCGGCCCTCGGCCTGCTGCCGGTGCGCAATCCGCGCACCGGCGGGGACGGGGCGCACGACGGGCGGCAACCCGTCCTGCGCCTCGCCGGACTCACCGTCGTCCAGGGCGGGGTCAGGGTACTCGACGGCATCGATCTGACCGTGGGCGCGGGCGAGATCGTCGCCCTGTACGGAGTGGAGGGCAACGGCCAGGCGACGCTCGGCGATGTCCTCTCCGGGCTGGTCGCGCCGGCCGGGGGCACCATCGAGGTCGCGGGAAGCCGGGTCGACATGACCCGGCCCGGAGCGCTGTCGGAGGCCGGTCTCGGCATCGTGCCGGAGGACCGGCACCACAGCGGCGTCGTCCTCGACATGAGCGTCGCCGAGAACCTGACGATGAAGTCGCTGAACGAGGTCAGCGGACGGTTCCTGCTGCGGCGCAGCGCCATGCTCTCCCGGGCCCGCCGCCTCGCGGACGAGTTCAACATCGTCACACCGTCGCTGGACGCGCCGGTGCGCAGCCTCTCCGGCGGCAACCAGCAGCGAGTCGTACTCGCCCGGGAGCTGTCCGGTGACACCCGCGTGCTGGTGGCCGCACAGCCCACCCACGGGCTCGACGTCGGTGCCATCGAGGACATGTACTCCCGGCTGCGCAGAGCGGCCGCGGAAGGCGTCGGGGTGCTGCTCATCTCCACCGAACTCGAGGAAGTCATGGCCCTTGCGACCTGGATCGCGGTGATCTCCTCAGGGCGGATCACCGGCGCGCTCCCCGTCTCCGGGGCGACCCCCGAGCGGCTCGGCATGCTGGTGGGCGGTGAGGCCGCATGAGTGCCGCCTCGCCGACGGCTCCGGACGACTTCGGCCGGCGCTTCCTCGCCCGGCTCAGACCGGGGCGAGACGGCCGGCTGACGGCGGGCGTCACCCTGGTGCTCGTCGCCGCCGCCCTGGGCGCGTCCGCGCTGCTGCTCATGGTGAACGGAGCCTCGCCGAGCGCATCTCTGTCCGCCATCTGGACCGGGAGTCTGGCCAACACCACCGGATGGACGGCGACGCTGCTCAACGCCGCGCCGCTGCTGCTGGTGGCGGTCGGTGCGTCCATCTGCGCGTCCGCCGGCACGTTCAACATCGGACAGGAGGGGCAGGTCCTGATCGGCGGCCTGTTCGGAGCCTGGGTCGCGCTGCGACTGGCCCTGCCCGGCCCGGCGCTGGTCGTCGTGGTGATGGCCGCCGCGGCGGTCGGCGGTGGCGCCTGGGCCGCGCTCAGCGCTCTGATGCACCGCTTCCGGGGCGTCAACGTCGTGGTGAGCACCCTGCTGATGACGTTCCTCGCCATCCAGCTCGTCACGTTCGCGGTCAGCACCCCCTGGTTGCAGGAGAGCGCGCAGGGCTCCTCGGGCATCGCCGACGCGCAGTCCAACCCCCTCCCGGCGAACGCCCTCCTCGGCGGCCTCGGGAAGTACCCGTCGCTCCAGCTCAACGCGGGACTGTTCATCGCGCTCGCCGCCGCGGCCGGCGTCGCGCTCGTCCTGAGCCGCAGCCGGTGGGGCTTCCGGGTGCGCATGGTCGGGCTGAATCCGCTGACGGCCGAGCACACCGGTGTACGCGTGGCCCGGCTCGGCGGACTCACCCTGGCGCTGTCAGGAGCCTTCGCGGGGCTGGCGGGAGGGCTGCTGCTGGCGAGTCCGGCGAGCCCCAACCAGCTCCAGGCCGGCCTCTCGGACAACGTCGGCTGGGACGGCCTGCTCGTCGCGCTCGTCGCGCGCAACCGGCCCCTGATCGCGATCCCGGTGGCGTTCGGGTTCGCCGTACTCCGTGCGGGCGGCGACTTCCTGTCGGCCACCGGGGTGCCGTACTACCTCGTCGACATCGTCAAGGCGCTGCTCGTCCTCGCGTTCGTCGCACCGCCCGTCCTCGTCGACCTCTACCGCGGGCGTCGCGGTGCCACGCCGTCGGCGCAGGCGCCCCTGTCCGTAGTCCCGACCAAGACGGAGGCGGCCGCGTGAGCGTCATGGACAGCACCACGACCATACTGTCGAGCGGTGTCCGGCTGACCGTGCCACTGGCGTTCGCCGCCTGCGGTGAGTACCTCGCCCAGCGCGCCGGTGCGATGAACATCTCCGTCGAGTCGATGATGCTCGGCGCCGCGTTCACCTCGATCGCCACCGCGAGCGCGACCGGCAGCGCCACCGCCGGTCTCGCGGTCGGTGTCATGACCGGCCTCGTCATCGGCTTCGTGCACGGCAACCTCTCCCACCGGGCGCAGATCAACACCTTCGTCGTCGGCCTCGTGCTGAACGCGCTGGTGCTCGGGCTGACGAGCTATCTGATCACGACGGCGCAGTTCGACTCGCACCAGGTCGGATCGGTGTCGGTCCCGCTGCTGCGGGACATCCCGCTGATCGGCGAGGCGCTGTTCTCCGGACGCTGGCCCGTCTACCTGCTGATCCTGCTGGTGCCGCTCACCTGGTGGCTGGTGGAGCGCAGCCGCTGGGGCCTGGAACTGCGGGCGGTGGGGGAGAACCCGCAGGCCGCCGATGTCGCGGGCATCAAGGTCAACGTACGGCGCCGGCAGGCCCTGCTGTGGTGCGGCGCACTGGCCGGTCTCGGCGGCGCCTATCTCGCGGTCGGCGAGGTCGGATCGTTCAACCAGAACATGACCGCCGGACGCGGGTACATCGTCATCGCCGCGGTGATCTTCGGGGCGTGGCGGCTGGGCCGTACCCTGCTCGGCTGCCTGGTGTTCGGCCTCTCCGACGCGATGCGTCTGGCCCTCCCCGCGCTCGGTGTCACCCTCAACCCCCAACTGCTCGTGGCGGCGCCGTATCTGCTCGCGCTCCTCGCCATGCTGCTGTTCGCCACCCAGCACCGGGAACCCGCGGCGCTCGGCCGGCCCTTCCAGCGAGGGTCGACCTGACACCGTGGACCGGCGAGGACGGACGCCGGCTCCGCGACCGCGCGGAGCCGGCGTCCTCGTGCGTCACCGGCACGGCGGCTGTGTGGGCCGCGGTCCCCGCGGTCGGTGCCCGGCCGACCCGGCGCGGGTCGACCACACCGCCCGGCGCGACGAGTTCGTCGACCCGGCGGACGGCGACCGCCGCCGCCACGGCGCGTGCGGCTGCGGAGTCGATCGGCCTGCCCGGTGAGAGGCAGCAGGATGACCGGGGCTCGCCCGAAGGAACGTCCTCGATCCGGATCCCGGTATGCCGCGAGGCTCGTGCAACAGCTCACGCACAACGGTCCGCCGACTCCGCCGACGGACCGTCAGGAGACTTCGAGGTCACCGAGGCGTAATGTATCCGGTGTACATCCACGAGAAATAGGCGCTTTTCCCGTTCGCGCCGTTACGCGTCATCCCCTGGAAGATGACGTATTTGTTTGTTCCCTCTCGGAAGTCGTAGTCGCACACGGTCCATCCGTTGTGTGCCCCGTTCGAATCGTGGCATTCACCTTTACGGCCGGAGCCGTCCATGGCTATCCACTCCACGACTGCCCTGTGGCCGTCCGCGTACATGTCCGATACGTAGAACGCGTCATTCGCACCGTCGAAGCAGATGTCGTACCTCCACTGATCCACTTGACAGGTCTTGGTGGCCGCCTGAGCCGGTGCGGCCAGGATGACCGAACCCGCAAGGGTCGCCCCGATGGCTACAGCCACAGTCGCAAAACGGAATTTCATGCAGCCCTCCCTTTCGTGGAAGCAATGCGAAGAGATTTTCCGCTCTTGGCACTTCGTGCAGAAATCGTTCCAGCGGAACGCCTCGCCGGGAAGGGTCTTGAGGCAATCGACCGGGAGCAAGACAGAGGGTTGCGCCTTTGACCAGCGGCAACATGGCTGCACCGGTTGAGGTGGGGCCGCGTCGGCGGGCGTGATGACGGAATCCGGAGCGAGCCCGCGGCCCGGCTCGGAGTCCTGCGGCTTGCCATTGACGGGTGAGAGCGGATCGCTCCAGCGGTCACCAGACGATGGCAGACATCAACGAAGACGTGATCATCGCCGACAAGGCGCTCAAGCCGCGTAGCCGACGTCCGTGCCGAAGACCGGACTCGTCGTGCTGCGTACCGGTTGCGTCCATCACCGCGTGATGTCCGCCGTGACTGCCGAGTGTGCGGTTCGACGACGTGCGGATTCCCATGACAAGGCACAGGTTCGGCTCGCGAATCAGGAGCGTTGTTTTTCCCTGAATGTTCTGACGTCAGAAGTCCGACACCAAGTCTTGAAATGGTGCATTCAGGCCCAGAACGATCCGCTGAAAAATTCAAGAGTTCGCGGCGGATGACGTTGCCGCCCCCGGCGCAGACGAGTACCGCGCCTGCGGTGATACGGGTGCCTGTACCGGTGTTGATACGGGTGTCGGTGGTGGCGGTGATGCTCTCGCCGGTTCGGCCAGGCGCCGCGGCACGATCCACCCGTGGCTCGACCCCTCCGGACAGCAGTCGTCCTGGACAGTGCCGCGCACGGACGGGAACAGCCGTATGCGGGTGCGCGGTGATGAACCCCGGCACCCTGCCGCAGTCCCGCGCGTCGAGTCCGGCGGCGCGCGGGCAGCACAGCCACAGGCTCCCGGCCGGCCCGATCACGGTGCTCACGCCGCGAGGCCGTCCCCGGCGCCGGGGACGGCCTCGCGGCTCGCGACCCTGGTCACGGCATCACCGCCGGTGATCAGCGGGCCGGCCGGGGAGCGTGCGGTGGGGCCGGGGGGCTCAGCCCCAGAGCTCCTGGATGGTCGAGAAGACCTTCTGGTTGTGCGAGAACTCGATCGTGTTGCCGTCGGGGTCGTTCACGGCGCAGATGTACCCGATGTGGGCGGCCATCTCCATCGGCTCCCACCGCAGGTTGCCCGTCTCCCGTGCCTTGGCGGCGACCGCGTCGACGTCCTCGCGGTTGGGCAGCTCGATACCGATGTGCGCGAACGGCGCCAGCGTCGTCACCGGCTTGCCCGGCTCGATACCGAAGCGCGCCCCGACCTCGGGAATGAACTCGGCCAGCACGAGGACGAGCGGCGAGTCGACCTGGCCCTTGTTCGACAGCCAGGCACCGCGCCCGTTGCTGTCCGTGTTCTTGGTGACCAGCACCAGCGGGGTGATGCGCTCGTAGAACTCGATCGATCGGTCCAGGTCGCTGACCGGGATGGCGACATGGGTCCAGCGGGGTTCGGTCAGTTCTGCCATGGCTCGGCTCTCCTCAATTCCCTGCGTTCATCGGGTTCATCACGTTCATGTGTGTGGTTGGGACCGGCCGCGGCGCTCGCGGCCGTACGGTCAGACCGTGGGCCACTTGGACCGGTCGGGCAGCCCGGAGCGGGCCACGATGCCCTCACCGGCGGTCTGGGCCCGGCGCAGCAGATCGTCCTCGTCGATCGTCGTACAGCGGTAGTTGTCGACGACGCGCCGGCCGTCGACGAACACGGTGTGCACCCCCCGCCCGTCGGCCGACCACACGAGTTGGTTGGCGACGTTGTGCAGCGGACGCCACTCCGGCCGGTGGGTGTCGTGCAGGACCAGGTCGGCCTTCTTGCCCGTCTCGATCGAGCCGATCTCGTGCTCGGCCTGGAGTCCGCGGGCGCCGTTGCGGGTGGCCATCGCGAACGCGTCCTCGGCCGGGAAGATGGTGGCGTCGCGCCGGGCGTCCTTGAACAGACCGGCGACCAGATAGGTCGCCCGCATCAGGTCGTGGTAGTTCGAGGCGTTGTTGCCGTCGGTGCCGATCGCCACGTTCACCCCGGCGGCCGCCATCTCGGGGAACTTGCCGATCCGGGTCACACCGTAGGACACCTTCAGTGCCGTGGTCGGGCAGTGAGACACGCTCGTCCCGGTCCTGGCGAGCAGCGCCACCTCGTCGTCGTCGACGTGGACGGCGTGGGTCAGGATCACATTCCGGCCCAGCACACCGAGCTTGTCGAGATGCACCATCGGCCGTTGCCCGTACGCCGAGAGGAACCCCTCGGGATCCATCGCCGCCGGCGACATATGGAAGCTGAACCCGGTGCCGTACTCGACCGACAGCCCCTTCGCGGCCCGCCACAGCTCATCGCTGCAACAGGTGTGGCCGATGATGATCGGCCATGCCTGGATACGTCCGTCCGCCACCGACGCGTATCTGTCCATCGAGTCGTTGAGGCGGGCGATCGCCTGCGCGGTCGACATGCGCAGCACCTCCGGCTCGGGCACGAGATCCCACGCCCAGGGTCCGACACGGGCGCGGATGCCGATCTCGCTGAGAGCCTCGACGACCGGGTCGATGAACCGGATCGTGCCCGCCTCGAGGAACGCCGTCGTACCGCTCTTGAGCATCTCCAGCGCCGCGAGCTGGGCCGAGATGTGCTCGTCCTCCTCGGTGTAGTACGTGTGGATCGGCGTGAGCCACTCGAAGACGTTCTCCAGGAACGGGGTGTCGTCCGGGACGAAGCCGCGTGTGAGCGGTTCACCGGTGATGTGCACATGCGTGTTGATCAGTCCGGGGGTGACGACGAACCGCTCGCCGGGGATGACGGTGTCGCTGTGCCACCCGGCGGTCACTTCGTCGGTCTTGCCGACGGCCACGATCTTGTCGTCCCGGATGGCGACCGCGCCGTCGCTGATCACACGGCGGGAGTCGTCCATCGTCACGACGAGGGTGTTGACGATCAGGGTGTCGGCGGGTGCCGTGTTGTTCGGACGGTTCACGAGGTGGCCTCCGGGGTGCGGGAGCGGATGAGGCGGACGTGCTGGCGCGGCACCGGCTCGAACGCGCCGGCCGGCTCGGCCCCGGCCGCTTCGGCCCACTCACGCAGGTCAGCGACCGTGACACCGAGCCCCGCTGTCGAGGCCAGCATCGTCAGTGACAGCAGCAGTTCGTGGCGCGCGGCGACGCAGACGGCGCCGCGGCCGTCTTCGCCGCCGTCGGTGTCGGTGCCGTTGTCGGTGCCGTTGTCGGTGCCGTTGTCGTTGTTGTTGTTGTTTTCGCTGTGCCCGGTACGGGCCGGGTCGGGACGCGGGTAGTCCACGACCACGACGACCCCGTCCGCCCCCGCCAGTTCGACGGCCCGGGCGAGCAACTTCCGTGCCCGTACGGCCGGTTCGGCCCGCAGGACGTGAGCCAGGACGACGACATCCGCCGCGGCGACCGGGAGCGTGACGTCGAGGTAGTCGCCGGGGACGGCGATCACCCGCTCACGCAGGCCGGCATCTGCTGCCGCCTGCTCGGCGATCGGCAGCACATTCGGCAGGTCGACCGCGATCACCGTGCCCTTCGGCCGGGTACGCAGCAGCGCGGTCAGCCAGGCCCCCGAGCCACAGCCGAGATCGACGATCGTCGGCTGATCGGGCCACAGTCCGAGGCGCTCCAGCTCGGCGGCGACCGCCGTCGCCACCGCGGACTGGGTCGGGCCGGTCGCGCGTACGAGCGCCGGGTAGAGCCCGGTCAGTCCGGCTGTCACGCCCGGCTCGGGGGCGCCGGTGCGGATGGTGTCGGCCAGGCCGGGCCAGGCCTCTGGTGGGCCGGGCGAGTACCGCACCAGCGCGGCCATCGAGGCCGGCGCCGTCGACACCAGATAGCGCTCGGCCGCGGGCGTGAGCCGGAAGCGGTCCCCGGCGGTGCTGAGAAGGCCGAGCGCGACGAGGGTCTCGGCCAGTACCGTCACCGGTCCCGGCCCGGCCGCCCCGATCGCGGCCGCCAGCTGCCCGGCGTCCAGCCCGGTCCCGGAGACGGCGTCCTCGGCCAGGGCGTCGAACACCCCGAGGTCTAGCGCGGCCGACAGCGCCCAGTAGGACGTGAAGCCGTTGATCACGTCCCACACCGGCGCGGGGCTGATCACGTCCCGTACCGGTGCGGGTCCGGCCGCGTCCCGTACCGCCGCCGGGCCGGCCGGGATGGCCTTCGCCGTCCTCATGGACGCAGTACGATCTTGCCGGTGGCCTGCCGCGACTCCATCCGCTCCTGTGCCGCCGCCGCCTCGGCCAGCGGGAACTCGCTGTCGATGGGCGTACGGAACGGCGAGGCCCAGTAGGCGTCGAGCATCGTGGCGAACTCGCGGCGGTCGTACGGGTCCGAGCCGAGCAGTTGCAGGCCGAAGTGGTAGGCGTACACCAGGTCGAACTCGGCCCGGTTGCCGGTCGTGTTCCCGAAGAACACCAGCCGCCCGCGCGGCGCGAGGCTGTAGACACCCGTGTTCCACGTGGCCGGGCCGACATGATCGAGTACGAGGTCGGCGCCCCGCCCGTCGGTGAACTCGCGTACGGCCGCCACGACATCGCCGGTCGTGGAGTTGACCACGACATCGGCGCCGAGGCCCCGTGCGTACTCGGCCTTCGCGTCCGAGCCGACCGTGGTGACCACACGGGCACCGCCCGCCTTGGCCAGCTGGATCAGCGCGGTGCTGACGCCGCTGCCTGCCGCGTGGATCAGCACCGTCTCCCCGAGGCGGAGCTTGCCGGTCTCGATGAGCGCGTGCCAGGCCGTCATCCAGATCGTGGGCACGACGGCCGCGTCGACCAGATCGACCTCGTCCGGCACGGGGTGCACATTGGCCGCCGGGACGACGACGTACTCGGCGTACCCGCCGTCCCTGTTGGCGCCGATGACACCCGCGCTCGGGCACCCTCCGTCGGCTCCGGCGGCGCAGCTCTCGCAGCGGTCGCACGGCACGGCCGGATTCACGACGACACGCGCGCCCTCGGTGAGCGCGGCACTGCTGCCCGCACGCCCCTCGCCGGGCGGGCCGACCGCCTCGATGGTGCCTGCGATGTCCATGCCGCTGACGTGGGGCAGGGTGAAGCCGGGGATGAGAGCGGGCCCTCGCCGCTGCAGTACGTCGAGGTGGTTGAGGCCGCAGGCCGCGATGCGGACGAGCACCTCGTCCGGTCCGGGCTTGGGTACCGGGACGTCGGCGACCTGGAGTACATCCAGACCGCCGTGCGTTCGATGGAGTACAACCTTCATCCGAGAGACCTCCGCTGGCTGTGGGAGTTCGGTCGCCGGCCAGCTCGTCGCACGCCTGGTCGGCATGCAACGGTCTCCGCGGAGCGCCGCAGGCGCTCCCCCGATTCGGTTTGTTGCCCACCGATCGGATGGGCCGGAACGCTATTGCCGCCTGTGGGCCTTGTCAATGGCCGGAACCAAACGGCTCGAACTCGACGATTCCGGTACTGAGTTGGATCTTCCCGAGCGCCTTGCGGGGGCGCGCCGGGCCGTTGATTCCGGCGTACCGGGTGTGGTCGCGGTGTGGTGGAACGCCGAACACGCCTGATGAGAACCTGTTCGGAGAGATCATCCGGGTGCCGCCGGTGAGTGTGCCTCGTACCGCCGTGCATCGGCGGCATCGAGGTCAACGGGCCGACGCCGGTTCCCGGCCCTGCGCCGGTTCCCGGCCTGATCCCGATCCCTTCCGGGCCGGGGCTCCGGGGCCGACCGCGCGACCCGGGCCCGCGCCGGCTCAACTCGGCCGGCCCGCTCACTCGGCCCCCTGACGCATGCCGCCCCCGGAAGCCAACCGGTCTTCTCGGCCGCGCCCCGCCCTGTGGTGCGTTCGGCGACCCCCTACGCAGCCGTGGTGTCCTCCCGTTCACCGTCGCCGCCCGTTGTCGTCATGCGCGGAGTGCCGGGACAGCGGTGGGATGCCGGTCCCTCGACACCCCGTCCGCCCCTGGTGCGGACGGGGTTCGACGCGTTCCCAGCCCGGACTTTCGTATCGGTTGACATGATGCCGTCTCGCATTGAAAGATGCTCGCCATGCAAGTAGTGACGACGCAATCCGGCCTCGGCCGGATCGAGGACGGGGCTGCCGCCCTGCTGGACACTGCTTTTCCGCACGTCGGCGCGGTCCTTGAACAGGAGGGCTCGCTACGGTGCCTGGCCTCCTGCGCGGTGCGCCGGCGCATCCCGCTCGACGAGGCCACGCTCATGGCGCTGCTGGGCCGTCCCCGCGCGGTGTGGGGCGTCGGGCTCAACTATGTGTCGAAGGCGGCCCGGACCGGCCGGGGGCTGCCGGAGGAGCCGATCCTGTATCTGGCCGCGTCGTCCGCGGTGGCGGCACCCGGTGCTCGGGTGGTGATCCCGCGGGGCGCGACCGAACCCGACTACGAGGGCGAGATCGCGGTGGTCGTGGGGCGCCGGCTGTACCGGGCGGCCGAGTCGGAGGTCTGGCCCGCGATAGCCGGCATCACCGCCGCCAACGACATGACGGCCCGTGATGTCATGCGCACCACAGGTGTGCCCGCCCTCGCCAAGAGCTACCCGGGATTCACGCCGCTCGGACCGTCGCTCCGCACCCCCGACGACCTCGCCGACCGGGACGCGATCCGCGTACGGACCCGGATCAACGGCGAACTCCTCCAGGACGACACAAGCGCCGGGATGATCTTCCCGATCCCTGATCTGCTCAGCAGGCTGTCGTGGTTCGCGGCGCTCGAACCCGGCGACGTCGTCCTCACCGGAACCCCGGCCGGCACCGGCCAGGACCGCGCGTGCTTCCTCGCCGACGGCGACGAGGTACGAGTCGAGGTGGACGGCGTGCTGCCCCTCGTCACCCGCGTCGCGCGTCCCACGGACGCCTGACCGCGCGCCCACCGGCCGGCCGGAACGGCCGGCCGACCGCCCCTCACCCTGGAGCCACAGCGATGTCCAACCCCTCCGTGCCGGCCTACGACCTCGTCGTGGCCGGCGGCACCGTCATCGACCCGGCATCGGGCACGAACGCCCGGCTCGACGTGGCGGTCACCGGTGACCGTATCGCCGCGATCGGCGAGGGTCTGGCGGCGAACGCGGCCCGCACGATCGATGTCACCGGCTCCACCGTGCTGCCGGGTCTCGTCGAGGGCCACACCCATATCTTCCCGTACGTCTCCGCGGTCGGCGCCCCTGCCGAGGAAGCCCATCTGCGCCGTGGCGTGGTCGCCGCGGCGGACGCCGGCACGGCCGGAGCCTCGACGTTCCCGGCCTTCCGTAAACTGGTGGTCGAGGCGAACCCGCTGCGCATCGTCAACTTTCTCAATGTCTCGGTGCTCGGTCTGATCGACTTCAGATTCGGCGAGCTGTTGAACCCCGACACCCTGGTCCCCGAGGACGCGCTCGCGACCGCCGAGGCCCACCCCGAGACCGTGCGCGGATTCAAGATCCGTCTGTCCGAGGACGTCGTCGGCGAACACTGGGAGTCGCTGCTGAAGAAGTCCGTGTCACTGGCCGAACAGGCCGGTCTGCCGCTGATGCTGCACATCGGCGAGACCTCGGAGCCGCTGCCCGTCGTCCTGGACTATCTGCGCCCCGGCGACATCGTGGCCCACTGCTACACCGGCAAGCCGCACGGGATCCTCGACGGCGACCGGGTGCAGCCCGCCGTGACCGCCGCCCGTGAGCGCGGTGTGCTGTTCGACTCCGCCCACGGCAGGAGCAACCTCAGCTTCGAGGTGGCGCGCCGGGCGATCGCCGACGGATTCCTGCCCGACGTCCTCAGCTCCGACACCAGTGCGCGCAACTGGCGCGGCCCGGTGTTCGACCTGCTCACCAGCATCTCCAAGCTGGTCGCGCTCGGCGCGCCGCTGGAGGAGTGCGTCCGGCGGGCCACCGTCGTACCGGCGCGGCTGCTCGGGCTCGATGCCGAGGGTTACGGGCGCCTGGAGGCCGGTGGGCGGGCCGACATCACGGTCGTCACCGAGACCGAGGAGGTCACTCTGCCCGACGCGGCGGGCAACTCGATTCTCGCGCCGCGCCTGGAGCCGGTCGTGGTGCTGCACGGTGGCGCCGAGGTGGACATCGTGCCGTGGCGGGGTCTGGAGCCGGCCTGAGGCACCCGTACTTCCAGGGGAGGATCCGATGACCGCCGGTGACGTCCATCTGCTGCGGCGCCGTCTGCGAGGGGCCCTGACGGCGGGGAAACCCGCCGTCGGCACATTCGTCAAACTGGCGTCGCCCGACGTGGTGGAACTGGCCGCGGCGGCCGGGTTCGCGTTCGTGGTCGTCGACCTCGAACACTCCACCCTCACCGAGCGGGACGCCGTCGACCTGGTCCGCCACGCGGACGTCTGCGGCCTGCCGGCTCTCGTCCGTGTCCCCGAGGTGGACGCACCCGCCGTCAACCGGCTTCTGGAGGCGGGGGCGGCCGGCATCCAGCTGTCCATGCTCACCCGCGTCACCCAGACCGAGGCGCTCGTGGCGGCCACCCGGTTCGCTCCGGCCGGCCGCCGGTCGGTGAGTCTGGCCAACAGGGCCGCCCGGTTCGGTGCGGCCCCGCTGGCCGGGTTCCTGGGTGCCGAGCAGGACGACCCGCCGGTCCTCGTGGGACAGATCGAGACGGCGCGGACCGACCCTCTGCCGGAACTGGTCGCCGCTCTCGACGTGTGTTTTCTCGGCAGCACCGACCTCGCGGTCGATCTGGGCCTGCCGGCGGACCCGGCGGTGCTGCGTGCCGAGGCGGACCGGGTGCGGGGCGCCGCCCGTTCCGCGGGGGTGGCGTTCGGCGGCTGGGCGCCGACCCGGAGCGCCGCGGCGGATCTGGGACTGGGAGACGCCGGCTGTCTCGTCGTCGGTTCGGACCTTCAGATGCTGGCGGCCGGCCTGCGGGCGGCCGCCGGAGAGGAAACACCGTGAGCACACGCAACGCAGCGCTGTTCAGCACCGTCGTCAACTGGGACGAGCTGCCGGTGACCCAGGTGCGGCCGGGGGTCCGTCGCCGTGTCTACGCCACGGACGAGGTGATGATCTGCCACCACGAGCTGGAGGTCGGTATGACGCTCAACCCGCACCGGCACGAGGACTTCGACCAGCTGGTCCACATCGCCGAGGGGCGTGCGAACTACTACGTGGACGGTGTCGCGCACGATATGCGCGCCGGGTCGTTCCTGCTCGTTCCCCGCGGCAGCGAACACTATGTGGAGCCGACCGAGGCCCCTTGTGTGAACATCGACTTCTTCGTCCCGCCGCGGGCCGATCTGCTGCCCTGAGCGGCGGGCGGGCCGTGGTCCCACCACACCCCGCGACGGCATACGGGTCACGACGGAGGCCCACCGCATCCGCGGTGGGCCTTTCACTGCCGTCACCCCGGCGGGTCAGCCTCCGCCGGGTGCGCCGTCCGAGGTGCCCAGCCGCTGCGACAGCGCGCGGGCGGTCTCCAGCAGCGCCTGGGCCATCGGGGACGTGACGTCGTCGGGGACGGTCGCCGTCGTGCCGACGATCGCGAGGGTCCCGCTGATCTTGTCCCCCTCGAAGATCGGCGCCGCGATGGTACGGACTCCGTTGACCGTGGGGGAGTTGACCGACAGCCCGTGCTTCCGGATGGCGTCCAGCTCCTCGGTCAGCTCGGCCGACGTACGGACCGAACGCGGGAGCGCCGGTACCTGCTCCGGGGGCAGCAGCGCGAGGAAGACACGGCCCTGCGCCGAGGTCGTGAGGTTCAGGCGCGAGCCGACCCGGACGCTGATACGCACCATGTGGTCGGTGTTGTCCACCGAGCGCACCACGGTCGCGGACTCGCCGTCCCACACCGACAGCACGATCGTCTCGTCGATACGCCGGACCAGTTCCTCCATGTACGGCTCGGCGGCTGCGACGATCGGCAGACCGGCGCGCGCCGCCGAGGCGAGCGTGAGCACCTGGGGGCCGAGCGAGTACAGCGAGGTGCGCTCGTCGTACCGCAGCAGGTTCGCCGCCCGCAGGGCCTTCGTATAGCGGTGCGCGGTCGCCTTGCTCGCCCCGAGACGCGCGGTGATCTCGTTGAGGCTCATATGCGGCTTGCCGACCGTGAACGAGCCGAGGATCAGCGCCGCGCGCTGCACCGTCTGGATGGTCGGGGCGGTCCTGTCGGGACCGTCCTGCTCGCCGGTGCCGCGCTGCGCCTTCGTGGCCATGGGTTCCAGACTCCTGTCCGTGCTCAGTCAAATTGGTGGGGGCATCAAACGAAACGCTGTCTTGTATGACGTCATGGTAGGGGTTCTTGAAGAGTGCTGAGGCGCCACCGCCACCGCCACCGTCGGCGCCGGACCGGGCCAGGCGGGGCCGGGGCGGGCGGAGCCGGGCCGGGGCGGGCCGGTGAACGGGCGCCGGGCGGTCCGGCAGCACCCGGCCCACCGGGCCCGGCCGTCCGCGGGTGCCTTCCGCGCCCGCGGTACGGCCGCCGGTGCGGAGAGCCTAGGCGTCCGAGGAGTGCCCCGGTGTGATCGAGCGCCCCGGGTCGAGCACGGTGGCGATGTGGTTGACGGCGAGGGCGGCTTCGCCGAAGCCGATCGAGATGAGGCCGACCTTGCCGTCGTAGTCGGCGATGTCGCCCGCCGCGAAGACGCGCTCCCGGCTGGTGCGCATCGTGGGGTCGACGAGGATGCGCCGGCGGCGCAGCTCAAGTCCCCACCGCTCGATCGGGCCGAGGTCGGCGATGAAGCCGAGCGCCGCCACGACGGCCTGGGCGGGCAGGTCGATCCGGTCGCCGTCGGAGCAGGCGACCACGACCCCCGACAGGGGCCCGTCGCCGGAGATCTTCTCCACCTCGTAGGGGGTCAGGACTCTGACCGAGGAGGTGTGCACCTGCTCGACCGTGCGTTCGTGGGCCCGGAACCGCGTACGCCGGTGCACCAGCGTCACCGAGGAGGCGATCGGCTCCAGCGACAGTGCCCAGTCCAGCGCGGAGTCGCCGCCGCCGACCACCACGACGTCCTGTCCCGTGAGTTCGTCCAGACGCGGCACGAAGTACCGCAGTCCCCGGCCCAGATACTCCGAGCCCGCCGGGAGCTCGCGGGGGATGAAGTTGCCGATCCCGCCGCACACGAGGACCGCGCCCGCGGTGATCCGCGCGCCGCCGTCGGTGGTGGCGACGATGCCCCCGCTTGTGTCGTCCAGCCCCATGACCCCGTGCCCGAGCAGATAGGTGGGGGACCACCGGCCGGCCTGCTCCCTGAGGCGGTCCACCAGTTCCTGGCCGCGGACGGCGGGGAAGCCGGCCACGTCGAAGATGAGCTTCTCGGGGTACAGCGCGGCGATCTGGCCGCCCGCCTCGGGCAGGGCGTCGGCGACCGCGACGCTCATACCGCGGAAGCCGGCGTAGTACGCGCCGTACAGTCCGGTGGGTCCCGCGCCGATGATGAGGAGGTCGGCGGACACCTCGGGGCCGGAGCCCGTGGCCGCGAGGGCCGTCACGTTCCCACCTCGGGGTGGTCATGGCCGACCCGGCCGACCTTGCGTGCCCCGCCGGGCGATCCGAGCGGCCGGATCCCGAGGGTGAAGAACTCGGCGTTGACACGCTCGAACCGCCGGCTCTCCTCGGGCAGGTCCTCGTGGTGGAAGATGGAGATCTGTGGGCAGACGGGTTCGCAGCGCCCGCACTCCACGCATTCGTCGGGCTGGATGTAGAGCATCCGGTCGCCCTCGTAGATGCAGTCGGCCGGACACTCCTCCATGCACGACTTGTCCATGACGTCGACGCAGGCATCAGTGATGACATACGGCACGAGCTTGTTGCCCTTCACACGGTCGCACAGAATGCGAGACGGTGTATTCCAATGTGGAACAGGATGATGACCGTGCCGACCCCCGATGTCAATCGAGCGGGGTGAGTGCTTGACACCGTCGAGTGCGCCAGGGGACGCTAATGCGACATACGAGATGGCGTCTCACGTAGCGCGCCACTCGGGTCGGGACTTGTGAGAGGCAAACTCCGCATGGGAAGCAATCCCCGGACCGCCCCGGCGCCGATGATCGTCGAGGACTGGGACCAGCTCACCTTCCGGGTCAACCGCGAGGCATACCGCAGCCCGGAGATCTTCACCCGGGAACGCGGCTGGGTGTGGATGCACACCTGGCTCTATCTCGGGCACGAGACCGAGATCCCCAACCCCAACGACTTCAAGGTCCGCACCCTGGGCGGCCGACCGCTGATCTTCTGCCGGGACAGCGCCGGCGAGATACACGCGTTCCTCAACTCGTGTCCGCACCGCGGCACCGTGCTGTGCCGCGAGACCGAGGGCTCGGCCAAGCTGTTCCAGTGCTTCTACCACGCCTGGACGTTCCGCAACAACGGTGAGGTCGCGGCGATCCCCGACGCGGGCGCGTACGAGTCGAGCGACGAGTTCCGGGCCTCGATGGGACTGCGGAGCGTGCCGCGCCTGGAGATCCACGAAGGGTTCGTCTTCGTCTCCTTCGACCCTGACGTTCCGCCGCTGTTGGAGCACCTCGGCGACGCCGCCGACTACATGACGATGATCGAGCAGCAGCACGTCGGCGGCATGACCACACTGCCCGGCACCCAGCTCTACAGCGTGCGGGGCAACTGGAAACTCGCCGTCGAGAACGCGATGGACGGATACCACTTCTCGCCGACGCACAACACATTCGTGGGCTACCTGCGGGAGAGCGGCTACGCCGTCACCGACGACGACCAGTACGCGTACAACCTCGGCAACGGCCATGGCCTGCTGGTCCTGACCGGGCACGGCGGACGGATCAGCATGATCTGGGAACCGCGCTTCGGCGAGGACGAGCGGGTACGCACCGAGGCCCACCGGGCCGAGATGACACGGCGGCTGGGCGAGAAGCGGGCGCACCACGTGGCCGACGAGAGCCACATCCTGTTCGTCTTCCCGAACCTGCTGCTGTTCGACATCGAGGGCCTGTCGATCCGGCAACTGGAGCCGGTGGCTCCCGACCAGACCGACGTACGCGCCTGGCAGCTGGTCCCGCGCAACGAGGACCCGGACACCCGCGCCCTGCGGATGAAGACCGTCGTCAGCTTCGTCGGCCCCGGCGGGCTCGCCACGCCCGACGACATCGAGGCGTACGAGGCGGTCCAGCGCGGTATCCAGGCCACGGCGGGCACCGGCGCGCCCGAGCTGGACTTCAGCGATATGTCCCGCGGTATGGCCGACGAGGTCAAGGGCGCCCAGGGCCGGTCGATCGACGAAGGCGCGATGCGGGGCTTCTGGCGGCACTGGGTCGAAGCCCTGGGACTCGACGCAGGCATCGAGATCAACGGCGGGCGTCCGGCGTCCTTCCTGACGGGGCGGGATGTGCGATGACCACGATCAGCAGCAGCGGCTCCGTACGGTGCGGGGGACGCACCGTCACCCGGCAGGAGGTGGAGGACTTCCTCTACGCCGAGGCCGACATCCTCGATCACTGGGACTACGACGGCTGGCTGGCCCTCTTCGAACCCGGCGCCCGCTATGAGATCCCGACCACCGACTACCGGCCCGGCTGGTCGCCGCACGAGACCGGATCGTTCGTCGACGACGACTGGGACCTGCTCCGCGCCCGGGTCAAGCGCCTGAAGTCCCGCAAGGCGCACGCCGAGAACCCGCACTCCCGCACACACCGGCTGGTGTCCAACGTGCGCCTCTCAGCGAACGCGGCGAACGCAGAGAGCACGGAGAGCACCGAGAACACGGGGGAGTCCTTCCGGGTGGCGGCCTCCTTCGTGGTGCACCGCGCCCGCGACGGACACTTCGACGCCTACGTCGGGTGGTACGACCATCTGCTGGTGCCGACCGAGGACGGGCTCCGCTTCCGGCTGCGGCGCTCCGTCCTCGGCCATGAGTCGCTGGCGGCAGGCGCCCGGCTCAGCTTCATCCTCTAGCCGGCACGGACGGTGACCCGATGATCAGACACACCCTGTCCTTCCGTTTCGCCGACGGAGTCGACCAGGCCACGCGCGAGTCCGTGCTGGGCGAGCTGCGCACCTTCCCGGACCGGTACCCGGCCATGCGCGGCTTCGTCCTCGGCGAGAACATCAGCACCCGCGACCGGACCTTCACCCACACCATGGCCGTCGACTTCGACAGCCAGGACGACCTGCTCGCCTATCTCGGCAGCGACTCCCACGAGACCTTCGTGCGTACGCGCTGGCGACCCGTCATCGGCAGGCAGGCCATCACCTCGTTCGAGTTCGCCGAGCGTGCGTCGCTCACTGCAGGAAGGACACCACCGGTGAGCACCCGCCCGCACGGCCCGTACGGCATGGAGTACGCCCGGATCGAGGTTCCGGACATGCAGGCCACGATCGACTTCCTCGAATACCACGTGGGTCTGCAACTGGAGCAGCGTACGGACGAGTACGCCTATCTGCGCGCCGACATCGAACACCACTCCATCGAGCTGATCCATGCGCCCGGGCGCACCGACGGCTGGACGACCGCGGTCGGCTACAGCGTGGCGAGCGAGGAGGTCCTCGACCAGCTGCACAAGAGCGTTCTCGACGCCGGCCTGGAGGTCCTTGAGCTCCAGGAGCGGCAGAAGACGCTGTGCGACAACGGCTTCGCGGTGAAGGACCCGGACGGCCTCGTCGTCGAGCTGTTCACCGAGTTCCAGGAGTACGCCGAGCCCCCGCACATCGAGATCCGGCCGCTCGATCTGGTGCACCCCTTCATCGCCACCGCGAAGTTCGAGGAGACGGTGGACTTCTACCAGAACATCCTGAAGTTCCAGCCCTCGGACCATGTCGTCGGTTCGACCACGTTCTTCCGCTGCGAGGACCGCTACCACCACAGCCTCGCGATCCAGAAGAACACGGAGCACTACGTCGCGCATCTGTGCTTCGCGATGAAGAGCCTCGACCATGTCATGCGGATGCGCGCCCGCGCGCTGTACAAGGGTGCCCCGATCGCCTCCGACATCGTCAACCACTCGGCGTCGACGTCGATCGCGTTCTATATGCACGATCCGCGCTTCGGCCCGCGGTACGAGCTGTGCGACGCGCACCGGGTGTTCACCCCGCAGGAGCACGAGACGCACCGGCCCCGCAGAATGCCGGCGGACCCGCGCAATATCGACGTATGGCGTCCGGCCTCCGACGACTGGGGACGCTTTTGAGAGAGCAACTGCTGGACGTCCTGCGGCTGCTCGACACGACCCCGGCCCCACGGGGTGAGGAACGGACGGCGGCCCACCGGCTGCGCGGCTGGTGCGCGCAGCGGTGGCCGCATATCGAGTGGCAGGTGCTGGAGCACGGCCCCGCGGGCGGCAGCCTGGTCGCCGCACACGGGGACGGGCCCCTGCTGTACTCCCACCTCGACACGTCGCTGGACGACGGCGGCCCGGGCATCGGGCTCATTACCGCCGAGACCTCGCCGGTCATGCCGCTCGGTGTGGCCGGTGATGTGGTGACCGGCTTCGGTCTGGGAGTCGCCCGCGGGCCGGCGGCCGCCGTGCTGGTCGCCTTCGCCGAGGCGGGCGCCGGGCGGCTGCTGCTCGCCGGCTCCGGGACACACCGGCGCGCGGGCGGAATCACCGGCCTGGAGGCGTATGCCGACACCTATCCGCTGCCGCGGTCGGCGATCGTGGCCAAGTGCGGCCCGCCCATGCTGCTGTGGCACGAGCCGGGCTCGTTCTTTCTGACCGTCCGGGTGACCGGCCGCTCCGGGATCGCGATGATTGCGGAGTCGGCCACACCGCCCGGGGGAGTCGTGGCCTCGGCCGGCGTCGTCCTGGACGAGCTGGCCCGCTGGCGCACCGCCTACCTGGCGGCCGATCCGCGGACCGGGCAGGCCGGCCGGGCCTGCGGCATCGGCGCGATCAACGGGGGCTGGGAGGACAAGCCGGACCTGCTGCCCGCCCAGCTGCGTATCGGACTGTACGTCGTCGCCGGTGACCAGGTGGAGCCGAAGGCGCTGGCCGGCGAACTGGCCGACCGGCTGCGGGCCCGGTGCGCCGAGTCGGTGCTGCGGGACTGCGTGGTCGATGTGGAGGCCGAGCCGGGGACGGCGGCCGCGGCCACGCCCGCCGACGCCCCGGTGGTGACGGCCGCGCGGGCGGCCTGGCTCGACGAGTTCGGGACGCCGCCGCCGCCGGTCAACGGATGGACGGGATCGACCGACGGCGTCGTGCTCCGCGCCCGGGGCGTCGACACCGTACGCCTCGGACCCCAGGCGAAGCCCGCCGCCGATCCGCGTCGCGATGAACTGTCGTTGGCGCAGCTGACCGCCTACACGCGTGTCTACCGCCGGTTGTTGACGGAGCTGCCCGCTTGAAGGCTTGCGGGGAAGCAACACCTTGAATCCCTGCAAGCCCTTGGCGCGGAGACCCCGGTGCGGGCGCCGATGAGCCGTTCACACAGCCGTCGACGGGCCCGGCCACTCAGGGAGGCAGCCGGGACCGGGCCGTACGACTGGATGGTTCCCGGCTGCGGCATCCCCGTCGCGCCCGGCCCGTCGCGCCCGGCCGCCCCGTGAGGACGGCGCCGGGTTCGGCGGTCCGGTCCACGGCCGGGTGCCTCAGGCCGGAGAAGTCCCGCGGATTCCGGCCCCCGGAGTGTCCGGTGCGAGGGCGAGCGGGATGGAGGCGCCGGGGCGCCACGACCGGCCGGGGCAGCGGTCGGCGGGGGAGTCCGTAGGCGGCCGCCGGCCTTCTCCCCTCTCGTTGCCCGGGGCCGTCGCGGGCAGCTCCACGGTGATACGGAGCCCGCCGGCCCGGCGCGGAGTGAGGGTGAGAGTGCCGTGGTGTGCCTGGGTGATGGTCTTGACGATGGCCAGGCCGAGGCCGACACCGGCGTGGCCGGAGCGTACGCGCTCGGTGCCGCGCTGGAACGGTTCGGTGAGTGTCGCCGCCAGTTCCGCGGTGATCCGCTCGCCGGTGTTCTCGACCGTGAGCGCCACCGTACCGGGGCGGACGGCGGTGGTGACCCACACGGTGCCCCGTCCGGGCAGGTTGTGGACGATCGCGTTGTGCACGAGGTTCGTGGTCAGCTGCAGCAGGAGCTCCGGCGATCCGACCGTGGGGGTGATGTCGCCGCCGGTCTCGACGGTGACGCCGTGTTCTTCCGCCAGGGGGAGGAGTGTTTCCCCGGCTTCCTCCGCCATGAGGGACAGGTCGACGCGCCGGCGGGCGAAGGACCGCTGATCGGCGCGGCTCAGCAGGAGCAGAGCCTCGATGAGGTCGATCGCCCGGGTGTTGACGGCGTGGAGCCGGTCGATGACCTCAGCGGTGTCACGGTTCGGATCGGTGCGGGCCACGTCGAGGAGCGTCTTGGAGACGGCCAGCGGGGTGCGCAGTTCGTGGGAGGCGTTGGCCGCGAATCTCCGCTGTTCGGCGACGTGTGCTTCGAGCCGGGCGAGCATCGTGTCGAAGGCGTCGGCGAGTTCGCGGAACTCGTCCCTGCGGCCCGCCAGCCGGACTCGGTGGGAGAGGGATCCGCCGGTGGCCATGCGTGTCGCGTCGGTGATCCGGGTCAGGGGGGCGAGCATACGGCCGGCCAGAAACCACCCGCCCAGGAGCCCGATGAGCAGCAGGAACGCCATCGCTGTGGCCGCCGCCGGGGCGAAGGTGCGCAGAAGGAGCTGGCGGTTGGGGTTCTCGTGGAGAAGTCTGCGGTTCCAGTCGTCGGGGACGTATTGCAGGAGGAACGCCCACACGGCGGCGAGCAGCAGCGTGCCGGCGAGCATCAGGAACCCGGCGTAGCTGAGTGTGAGTTTGACGCGAACGCTCAACCCGTGCGCTCTGTTCACAGTCCGTCTGCCTCCTCGTGTCGGGCCTCTGGCGGTCTCCGGCTCAGGGGTCGATGCGGTAGCCGACGCCCGGCGCCGTGGCGATGATCCAGGGTTCGCCGAGCCGTTTGCGCAGGGCCGAGACGGTGATGCGCACGGCGTTGGTGAACGGGTCGGCGTTCTCGTCCCACGCGCGTTCCAGGAGTTCCTCGGCGCTGACGACACCGCCCTCGGCGGCGACGAGGACTTCGAGCACCGCGAACTGCTTCCTGGTCAGCGCGATGTAGCGACCGTCCCGGTAGACCTCCCTGCGGAACGGATCCACCCGCAGCCCCGCGATCTCCCGCACGGGGGGCCTGCTGTGAGCACGTCTGCGGTCGAGAGCCCTGAGCCTGAGCACCAGTTCCCGGAGTTCGAAGGGCTTGGTGACGTAGTCGTCCGCTCCGAGTCCGAATCCGGAGGCCTTGTCGTCGAGTCGGTCGGCCGCGGTGAGCATGAGGATCGGCATACCGCTGCCGGAGGCGACGATGCTCCTGGCGACGTCGTCACCGGAGGGTCCGGGGACGTCGCGGTCGAGGACGGCGATGTCGTAGGAGTTGACGCTCAGCAGCTCCAGAGCGGTGTCACCGTCACCCGCGATGTCGGCCGCGATCGCTTCCAGGCGCAGGCCGTCGCGGATGGCCTCCGCCAGATAGGGCTCGTCCTCGACGATCAGCACACGCATGCTCCCGATGGTAGGAGCCGGCGCATATCGTCGGCGTATCGAGAACCGTATACGTGCCGGCGACACCGCGCCGCCTTGACTGGCGCCATGAACCGAACCCCACCATCGGCACGAACGGGGAACCGCCGGATCCGGTGGCCCGTGGTGGCCGGCCTGTCAGTCGTCACAGCGGTGATCACCGCGGTTCTCGGCCACCAGGTGCCGAAGTCCCCGTCCACCTCGCCCACCTCGGCCGTACCACCGCAGGCGCCTCGCGGTCAGCACCGTGATGTGCCCGGCGAGGCCGACGGTGTGGTCCCCGACGGCGTGACCGTCTTCGATGACGCGATTCCGGCTGTGGCCAACCTCGATCCGGGCCTGCTCAAGGCCCTCCGCCAGGCTGCGAAAGCCGCCGTGAACGACGGGATCGAGTTCGGCGTCAACGGCGGCTGGCGTTCCGCGGCGTACCAGAATCAGCTTCTCCGCCAGGCGGTCGCCACCTACGGGTCCGAGGAGGAGGCCGCCCGATGGGTGGCCACCGCGGAGACATCGCGTCACGTTTCGGGGGACGCGGTCGACATCGGCCGGTCCGACGCCACGGCCTGGCTGTCCGAACACGGCGCCGGGTACGGGCTGTGCCGGATCTACCGCAATGAACCGTGGCACTACGAACTGCGTACCGATGCGATCGACCACGGCTGCCCGCGGATGTATGCCGACCCCACCCAGGACCCGAGGATGCAGCAGTGACCGGCAGCGAACCAGTACGGACCGCGACGCAGGCAACACAGGCAACACAGACGACACAGACGTCGCAGACGGACACGGCGGCGGGCGGACAGGACGGCGCCGGCTGCCGCGACTCCGGCGGTGGTACCCGGCGTGCGCTCATCCGCCGGGCACTCGGCGCCGGTTCACGGCCGGAGCCCTGGAAGCGCGGCCGGGTGCTCGCGGCCTCGGCGCTGCTGCTGGGCCTGCTCATGCTGTCGCACGAGCGGATCACGGACCGCGGGGGCCTCGGCAGCCTGGTGGAGACCTTCCTGCCGTGGTTCGGCCTGTTCGTTCCGGTGCTGCTGGCCGGTGCGCTCTACCGCCGCTCCGCCTCCGCGGCGGTCGCGCTGCTGCTGCCGGTCACGGTGTGGCTGAGCCACTTCGGCGGACTGCTCACCGACAAGTCCCACCCGGGCGGGGACCTCACCGTGGTCAGCCACAACGTCGACGCCGCCAACCCCGACCCGCTCGGCACCGTCCGCGACCTGGCCGCCTCCCGGGCGGACCTGCTGGCTCTGGAGGAGATCACCCCGCAGGCGAAACCGCTGTACGAGAAGGGTCTGGCGGAGACGTATCCGTACCACACGGTGCAGGGAACGGTCGGGCTGTGGAGCACATTGCCGCTGTCGGACACCCGGCCCGTCGACGTCGATATGGACCAAGGGCCCCTGGCGGACACCAAGCCGGCCGACGAGAAGTCGGCCCACACCCGGGCGCTGCGTACCACGGTGGCCACGGACCGGGGGCCGCTGGCGGTGTATGTGGCCCACCTGGGGTCCGTACGCGTGTTTCCCAGGAAGGGCTTCTGGACCGACAGCCGCGACCGCGGCGCGAAGGCGCTCGCCGAGGCCGTCGCCGCGGAGCCGAACGAACGGGTGATGCTGCTCGGCGACCTGAACGGCACCACGGACGACGGCGCGTTCGCCGGGATCACCTCGCGACTGCACTCGGTCAACGACACCGCCGGGGACGGCTTCGGCTTCAGCTGGCCCGCGGACTTCCCGGTGGCACGGATCGACCAGATCCTGGTCCGGGGCGTGGAGCCGACGAGCTCGTGGGTGCTGCCGGCCACCGGCAGCGACCATCTGCCGGTGGCGGCCGGTATCCGCTGGTGATCATTGCGCAGAGCCTCGGGACCGTCCCACACTTCCCGTACGGGGCCGCTGCCGCGGGCGAAGGCGCCTACCGGCGGTATCGGCCCGACTCGCCCGCTGGACGGGATCGCAGGAGTCATCGCCGTACACGCGGGCGTCAGGGCGATTCCGGGGCGAGGTGTGTTCTCCGGCAGCGTATCGAGTACGCGTCCCACGGGGGCGCCCCGTACCGGTGTGCCCGGTTCACCCGACTGGCCTACCATGTCAAGTGAAACACACACTGTCGGGTCCGGCTGATCGACCGACCGGCCCGACAGGGCGCTCCCCTTGCCACGCCCGCGTGAACAGCGATGACGTCCCGAGGGTCGAGCCACACCGGATACCCGCGCATGAGCGCCCATCAGGACGGGAGCGAGTCATGTCCATCAAGCCTCCGCAATCGCAGGACGGTGCCACCGGATTCAAGCCGAGTCAGGAAGTTCCGGAGATCAAGTTCGGTGTCTGGGGCGACAGTTCACGCGGCAGTGGGGTCATCGGCAGTTCCAGCCTGGCCGGTACGAACGCCTCGGGGACGGTGACCACCGGAGCTCCGGGAGTCCTCGGTCTCAATCACCAGTTCCAGGGCGTGGGTGTGCTCGGCAGGGCCGACGCGGACACGGGCACCGGTTTGCTGGGCACCAGCAAACTCGGTACGGGGGTGACCGGCAGGAGCGGCGGCACGCACGCCGGTGTGCTGGGTACGGGCACACAGGGCCCGGGCGTGGCGGGGACGAGCAGTGGAGACGTGGGGGTCGCCGGCACGGGGAACGGCGACAAGGCCGGTGTGGCGGGAACGGGCGACGAGGGTCCCGGGGTAACCGGCAACAGCACGGGAAATGCGGGTGTCCTCGGACAGGGCACCGGCTCCCATCCCGGTGTCTCGGGCGTCGGCCGCGGCGGTCCGGGTGTGAGGGCGACGAGTGTTCAGGGGGTTGGTGTTTGGGCGACGACGGCCGGTGGCGGTCCGGCGGTGAAGGCCGAGGCCACGAACGCTCCCGGCATCACGAGTACGAGTGCCCAAGGCGCGGGCATCACCGCGACGGGCGGCGGCACCTCCCCAGGAGTCTCCGGAACCGCGAGTAGCGGCCCCGGAGTCTCCGGGACCAGCACGGGAAACGCCGGTGTCTTCGGGCAGGGCACCGGCTCCTATCCCGGTGTCTCGGGTGTCGGGAGCAGCGGTCCGGGTGTGAGGGCGACGAGTGTTCAGGGGGTTGGTGTTTGGGCGACGACGGCCGGCGGCGGTCCGGCGGTGAAGGCCGAGGCCACGAACGCTCCCGGCATTACGAGTACGAGTGCCCAGAACACAGCCATCAGCGGAACCACCACCGGTTCCAGCCCCGGCATCACCGGATCGAGCACCAACGGACCAGGCATCACCGCTACGAGCACCAACGGACCAGGCATCACCGCTACGAGCACCAACGGATCAGGTGTCAGAGCCACCAGCACCCAAGGCTCGGGCGTCACCGCGACGGGCGGCGGCTCCTCCCCGGGCGTCTCGGGCGCCGGGGCCAACGGACCGGGAGTCTCCGGAACCAGCACCGGAAACGCGGGAGTCCTCGGGCAGGGCACCGGCAGCAATCCCGGTGTCTTGGGCACCGGCACCAATGGACCCGGTATCACCGGGACCAGCACCGGAAGCGCCGGGGTCGTCGGAAAGGGCAGCGGTGTCCTGCCCGGACTCTATGGCATCAGTGACAGCGGCCCCGGGGTCAGAGCGGCCAGCAGCGCAGGCTACGGCGTCTGGGGCAGCTCAAGCTCGGACGCCGGCGACACCGCCGCCGTCAAGGGGGAGGCAACCGGATACGCCTACGGTGTGGAAGGCATCAGCCGGAACAGCTACGGCATGACCGCGGAGAGTGTGAACTACATCGGACTGCATGCCCGGGGCGGCAACGGTTATGCGGCCATCAAGGCGGAGAGCGTAGCCGGGCCGGGCATCTTGGGTCTCAGTGAACAGCACACCGGTGTGTGGGGTGAGTGTGCTCCCGGTATCGGTGTCTTCGCCCAGGGGGTGCGTGGGGTGGTCGCCGAGGGAGGTACTCTCGCGGCGGAGCTGTTCGGTGATGTGTATGTGGGTGAGCGGCTGATGTACGGGGGTGCCGGGTTCA
>NZ_JBITFN010000019.1:0-155986 GCF_044456085.1 Streptomyces sp. NPDC051018
TGGTTGGAGGACCCCGGCCGAGGCATTCAACGAGCAGCTACTCTTGCTCCAACAAGCCGGTGTTGCAACGACCGGTTGAGTCCAAGCAATACACGTCGTTCCGCCTGGCCGAACACCTCGACGCCGTCCGGATCGCGGCCTCCGTCGGCTCGGTCGGCGACGCGTATGACAACGCCCTCATGGAGTCGACGATCGGCCTGTTCAAAACCGAGGTCATCAAACCGCAGAGGCCGTGGAAGACGCTCTCACACGTCGAACTCGCCACCGCTGAGTGGGTCGACTGGTACAACCACCGCCGACTCCACGGTGAGACAGGGCACATCCCACCCGCCGAATACGAAGCCAACTACTACCGAGCAACCACGAAACCCCAGCTCACAGCCACCAACTGAGATCTCTATCGAACCCGGGGCGGTTCACATGGCGGACCATCAACCTGTGCGCTTGTGCGAGGTGTGCGGAGAGTCCGGTGCGGACGCCTGTATCCGCATGACCTCCGGCTCGCCGGGCGCACTGCGTCGGGCAGTGTACGGGCATCAGGCGTGCGCCCGCGAACGGGGCACCGTCCCCTTGTACCTGCTCACCGGCACGCCCACCGAGGTGGCGTGATGGAGATGCAGACATGGAGGAGCGCCCGGGACACGGCCACCGCTGCGGCCCGCGCGCTTCAGGAGGCGCTCGCCGGCCTCGGGATCCCGGAACGGGCGCGCCCCTTGATCCGGCCGGTGGTGTCTACGTCCGGGCGGGCCTACGTCGAGATCGGGTTACTCCACCCGGAGGTCGCGGAGCAGATCGCCGAGGCCCTGCGGCTGTCGGCCGTCCGCGCACCCCGGCCGGGACCTACCGAGCTGCGGTGGCTGGACACCGGATCCGGGCCCGGGGCCATGGTCCCCGTCACCTCGGCCACACCGGACGGGGACACCCCCGTCTGAGACCACCGCCCGCGGCCCCGCACTCACCGCGGGCGGTCCCGGCCCCGGCCTGCTCCCCCATTTGAGGCAGGCCGGGGCCTTCCGATCCCTGGACCCGCCCGGCCAATCCCTTGGCCATAGATATAGCACTACGTAGCGAGAGGTAACGTTTCAGCTACGCTCCGGCCCATTGGGCCTGACCGATGACATATGCCGCGCCACTCTGAGCGCGTCCCCCCACGGCAGCAACAGGCAATCGAGGCATCATGACCGAACTGACATTCGGCATCGCCCTGGGGGTGCTCGCCACCATCCTCGGCGCAGTGATCGTGCGCATCAGGTCGCTGCACCGCCAGCTCGATGCCCTGCGTACCGAGGTCGCACTGGCCCGGGTCGAGAACGTTCTGAGCTCCCAACTCGGAGATGATTCATCACCTGGCAGGCGTGCGCGCCACTTAGAGCTGATCACAGGCCGGAGCACGGGACCGTCCCGGCTCCGGCATCGCCGGACGAGCGGCGCGTCCGCGGTGACTACAGCCGCGCTGGCCGCCACAGGGGTGGTGATCCTGGAGGCCGAGCGCCGGACTGATCCGACCTGCCCGGGCTCGGCCTGGGCAGCCGCTGTTCCCCCGTGGCACGGCCCCTCGTCGGGCTCAGGCACCGGCCGCTAGCTGTCCCTGATGCTCCGGCGCCCGTCGTGCGGCCGGAGCCTCAGGGATCAGACGACACGCAGCTGCGGGCGCTGTCCGCCCAGCGCCGTCTCGATGGTCTGCATCGCATCGTCGTCCAGCTCGGGCAGCAGATGCCCGTACAGATCGCTGGTCGTCTTAATCGACTCGTGGCCGAGCCTGCGCTGGACGTAGGTAAGTGCGTAGCCGGCCGAGATGAGCGCGGCCGCGTGGGAGTGCCGCAGGTCGTGCGGCGTCGGGAACTTCTCCGGCGGCAGGAGGCCAGCCTTCTTCGCCTTCGTCACGGCCCTGTGCCAACGGTTGTTGAAGGTCGAGCCGTGGAGCCGCTGGCGCCTGTCCCCGGTCCAGAACAGCCCGTCGGACGGCAGGGTCTCGAGTCCCAGTTCGCCGAGTGCTGCCATCACCGTCGGGCTGACCCGCAGGACTCGCCGGGACTTCTTCGACTTCGGAGCGCCTAGGTAGTACCCACCCTGCCCGTCTTTCTTCCAGGCCCGCCGCACTTTGATCTTGGGCTTGGCGGTGCCGCGGTCGATGACGCACATGGGGGCCAGGCCGGTTATCTCTCCCCAGCGGAGCCCCGTCCCGTATTTGACGTCCAGCAGGAGCTGGTCCGCGCGCCGCTCGAGGCATCCCCGGATCGCCGCGACCTCCTGCGGGGTGAGGAAGCAGACGTCCTCGCCCTCGTCTGCGCCGTCGTCGTCCGAGCGGGGCAACCGGGTGAGCTCGCACGGGTTCCGGCCGCGGAGCGGGGGCTCGGCAGTGACCGCCTCCTGAAGGATGCTGCTGAGCAGCCCGTGCAGGTTGCGGATGGTCTTGGGTGACATCAGCTTCCGGTTGGGACTGTTGGGCAGCTGCGCGCCGCGGGTGACCCGGGTCTGCTCCAGACTCCGGACCCACGCCTTTACGGTGTCGCCGGAGAAATGCTCGGTGCTGCGCACGTCGCATTCCCCGAACGTCGGGAAGATGTAGCGCTCGAGCTCGCGGAGACATGCATTCCGGTAGTGCTCTTCTATTCCGGTCCGGTTTTCAATTACTCTCGTGGCGTATGCACGAAAGCGGTACGCTGCATCGTCACTCAGCGACTGCGAGGGAAGCGAGGTGATGTACCCATGACCTTTCACCCAGCCGGGCGGCCACTGCTGCCCCGCCTCGTTGACAGCGTCCCTGAAGACCTCGGCCGAGCCCTCGTCGTCGAAGCTCTCACTCTGCCCTCGACCAGCGCGTTTACCCCCTTCGCGCCACTTGACCTAGTAGCTGGTGATTTCTCCTGTGCGGGATTCCCGCGGGTGCACGCTTGCCATGAGGGCGACAGTAGGGCTCGGTGTTCCCGCGGTGTTCCCAAACGGGGAAAGGATCTCTGCGAGAAGCCGCCATACCTGCTGGTGAAGTGGGGCGGGTGCCGTCGTGCCCGGAGCCGGACTCGAACCGGCACGCCCGCGAAGGGCAGCGAGGTTTAAGCTCGCCGTGTCTACATTCCACCATCCGGGCCTGGTCTGCGCGGCGCCGCGTAGGCCCAAGAGCCTATCCGGGTAGATCCCTTGGGCAGGTGGGCATTGACCCGATGTTGTCTTATTTTATTGCCGCCTGAAGAAGCGTCAGTGCTGGTGAAAGGCACGTACGCGCACATGTCCCGACAGGTGGTCACCCTCACGACATCGTGCGATTGACGGAAACTCGCCTTCTTCGTCTCCCGCCCGGCCGCAACGGCTCATCCGGGTGGTCCAGGGGGCTCGCGAAGGGCGGGTGCGCGCTCCCCCGGAAGGCCCCCCAGGCTCGGGGGCACCGTCATACCAAAGGAGGAGGAGCGGGCCCGGCGATCCGACCAAAGGGGGCCACGGGAACGGGCACGGGGGCTGACGTTCCGGCGCGAAACGGCCGACACGATGGTGTGGTCCCCGAACGCCAGACGCCGACAGGAGTGTCTCCTCGTGACCACCACGCCCATCGCACACCGCGCCACCAACGTGGCCGCTCGCGCCACGGATCTGTCCAAGGTGTACGGACAGGGCGAGACGCAGGTGGTCGCGCTCGACCATGTCACGGTCGACTTCCGGCAGGCGGAGTTCACCGCGATCATGGGACCGTCCGGCTCCGGCAAGTCCACGCTCATGCACTGCGTCGCCGGACTGGACTCCTTCAGCTCCGGCTCCGTACGCATCGGTGAGACCGAGCTGAGCTCCCTGAAGGACAAGCAGCTCACCCAGCTCCGCCGCGACAAGATCGGCTTTATCTTCCAGGCGTTCAATCTGCTGCCGACGCTGACCGCGCTGGAGAACATCACGCTCCCCATGGACATCGCCGGCCGCAAGCCCGACAAGCAGTGGCTCCAGGCCGTGATCGAGATGGTCGGACTGCGGGACCGGCTCAGCCACCGGCCGACCCAGCTCTCCGGAGGCCAGCAGCAGCGGGTCGCCGTGGCCCGTGCCCTCGCCTCCCAGCCGGAGATCATCTTCGGTGACGAGCCCACCGGAAACCTGGACTCCCGCTCCGGCGCGGAGGTCCTGGGCTTCCTGCGCAATTCGGTGCGCGAACTGGGCCAGACCGTCGTCATGGTCACCCACGACCCGGTGGCCGCCTCCTACGCCGACCGGGTGATCTTCCTGGCCGACGGCCGGATCGTCGACGAGATGTACAGCCCCTCCGCCGACGGCGTCCTCGACCGCATGAAGGCGTTCGACGCCAAGGGCCGGACCAGCTGATCCCGGCCGCTCCGCAGAACTCCGGCTCTCACCACAGGACTGACTGACATGTTCCGTACCGCCCTGCGCAATGTGCTCGCGCACAAGGCCCGGCTGCTGATGACCGTACTCGCGGTCATGCTCGGCGTGGCCTTCGTCTCCGGCACCCTGGTCTTCACCGACACCCTCGGCAACGCCTTCCGCAAACAGTCGGCCAAGAGCTACGACGAGATCGCCGTGGCCGTCGAGGGCCCCAGCAAGAAGGACATGGACCTGGGCATCCCGGCCGCCACCCTGGAGCGGATCAAGGGTGTCGACGGGGTCGCCGAGGCCACCGGCCGTCTCAGCGGCTTCGCCGGGGTCGCCGATCAGAAGGGCAAACTGATCGGCAGCGGCTGGGCGAACAAGGGCGGGAACTTCGCCCCCGGCAAGGACGGCAAGGACGCCGCGTACGACTTCACACAGGGTTCCGGCCCGGTGAACGACGGACAGATCGCGCTCGACAGGACCAGCGCCGACAAGGGTGAGTACAAGGTCGGTGACACCGTGCGGGTCGCGACGACCGGCCCGGTGCAGGAGTTCAAGCTCGCGGGCATCTTCACCACCGAGGACGGCGCGGTGAACGCGGGCGGCAGCCTGGTGCTCTTCGACACGGCCGTCGCCCAGAAGCTCTACCTCAAGCCCGGCTACTTCCAGGACATCACCGTCACCGCCACCTCCGGCACCTCCGACACGGCGGTCCTGTCGGCCGTGAAGCCGCTGCTGCCGAAGGGCTCCGAGGCGAAGACCGGCCAGGCGCTGGCCGACCAGGAGGCCAAGGACATCGAGTCCGGCATGAGCAATATGAACACCATGCTGCTCGCCTTCGCCGGCATCGCCCTCTTCGTGGGCATCTTCCTGATCGCCAACACCTTCACGATGCTGGTCGCCCAGCGCACCCGTGAGCTGGCGCTGATGCGCGCCGTCGGCGCCTCCCGCCGCCAGGTCAAGCGCTCGGTGATCCTGGAGGCCCTGGTCGTCGGCGCACTCGCCTCGGTCGTCGGCTTCGTCGTCGGCCTCGGGCTCGCGGTGGGCCTGCGCTCCCTGATCGGCTCCTTCGGAGCGAAGATCCCGAACGGCCCGCTGATCGTCTCGCCGACCGCCGTACTCGCCGCCCTCGCCGTCGGCGTCATCGTCACCGTGCTGGCCGCCTGGCTGCCCGCCCGCCGCGCCGCGAAGATCCCGCCGGTCGCCGCGATGAGCAGTGTGCACGGGGTCGCGACCGCCAAGTCCCTGGTCGTACGGAACACCCTCGGCAGCCTCATCACCGCGGGCGGCCTCGGCGCGATCGTCGCCGGCGCCTCGTCGAGCGACGGCGGCAACGGCCGGATGCTGATCGGTGTGGGCGCGTTCCTGGCCCTGATCGGCGTGATCGTGCTGATTCCGCTGCTGTCCCGCCCGGTGATCGCGCTGGTACGGCCGGTGCTGAAGGGAGTCTTCGGGGTCTCCGGGAAGCTCGCCGGACAGAACGCGGTCCGCAACCCCCGCCGCACCGGCGCCACCGCCTCCGCACTGGCGATCGGTCTCACCCTGGTCACCGGTCTGACCGTGATCGGTGTGACGGTGGGTCAGGCCGTCGACAAGATGACCACGGACAACATCCGCGCCGACTACCTGGTGTCCATGGCCAGCGGCCACCCGCTCGACGAGTCCGCTCTCACCGCGCTGCGCAAGGCGGACGGCGTCGAGGCGCTCTCCCGGCAGCAGGCGGCCTACTTCTCGGTGAAGGGCGAGGAGCGGTCCGTCTCCGCGGTCGACCCCGACGGCGTGCAGAAGGTCTTCAACCTGGACACGCTGTCCGGCTCGCTGGACACCCTCTCCGACGGTCAGGTCGCCGTCGCGGAGAAGACCGCCGACAAGCACGGCTGGAAGACCGGCGACGCGGTGCCCGCCGTCTTCGACGGCACCACCGGCAAGAAGGAGACCAAGAACCTCACGATCGGCGCGGTCTACAAGGACAACGAGCTGGTCTCGCCCTATCTGATCGACGCGTCGGTGGTCGCTCCCTACCAGGAGAAGCCCGACATCCGTGAGGTCTGGGTGAAGATGAACGGCGGGGAGACCAAGGCCAACGAGCAGGCGCTCGTGGACGCCCTCGGTGACAACCCCGGGATGTCCGTCATGGACAAGCAGGACATCCGCAATCTGTTCGGCGGGCTGATCAACACGATGCTGAACATCATGTACGGCCTGCTGGCGATGGCCCTGATCATCGCGGTCCTCGGTGTCATCAACACCCTGGCGATGTCCGTCTTCGAGCGTCAGCAGGAGATCGGCATGCTGCGGGCGATCGGCCTGGACCGCAGGCGGGTCAAGCGGATGATCCGGCTGGAGGCCGTCGTGATCTCCCTCTTCGGAGCGGTGATCGGCATCGGGCTCGGCTCGTTCCTGGGCTGGGCGATCGGTGAGACCTTCCGGGACTCGATCACGGGTTACGAGCTGGTCCTCCCGTGGGCGCGGATCGGGATCTTCCTGCTGCTGGCCGGTGTGGTGGGTGTGCTGGCCGCGATGTGGCCCGCGCGCAGCGCCGCGCGGCTGAACATGCTGACGGCGATCAAGACGGAGTAGCCGCGGCACGCACGGGGACACGGCGGGACCCCGCGACCGGACGGTCGCGGGGTCCTTGCCGTGGGTGGGCGCTGCCGGACCGGGGTTCCCGCGCCGGGGGCGTCCTCGCCGGACCCGTGGTTCTCGTGGTTCCGGCACCACAGCCGTCCCGCACGGCTGTGGTGCGGTACGGCCCGGTACCGTACGGGCCCGGTACCGTACGGGCCCGGTACCGTACGGGCCCGGTACCGTACGGGCCCGGTACGCGGTACAGGCCCGGGCCCGTACGGGGAGCCCGCGCCCCGACCGTTACGTACCCGCGCCGGACCCGTCAGCCGGCCCGTCCGTCAGGTGCTGGTTCCAGGTACGGGTGCGCAGAGGCAGGCCGGAGGCACCTCCGGGGGACGGCTTCACGGCCAGGACCTGATTGACGCCGATCCGGTTGCGCTCGAAGGAGAGCGCCGACGCGGCCATGTAGAGCCGCCAGACGCGGGCGCGCCCCGGTGAGCTGAGGGCCATCGCCCGGCGCCAGTCCGCCTCCAGGTTGGCGACCCAGCGGCGCAGGGTGAGGGCGTAGTGCTCCCGGATCGACTCGACGTCCCGTACCTCGAAGCCGGACTCCTCCAGGAGGGAGACGGTACGGCCCAGGGGCGACAGCTCTCCGTCCGGGAACACATAGCGGTCGATGAACGGGTCGATCCGGTAGGACTCCTCGTCCTTCTCCGGCCGGCGTGCGATCTGGTGGTTCAGCAGCCGCCCGCCGGGCTTCAGCAGATCGCTGAGCCGGGTGGCGTACTCGTGGTAACGGACCGAGCCGACGTGTTCGGCCATCCCGATGGAGGAGATGGCGTCGTACGGGCCGTCCCTGACGTCCCGGTAGTCCTGGACGCGGATCTCGATCCGGTCGGTGAGCCCGGCCTCCGCGATGCGCTTCCTGGCGTAGGCGGCCTGTTCGCGGGAGAGGGTGATGCCGGTGACGTTCACCCCGTACTCGCGGGCCGCGTGCATGGCCATCGAGCCCCAGCCGCAGCCGACGTCGAGCAGCCGCTCGCCCTCCTTCAGACCGAGCTTGCGGCAGACGAGGTCGAGCTTGGCGCGCTGGGCGTCCTCCAGGGTGGTGTCCCCGTCCCCCCAGTAGGCGCACGAGTAGACCATGGACGGCCCTAGGACCAGTTCGTAGAAGTCGTTGCCGACGTCGTAGTGGTGGCTGATGGCCCGCCGGTCGCGGTGTTTGGTGTGCAGGGGGCCCGCGCGGCGGCGGACCTCCTCGGCGGGGGGCGGCGGGGGCGGGAGCGTACCGCCGAGTCCGAGCATCCCCCGGGCGGCGGCGCGGACCCCGGGGTCGCGCAGTGAACGCAGTGGCCCCGGGCCGTCGGAGCCGCGCTCCCAGACGACTCCGGAGAGCAGATCGAGGGCCGCGTAGAGGTCCCCCTCGACGTCGATGTCCCCGGCGACCCACGCACGGGCGAGCCCCAGCTCACCCGGCCGCCACAACAGCCTTCGTACGGCACGGCGGTGCCGTACGACGAGAACGGGCCCGCCCGGCGGACCCGCCTCCGAGCCGTCCCAGGCCCGGATACGGACCGGGAACGGGGTCCCGAGCATCTCTTCCGCTAGGGCGGTCAGCCGCAGTGCGGCATCGGCCATGGCGCACACCTCCATGAGCTTCCAGCTTGCGGATTCCTGTCTCCTGAGAACAAGCCGACCACTCTGGGTGCTTCCCGCACCACGGCATTTCCCGACCGGATTCCCCGCCGAAGCCCCCGCTCGGCGGTGTGATCGGGCCGCGCGGGGGGTGTCTGCGAGGCGATGATCGTACGAATGCCGAAGGGGCCGCCCGCACCACGGATGGCGGGCGGCCCCTTCGGAAGGCGCCGTTGACGACCGGTCGGTCAGACCCGGTTCAGGACGCCTTGGCCTTCTCCGGCGTCGGAGCGGAGGCGGATCCGACGGCCGCGGGGGCGGGCTTGGCGGCCTCGTAGAACTCCTCGCGCGGAGACTGGATGGCGCCGAGGGAGACGACCTCGCGCTTGAGGAACATCGCGAGCGTCCAGTCCGCGAAGACGCGGATCTTACGGTTCCAGGTCGGCATCGCCATGCCGTGGTAGCCGCGGTGCATGTACCAGGCCAGCCGGCCGCGGAGCTTGATCTTCACCTTGCCCATGACGATCATCGCGACGCCCTTGTGCAGGCCGAGTCCGGCCACGGCGCCCTTGTTGGCGTGGCTGTACTCCTTCTGCGGGAAGCCCCGCAGGCCGGAGATCACGTTGTCGCCGAGGACCTTCGCCTGACGCAGCGCGTGCTGGGCGTTGGGCGGGCACCAGGCGTTCTCGACACCGGCCTTGCGGGCGGCGACGTCCGGGACCTGGGCGTTGTCGCCCGCGGCCCAGATGTAGTCGGTGCCCTGGACCTGGAGCGTGGTGGAGGTGTCCACATGGCCGCGGGGGCCGAGCGGCAGTCCGTACCGGGCGAGCGCGGGGTTGGGCTTCACACCGGCGGTCCACACGATGGTGTCGGAGTCGACCTCCAGGCCGTTCTTCAGCACCACATGGCCGTCGACGCAGGAGTCCATCGACGTCGACAGATAGATCTCGACGCCGCGGCTCTCCAGGTGCTCCTTGCCGTACTGGCCGAGCTTGGGCCCGACCTCCGGCAGGATCTTGTCGGCCGCGTCGACGAGGATGAACCGCATGTCCTCGCGCCGGACGTTGGTGTAGTACTTGGCCGCGTCGCGCGCCAGGTCCTCCACCTCGCCGATGGTCTCGGCGCCGGCGAAGCCGCCGCCGACGAAGACGAAGGTCAGCGCCTTGCGGCGGACGTCCTCGTCGTTCGTGGAGTCGGCCTTGTCGAGCTGCTCCAGCACATGGTTGCGCAGGCCGATGGCCTCTTCGATGCCCTTCATACCGATGCCCTGCTCGGCGAGGCCGGGGATCGGGAAGGTACGGGAGATCGCTCCCAGGGCGACGACCAGGTAGTCGAACGGCAGCTCGTACGCCTCGCCGACCAGCGGGGAGATCGTGGCGACCTTGCGGTCCTGGTCGATCGTGGTGACCCGTCCGGTGAGCACCTCCGCCTTCGGCAGCACGCGTCGCAACGGGACGACGACGTGCCGGGGGGAGATGCTGCCGGCGGCGGCTTCGGGGAGGAAGGGCTGGTACGTCATGTACGAGCGCGGGTCGACGACCGTGACGGTCGCCTCGCCGTAGCGCATCTTCTTCAGAATGCGCCGTGCCGCGTACAAGCCAACGTACCCACCGCCTACTACGAGGATCCTGGGACGCTCCGTGGTGCTCATGCCATCGAGTATCCACCCCCCTGATGGGGGGTGCTCGTGAGCCCCTTCACAAGGTGTCCGGGCACCTCTGCTACACTGCGCGACCCGCGTGATCGAGATCATGGAACCGGGGGGAACCACCGGCCCCGGCCGACCGTTGCACACCCCTCGTGAGCTGCCGCCTTGGGAGGTGTCCGGGCCTGGACCACCCGGCAGTTCTCCGCCTTCGGGCGGTGACCGCATCCGCCCGGCCCCCACTCCCCCGCACCCGGGGGCACCACCAGGAGAGCCTTTCGGCCTCATACCGCTCCCATCAGGCCCCTTTTCCTTGTGAAGAACTTCACGAAGTTGCTCACGGCTGTCTCATCACAGGCCGCATATATGCGACTTTCCGGTGCCGCCGAGCGGTTCCCGGAGGAGCTTGGGGCCGCGCCCGGGCTACCGCGCGATGGCCGGGCGACGACGGTCGGCGACCGGCGCGACGTCTCCCGCGGCATCTGAGGGCAACCGAGGACACCTGAGGGTCACCCGGCGTCCCGGGCGGCCTGCCAGACGATTCCGTCGAGGATGTCGTGCTCGCTGACGATCACTTCCGAGGCGCCGACGCGGTCCATGATCGCGAGCAGTACCAGCGCACCGGAGACGATGACGTCCACCCGCCCCGGGTGCATCACGGGGATCGCGGCGCGCTCCTCGTGCGTGGACGCGGCCAGGCTCCTGGTGATCTCCGCGACCGTGTCACGCGGGATACGGGAGTGGTGGATCGCCTCGGAGTCGTACGCGTCGAGCCCGAGCGCGATTCCGGCGACCGTGGTCACCGAACCCGCCAGACCCACCAGGGTGTCGGCGCCCCGCAGCGGAACGGTCTCCTCCGCGAGGTCCAGCGCCGCGTCGACGTCCGCGCGGACGGCCGCGAGTTCGGCGGCGGACGGGGGGTCGTGGCGGATGTGCCGCTCCGTCAGCCGTACACAGCCGATGTCCACGGAACGCGCGGCCTCCACATGCGCGCGCCCGATGACGAACTCCGTCGAGCCGCCGCCGATGTCCACGACCAGGCGCTCCTCATGACCGGGCAGTTCGCCGGTGGCTCCCGTGAACGAGAACTCCGCCTCCTGGTCGCCCGTGATGACCTCGGGCTCCACACCGAGGATGTCGAGCACACCCCGTACGAAGTCGTCCCTGTTCTCCGCGTCCCGGGAGGCGGAGGTCGCGACGAAGCGGAGGCGCTCGGCCCCGAGGCCCTTGATGATCTCCGCGTAGTCGCGGCACGCGGCGAAGGTGCGGTCCAAGGCGTCGGGGGCGAGCCGTCCCGTACGGTCGACCCCCTGTCCGAGCCGGACGATCGTCATCCGCCGGTCCAGCTCGACGAGGGTGCCGGTGGCGGGGTCGGCGTCGGCGACGAGGAGCCGGATGGAGTTGGTGCCACAGTCGATGGCGGCGACGCGGGTCATGTCTGGGTGTGCTCCTGTTGTCTCCGGGCGGGTCCTTCCCCCGCGCGTACGTCCCTGTCCTACCGTTCCCCCGTGGGGCCCGGGCCCCGGGCCGGGGGGTCCGTCCTCAAACGCCGGACGGGCTGGGATTCCCCACCTGCCCCCACGAGTGGGGCCCAGGCACCCGGGCCCGAAGTCCGTCCTCAAACGCCGGACGGGCTGGAGTGACGGCACCCGGGCGGGCAGGGGTGGTGACCCCAGCCCGTCAGGCAGTGCCCTCCATACCCGGGCGGGCCGGAGTCGCTTCCGCCCGGATACCCCCAAGGAGGCACCGACGGCGGGCAAACCCAGCCTCGCCGGCGATTGAGGCGCGGGGTTCGGGGCAGAGCCCCGACAGGCAACCCGGCGCCCCGCTGGACAGCCGAACCACAGGGCCACTCGCCGCCCAGCCAACCCAAGCCCCGCCGGCGATTGAGGCGCAGGGGTTCGGGGGCGGCGCACCCGAGGGGCGACCCGGCGCTAGGACGGCGGGCAGACGCAGGGGCCCTTCCGCCACCACTCCGGAAGCATCGCGATCGCCTCGTCGCCGAGCGGGTTCACCCCCGGCCCCGCCGCCAGAGCGTGGCCGACCAGGACGTGCAGGCACTTCACCCGGTCCGGCATCCCGCCCGCGCTGGGGAAACCCTCCAGCACCTCGATCGCGTCCCGCCGCGCGATGTAGTCCTCGTGCGCCGCCCGGTACGCCGCCGCCAGCTCGGGATCGTTCGCCAGGCGCTCGGTCATCTCCTTCATGACCCCGTTCGCCTCCAGCGTCCCGATCGCGGACGCGGCCCGCGGGCAGGTGAGGTAGTACAGCGTGGGGAAGGGCGTCCCGTCCGGCAGCCTCGGCGCCGTCTCGACGACGTCGGGCAGCCCGCACGGACAGCGGTGGGCGATCGCGCGCAGCCCGCGCGGAGGGCGGCCGAGCTGTTCCCGGAACGCCGCGATGTCCGCGTCCGTGGGCTCGGTCGGTTCGGTGGTGGGTGGAGGGGTTTCCATGCCTGCCTTGGATCTTGTTCTGTCCGGTGTGCCCGGCCGTGCCGGGATCGCCCGCCCCGGGGGGAGGGTCCGGCCGCGCCGGTACTCAGTCGCGGTCCGCGTTGTCGACGCCTTCCCAGACGTTCGAGTACCAGGGCCGGTCGGCCGACCCCTCGTCCGTGCGGCGCTTCTCCTCGGCCTCGGGGTCGATCATCGTGTACCCGGTCTCGCCGGGCAGCACATAGTGCAGATGTTCCCGGGCCAGCCGCCGGATGTACATCTCGTCCTGGAGGCGGGCCTTCTCGTCACGGAGCCGTTCGACCTGCTGTTCCGCCTCGGCCATACGGTCCCGCTGGTCGGCGATGTCGCCGCGCTGGGACACGTACTGCCGCATGGGGTACGCGAGCGCGACGACCAGCGAGCAGACGACCAGCACGAGGAACGCCGCACGGCCGGTGAGCCGGGAGCGGCGGGCCTGGCGCCGGGTCTGGGAGCGGTAGACACGGGCCGCGGTCTGCTCGCCGAGCAGCCTCAGCCTGGTCGCGGTGGAGAACCGGTCCCGGTCCTTCCCGGCCATCACTCGCCTCCCGTGTCCTTACGCGCGTACGTCCCCGGACACGGTACGGGACCGGGCCGGGGACGTACGAACGACTGGCAGGACCGGCGCCGGATCAGCCCTTGAAGCGGGGGAACGCGCTGCGCCCCGCGTAGACCGCCGCGTCGTCGAGGATCTCCTCGATGCGCAGCAGCTGGTTGTACTTGGCGACGCGCTCGGAGCGGGCCGGGGCGCCGGTCTTGATCTGGCCGCAGTTGGTGGCGACGGCGAGGTCGGCGATGGTGACGTCCTCGGTCTCACCGGAGCGGTGGGACATCATGCACTTGAAACCGTTGCGCTGGGCCAGCTCGACGGCGTCCAGGGTCTCGGTGAGCGAGCCGATCTGGTTGACCTTGACGAGGAGGGCGTTGGCGGCGCCGTCCTCGATGCCCCGGGCCAGGCGCTCCGGGTTGGTCACGAAGAGGTCGTCGCCGACAATCTGGACCTTGGAGCCGAGGCGCTCGGTGAGGACCTTCCAGCCCTCCCAGTCGTCCTCGAACAGCGGGTCCTCGATGGAGACCAGCGGGTAGGCCGCGGCCAGCTCCTCGTAGTACTCGGTCATCTCGGCGGCCGAGCGGGACTTGCCCTCGAACTCGTAGGCGCCGTCCTTGTAGAACTCGGACGCGGCGACGTCGAGCGCGAGCGCGATCTCCCTGCCGGGGGCGTACCCGGCTTCCTTGATCGCTTCGAGGATGAGGTCGAGCGCGGCGCGGTTGGAGTCGAGGTTCGGCGCGAAGCCGCCCTCGTCGCCGAGGCCGGTGGACAGGCCCTTCTGCTTCAGGACCTTCTTGAGGGTGTGGTAGACCTCGGTGCCCCAGCGCAGGGCCTCGGAGAAGGACTCCGCGCCGATCGGCGCGATCATGAACTCCTGGATGTCCACATTGGAGTCGGCGTGCGAGCCGCCGTTGAGGATGTTCATCATCGGAACGGGCAGCAGATGCGCGTTCGGGCCGCCGAGGTAGCGGAAGAGCGGCAGGTCGGACGCCTCGGACGCGGCGTGCGCCACGGCGAGGGAGACACCGAGGATGGCGTTGGCGCCGAGCGAGGACTTGTCCGGGGTGGCGTCCAGGTCGAACATCGCCTGGTCGATCAGGCGCTGCTCGGTGGCGTCGTAGCCGACCAGCTCCGGGCCGATCTGCTCGATGACGGCGAGGACGGCCTTCTCGACGCCCTTGCCCTGGTAACGGTCCTTGTCACCGTCGCGCAGCTCAAGGGCCTCGAACGCTCCGGTGGAGGCACCGGAGGGAACGGCGGCACGGCCGGTGCTTCCGTCGTCGAGGCCGACCTCGACCTCGACCGTGGGATTGCCTCGGGAGTCCAGGATTTCCCGGGCTACGACGACGTCGATGGACGGCACGAGCATCTCCTTCTGGGATGTGACGCTGGAAGTGCAGGGCCTCATCGGCCTTGCGGCACGAGCCTAACCGGCCGGGGGTCGTGGCCCTGTCGCTGCCCGCTCCCTGGGACGAAAAACGGCGTGAAGCGCGTCGGCGAGGGAGAAAAGGACGGGCGGACGGGTGATCACTACCCATCGGTAAGGCCCGTCGCGGGGGTACCGGGACCGCTCCGGGAGATGTACGCGGCGGGGGCGCGGGCATCCCGTCCGCCCGGCGGCTCGGGCGGATCACGGGAAAACCCCGGTCCGGCGCGTACGGGGGAAGCGCGTCGGACCGGGGTGCTCCGGTGCCCCGCCGGGGGCGGGTGCGTGCCGCGGACAGGTGCCGTGCCGCGGACAGGTGCCCCGCCGGGGGACGGGGCTCCGTGCTCCGGGCGGGTGCCTGTGCGGTCGGCGGATGCCGTGCGGAGTGCGGGGTCAGCTCAGGTGGAGCTGCTGGCCCGGGTAGATGACATCGGCGTCGTCCACGATGTCCTTGTTCAGCTCGAACAGCTTCTGCCAGCCGCCGTCGACGTTCTTCGCCTCGGCGATCTTGCTCAGGGTGTCGCCGGCCTTGACCTCGTACTCGCCGTCACCCTTCTGGAAGCCCTTGGCCTTGGCGGCGGGCTTCGGGGACTCCTGCTGCTGCGCCGGGGCGTGGGAGCGCTCGGAGCGGGTGGTCGGGGCCTCGGCGCGCTTCTGCGCGGGCTTCGACTGCTGGTGGGACTGGGACTGGGACTGCGACTGGGACTGCTGCGAGGAGCCGGAGCTGGAGGAGCCCGTGTACGCGGAGTTGGACAGGCCCACACCACAGCTCGGCCAGGCACCCTTGCCCTGGCCCGCGAGGACCTTCTCGGCGATCTCGATCTGCTGCGACTTGGACGCCTGGTGGGCGTTGGGGGCGTACGCGGTCCCGCCGAACGCGGCCCAGGTGGAGGACGAGAACTGGAGGCCGCCGTAGTAACCGTTGCCGGTGTTGATGGACCAGTTGCCGCCGGACTCGCACTGGGCGACCCGGTCCCACTCGGAGGCGGTGGCGGCGGAGGCGGAGGTGGCGCCGATCAGCGGTGCGGCGACGGCGGCACCGGTGATGCCGGCGAACGCGACGATCTTGGCGGCCTTGGACGGGCGGCGGTGCTTGCCCTTGCTGGAAAACAGCATGGAACGATCTCCTCACCGACGCCTGCGAGGTGAGCTGTCGGGTTCGGGCCAAGTGAGTTGCCCGGCCGCGCGTCCTGGCGCGCGGCTTCACCCCGAGCCGGGTGCCCGTCGTTCATCCTCGACGGACGGGTCCGGCACTTACCTTGGGTCCCCCGCTCCTGCCTTCGGCGCTCTGAGCGACGACTGTTCCCCCCGACCGACGGCAGGATTCGGCGTGACGGTCGACGGTGCCCGCGGTGGCGAGCGGTTCAGACCGTAGGCACACCTGTCCCGGATGTTCAAAGAGGCCCATCAGGGAAAAACCGCCCATCCCGCCACTGCCACAACCCGCGTTTCCGCAGGTCGAGTACGGAATGAAACATTCCGCCGGACGGGATGGGCCGGATTCGGCAAAGAGACCCATGTCTCACTTGCGCAGAATCGGACAAAGAGGTGTGAACCGGGGCGCGATTTCCGGGTGGATTCCCGCTACTCCGAGCCCAGTTCAAGGCTCTGACCGGGAAGGATGAGGTCCGGATCGGCGCCGACGGTCTCCCGGTTGGTCTCGTAGAGCGCGGGCCAGCCGCCCTCCAGCTTCTTCTCCTCCGCGATGGCCCAGAGGTTGTCGCCGGGCTTGACCGTGTAGGTGAGGGGCGGGACCTCCGCGGCGCCGGTACCGCCCGTCTGCTTCTGGTCGTTGGCGCCGGGGCGGGCCGCGGAGTCGCTCCGCGAGGCGCGATCGCCGTCCGTTCCACGGCTCTTGTCCGCACCACCCGGGCCGGTGGGCGCGGTGGGGTCGGCCGGGTCGGCGGAGGAGGAGCCGGTCGCCTCGGGCGCGGGCTCGGCGCCGGGCGTACCGCTGCCCGCGCTGCCGCCGCCGGGCGCGGCCGGGGCCGTCGCCCCCGGTGCGGGCGTCTTCTTTCCCGGTGCCTTCGCCCCGGGCGCCTTCTGCTCTCCGGGGGCCTTCTGCCCGGGAGCCGGGGTGCCGGAGGGAGCGCCGGACGGGGTACCGGAGGGTGCGGGCGCGGGCCCGGGGTCGACCGCCGCCCCCGTATCGGTGCCACCGGGCGCCAGCCCCGCGAGCGTGCCGCACGACGGCCACGCCTGGGGACCCTGCGCGGCAAGGACCTTCTCCGCGACGGCTATCTGCTGGGAGCGGCTGGCGAGATCGGGCCGGGCCGCGTACTCCGTACCGCCGAAGTCCTCCCAGACCTGCTGGGAGAACTGGAGTCCGCCGTAGTAGCCGTTGCCGGTGTTCGCGCTCCACAGGCCCGCGCTCTCGCACTCCGCGACCCGGTCCCACACCGCCCCGTCGACCGCGGACGCCGAGCCCGCGCCGAGGAGGGGGATCGCGATGGCGGATCCCGTCACCCCCGCGGCGACGACGATGGCAGGGGCCTGACGGGGACGGCGATGGCGACCATTTCCGGAGAGCATGCAGTTGCCTTTCACGTGACACCCGGGACGGGGGTGAAAGGTAGCGGCACCCGAACGTCTGTCACAAGTCGATGATGTGCAGATCACGCCCGAGTCACGGAATTGACTTTCCGTCAGTTGTATCGGTTCGCGAACTCCACGGGCAGGGTGCGCAGTCCACGCATGATCAGGCCGCCACGCCAGCGCAAATCCGCCGGATCCCCCGTCAGCCTCAGGTCGGGCAGCCGCCGCAGCAGGGTCGCGATCGCCGTCTGCCCCTCCAGCCGGGCCAGGGGCGCGCCCAGACAGTAGTGGATGCCGTGCCCGTATCCGAGGTGCTGATTGTCACTCCGGGAGAGGTCGAGGACATCGGGCCGGCCGAACTTCTCCGGGTCGCGGTCGGCCGCCGCCAGCACGACCAGTACGGGATCACCCGCGGCGATCTCCCGGCCGCCGATGGTCAGCGCCTCCGTCGCGAAGCGCCAGGTCGCCATCTCGACGGGCCCGTCGTAGCGCAGCAGTTCCTCCACCGCCGTCTCCAGCAGACCGGCCTCCCCCGCGTCGAGGGACGCCTGGAGACGGGCTCGCTGCTCCGGGTGGCGAAGTAGGGCATAGACGCCATTTCCAATGAGGTTCACGGTCGTCTCAAAACCGGCGAAGAGGAGGATAAAGGCCATGGCTGCGGCCTCGTTCTCCGTCAGATGCTCCCCATGGTCGCTCGCCCGGATCAGCCCGGAGATCAGATCGTCCCCCGGGGACTCGCGCTTGCGGTGGATCAGCTCCGCCAGATAACCGCGCATCTTCTTCACCGACCGGGCCACCCCGCCCCGCGGTCCCCCGCCGTGCCGGATCATCATTCCCGCCCAGTCCCGGAAGTCGTCCTGGTCCTCGGGCGGTACGCCGAGCAGATCGCAGATGGCGTAGATGGGCAGCGGGAAGGCGAACTCATGGATGAGATCGGCGCTCCCCCGCCCGGCGAAGCCGTCGATGAGCCGGTCCGTCAGCTCCTGGACCCGCGGGGCGAATTCCGCGACCCGCCGGGGTGTGAACGCCTTGGACACCAGCCGCCGCAGCCGGGTGTGGTCGGGCGGGTCGATGTTCAGCAGATGCGTCATCAGCTCCGCCTTGCGCTCCCCCGGGATGCCGGTGCGGCCCCGGGCGTGGGCGGGCTCGTCATGGTGGACGGGGTTCTTCGACAGCCGCTGGTCGGCGAGGGCCTGCCGGGCGTCGGCGTAACGGGTGACGAGCCATGCCTCCACACCGCTGGGGAGCGTGGTCCGGTGGACCGGCGCGTGTTCCCTCAGCCAGGCGTAGGCGGGGTACGGATCGGTGGCGAACTCCCAGGTGAAGAGTTCGGGGGCGGGGTGGGGCGCGGGGGTGCGGCTGCTCACCCCCCGACGTTACCCGTCGGCCCGGGGGCGGGGTGGCGGGGTGGCCGGGGGCGGGGTGACCGGGCCCGCGCCCCGGGCAACCGGACCCGGTGCGTAGGCCCCCGCCCTGAGCGGCCGGCCGTACCTGCCCGGCCCTGGTCAGCACGGTGACCCCGGCTGCCCGGCTTGCCCCGGGGTCCCGCGCCCGACTCACCGCGCCCTCGCCCCAGGAAACCGCACCTGGTACGTACGCCTCCGCCGAGAGCGGCCGGCCGTACCTGCCCGGCCCTGATCAGCACGGTAACCCCGGCGCTCCCCACTGCCCGAGGGCCCCGCGCCCGCGCCCCGGGCAACCGGACCTGGTGAATATGCCCCCGCCGAGAGCGGCCGGCCGTACCTGCCCGGCCCTGGTCAGCACGGTAACCCCGGCGCTCCCGACTGCCCGGAGGCCCCGCGCCCGACTCAGCGGGCCCGTACCCCGGGCAGCGTGAGGCCGGTGGCCCCGCGGTCCGGTGGCCCCACCGGCGGCTGGGCCTCGCGGGCCGGCCAGGCCCGTCAGTCGCCGTGGCCCTCCGCCGTGCGGATCGCGTCGCGGTACGCGCGGGCCGCCGTACGCAGCGCCGCCTCCGGGTCGGTGCCGGACGACTCCGCCTCCATCGCGAGGGCGAGCAGGTCGTACCCGACGCCCGCCCCGGACGGGAGCGGTACGTCCAGTCCCGCCGTACGGACCCGGGACGCGAGCTTCGCCACGAGCGCCAGGCCGGGCTGACCGAGCGGCACCCCGTCCGTCACCGAGTCGCGCTGCTTCTCGACCGCCTTGGTGCGGAGCCAGATCTGCCGGACGTCCTCCGGGGTCTCGGCCTTCTCGTCGCCGAAGACATGGGGATGCCGGTGGATCAGCTTCTCCACGATCGTCGCGGCGACGTCGTCGACCGAGAACGGATCCTCCTCGTCCTCCTCCGCGATCCGGGCGTGGAAGACGACCTGGAGCAGGACGTCACCCAGTTCCTCGCGCAGTTCGTCGCGGTCGCCGTCCTCGATGGCCTCGACGAGTTCGTACGCCTCCTCGATGCCGTACTTCGCCAGCGCCCGGTGCGTGGGTACGGAGGACCAGGGGCACTCGGCGCGGATGCGGTCCATGACCTGGACGACGTCGAGCAGCCGGGCCCCCGGGAGGTCGTACGAGCCGGGCAGCAGCTCCAGGTCGGGTATCCGGACCCGGCCGGAGCCCGCGAGGCGGGCGAGCCCGTCGGTCAGGGACCGGTCGCCCTCGCCCGTGGTGACGACCACGACGGTCGCGCCCCCGGAGCAGGCGTCGACCAGTTCCCCCGCGGTGGGCGCGGCGATCTCCACGGTGACCCCGGCCTCGCGCAGATACGGCAGCTGCGGATGGGAGGCGTCCGCGCACAGGACCCGGTCGGCCGCGTGCAGCGTCTGCCAGGCGGGCCAGGACAGCAGCCCCGGCGCGACGCGGTGGCTGGCGGTCAGCAGGACGATACGGCCGTCGGGAGCGGAGGAAGAGGTGGTCACCCCTCGAACCTACCCCGCGGCCCGCCCCGCCGGACTCCGCAGGCCGGGCGGACGCGGCACGGAGAACCGGGCCCGCGGGCGGGGCCGAGAACCGGATGCCGGCGTGGCGGGCGGGGGCGGGACGGAGAACCGGCCCCGGGACGGAGAACCGGGCGCCGGGGGCGGGCGGCTCGGGACCGGGGGCCGGGCGGGGCCCGTCAGGCGCCGGCGGAGGCGGGCTCCTGGGGCTTGGTGACCTGGCTGATCCACGGGGCCTTGTAGTCGCCCAGCTCCAGCTTCTGGTTGTCCCAGGCGCCGAAGCGCGGGTTGACGTCGATGTCGAGGGACTTGGCGGCGGTGGTGAACGCCTCGTTCAGCTTCTGCCGGCCCTCGGCCTCGTCGGCCGCGCTGATGGAGCGGGCGAGCTTGTCGATGAGGATGTCCCGCCGGATGACGGAGTCGAGCTGGTCGGGGGCGACCCCGCGCTGCTGGAGGTACATCGAGGCGAGCTGCTCCTCACCGCCCGCCTGGCGTACCAGCGCGGTCCGGGCCGCCTGCATGTCCTTGCGGCTGACGGTCACGTCCGCGTTGTCGGCGGCGCGCTGGACGACCCTGTTCACAATCAGGTCGTACAGCTTGGCCCGGCTGATCTGCCCGCTGTTCTTGATCAGCTCGGCGGCCTCCGGGGACTTCTCCTGCGCGGTGCGCACCTGCTTGACCGCTCCCTGGACCGTGGACACCTCGATCCGCTCCCCGCCGACGACGGCGGCCGCGCCGGGGTGGGCCTGGTCACTGCAGGCGCTGAGAAGGGGCGCGGCCAGGAGCAGCGCGGTGGAGACGATGATCGCGGTGCGACGGCGGCGGTGCAAAGGAGCCTCCCGGCGTGATTGTGCGGTGGTTCACAAAGCCCTGAGGTGATGATGTTAGGCAGTGGAGGGTGGTCCGGGCCACTACTTCGCCGTCACTGATTCGGTCAATGATCCGTAGGCCCGGTTCGATTCGTACGCGCCGGTCCGATCCGGCCACCGGGATATCCGTGCCCGGCGCGGCCGTTCCGGTGGAAGGTGCGGAAGAACACAGTCCGCCCGCCCGGGGGCAGGGCGCACGGCACAGGACGGATGCCTGGAATGCCCGCCTCCGCGTGCGGCCGGTCCAGAACCTCCGCGGCCATCGGGTGCTTCCCGTCACTCCCTCGCCGCTCCCCGCCGCTCCCGGCCGCCGAAAAGGCGCTCCCGCACCGCGGGTAACACGCCCACCACCGTTATCCCTCTTCATGTTGCTGCACTCAACAGTTAGTCTTTTGGCCGGTTCGCCGTGACCGGCCAGAGTTTCCGCGGCCGAACAAGTGGACCGGCCCGTGGGATTCGTGATCTCGATCACGGCCACGGGCGAAGGGAAACCCTTCGCCGGAAATGACGGGCGGCCGGGTATTTCGCACTCGGCAGAGACGGCAAAGAGACCGCATGACATCGCTCGTTCACCGCGAGGGCCGGCGCCTTCCCCCCGCGGACACCGCCGGCCGGGCCCCCTCGGGGTCCACGGGCCGGCACCGTCCGCCACAGGCGCCGTCCGCCCCGCACGCATACGGGGAAACACAGGCCGCCGCACGGGCAACCCGGGCAGTCGCGGGGGAAACACCGGCCGCCACCGGGGCGACCCGGGCCACCGTGGGGACACGGACCGCCAGGGGCACCCGGCCCGCGGACCGCGTCGCACGGTGCTCGCGCCCCATGGCACGCCCACCGCTGCCACGGAGCGGACACACGGACCACGGTCAACCGGACCGGTACGCGGGCCACGTTCGACCCGGCCGGCACGCGGGCCACGGTCAACCGGACCGACACACGACAACGGGCATATCCGGCCCGATCGGGAGAACTGAATGAAAGACGCCGCGTACAACGGCCCCAGCCGCAGAACGCTCATCAAAGCGACCGGCATCGCCGCGCTGGCCACCGGAGGCTCCTGGGCCCTGGAGGGGCGCTCCGCCGCCGCAGTGACCAGCGGACTGCCGTTCCAGTTCAAGACCGGTGGCTACACCTGCGTCACGGACGTCCCCGAGGAGATGCAGCCGTGGCGCGACCACACGGCGCTGCGGGTCGACACCGGACCGCATGACGCCGAGGGCGTGCGGATGCACCTGGTGAACGGCAGGCAGTACGACCACCCGGTCAGCCAGATCCAGTACGGCCTCCAGAACGTCACCAGCTACCGGCAGACCCAGGACGACTTCTACCTCAAGAGGGCCCAGGCGCAGGCCAAGCGGCTGATCGACCGCAAGGTCAGGGCGCGCGCCGCCTGGTGGTTCCCCTACCCCTTCGACTGGTCCTCCGGCGCGCACAAGGGAGTCGCCTACAAGGCCCCCTGGTACTCGGGGATGGCCCAGGGCGAGGCACTGAGCCTGTTCTCCCAGCTCGCCCTGCTCGACGGTGTGTCCCCGGCCGACAAGGAGCTGTACCGCAAGATCGCCGACGGCGCCTTCGCCTCCCTGCTGGTGGCGGACAACGCCAACCCGTGGGTGGTCGCCAAGGACCGGGCGGGCTACCTGTGGATCCACGAGTACCCGAAGAACAAGCCGACCGTCTCGGACTTCACGTACAACGGCTTCATGTTCGCGGCGCTCGGGCTGTGGGACTACCACAAGATGACCGGTAATCCGCTCGCGGAGAAACTCTTCGACGGTTCGCTGACGACGCTCCTCGCGTACTACCCCAATATGCGGAACACCAACTGGATGTCGGACTACTGCCTGACCCACGGTGTTCCGAACGCGAAATACCACGGGGTGCACGTCAAGCTGATGCGGCAGCTGCACTGGCTCTCCGGCAGCAGGAAGTCCGCCCATGTCTCCGACATGCTGATGGACGACTACCCGCATCCCGCGCTGGGTTCGCCGGGTGGCCAGATCGCTCTGGCCGGAGGTCAGCACACCTTCTACAAGTTCGGCCCCACGGGCGCGATCACGGCGACGAAGAAGCTCACGTTCAACAAGCCCACCTCGGCGCCCGCCTCCCAGCGGATCCGTATCCAGGGGCGCGGGATCCACTACCAGATCAGCGCGGGCACGGCCAAGGGCTGGTACACGCCCGAGGCGTACCCCAAGGCGTATCTGCGGGGCGAGTGGTTCGCGTCGGTCTACCGCCCGACCCGGGTGGCCACCTTCCCCGCCGCCGTCAGCATCGGCTGTATCAAGGTGGCGGAGAACGGCGACGTCCTGGCGACGAAGACCGTGCGGTTCGCGAAGGCGTCCACCGCGCCCTTCGACCGCAGGGCCGTGGTCAACGGCCGGCCCATGGTGCACATCACGGCGGGATCGCTCACCGACTTCTGGGCGCCCGCCTCACAGATTCTGCCCGACGGACGCTGAGGCCCGCCCGTCACCCGCGGCCGGGTCCCCCGGCCGCGCCGCCGGGTTCCGCGTCGGCCCGTGCCCGTGCCCGTGCTTGTGCCCGTGTCCGCGCTCCTGCGCGGGCGCGGGCGCCGGCCCGGGCTCCGGGCGCAGCATGATCGCCCGGGAGACGACGAAGGTCACCGGTATCGCGGCGGCGGCCGCGATCAGAGGCGCGTACCGGCTGCCGAAGTGGAACACGTCCACCAGCAGATAGACCCCCGTCGTCGTAACGGTGAAGTTCGCCGCGTTCGTCAGCGGGAACAGCAGGAACTTCCGCCAGGTCGGCCGCGTCCGGTAAGTGACGTAGGAGGTCAGGAAGAAGGAGCCGATCATGCTGAGCACAAAAGCGGCCACATGCGCGGCGACGTACGGCAGAGCGTTCAGCAGGACCAGGTAGACGCCGTAGTACGTACCGGTGTTGACCGCACCCACCAGGGCGAATCTGACCAGCTGGCCCTGGACTGTCATCTTCTCGCCGGCTCCCCTGGCTGGTGAATGTCCCCGTCCCTACCAGGACGCGGGCAGCGTACGTCATGGCCGTATGTCCTGGCCGTACGTCTTGGGCTCGGACTTCCCGTATGCCGTGGGGACGAGCGGGAGCGGCCCCGCGGTTCCTCGGAGCGTTACGTCACCGGGGTACGCCGACGCCGTCGGTCACGGCCTTCGGTCACGGCCCTCGGCCAGAGTGGTCGGCCAGGGCGGTGCGTCACATACGGTCAGGGCCGTCGATCACGGCGGTACGTCACCGACGGAGGCGGTTCCTCAGGGATGGAACCGGCTCTGCCGCTCCAGCGCCCTGCGCAGTTCGACGGGCAGCTGGTGGTAGGGCCCGTACGTCCGCTCGGCGTCGTAGAGCAGGCTCTGCAACTGGTGCCGAGCGCCCGTGTGGTCACCGACCGCCAGCATCAGATTCGCGATGCGGTGGCGGACGTCGAAGGCACGCGCCTGGTCGCCGCCGTTCTCGTAGTACGGCAGCACCGCGCGGTACTCGGCGATGGAGGCGGCCGCCTCACCCAGCTGCTCCAGGCAGTGGGCCGCGTCGTAGCGGAACTGGAGCGTCTGCGGATCGGCCGGGCCCGCCTCGGCCGCCCGGTCGTCCGCCAGCCGCCGCAGCTCGGGCAGCGCGCGGCGGTACTGCCCGTCGTCCATCAGCGTCGTCGCGTACTGCTTGCGCAGGATACGCACGACCGGGGAGCGCTCTCCGTGCTCGGCCGCGGCGGCCGGGAGGATACCGCCGAGGATGTCCACGGCCCGGGCGATGCTGCCCTCGCCGAGCAGGCGCTTGACCTCGTCCACGGCGGCGGCCACATCGGGCCGCCCGGGCGGGGGCGCGACGACCGGGGCGGGCTGGGGGGCGGCCGTGGCCCGGTCCGGCCAGGGCGCGTGCGGGCGCAGAAAGGGGCGGGTGGGGTCGAGCGGCCCGCTGGGGACACCGCGCTGGGGCAGCAGGGGCGCGAGTGACTCGTACACCTCCTGGGCACCCGACGGCCGGTGCTGCGGGTCCTTGGCGAGCAGCCGCAGCACCAGGGCCTCCAGCGGCTCCGGGATGTCGGGGCGCATCCGGCGGACCGGGAGCGGGGCCTCGTACAGATGCCGGTGGAGGACACCGAGGGCGGTGGAGCCCGCGAAGGGCACGTTCCCGCTGAGGAGTTCGTGCATCAGCACCCCGAGGGCGTACAGGTCGGTGTACGGGCCGACCGCGCCGCCCATCGCCTGCTCGGGAGCCATATAGGCGGGGCTGCCGATCGGTGAGCCGGTGTGGGTGAGCCGGGTGGTGTCCGTGTCGATGACGGAGGCGACCCCGAGGTCGAGGACGGTCACCGTGCCGTCGGGCTTGACCATCACATTGCGCGGCTTGAGGTCGCGGTGCACGATCGGCACCGCGTGCACGGCGGCGAGCACCGCGCAGAGCTGGGCGGCGACCGCGACGGTCCACTGCCACGGGTACGGCTCGTGCTCGGCGAAGTGGTCGGCGAGGTCCGCGCCCTCGACGTACTGCATCACGAGATAGAGGTCGTCGTCCGCGCTGCCGGCGTCATGGACGGTGACCAGTCCGGGGTGGGTGACCTGGGCGGTCACCCGGCACTCGCGGACGAAGCGGCGGCGCATCTCGTCGGCGTCGGAGCCGTGGGCCATATGGTCGGGCCGCAGCAGTTTGACCGCCACCCGGCGGTCGAGCCGCCGGTCGTACGCCGTCCAGACCTGGCCCATACCGCCCTGTCCGATGAGAGCGGACAGTTCGTACCGCTCCGAAACGACGCGTCCGTTCACCGACCCTGCTCCTTGCGCAGGTAGTCACTCAGTTCGTCGAGTTCGGCGCGGACCTGGTCGATCCGGGGCTTGTCGGCGGCAGCGGGCGGGGTGGCGGGGCCCGGCGCGGGGGCGTGCGGCACCGGTGCGACCGGGGTGCCCGGGTTCTGGTGCGGGTGGAGCTGAGGCTGAGCGTGCGGCTGGGGGTGGTGCTGCGGCTGGGGCTGGGGCTGGGGAGGCCGGGCGGCGGCCGGGGGCGGGTAGCCGTAACCCGGCGCCGCGGAGGGCTGGGTGGTCTGGTGGGGCGGATACCCGTACCCGTGGTTCGCCGGCGGCGGCCCGAAGCCCCCGGTGACCCCGGGGTTGAACGAGGCCGTCTGCCCCGACCACGCGGCCCGGCGGATGTCGAGATGGCGGATGTCGATGATCAGGTAGTGGACGGCCGACCCGATGGCCAGGCCGAACAGCGACATCAGCACCGCCCAGTCGACGCCGTTGATCGGGTCGTTCCCCTGGGCGCCCCACTCGGAGATCACGATGAGCAGGACGACCGTCAGGATGAAGCTCGCCACGAACAGGACCCAGTCGGATGCCCGCCGCCGGATGGTCGCGACCCGCAGCATGGTGGCCCAGGCGAGCATGCCGCAGCTGAACACCGAGAGGGTCAGGAACACCACGCGGAGCACGATGGCCGCCGCGGTCGACGGTGGACCGGACTGCTGAGGGGCATAGCCGGGGCCGTGCATTCCTGCTCCTGGTGACCTGGGGACGAGGCGAGGTGGGTAGGGACGAGCGTATACACCGATGACGACAACGGCTCAGGGGTTGTGCCCGCCTGTTGCCCGATAGGCCACTCCGGACATGTGAACCCCCGATTCCGCATGTCAGTCCGCTCTTCAGTCCGTTCGGTCCCGCTCAGGCCGTTCGCCGGCCGCGGTTCGGCCGCGGTGCGCCGTCCGGTTGTACGGTGCCGTCCGTGAGGCCGTCGTACAGCCCTTGCACCAACTGCTCACCGAGCCGCCCCGCCAGCCGCAGCGCGTCCTCGAACGCGGCCAGCGCGCGGAAGCGTTCACCGTAGCGCCGCTGGTCTGCCAAAGCCACCCGCGGCAGTTGCAGCCGTCGTACGTCGAGCCGGGTCGCGGTGGAGACATAGCTGCTGGCCTGCCGGGTGTTGGCGGTACCGCGCAGGAACCCGGCCAGGAACCAGGGGTCCAGCGCCTCCGGGTCGGGGCGCAGCAACTGGAGGCTGCGGCCGAGTGCGGCGCCCGCGGTGGCCGCGTCGACCACGCGGACGACGGTGCCGCCGCCGTGGACGGGTACGACGACATCGCCCTCCTGGATGCGGACGGCGTCCTCCTCCGGGCGGGCGGGCGGATCGGGGCGGGCGGGGGCCGGTGCCTGTGCCACGCCCCCGGCCGGGATCCCGGCGACCGTCCCGGCCTCCGCCGTGCCGCCCGTACCCGCGCGGTCACCGGATACGGCGGAGCTCTCCGGGCCCGCGGGCACCTCCTGGAGCACGCCCGACGGCGGTGACCCGGCGAGGACGTCCTGTTCGGTGAGGACTGTCCCCCCTGACGACCCTGACGACCCTGACAACACAGACGACCCAGGCGCCCCGGACGACCCCGGTGATCCAGCCGATCCAGGGGATCCCGGTGATCCGGGTACGGCGGACGCGGTGCCCGCGCGGATCACCAGCGCGCCCGCGCGGGCCAGTTCACCGATGGTGGTCGTCGGCCAGGGTGCGGCCAGGCCGGGGGCCGCCCGTCCCGGCTCGCCGGGTGCGGGGGTGAGTTTCCCGGTGAGCTTGAGGGTGTTTGCCAGCCGGTCCCGTACCCGCTGGAGTTCGTCCGCGTCCCCGCCGGTGGCGGCGGGCGGCACATGGCGGGCCGGGGCCAGGTCCACATCGTCGTCGAGGAGTTCGATGACGGGCACGGCCCGGCTGACCCCGGCGCGGTCCTCCGCCCGGCGGCCCGGGGCCCCGGCCCCGTCGAACGGCTCCCAGGCGTCGAGTACGGCGTTGTGCACGGCCTGCCAGTCGAGCCGGTCACGGCCCCCGCCCGCCCCGGCGAGTTCGGTGGTGTCCACGAAGAGCAGCTCCGGCGACGGGCTGCGCCCCGCGTCCGGCTTGCGCAGCACCCAGAGGTGGAGCGGGATGCCGTAGGGAGGCGCGGCGCCCGCCGGCAGCGCGATGACGGCCCGCAGCGCCCCGCGGCGCAGCAGCCCGGCCCGGATCCGGCGGCCCGAGCGTCGGGACGCGGCGGCGGGCGGCATCAGCAGCACGGCGGTGCCCCCGGGGCGCAGCCGGGCCAGCGCGTGCTGGACCCAGGCGAGTTCGGACTCGGTACGGGCCGGGAAGCCGTACTCCCAGCGCGGGTCGTAGCCCAGCTCCTCGTGTCCCCAGTTGCGTTCGTTGAACGGCGGATGGCACAGCACCGCGTCGGCCGTGACATCGGGGAAGGCGTCGGCGCGCAGGGTGTCGCCGGAGCGGGCGCTCACGGTGGCGTCGCCGCGCAGGGCGAGGCGCAGCGCGGTGAGCGCGGTGAGGCCGGTGTCGGCGTCCTGGGCGCAGAGGACGGCGGGGTGCTCGACGGCGCACAGCAGGGTGCCGGCGCCGGCCGCCGGATCGAGGACGGTACGGCCGGGGCCGCGTACGGCGATGGCGGCCATGAGCGCGGCCGGGCCGGGCGGGGTGGGTGTGTACTGGCGCAGATTCGCGTCCAGGAACCTCCCGAGGAGGAACTCGTACGTCTGCCGGGTGCCCAGTTGCCCGGCCAGTTCACCGGTGGAGCGGAGGAACGGGACGAGGTTCTCCGGGCGGACGCCGGCCGAGCGCCCGGGGCCTGTGAACAGCCTGGCGCGCTCGGTGCGCCCGTCGCCGAAGCGGGAGCCCAGCGCCTGCTCCAGCGCGGTCGGCAGCAGTTCCGCCATGCGCTCGTCGGAGCGGGCGGTCAGCTCCTGCCAGGTGGTCGGCCGGTCCCGTACGAGCAGCAGGGCGCAGCCCGCCTGCACCAGGACGTCGGCGGCGGTGGCGGGGTGGTCGGCGAGCTGCTGCCAGACGCGTTCCCGCAGCGGGACCTCGGCGAGTTTCCCCTGGTCACGAAGCCATCGCTCCACGTCGGTGAGGGCGAAGGACGGACTGGTCTCCGTACCGCCGACGGGTTTGGGGAAGTCGGCGTGGCGCCGCCGCCAGTTGCTGACCGCGGCCCGTCCCACTCCCGCGAGCCGGGCGATCCCGGCCGCGGTCACCTCGCTTGCGCTCTCTGGCACCTGCTGGCCTCCGTGATCATCCGCACCCGCTGCTCGGTAGCCCCCCCGCTGTGTTGCCGATCATACCGATGTTCACCAGAGAGACCCATTCACACTGCATGCAGTGCACAATCACACAACCCATGTTGACTCGGTTCACAGGCTCTGCTCTTATTACCCCCGTCGCTTCACGGGGCCGTTGACAACATCCGGCCCACACACCGTTATGTCCGGGAGAAAACGTCCATGTCCCACTCCATGCAGCAGCCTCAGCCCCCACACGGCGGACCCCAGCAGACCCCCCAGTGGGGCGGGCCCCAGCAGGACCCGCAGTGGGGCGGCTCCGGCCCCTCCCACCGCGCCGATCCGCCGGCGAAGCGCCCCAAGGCCGCGCTGGTGCTGGGCATCATCGCCCTCATCGTCGGTCTGATCCCGTTCCTCTTCTGGATCGGCGGGATCCTCGGTCTGGTCGCCCTGATCGTCGGCCTGTCGGGACGGGCGAAGAACGGCAGGCCGAACAACCCCGTCGGCGCGATCCTCGGTGGCGTCGGCATGGTCTTCGCGGTCGTCGGCGCGGTGTTCACGCTCCAGATCATGGGCGACGCGGTGGACGAGCTGGACCGGTCCGTCAACGAAGCCGCGTCCTCGGCGGAGTCCGACACCGACTCGTTCGACAAGGGCAAGAAGGGCAAGGGGAAAGGCAAGGGCAAGGGTAAGGGGAAGGGCAAGAGCGGGGGCGGCGACAAGGGGTCGGGCGGCGGCGGTGAGGTCTTCGCGGCCGGTGACACCGCCGTCTACGACGACAACCTGAAGGTCACCGTCTCCGCCGCCAGCCCCTACACCCCGAGCGAGTACGCCTCGGGCGTCACGCCGGGCAACAAGGCGTACAAGGTCACCGTGGTCGTCGAGAACGCCGGCCAGGAGAGCTTCGACTCCACGCTGGTCCTCGCCGACGCCCGCGCCGGTGCGGAGGGTGTCACCGCCGAGCAGATCTTCGACGACAAGGTCGGCGGCGGCTTCGACGGCACGATCCTGCCCGGGAAGAAGTCCACGGTGACCTACGCCTTCGACACCCCGGCCACCGCCAAGGACCTCACGGTCGAGGTCACCCCCGACTTCACCCACGACGCGGTGATCTGGGAACTGAAGCTCTGACCGTCCGCCCGGCTCCTCGCACCGCCGCGCACCACCCCACGGAGAACCCGATGCCCGTCACCCCCTCCCGCCGCGGCCGGACCCTCGCCGTCGCCGTCCTCACCGCGGCACTCGCACTCGGTGCCACGGCCTGTCAGGACTCCAAGGGCAGCAAGGAGTCCAAGACCTCCGGTGAGAGCCGGAGTCCGGCCGGTGCCGCGAAGTCCGGTGGCGGGGAGTCCGGCGGCACCGGGAAGGACTCGACCACCCCGGCCGAGGCGTTCCCCGGCAAGTCCGGAGGGGAGATCGCCACCATGGCGGTCAAGGCCACCAAGAGCGCCACCTCCCTCACCCTCGGCATGGACGGCACGTCGTCCGACGGCCCGATGAGAGCCCGGATAGCCATCAGCTCCAAGGGCGACTGTGCGGGGGACATGTCCCCCGGGACGTCCGGCAGGATGGATCTGATCAAGATCGGCGACGTCGCGTACATGCGGTTCGACGAGGCGTTCCTCCGGGCGGAGTCCACAGGGGAGCCCAAGGCGGAAACGGACGCGGTCATCGCCATGATGAAGGGCAAGTGGGTGAAGGCCGGCCTCTCCGAGCCCGATGCCAAGGACATGCTCGAACTCTGTGATCTCGACAAGCTGCTCGGCGAGGTCCTCGGCGACGAGAGCACGATCGCCCGCCGGGCCGGTGAGACCACGGTGAACGGCCGGAAGGCGCTCAAGCTCATCGAGAAGGCCGGCCGGACGACCTACACCATCTATGTCGCCGTGGAGGGGCAGCCCTACATCCTCCGGCTCGACGAGGCGGGCAGTGCGGAGCCGGGCACGATGACCTTCTCCGACTACGACAAGCCGGTCCCGGCGAAGAAACCCCCGGCCGGGGAGATCCTGGACATCGGGTAGCGGGACCAGACGGGCCCGGGGTCGTACGACCCGCCCGGACCCGTCGCCCGACCGTGAAGAAGGCCGCCCCGGGGGAGCGGCCTTCTTCGCGTGCCGCCTCCGGCGGGTGCCGCCCCGGCGGAGTCGGTCCCGGCCGGAAAGAAGCGGCGCGCTGCACCCGTACACCACACGCGCGACGGGAGCGGCGCATCGTTCGCCGCTCGCCCGGCGGAAGGGGCCCTCGATGAGCCCTCCGCCGCACCGGCCGGTCACTCCGGGTCGAGTACGCACCGGAACGCGCGACCGACGGCGGCCGCTGCCCCGCCCGCTCCCCCACTGTTGCTCACCGAATAGAACGATCCATCCAATGGGGACACCCCTCGCCGCGGCTCGCGATGAACAGCCGGCCCGGCGTCAGGGGGCTCGGCACTGGGTGAGCATCGCCCTCTTGTCGGGGGCGGTCACCGGCAGGTCGTACTCCACCGCGACCTGCGCGAACCGCACCGCGTACGCGCACCGCACCTTCTTGTTCGGCGGGAGCCAGGACGCGGGACCCGAATCGCCCTTCCGCCCGTTCGCCGGGCCGTCCACGGGCAGCAGATTCAGCGGGTCGTTCGCGAACCGCCGCCGCTTCTCGTCGCTCCAGCGGGCCGCGCCCAGCTGCCAGCCGTACGACAACGGGACCACATGGTCTATCTGCACGGCCGACGCGTCCCGCTTGCGCCAGTCGATGACCGCGCCGGTGTACGGGTCGTCCAGGGTCATCGCCACGACCACACAGTCCGAGCCCTCGCGGTACCGCAGATCCCGGCCGTCCCGGGCGAGCAGATCATTACGGGTGTCACAGCCGTTACGCGCCAGCGGCACCCCGTCCGCCGTATCCAGCCACGCACTCCCAAAGCGCTCCCGCCCGTAACCGGTCTTGGGCCCGCGCCCCTTGGTCGGCACCGTCTCGATGAGGCGCCGCGCCTCGGCCCGTGCCCCGCCCGTGCCGATGGCACCGAGACCGGGCCGCGTCCCCTCGGGGTTGTCGAGCGGGCTGACACCGCGCGCGTCCGCACTTCCCGCCCCGCCGCCCCCACCGTCCGCCGACGGACCGTCACCCTTCTCGCACCCGGCGAGGAGAACGGCTGTACCGAGCAGGGCGATCGCATACGTTCTGCGGGCCTTACGACTGTTCTTCACCTCCGCAGAGTACTGATGGCAGCGTCCCGGTCACCGCCCCGGGCAGGAGCAGTGCCGGTGCCGCGCGTGGCGATCGAACCGAGCACCCATCAGGGGCGGGGCGGACGAGGCGACGCGTCCAATGTCTGCGGGAGGAGGCAGCACGGTGGGCACCAGGGACGTCGACCTCTTCGACAGGTTGCCGGCCACGCTTGCCATACCTTGGGGCCGAAGGACGGTCCGCAGTCATCGTTGCTCCCTGTCACGTGCTGTGCGGGTGCCTTGAAAAAACTCACGGGCCAGATCGGTGAGATGGTGCTCGTGGCCATAGAGACGCTCCCGGTCGGCCAGGACGCGACCATGGAGAGTAAGGGCCGCATCGAAATCACCGGCAAGGTGGAGGGCGCAGGCGAGGTTGCTCCGGGCGGTAATGGTCTCGGGGTGATCGGGGCCATGGACACGCTCGGAGTCGGCAACTGCCTCGCGGTGAAGACCGATGGCCTTCTGCACCTCACCCAGGTCGCGGTAGGCGGCAGCCAGATTCGCGCGGGCGTTGACGGTGTGTGGGTGGTCGGATCCGTAGACGCGCTGCATGTCGGTCAGGTTCCGCTCGTGCAGATCACGCGCCGCCGCCGACTGGCCCCGTAGGCCATGAAGGTAGGCCAAGTTCGCGCGGGCTGTGAGGGTATCAGGGTGATCAGGACCGTGTAGGCGCTCGTGGTCGGCAAGAAGCTGCTCATGCAGTGGGGCCGCGCTGTCCAGATCGCCTGCGGCCCGGTGAGCGCTGGCGAGGAAGCTGCGCGCGAAGAGAGTGTCCGGGTGGTCGGAGCCCTCCAGGCGCCGGTAGATGGTGACCGCGCGCTGTGCGCAGGATACGGCCGTGGCCGGACTGCCGTCGCCCTGGAGGAATCCGGACGCGGCTACGAGCAGACCGGCGACGCACAGGTCGCCCTCCGCAGGGGTCCGGTCCGTAAGAGCCCGCAGATGGGGCAGGAGCTCGCGCCAGCGGGACCAGCCGGAGATATTGAGCAGAGGGTTCTCCGGCAGGGCACGCTCCAGCATCTCCGTGGCGTATCGGCGGGCCCTGGCGATGGCTTCACCCGTTCGATTGGGATCGGCGGCGTCGGGAGCACGTGCGACTGCCTGGACCAGGGCGTGGACTGCCACGGTCCGGCGGGTCAAGGTGATCATGCTGTAGTCGTGGAGGAGAGCCAGAGCCTCCTCCACGGCGAACGGGTCCTCACTCAGGTCGGTGGGTAGTTCTCGAAGGACGTCGCGTGGCAGCGGAGAGGGGGCCAGCCAGCCGAGCAGGCGCAGCAGATCTCCCGCCAAGGGCTGTTGGTCTGTGATCGCTTGCAGGGAAAAGGTGTAGATGGGCAACTACACGTTGACGCTGGACGGAAGGGATGTGCGAGTCCACTCCCTCCCTGACGCGCAACTGGCCGTCATGGAGTACATCACCGACCTTGTGGCGCGTGCGCCGGAGGCAGCGTCACAGGGCGCCTTGATGGCCAACAAGGCATTTTCCGCAGGCACCGTCGAACGCGCCCTGAACACCCATGGCAGTTGGCACACGGTCATCACCGTCCACGGCGAGCAGGTCAAAATCGCGATCGCCAAGCGCCGTTGGTGGCAGCGACGCCCCTGAGGACCATAACGGTCCCTGGTCCGGCCGCAGACCCGAACTGCGCCGGGGCGGCCCGGACCAGGAGCAGTCGTCAGCCGGACAGGATCGTCGTCAGGAACTCGCCCGTCCACGACAGCAGTTCCCGGCCCACCACCGGCTTGCCGCCGATCTTGGCTGCCGCCGGGCGGGGCACGAGGATCTGGTGGGCCGCGGGCTTGATGACCGTACGGGGATACAGACGCTTCAGGCGCAGTTCCTGGGACTCCCTCAGCTCCACCGGTGCGAAGCGGATGTTCGAGCCCTGGAGCACGATCTCGGAGACCCCGCAGGCGCGGGCCAGCATGCGCAGCCCCGCGACCAGCAGCAGGTTCTCCACCGGCTCGGGGAGCTTGCCGTAGCGGTCGGTCAGCTCCTCGCGTACCGCCTTGATGTCCTCCTCGGTGTTCACGGAGGCGATCGCACGGTACGCCTGGAGGCGCAGCCGCTCGCCCGGCGCGTAGTCGTGGGGGACGTGCGCGTCGACGGGGAGCTCGATCTTGACCTCCAGCGGGGGCTCCTCCACCACTCCGCCGTCGATGGAGGCGCGGTAGTCGGCGACCGCCTCGCCGACCATGCGGACGTACAGGTCGAAGCCGACGCCCGCGATATGGCCGGACTGCTCGCCGCCGAGGAGGTTGCCCGCGCCGCGGATCTCCAGGTCCTTCATGGCGACGTACATGCCCGCGCCCATCTCGGTGTGCTGGGCGATGGTCGCGAGGCGCTCGTGCGCGGTCTCCGTCAGCGGCTTCTCCGGCGGGTACAGGAAGTAGGCGTAACCGCGCTCACGGCCCCGGCCGACCCGGCCGCGCAGCTGGTGGAGCTGGGAGAGGCCGAAGTTGTCACCGCGCTCGACGATCAGGGTGTTGGCGTTGGAGATGTCGATGCCCGACTCGACGATCGTGGTGGAGACGAGGACGTCGAACTTCTTCTCCCAGAAGTCGACGACGACCTGTTCGAGCGCGTTCTCCGACATCTGGCCGTGGGCGGTGGCGATACGGGCTTCGGGGACGATGTTCCGCAGCCGGGCCGCCGCGCGGTCGATGGACTCGACCCGGTTGTGGATGTAGAAGACCTGGCCCTCTCGCAGCAGTTCACGGCGGATGGCCGCGCCGATCTGCTTCTCCTCGTAGGGGCCGACGAAGGTGAGGACCGGGTGGCGCTCCTCCGGCGGGGTGGTGATCGTCGACATCTCGCGGATGCCGGTGACCGCCATCTCCAGGGTGCGCGGGATCGGGGTGGCGGACATGGTGAGCACATCCACATTGGCGCGCAGCTTCTTCAGCTGCTCCTTGTGCTCGACGCCGAAGCGCTGCTCCTCGTCGACGACGACCAGTCCGAGGTCCTTGAACTTCGTCTCGGACGAGAACAGCCGGTGGGTGCCGATGACGATGTCGACCGCGCCCTCGCGCAGCCCCTCCAGGGTGGACTTCGCCTCCGTGTCGGACTGGAAGCGGGACAGCGCCCGGACGTTGACCGGGAACTGGGAGTAGCGCTCGGAGAAGGTGCCGAAGTGCTGCTGCACCAGCAGGGTCGTCGGTACGAGGACCGCGACCTGCTTGCCGTCCTGGACCGCCTTGAACGCCGCCCGGACGGCGATCTCGGTCTTGCCGTAGCCGACGTCGCCGCAGATCAGCCGGTCCATGGGGACCGTCTTCTCCATGTCCTCCTTGACCTCGGCGATGGTGGAGAGCTGGTCGGGGGTCTCCGCGTACGGGAACGCGTCCTCCAGCTCCCGCTGCCAGGGCGTGTCCGGGCCGAAGGCGTGACCCGGAGCTGCCATCCGGGCCGAGTAGAGCTTGATCAGATCGGCGGCGATCTCCTTGACCGCCTTCTTCGCGCGCGCCTTCGTCTTCGTCCAGTCCGCGCCGCCGAGGCGGTGCAGGGTGGGCGCCTCGCCGCCGACGTACTTGGTGATCTGCTCCAGCTGATCGGTGGGGATGTAGAGCCGGTCGCCGGGCTGGCCGCGCTTGGCGGGGGCGTACTCGACGACGAGGTACTCGCGGGTCGCGTTCTGAACCGTCCGCTGGACCATTTCGATGTAGCGGCCGACGCCGTGCTGCTCGTGGACGATGTAGTCGCCGGTCTCCAGGGTGAGCGGGTCGATCGTCTTGCGGCGGCGGGTGGGCATCCGCTGGCCGTCCTTGCCGGCCGCCTTCTGGCCGGACAGATCGGTCTCCGTGAGCACGGCGAGCCGCAGCGCCGGGTCGATGAAGCCGTAGTCGATCGAGCCGGTCGCCACATGGACGATGGACGGCGAGATGTCCGCGAGGCCGGGGTCCAGCCGGGCGGGGATGCCCTCACCGCCGAGCACCTCGACGGTACGGGTGGCGGGGCCGTGGGCCTCGGTCACATAGACCGTCTGCCAGCCGTTCGCGAGCCAGCCCTTGGTGTCGGCGAGAGCGCGGGCGGTGTCGCCGCGGTAGGACTCCGGGGCGTGCATGCCGAGCTTGAGGGTGTCGTCGCCGACGATGTCGTCCGGCAGCCCGCCATCGGCGCCGAACCCCGTCCCTGTCCCCGTCCCTGTCCCGGCTCCTGCTCCCGTTCCGATCCCGGTTCCGGGTGCGGTTGCGATGTCGGTGGCGCCGGAGGCGAACGGGGAGACCGACCACCACATCATCTCCAGTTCGCGGGCCCGGTCCCGTACGTCCGCGATACCCCACAGCGAGGCCGCGCCGACATCGATGGGGGCCTCTCCCCCGCCCGCCGTCGCGGCCCAGGAGGCATGCAGGAACTCCTGGCTGGTGGCCACCAGGTCCGCCGCCCTCGTACGGACCCGCTCCGGGTCGCACACCACGGCCATCGACCCCCGGGGCAGTACGTCGATGAGCAGCTCCATGTCGTCGACGAGCACCGGCGCGAGGGACTCCATCCCCTCGACGGCGATGCCCTCGGCGATCTTGCCGAGCAGTTCGCCCAGCTCGGGGTGGGCCTCTGCGAGCGCGGCGGCCCGCTCCCGCACCTCGGGCGTCAGCAGCAGCTCACGGCAGGGCGGGGCCCACAGTCCGTGCTCGGCGATCTCCAGAGAGCGCTGGTCCGCGATCTTGAAGTACCGGATCTCCTCGACGTCGTCGCCCCAGAACTCCACCCTCAGCGGATGTTCCTCGGTGGGCGGGAAGACATCCAGGATGCCGCCGCGCACGGCGAACTCGCCGCGCTTCTCGACCAGCTCGACCCGGGAGTACGCGGCTGCCGCGAGCGCGTCCACGACCTCGTTCAGATCCGCCTGCCGCCCGGTGCGCAGGGAGACCGGTTCCAGCTCCCCCAGGCCCTTGACCTGCGGTTGCAGTACGGAACGGATCGGCGCGACCACCACGGACACGGGCCCGGCGGCCGGGTCGTCCTTCGAGGGGTGGACGAGCCTGCGCAGCACCGCGAGGCGGCGGCCCACGGTGTCGGAGCGGGGGGAGAGCCGCTCGTGGGGCAGCGTCTCCCAGGACGGGTACTCGGCGATGCCCTCCTCGGGCAGCAGTGAGCGCAGCGCCGCGGCCAGGTCCTCGGCCTCCCGGCCGGTCGCGGTGACGGCGAGGACCGGCCGCCCGCTGTCCCGCGCCAGCGCGGCCACCACGAAGGGCCTCGCGGCGGGCGGTCCGACCAGGTCGACATGCATACGGCCCGCGCCACGGGCAGCGTCCACCGCTTCGGCGAGCGCGGGGTCACGTACGACGGCATCGAGCAGACCGTGCAGGCTCATGAAAACGGTTCCATCCCAGGACGAGGCGGCGAGCGGGCAACGCGAAGGACCCGACACGTTGAACGGGCCGGGGGTCTCCAGCGTACGCCCGCCCCCGCGCTCCCCGCGCGCGGAGCCCCCGGGGGCGGGGGCGTCCTCCGCGGTACGGCCCCGCCCCGCCGACGCCCCTGCCCCGGCGCACCTGTCCCGACCTCGGGGGCCCGGAGGCCAACCCCGCCCCCGGGTGCGCGCACCACACGAAAGAGAACCCCGGGGGCGGCCGATCCCCGCGGTGCGGGTGGCCCCGGGCGGGGGTCCGTCCTCAAACGCCGGACAGGCTGAACATGGCCTCCCCCGGCTCCGAGACGCGAGGAAGTCCAAGGCGCCCGCACCGGACACACGGCCAGGGCAGGCGCGAAGAGGCACCCCGCATCCCGGCTCGGGTAACCCGCACCCAAGGTCCGTCCTCAAACGCCGGACGGGCTGAGAATGGCCGCCCGGCCCCGCGCCGAACCCCAGGAGCATCCACCCCTGGAGACAGCGGGCAGCGACGGAAACGGACCCTCAGCACGGGGTAGCCCCGGCACGGGTCCGTCCTCAAACGCCGGACGGATGGAAGTGGCCGCGCTCGGGACGGAACCCAGGGCGTCCGACCCACAAGAGCCGAGGGAACCGTCAGCGGAGGCTCGCCCCGTAGACGTTGTCGACCGTGATCGTCACCAGCACTCTGCGGTCGGACACCATGACCGACCGGTACTCGTCCCAGTCCGGGTGCTCACCGGCGGCGGCGCGGTAGTAGTCGACCAGCGCCTGGACCTCGGGACCGTGCGGGTCGTCACCGGGCCCAACCACGGTGACCGTGCCCTCGGCGGTCGCCCACTCCCGGCCGTCCTGGCTGGTCACCTCCAGCGCCGCCCGTGGGTCCCGGCGCAGATTGGCGACCTTGGCGGTCCCGTCGGTGGTCGACACCCTGATGACACCGGCCGCCCTGTCGTAGAACGGAAGGACGGGAGAGAGCTGCGGGCGCCCGTCGGACTTGATCGTCGCGAGTACGCCGAGCCGGCTCCGTGCGAGCAGGGCGTGCGGGTCGAAGTGTGTGTCTGCCATGTCGGCCCCAACGGGCGGCCGGAGGCCCCGTATTCCGTCCCGCGCGATCTCGGCGGCCGTTCGGGTGGCGGCCGGGCGATCTCCTACAGCGCGGCCCCCTTCACGGCCTCGACGAATGAATCCCACGCCTCCGTGCCGACCACGACGGTCGGACCGCCCGTCATCTTGCTGTCACGTATGGGGACGAGGGTGTGGGACGCGGTGTATGCGGGGGCCCACTCGACGCACTGCCCGCCGGATGAGCCGCTGTAGGACGAACTGACCCAGTCGATCGCGGTGAATTCGTGCTGACTCATGGTGTGTACTCCTTGTGCACGGCCGTCATCAGAGCTACCGAATCATCTGGTGGCAGGGCATGGGCTCGCAACCGATCAAAGTTCTCCACGGCAGCGCTCACCGTGTCCGGAGAGCGGTAGATCCTGCCGCCCTTGGGGACATCGTCCGCGTACAGCGCCGTCGGGCCATCGTCGAACGCGAGCAGTGTGAACGCCAGTGTGTGCACGGCGGCCGCGCCCGCGGAGAACGGGATCACCTGAAGATCTACTCCGGGCGAGGCGGCCATGGAGATCAGATGCTCCAACTGCCCGGCCATCACCACCGGGCCACCGACCACAGTCCGCAGACAGGATTCGTGGAGGATGACCCACAGCGTCGGCGGCTGCTCCCGCTGTAGGACCTCGTGACGACTCATGCGTGCCGAGACCTTGCCTTGAATCACCTCCGCCGCCTCCCGTGGATGCCCTGCGCGGAAGATGGCTCGCGCGTACTCCTCGGTCTGCAGCATCCCCATGATGCTCGTGGTCGAGAAGTCGAGAATGCGCGCCGCCTTCCACTCCAGTTGCAGGTACGGCACGAACCATGAGGGATGCTCCCCTTCCTCAACTCGACGCAGCAAGCGCGCGAAGAGGCCATGTGTCCCAAACGCGAGATCACATCCGTGAGCGAACTTCTCGCTCGGCATGAGGGCACCCGCCTCGACCTTGCTGACGTATCCGTCGGTGTACCCGGCCGCTCTGCCCAGCTGTTTCTGCGTGAGCTTGCGGCCACGGCGCACTTCTCGGACCTCCAGACCGAAGCGCTCCAGGGGATTCAAACTCTGCCCAGGCTCTGCGTCCCTCATGCGTCCGACCTCCCCAATTGCCATCTCCACCAGGCATCCCATGGGCGCCAGGATTTGAATGATCTCATTCAAAGAAGGCCATTCTACGCCTCGTTGTGTTCACCTGAACACGCACCGCAAGGGCACGACGAGCGAAGGGCGGCTTACGACGATGACCGGCAGAGAACCACCGTTCCAGGCCGAGGGGAACGGTGGGACGCACGCTCTCGGACAGGCCCGCACAGGGCACTCTGCCCTGAACGATCCGGCGGAGGACTCCGAGGTCTACTCCCCCGCGCTCGGGGATGTCGTCAAAGACATCGGGCTCGGCAAGGTCGGGCGGGTCATGGATCGCGTCGGCACCAACTACCAGCTCCGGCCGCTCAATGGCGGACGCGAGTGGGACGCGCCCGCCCGGGATCTGCGTCCCGCCGTCCAGTCCGACGCCATGAGCGACGCCGTCAAGGACGCCAACATTCAAAGCCGTACCCGCATTGGATGGAACGTTCTATTCAACCAGGGAAGCACCTGAGGCCGCCCGCGCCATCGGGCCCGACCGCCCGCCGCCCGCGCCTATTCCCGCAGACAAATCGCCCCGGCGTACCGCTCAGGACCGGTCCACCGGGGCTCGCAGAGCAGCCGACAAGGAGCTGAACCACGTATGCGTGACGCTGTCCGGCATGCCCTCGTCCGGGCACTGGAGCTGGTGCTTCCCTCCCGGGGACGCCATCGGGCCGCCGAGGCCCCGGATGCCGGCCCCGCCGGTGTCCCGGTCGGCCTCTGGGAGCGTCCCTGGCCCACCCCGACGCCGGTGCATGTCATCGAACGCCACGCACCCTTACGGGGCGAGGATGTCCGGCTGACCCGCCCGTACTGCCTGCTGGACCGGACACTCCGGCTGAAGGCCGTCGTCCGGCGGCCACGGAGGCTGGTGTACGTGGCGATCGGCGGGCAGGTCCGGATCCTGAACGGCCTCTACGCGCGGTACGGACAGTTCTCCGTGCCGGCGCGCCGGGGAGCGGCGGGATGAACCTGCGAGGGCTCACCGTTCCCGTACCGCCCGAGCGCTCCGCCCGCTGCCTGCGCTGCTCACGGTCGACCGCCGCGCCCGTCACGGTCCGGAGGATCGAGACCCCGGGCAGCCCCGGTCGCACCCTGTACGCGTGCCCCGCGTGCGCACCCCTGCTCGTCCCGGGGCCGGGCCCCGAGGACCGTGTGGGCCGCGGGTGGGTGCACGGCCCCCGGGAGGGCGGGTGAGCAACAGGCGGCCCCCGGGGCGCGGTTCCTCCGCGCGCCCCGGGGGCCGGTTGTCCCGTCACCCCACCCGCCGGGTCACTCCGTGGCGATGGCGTTCAGGACGTTCATACGGCCCGCGCGGAAGGCCGGGACCAGGGCCGCGAGGAGGCCGACGAACGCGGAGGCGACAAAGACGGTCAGGATCGTGGGCCAGGGGATGTCCAGGGTCCTCAGGCCCTCCAGGGCCAGGAGCTTCTGGGCCGCGGCGCCCCAGGCCATGCCCAGGCCGAGTCCGAGGAGGGCGCCGAAGAGGGCGATGACGACCGATTCGAGGCGGATCATCCGGCGGAGCTGGCGGCGGGAGAGGCCGATGGCGCGCATCAGGCCGATCTCGCGGGTGCGCTCGACCACCGAGAGGGCCAGGGTGTTCACCACACCGAGGACGGCGACGATGATGGCGAGTGCCAGCAGGCCGTACACGATGTTCAGAAGCTGGCCGATCTGGTCCTGGAGGCCCTTCTTGTAGTCGGCCTGGTTCTTCACCTGGTACTGCGGGTAGGGCTCCAGGGCCTTCTTGAGCGCCGCGTACGCCTCGTCCTCCTGGCCGTCCTCGGCGGAGGCGAGGAGCATGCTGTTCCCGGGCATACTGCCGGCGGGGATGTACTGCTCGGCCGTGGCGGTGGAGAGGTACTTCGCGCCCTGGTCGAGGCTGCTGTCGTCGGAGGTGATCGCCCGGACCGTCAGCTCGGCCGTACGGCCGGCGGTGAAGGAGACGGTGAGCGGGTCGCCGACCTTCACGCCGTACTTGTCGGCGTAGGTCTCGCCGATGGAGATGGAGTCCTTGCCGTAGGCCGCGGAGAGGTCACCGGCGACCGTCTCCCGGCGCAGGTCCTGCGCGTAGGTCGGGTCGGCGGCGGTGAGGGACTCCTTGGTGACGGCGCCGCCGGCGGTGACGATCTTGGCGCGGACCTCCTTGTTCTGGGTGATGTGGTCGATGCCGGGCACCTTCGCCATCGCCTGGTGGGCCTGCGGCACGATCGGCTGGAAGGTGCTCGGTATGACGATGAAGTCCGCGCCGACCGACTTGTCCAGCTCTTCGTTGGCGGAGGCGACCATGGAGGAGCCGACCACCGACAGAGCGGCCACGAGGGCGAGGCCGATCATCAGGGCGGCGGCGGTCGCTCCCGTACGCCGCGGGTTGCGCAGCGCGTTGCGCTCGGCCATGCGGCCGATGGGGCCGAACATCCTCAGCGTCGGGGCGCTGATGAGCCGTACCAGCACACCCGACAGCAGCGGGCCGACGACGACGAAGCCGAGCAGGGTGAGGAACACCCCGAGGCCCAGGAACATCGAACCGTCGCCCGCCTCGTCGGCGCGCGTGGTCATCACCAGGGCGGCGGCGCCGCCGCCGGTGAGCAGCAGACCCAGCAGGCCCCGGACGAGGCCGGCCTTGCGGTCGCCGGGCGTACCGGCGTCGCGGAGGGCGGCCATCGGGGAGACCTTGCCCGCCCGGCGGGCCGGGATGTACGCGGCGACGACGGTGACGACGACGCCGAGCGTGAGGCCGACGACGGGTGTGGTCATCTTGACGGTCAGATCGTCCGTGGACAGGTTCATGCCCATGCTGCCCATCAGTTCCATCAGCCCGACGGCGAGCCCGACTCCGGCTCCGACACCCGCGACGGAGCCGATGACACCGAGCAGCAGCGCCTCGATCAGCACGGAGCGGTTGACCTGCTTGCGGCTGGAGCCGATGGCCCGCATCAGGCCGATTTCCCGGGTGCGCTGGGCGACCAGCATCGAGAAGGTGTTGACGATGAGGAAGATGCCGACGAGGAAGGCGATTCCGGCGAAGCCGAGCATCGCGTACTTCATCACGTCCAAGAACTCGCCGACGTCCTGGCGGCTCTCGTCCACGTTCTCCTTGGCGGTCTGGAGCTTGTAGGCGCCGCCGGTGGCCTCGGCGATGTCCCGCTTCAGCTGCTCGTCGCTCACGCCGTCGGCGGCGGTGACGAAGAGCTGGGCGAACAGCCCTTCCTTGCCGAGGAGTTCACGCTGGGCGGTGGGCGTGTCGAAGTAGACGACGGCCGCGCCCGGGTTGGTGACCTTGAAGGTGGTGATGCCGGAGATCTTCGCGGAGAAGTCGCCGACGGCGGAGATGGTGCGCAGTTCATCGCCCAGCTTCAGGCCGTGCTTGTCGGCCGTGTCGGCGTCGACCATCACATCGGTGGGACCGCGCGGCTCGTGGCCGGAGGTGATCTCGAACATCTTGAGATCGCTCTTGGTCCAGTTGCCCGCGATGGTGGGGGCGCCGGTCGTCGAGCCCATGTTCTTGTTGTCGGCGTTGACGACGGTCACGCTGGAACTGGCGGCGACGCCCTCGACGAACTCGACGCCCTCGACCGACTCGATCTTCCGTACCAGGGACGCGGGCAGCGTCTCGGGCTTGCCGGTCTTCTGGGTCTCCTCCTCGCTGCCCGCGCTCTTGGGCGAGAGGGTGACGTCGGACGAGGTGACGGCGAAGAGCTTGTCGAAGGTGGTGTTCATCGTGTCGGTGAACACCAGGGTGCCCGAGACGAAGGCCACGGACAGCAGCACCGCCACGGCCGAGAGCGCCATACGTCCCTTGTGCGCGAAGAAGTTGCGCAGGGAGGTCTTGAATACGGTCACGACGTACGCCCCCGGGCGTCGAAGTCCTTCATACGGTCGAGTACGGCGTCGGCGGTGGGCCGGAACATCTCGTCGACGATCCGGCCGTCCGCGAGGAAGACGACGCGGTCCGCGTAGGAGGCGGCGACCGGGTCGTGGGTGACCATGACGATGGTCTGGCCCAGCTCGTCCACGGAACGGCGCAGAAAGCCGAGCACTTCGGCGCCCGCGCGGGAGTCGAGGTTTCCGGTCGGCTCGTCGCCGAAGATGATCTCGGGGCGTGCGGCGAGCGCACGGGCCACGGCGACCCGCTGCTGCTGGCCGCCGGAGAGCTGGGTGGGCCGGTGCTTGAGGCGCCCGGCGAGGCCGACGGTCTCCACGACGCGGTTCAGCCAGGCGGTGTCCGGCTTGCGGCCGGCGATGTCCATGGGGAGCGTGATGTTCTCCAGGGCGTTGAGCGTCGGAAGCAGATTGAACGCCTGGAAGATAAAGCCGATCCGGTCCCTGCGGAGCTGGGTGAGCTTCTTGTCCTTGAGGCCGGTGATCTCGGTGTCGTCGAGGTAGATCTTGCCCGAGGTCACGGTGTCGAGCCCGGCGAGGCAGTGCATCAGCGTGGACTTGCCGGAGCCGGAGGGGCCCATGATGGCGGTGAACCGGCCCCGGTCGATGTCCACGTCGACATGGTCGAGCGCGACGACCCGGGTCTCCCCGCTGCCGTACGCCTTGACGACCTGTCGTCCGCGCGCGGCGACGGCGGTCCGCCCTCCAGTGGCCCCGTGGGGCGGAAACGTCGTAGCCGTGGTCACGGTATGTCTCCTCGATCAGTGGTCGTGTGGTGTCGCCGCGTACGTGTCGAGTCTGTCGGCGGGGAGCCGGGCGGCGCGCTGGGGCGGGGCACCGTCTTGGTGCGGGGGTTTACCCCACCCCCCGGTGGGGCTTGCCCCAGCGCGTCCGGAGCGTGTCCGGCCCGGCGTCGGGCCCGGAGTACGCCCCGGCCGCGCCCGAGCAGCGTTGCGTCCCGCCGCCGGAGCGCGTTGTTCCGCCGCCGGAGCGCGTTGTTCCGCCGTCGGAACGTCCGGTCGCCCCCCTGCCGGAGCGGCCGGACTTCCCCGCCGGGCGGTCCGGGCGCCGTGAGAACACGCTAGGGAATCGGACCCCGCGGTCTCGTCGTCCCTCAGTACGAACATGCGCCTGTCGTACGTAGGGAGAGGCCCTTAGGGGTCTCCATCCCCGGGTGGAGACCCTCGGTCACGAGCCTGCACCCTGCCGCCGCGTCAGGCTCAAGTGCTGCGGCCGGTGCCGCTGTTCAGGGGGCGGGGCGTTCCCCCGGCGGGCGGAGGGACCCGGAGGAGGGACGAGGGGGCCAGGGCGCGCGTGGGCGCGAGCGAGCCGGGACGGTGGGCGGGGGGCAAGCCCGCCGCCGGGGTCCGGGAGGGACGTGAGCCGTGGCGGGGCGGGGCTTGACGGCCGGTACGGGGACCGCCGCAAGGCAGGCGGGGTACGGAAGGCTCACCCCGAGCGGACCGGCGGCGTCCCCGCCGGGTGGACCGCGTCCGGGACGGCCGTACGCACGGCATCGGGTTACCCGGGCACCGGCGGCCGGGGAGCGCCCCGGCCGCACGCGGGAACGGACGGCCGGGCCGTGTCGTCGAAGGAGCGCCGTCCGCACGGGAAGGGCGGGGTCCCAGGTGTCCGGTACGTACGGTCGCCGGGCGGAGAATCGCTCCCGCACGGGGCGCAGTCGGGTCACCCCGACCACGCGGCCCGGGTCCCGGCGGGAGTGCTTCGAGGAGAAGCCGGGCCCAGGGGCGGGGGTACTCGCAGACGCCGGGTCCACAGGGACCCGGCGGGAGTCCGGCCGCGCCGGCTAACCGTCCGCGGGCGCCCGGCCCGTCAGGGAGGCCAGGCTGTTGCGGATGTGGTCCATATGCGCCTGCATCTCCTCGCGCGACTCCTCGTGCTCCCGCAGGATCCGGTCCGTCTCCCGGGCGGTGCGCTCCGCGGCCGTACGGGCCACGGCGAGCAGCTCCGCGGCGCGGGCCTCCGCGTCCTCCTGGGTGTGGCGGGCGTACTCCTGCGCTCCGGCGACGGCGCGCTCGGCCTCGGCTCGGGAGGACTCGGCGCGGGAGGTCAGCTCGGCGTGCCGGGCCTCAAGGGCGGTGTGGCGGACGGCGATCTCGTGTTCCGCGGACTCCCAGCGCTCGGCCTGCCCGGACTCCAGCCGGGCGAGCAGGTCCTCGGCGCGCCGGCGCATGTCCTGCCAGTAGGTCATCGCCTCGTCGCGCAGTCCGGCGGCCTCACCGCGGGCCGCCGTCAGATGCTCACCGGCGGCCGCGCGGGCCGCGGAGAGGCGCTGCCGGGCGTCCTCCTCGGCCGCCGACCGTACGGCGTCGGCGTTCGCACGGGTACGGTCGGCGAGGGCACGGGCACCGTCGGCGGCGGTGTCCAGTGTCGCCTGCGCGCCGTCACGGGCGGACTCGCGCAGCGCCGCCGCCTCCTCCTCCGCCAGCCCGAGGAGCTGCCGGGCCCGCCCGCCCAGCGACTCGTACGTCTGCGGGGCGAGCGCGGCGACGGTCTCCCGCAGCCGGGCCGCCTCGCTCTCCATCTGCTTGGCGAGGACGGTGAGCCGGGCCGCGCGCTCCCAGGAGGCGTCGCGTTCCTCGGAGAGAGAGGAGACGTACGCGTCGGCCTGTTCGGGGCGGTAGCCGCGGCGTACGACGTCGAAGCCGTGAGGCGGCACTCCTGCGGTACTCATTTTCGCGATCCCTTCCGGCCCCCCACGACACAGCGGACCACCGCGGCACCCAGAGCACATGACGCGATAGTGCGCATATCATCCAGGATCGAAGCGAAGCGTTCAAAACGCGACACTCTGCGGGTCGTTTTGCGGGACAATGCGCGAACTCGCGGGTGGTCCGAGACCACGGGCGGGTGGAGTCACGAGGTTCGCGGGAACGCCGGGAACACAGGCTCGGGGAACAAGGATTCGCGGGGCCGCCGTCGGCTCGTGGTCGGCCCGTGGCCGGCTCGTGGTACGAGGGGGCACGACCCCGGGCCCGGATGCGCGGGGACACGGCTCCGTACACACGGCGACACGGCTCGGGGTCACGGCTCCCGGGCCACCGCCCACGGACGAGGAGCCGAGCGGACAGGCGGGCCCGCCGGGACCCGGCGCCGGACACGCTGCCGGTTCAGGCCCCGGACACCGAGCCGGTTCACGCCCCTGACGCGGGCGGGAACGGCAAGGCGCCCGGACCTCGGTGCGGTGGTCCGGGCGCCTTCGGTACGGCTACAGCAGGCCGTCCCACATCTGTTCGAGCAGGACCGACCACCAGCCCTCCGGCGACGCCAGCGCCGCCGGGTCGAGCGCGGCCAGATAGGACTGGAAGTCCACCGTCCAGCGGCCGGCCTGCTCCGGGTTGAGCCCGTACCGCAGCCGCCACATCCGGCCGAGCAGTGCCATACAGCGGACGAACTCCGGCAGCCCCGTGTTCACGAACTGCGGGGCGTGCGACTGACCGCCCGGCCCGGCCTCCACCGGGACGGCCACGATGTTCGCCGTACCGTACTGGACACAGATCGCGCGGCCGAAGTCACTGCCGATCACCAGATACGAGCCCGCGTCCACGGCGGCCTGAACCTGTCGCTGGGCGGCCAGCTCGGCCAGCGTCGGGATGACCGGCTGGGCGGGCTGCGCCCAGAAGAACGGGTTGAAGTCACCCGGCAGCCCCGCGAACACCAGCGTCGCGGCCACCACGTCCGGCACGCCCTGACGCGCCACCGCGCGCTGGTCGAACCGGCACAGGCCCTGCGGCCCGAACGCGCCCAGCAGTTCCTGCGCCACCGCCTGCGGCGGGACGGGCGGCGCCTGCTGCACCTGGGGCAGCGGCGCCCGTACCGGCGCGGGGCGCGCCGGACCGTCCGCCACCTGGTGCAACTCGCCCTGGTGGGTGATCAGTTGGCGCATGCCCGTCTGACGGCTGGCATGGTCCCTGCCGTACGGGGCGATATTGGTGATCCGCGCCTGTGGCCAGGTCTCCCGGATCATCCGGGCGCAGTAGCCGCCGGGCAGTTCGCACGACTCCAGCTCGGTGTGCAGCTCCAGCACCTGCTGCGGCGGCACGTTCATGGCGCGCAGCTCGTGCAGGATCTGCCACTCCGGGTGCGGGGTGCCGGGCGCGGAACGGCGGATCAGCTGCGCCTCCGAGCCGTCGGGCGCGCGGTAGCGCAGGACGGCCTGGTAGCCGGGTCCGACGGTCGGGGTTCCGGTGGGCTGCGAGGGATAGCCGTACGCGGGAGGCGGGGCGCCCTGCGAGGCGTGCGGCATACCCGGCGGGCCGGGAGGTCCGGGAGGACCGGCGGGGGGACCGGGGGGTCCCGGAGGCGGCGGGGTGGCACCGGACGGCACACCGGGCGGACCAGGTGGGCCGGGCGGCTGCGGGGCGCCGGGTGCGCCCGGGCCAAGCGGGTTGGGACCGGCCAGCATCGTCGCCGCGTGGTGGACACCACCGCCCGGAGGGGGCGGCGGAGTGAAACCGGGCGGTCCGGGAGGCTGGGGCGCGCCCGGGCCACCCGGAGCGCCCGGGCCAAGTGGATTGGGGCCCGCCAGCATCGTCGCCGCGTGGTGGACACCACCGCCGGGCGGAGGCGTGGAGCCGGGGTGCCCGGGCGGACCAGGAGGACCGGGGGGCGCGGGCGGTCCGGGGGGTCCCGGAGGCGGCGGGGTGGCACCGGACGAGACTCCGGGCGCGCCAGGAGGGCCGGGCGGACCGGGAGGGGCCGGCGGACCGGGCGGCTGCGGGCCCTCGGAACCGAGCTGGGAGACGAGCTGGGTCGGCAGATATCCCGCCGCCGGCGCTCCCGGAGTACCCGGGCCCGACGGCGGGGGCGTCGCCCCCGGGCGTACGCCCGGCGTACCGGGAGCACCGGGCGGCGGCGGGGTCGTCGAGCCACCGCCGCGCGGACCGCGCGCGCCCCTCGGCGGGGCCTGCGCCTTGCTCGTCGCCGCGTCCGCGATGTCGGCGGCACCGGCGGGCGCGGCGGGCCCGGCACCCGGCCTGGCGGACGGGTCACCCGGCGCGGGCGGAGTGGAACCGGGGGCTCCCGGGGCGCCGGGGGCCGCGGCGGAGTGGCCGGGCGTGGGGTCGAGCGTCGGGGAGACCGCGGTCGGCGGCAGCGCGCTGCCGCCCGACATCAGCGCGGTGGGGGCGTCCGCGCCCACGATCGGCGGGGCGTCCTCCCGGTCCGAGCCGGAGATCGGCGGTGCGAACACGGTGTCCGGCAGCGGTACGGAGGCGTCGTCCGGGCCCGCCGCACTGGTGTCGTTCCAGGGCGTACGGCCGCCGGGGGGCGCATCCGAGGGGACTGAGGGGGCCGGGGGTACCCGGTCGGCAGGGCCCTGGCCCGAGGCGAGCGGGCCGGAGGGGAAGCGGTCGGAAGGCGGTGTGTCCGAGGGCACGGGCCCGCGGCCCCCGTCACGCGCGTCCGGCCAGGCGGTCCCGCCCCCGGAGGTGCCGGGAGACGCGGGCGTACGCGAGGAACCGGCGTCGGGCCACCCCGTACCGCCCGCCGGCGAACCGGCGGAGGAGGACCCCCCGGACCCCCCGGACGCCGAACCGCCCGCCGCGAAGGGATCCGAGGAGGCACCCGCACCCGCGCCCGCGCCGGAGGTACCGGAAACACCGGAGGTACCGGCAGCACCGGGAGCGTCGGCCGGGACGGAAGGCGCGGAGGGAACAGCGGTGCCGGCGCCCGTATCCGTACCGGAGGACGGCCTCCTGTCCGGCGCACCCAACCGGTCCGCGGCCTCCTGGAGCCACTCCGGCGGAGTGATCAGGAAGGACGTCTGGTTGAGATCGATCCGCTTCGGCGGCTCGGCGGCGGCCGGGGAAGGGGCGACTGCGGCGCCGTACTCCTCTTCGTACCGGCGGATGACCTCGCCCACCGGCAGTCCCGGCCAGAGCGTCGCGTCACCGCTGTCGCGGGCGATCACCAGCCGCTGGGCACCGCCGTCGGAACGGGCGCCGCCCTCGCGGTCCTCCGCCCAGACGACGAAGCCGAGATCGAACTCCCGCACCCGCACCTCACGGTGCTGATAGGCGGGCACATCGCCGTTGACCCACTCTTCCGCGCGCTCCTGCGCCTGCGCGAAGGTCACCATCGGAGCGTCACCCCTCGTCCGAAACCGGGACGGCACGCGCGAAGCCGCCGTCCACCATCAGGTTCGCGACGGTCTCCAGCTCCGGCGGATTGCCCGCGAGCCGCTGGAGGAAGCCGTCGAAGTCGTCGCCGCAGGGCAGCAGGAGCCGGTCCACCCGCTCCTGTACGTGCCAGCCGTCCTGGTCGCGTGCGTCGTCGTACGGGCAGAACCAGACCGAGCCGGTCGCCGAACCCCGCACCTTCACGGCCAGGATGCCGCCCTGGACGAACGCGATACCGAGATAGTCCTTGGTCAGATGGTCCCGCAGGCATTTGTTGACGTACACCAGGTCGTTGATCGCGGCCTCGTCCCGCACCGTGAGGAACGGCTGGTCCACCAGCAGCCCCAGCTCCGCGTCGAGCGCGGCGCCGACCGGGGCGCAGCCGCCGGCGGCCTTGAGGAAGGTGCGGTACGCGCCGGGCAGCCGGTAGCCGAGGTCCTCCTCCACGCCGAGCAGTTGCTGCTCGCTGACGGAGACCGCGCTCTTGGGCAGCCCGAAGTGCGCGGGCCGGGTCTCCTGGAGCGGGCGGGTGCCGCGCTTGGACTGGTCGACGACGGTGGTCGTCAGCCCGCCGTGGTGCCGGAGCAGGGCCTTGACCTCGACCGGGATCAGTTCGAGGCGGCGGGTGCCGCGGACGTGGTGCCAGGTCCAGCCGTGCGGGGTGGCGACCGGGGAGACCGTGTCCCAGAGCTGGTGGCCGTCGGCGTGCAGCGCGGCGTTGGCGGACACGTAGTCCGTCAGACGCAGTTCGTCGATGCCGAAGCCCGTCGGGGGTTCGTCGATCTCGGCGGCGGCACGGGCGTACGCGGAGAAGTCCGGGTAGCCGTCGGGGTCCACGCGCACGCCCATGGGGTGGCGGGCGGCCCGCACCGGATCCGGGAAGTTCACGACCTGACCGGCGTAGGCCGCGTTCGGTGGCGCGACATGTCCCCGGGGGCCGGGGGGTGGTGCCCCCAGCCCTTGCCGATCTGTCGTCATGGCGATCTGCCCCCTGCTGGCTACTGACTGTTCGGGACAGCCTATGCGGTGGGGCGACAGGGGGCGCCCGGGCGGCGGCAGCGGTCCCCGTACGGCCGCCTCCCACCCCGTTCCGGCCCATGGCGACCGCCGGTTCGGGGGTCTGCAAACCGTCGGCGCCGGGCGTTCCCCGTTGTTACGAAGTGTCACAACCGCGTGACCGAACGCCGACGGCGACACACGTTTCAGCGACCCAGCTTCCCCACGCAGCACCGCGTTTGGCAGGCTGTTCGCAACTCGGGGGGAGTGCACCGGAGGGGACGACCGCACCATGCACACAGCGCAACCAAGTACAAAGAGCAACACGGGTGATCCTCGTCTCAGCTGGAGCAGCGACGAGGAGACGCCCGTGCCCGCGCTCAACCACCGGCGCGACGGCATCCTGCCCACCGTCGCGGCGGCACTCTCCGTACGCGGCGAAACGCTCACGTCCACCGCCGGGAAGGGCGACCAGCCGCCCGTGCACCACCCGCTCGTCCAGGACTTCCTCGACACCCTCACCAGCGGTCAGCGCGAGCGCTTCACCGGGCGCTGTCCGGAGGCGATTTTGCTGTCGCGCCATCTGACGGCGGTGGACGGCAGGCGCTCCAAGCGGGCGCAGCGCAAGCCGCTGACGTTCGGCGAGGCCAAACGCGCGCTGAAGCAGGCGAAGCTGACGGCGCGCAGGATCCGGGAGGACGGCGATCCGCTGCACGGCAGTTACGCGCCGCCCTGCCGTTCCTGTACGGCGATGCTCGACCACTTCGGGGTACGAGCCGTGGACCCCACCGCCCCCGAGAACGGCTGAAACCCCTATGCCCGAAAATCTCAGTACCACCAGGTTCCCGGTGGGCGTCGACGCCGCGCTGCGAGAGGCGGGCTGGCAGCCCGGCCGCTGGGACATCAAGCTGGCCGAGCACTGGGCCGACTCCCTGCGCGCGTACGAGTCCCCCGGGGGGCACCGCCACACGGTGTTCCCGGCGGCGGTGGAGGCATGGGCGGAGTTCGGCGGACTGCGGATCGCGGCGCTCGGGCCGGGGCGGCAGACGGTGCCGCCGCTGGTACGGGTGGATCCGCTCGCGGGGCTGCACCTGGCGCGCACGCTCGCGGATCTGGGGCGGGCGCTGGAGACGGAGGTCGCTCCGCTGGGGATGGAGGGGGAGGATCAGGCGGTCCTCGCGATCGACATCGCGGGGCGGGTGTTCAGTGTGGACCACACGGGGGACTGGTTCGTCGGCGCGGACATCGACCGCGCCCTCTCCACGCTCCTGGAGGGCTTGCAGCCCAAGCGCCTGACCCTCTCCTGACGAATGCGGGGGCGCCGCGGGGGGCGCCGCCGGGGTGCGGGGGCGGACCCTGCCCTTGTCCGTGGGCGCGCTCCGGAGCACCCTCGGTCCTCAAACGCCGGACGGGCTCCATGTACTCGACCCCGCCCCAGTCCGCGGGGGTGCGCCGGAGCACCGTCTGTCCTCAATCGCCGGACGGGCTTCATGCGCCGGGCCCTCCCCGGCCCGCGGGAGTGCACCGGAGCACCCCCGGGTCCTCAAACGCCGGACAGGCTCCATGTACTCGACCCTCCCCGGCCCGTTCGCGCCCTCCCGAGCACCGTCCGTCCTCAAACGCCGGACGGGCTACATGCGCCTGGCCCTGCCCCGGTCCGCGGGAGTGCTCCAGAGCACCCCCGGTCCTCAAACGCCGGACGGGCTACATATGCCCGCCCCTCCCCGAGCCGTTCGCATCCTCCGGAGCACCCGCCGTCCTCAAACGCCGGACGGGCTTGATGGGGTGGGCCCTGCCCCTGGCCGGGAACGCCCACCCGAGCACCGGCCGTCCTCAGACGCCCGCAGGCTCCTTGGGGCGGACCGGCGCCTCGCGGAAGCGGTCCGCCGACGGCCCGGGGGAGGTAACTTCCCTGTCTCAGGGGGAATCGACAGACGTCGTCGACCGCCACGGAGAGCACCGTTGATCTGCCGTTTGATCTGCCGTTTGTCTGCCGTTGCCGATGAGAGGGTCCGTTGCGACCGTGGATAAGCCTCTTGACGCGATCTACTGCGAGGGTTGGGACCCGTGTGCCCGTGCGGTCACAGGTCCCCTGACATCCGAGGTCGCCCGTGCCCGGGACATCTCCGGGGAGCAGTACGCGGTCGTGATCTTCTCCGGGAGCCTGCCTCTGGTGCTGATCGAGGTCGCATGGCGGCATCACATGTGTGTGGTGTGGGGCTTCGACGAGGATCGTCGGCGCATGGTGAAACGTGACATGCGCCGGCTGGCCGGTGGGCAGCTCGTTCTCGTCGAGGAGATCGTCTGGGAGTATTCCCACGCGGAACAGGACGAGTTCGACCCGGCCGTGCCGTGCCGTACCGTCCAGACCCGTACCGACAGGCCGGACGGTGGCGTGATGGTCATCACGGAGCGCACCCGGACGAGCAGGGACGCGGCCCGGGACAGTCTGATGCTCGACGTGCCTTCCTTCGGTGACTGGAGCACGCTCATCCTCATGGGCAACAGCACCGTGGGAACGGAGACGGTCTCGGATTTCATCGACGACGGCGTTCTGGCGCTGCTGGCCGAACTGCCCGGCCACGGTGGTGACTGGAGGCCGGAGCCCCTGCTGCCGAGGCATCTGTCCAACGCCCGTCTCGTGGAGCGGTATCCGCCGCCGTCCGATGTCGCCGTGGTGCCCTTCGTCCGACCGGTCTGGCAGCCCCCGCGGCCCCTGCTGCCGGATCCCCGGGTGCTGGCCCATGACAGAGCGCCCCGCCCGATGTCGTTGCACGGTGAACAGCTGCTGCTTGAGTCGCATATCGCCGGATCGCTGCGACTGCCGACCGGCCGCGTGATCGCGTCGGACCCCGATGACTACTTTCTCGCGGACCGGGCTCCCTACACGGTGACCGTCCCACCGGGGACCTACCGGGTCTTCCTCAATGTGGTGCGCTCGCCGGAGGGGATCGGTATGAGCCCGCGCGTCGCCGCCTGTGGGTTGCTGATCCGGGACGAGCAGGTGTCATCGTGGGAGCTCGCGCTCTTGCCCGGAGAGGATCCGCGCCTGCTGCGTGACGGTGATGCCTATGGTTTCGGCGTCGACTCCGGCATGGCGTCCTTCATGGATGCCGCCGCGGTCCAGGAGGTGGTGGGCGGCGACCACCGGCTCGGAGAAGGCCAGGTCGCCGGCGTACGCCTCGCGTTTCTCGACGGGTCCGATTCCGGTGCCGACCTGGTCGCTTTCGAAAGCGGCTGGGGCGACGGAACCTATCCGGTGTGGATCGGCCGGACCCCGAGCCGCGCTGTCGCCTGCTTCGTCGCGGACATGCTCCTGTCTCCGACGTGATGAGCGAGCGCGAGAGGACCGTCCGGCACCTGAGACCAAACCGGACCGGGGGAGGGCCACGCACAAGCAAGCCCGTCCGGCACTTGAGGACGGACGATGCCCCGAAGCACGGTCACGGGCCCGGCAAGGCCCACCCACAACAGCCCGTCCGGCGATTGAGGACGGACGGTGCTCCGGAGCACCCCCACCGGCCGGGCAAGGCCACGCACAAGCAAGCCCGTCCGGCGCTTGAGGACCGAGGGCGCTCCGGGCGCGGAGCCCGGAGAAGAGTCACCCGTGCGGCAGGACCGCCGACACGCGGAAGCCCCCCGCATCCGTGGGGCCCGACACGAACACACCCCCCAGCCCCAGCACCCGCTCCCGCATGCCGATGAGCCCGTTGCCCCCGCTCGGCAGATCCGCGCGCGGCGCCGAGCCGGCCGCCTCCGGTTCGCCGTTCTCGATCTGCATGGCGACCTCGGCCTCCCGGTGCGCGAGCCGGACCATCACCTTGGCGCCCGCGGCGTGCTTGTGGACATTGGTGAGGGCCTCCTGGACGACGCGGTAGGCGGTCTGCTCGACCTCCGGCGTATACGCCCGTACCTCGCCCTGGACGGCGAGCTCCACGACCATCCCGGCCTGCCGGGACTGCCCGACGAGGTCCTCCACATCGGCGATGCAGGGCCCGTCGTCCGCCGCGGCCGCCGCGGCCGCGGCCGCGGCGGCCCCGACCGCGGCCAGGGGCACCGGCGTGATCCGGGGCGTGTCCCCCTCGCCCGCGCGCAGGACGCCGAGCATCTCGCGCAGCTCGGTGAGGGCCTGGCGGCCCATGTCCCCCACGAGCGCCGCGTTCTTCACCGCCTTCTGGGGGTCCTTCAGGGCGACCGCCTGGAGCGCCGCCGCGTGCACGACCATCAGGCTCACCCGGTGGGCCACGACGTCGTGCATCTCACGGGCGATCCGGGTCCGTTCCTCCGTACGCGCCCACTCGGCCCGCTCCTCGGCCCGGTCGGCGAGGAGGGACAGCTCCTGTTCGAGGCTGTCGGCACGTTCCCGCAGGCTCTCCATCAGCCGGCGCCTGGCCCCTATGTAGAGGCCGAAGAGGAGGGGCGGCAGGGTCATCCCGATGGCCACGAAGCTGGCCATCAGCGGGACGTACCAGACGCCGGGGTCCTCGAAGTCGGAGTTCCGTATGTCCTGGCGGAGCTGGAGGGAGGCCACGATGAACATGGCCACCAGCGAGGTGCCCGACAGCGTGACGATGATGCGCCTCGGCACCTCGGACGCGGCGAGCGTGTACAGGCCGACGAAGCCCAGCAGATAGCCCATCTCGGCGGGGGTGACCGCGATCGAGACGAGCACCACCGCGATCGGCGAGCGCCGCCGCAGGACGAGCACGGATCCGGCGATCAGCCCGAACAGCACCCCGAGCGGCAGGGGAAACGCGGCCCTCTCGGCGAATCTCGCACCCTCCAGAGCGCATTCGAAGGCGGAGACGACGCCGAGCCCGGCATCCAGCGCGACGCTCCGCCGCCGTCCCCACCACAGCCAGGCACGGGTGGTCGTTCCCGTGGCGTCCTGCTGTGCCCCCGTTGTGGTCATGTACTCCACCCTACGGGCGCGCGCGACGGATTTTCCCGGCAGTTTTCGGGGAGCGGACACCTGGAGCACCCGCGGTGAGCCCGGCCCGCACCCGCCCGGCGCCGGCCCACACACCCCGCCCGCACCCGCCCGGCGCCGGCCTCCGCGTCCGGCGCACGGCCGTCCGGCACCCCCGACGCGCGCCACCTCGTACCCACGTCGTCCCCACCGCGTACGCCGTGGCACCGGACCCCCCGGGGCATCTCTCCCGGCGCCTCCGGACGACTCCCGGACGAGCCCCCGGCGCCTCCGGCGACCCGCCCCGCGCGGCCGACGGCGGAGTACCGTCGCGGCGGAGGCGGGCGGTACGGCATAGTAGGGGCTGCCCTGGTGATGTCGGCCACGCGAAGCGGGACGTCATCACCTCTCCGGGGCACGCCTTCCCAGGTCGTCTAATGGCAGGACAAATGGTTTTGGTCCATTGAATGAGGGTTCGATTCCTTCCCTGGGAGCGTCGTGAGGACGGGTCCTGACCGGTGACGGTCGGGACCCGTCCTCATATCACCGGCGAAACCCACCGGTATCCTTCGGATGTCCACCACTCGAAGCCGAAGGGCATACCCGTGAGCGCCATTCGCCCGGCAGCCGTCGTCGTCCTCGCAGCGGGTGAGGGCACCCGCATGAAGTCGAAGACACCCAAGGTCCTGCACGAACTGTGCGGACGATCACTCGTCGGCCATGTCGTCAGCGCCGCGCGCGAGCTGGAGCCCGAGCATCTCGTCGTCGTCGTCGGCCATGCCAGCGAGCGGGTCGAGGGGCATCTCGCCGAGCGGTACGCCGGTACCCGCACCGCCTACCAGGCCGAGCAGAACGGCACCGGTCACGCCGTCCGTATCGGTCTGGAGGAGCTGGCGCCGGGCGGCGCGCTCGACGGCACGGTCGTCGTCGTCTGCGGTGACACCCCCCTGCTGTCCGGCGGGACGCTGACCGCGCTGGCCGCCACGCACTCCGCCGACGGCAACGCCGTCACCGTGCTGACCGCCGAGGTCCCCGACTCGACCGGCTACGGCCGTATCGTGCGGGACGCCGCCAGCGGCGCCGTGACCGCGATCGTCGAGCACAAGGACGCCACCGACGCCCAGCGCGCGATCCGGGAGATCAACTCCGGGGTCTTCGCCTTCGACGGCCGGCTCCTCGCGGACGCGCTCGGCAAGGTGCGTACGGACAACAGCCAGGGCGAGGAGTACCTCACCGACGTCCTCGGCATTCTGCGCGAGGCCGGTCACCGGGTCGGCGCATCCGTCGCCGCGGACCACCGCGAGATCCTCGGCATCAACAACCGCGTCCAGCTCGCCGAGGCGGGCCGGCTCCTCAACGCCCGGCTGCTGGAGCAGGCGATGATGGCCGGGGTCACCGTGGTGGATCCCGCGTCCGTACGTGTCGATGTCACCGTCACTTTTGAGCCAGATGCGATCATCCACCCCGGCAGTCAGCTCCTGGGGGTCACCCATCTCGGCGAAGGCGCCGAAGTGGGCCCCAACACCCGTCTGAAGGACACCGCCGTCGGCGCCGGGGCCCGGGTGGACAACACCGTCGCCGACGGTGCGGAGATCGGCGCGGACGCGGCCGTCGGACCGTACGCCTATCTCCGTCCGGGCACCCGGCTGGGCCCGAAGTCCAAGGCGGGGACGTATGTCGAGATGAAGAACGCCTCGATCGGCGAGGGCACCAAGGTGCCGCATCTGTCCTATGTCGGCGACGCGACGATCGGCGAGTACTCGAACATCGGTGCGGCCAGCGTCTTTGTGAACTACGACGGCGAGGCCAAGCACCACACGACGATCGGCTCGCACTGCAAGACGGGCTCGGACAACATGTTTGTGGCACCGGTCACGGTCGGGGACGGTGCCTACACCGCCGCGGGGTCCGTCATCACCAAGGACGTACCGGCCGGTTCGCTGGCCGTAGCCCGCGGCCAGCAGCGGAATATCGAGGGTTGGGTGGCCCGTAAGCGGCCCGGCAGCGCCGCCGCGCAGGCCGCGGCGGCAGCCACGGAGATGTCCGGCGACAACAACTGACCGGAAACAGGTGCGCCGAACTCGGCGTACCGTGATACGTGCACACAAATTCGGCTGGCTCGCGTCCGCACGCCCTGTGCTGCCCCGCGGCCAGAGAACACCCCTCTGAGGAGACAGTGCTGTGACCGGGATCAAGACGACCGGCGAGAAGAAACTGATGCTCTTCTCCGGCCGCGCCCACCCCGAGCTGGCCGAGGAAGTCGCACATCAACTGGGTGTCGGTCTGGTGCCGACCAAGGCCTTCGACTTCGCGAACGGCGAGATCTACGTCCGTTTCCAGGAATCCGCCCGCGGTGCCGACTGCTTCCTGATGCAGAGCCACACGGCTCCCATCAATAAGTGGATCATGGAACAGCTGATCATGATCGACGCCCTGAAGCGAGCATCCGCCCGGAGCGTCACCGTCATCGTTCCTTTCTACGGCTACGCCCGCCAGGACAAGAAGCACCGCGGCCGTGAGCCGATCTCGGCCCGGCTGATCGCCGATCTGATGAAGACGGCCGGCGCGGACCGGATCCTCACCGTGGATCTGCACACCGACCAGATCCAGGGCTTCTTCGACGGGCCGGTGGACCACCTCTTCGCACTGCCGATCCTCGCGGACTACGTCGCCGCCAAGGTCGACCCCGCCAAGCTCACCGTCGTCTCCCCCGACGCCGGCCGCGTCCGGGTCGCCGACCGCTGGTGCGACCGGCTCGGCGCACCGCTGGCGATCGTCCACAAGCGCCGTGACAAGGATGTCGCCAACCAGGTGACCGTCCACGAGGTCGTCGGCAATGTCTCGGGCCGGGTCTGTGTGCTCGTCGACGACATGATCGACACCGGTGGCACGATCTGCGCCGCGGCGGACGCGCTGTTCGCCAACGGCGCGGAGGACGTCATCGTGACGGCCACCCACGGGGTGCTCTCCGGCCCGGCGGCGGACCGGCTGAAGAATTCCAAGGTGAGCGAGTTCGTGTTCACCAACACCCTGCCCGACCCCAGCGATCTGGAGCTGGACAAGATCACGGTGCTGTCGATGGCACCGACGATCGCCCGCGCGGTACGCGAGGTCTTCGAGGACGGTTCGGTGACGAGCCTCTTCGAGGAGCAGGCTTGATTTTTTGAGGCTCGGCTCACTCGCCGGGCCTCTCGGCGGAGGGAGTGCCGCTGCGGCTCACTCGCCGGGCCCATGGGGACAGGGTCGCGGCCTTCGGTTTCGGAGGCTGCGGCCCTGTCGTCTGTCCGGGGCCGGGGCCTGAGTCTCGTTCCCGGTTCGTCCAGCACCCCCGCCCCGGGTATCTACCGGCCCCATGATCGATTGGGTGGGCGGACACCGACTTGCGTAGACTGTCGAAGTTGCTCGGCGAGGGAGGCCGCACTCCAGGTGCGGCGGTCCGTTATCGACGCGCTCTTCGTAGCAGGCGTAGCAGGCCGTTCATGGCCGGGTGACCACTCGATTCATCCGTCACACGTCTGTCATACGAGGAGTGCACATGTCCGAGGTGAAGCTCACCGCCGGCATCCGTACCGAGTTCGGCAAGGGCGCCGCCCGTCGCGTCCGCCGTGCCGACCAGGTTCCCGGCGTTCTGTACGGCCACGGCACCGACCCGGTCCACGTCACGCTGCCGGGCCATGAGCTGCTGCTCGCCCTGCGCACGCCGAACGTGCTGATCTCCCTGGACATCGAGGGCCGCTCCCCCGAGCTGGCGATCCCCAAGGCCGTCCAGCGCGACCCGCTGAAGGGCTTCCTGGAGCACGTCGACCTGCTGCTGGTCAAGCGCGGCGAGAAGGTCACCGTCGAGGTCCCCGTCCAGGCCGAGGGCGAGCTGGCGCCGGGCAACTTCCTGCTGGAGCACGTGCTCAACACGCTGTCGGTCGAGGCCGAGGCCACCCACATCCCGGAGTCCGTCACGGTCTCCGTCGCCGGGCTGGAGGCCGGTGCCTCCGTGCTGGCGAAGGACATCCCGCTGCCGTCCGGTACGACGCTGGCCGTCGACGAGGACACCGTCGTCCTCCAGGTCCTGGCCGCGCAGGCCGAGGAGCCCGCCGCTGAGGGCGAGGCCGCCGAGGGCGAGGAGCCCGCGGAGGCGTGAGCCCCGGGGAGCGGGCCACCGCGGATCCGCGGTGGCCCGCTCCCGTGCTCTTCCGGGCCTCGTACTCCTCGGCCCCGTGCCCGCGCCCGGAACCCATGTCCCCGGGACCCCGTTGCCCACCCCCCCGGGGAATCCCCCGGGCCCGCGTCCACCACGGACGTCCCGGAACCCGGAACGCCCCCTTCCGCAGCCGCCGGCTTTCTTGATGGAGACGCGCAGATGACGACCGACGCGAACGCCCCCTGGCTGATCGTGGGCCTCGGCAATCCGGGACCGGGGTACGCCGCGAACCGGCACAACGTCGGCTTCATGGTCGCCGACCTGCTCGCCCGGCGCATCGGCGGCAGCTTCAAGCGGGCGCAGAAGGCGCAGGCCCAGATCCTGGAGGGGCGGATCGGCGCCCCCGGGCCGGCGAGCCGGCGGGTGGTGCTGGCCAAGCCCATGTCGTACATGAACCTCTCCGGCGGGCCGGTCACCGGGCTCCGTGACTTCTACAAGATCCCGACGGCCAACATCGTCGCGGTCCACGACGAGCTGGACATCGGCTACGGCACGCTCCGGCTGAAGCTCGGCGGCGGTGACAACGGTCACAACGGTCTGAAGTCGATGACGAAGGCGATGGGCCCCGACTACCACCGGGTACGGTTCGGCATCGGCCGCCCGCCCGGCCGGATGCAGGTCGCGGACTTCGTGCTCAAGGACTTCTCCGCCACCGAGCGCAAGGAACTGGACTACTTCACGGACCGTGCCGCGGACGCCGTGGAGTGTCTGGTGAGCGAGGGCCTGGAACGCGCGCAGAGTACGTACAACTCCTGAAACGTCCCCATTGACCTGGGTTGACTGAGCGCGGTCACATACTCAAGGATCGCGCCCCATGAAGCGGAGCACCTCCCGGCGTGCGCTGCTCCACGGCCGCCGGGCCGTGATGAGCGCGGTGGCCGTACTGCTGCTGGCCGCCGGATTCTGGGCCTCGTGGGGTACGGCGCAGCACATCCTGCTGGCGAAGGGCCGTGAACACGGCACGATCACGGTCTCGGCCTGCGGTTCGGAGACCTGCACGGGCCGGTACGACCCCGAGGGCTCGTCCCCGCCCCGTACGGATATGACGATCGAGAACTCCGTCGCGGTGAGGAAGGGCGCGACGCTGGACGTCGTCGTGAAGCCCGGCACCTCGCAAGTGGTCCGCACCGGCGCGGGCGGTGCCTTCCACGCCTGGCTCCCCCTGGGCGGGGCCCTGGTCCTGGCGGCCCTGATCATCGGCGGCGGTGTCGGACTGCCCCGGTTCGCCTGGGCGACCGCGGCGACGGGCGGGGCGCTGCTCGTGGGGGCCTTCCTCACCCTCTGAGGCCCCGGCCCGCCCGGACCGGTCCCGTCCGTTGAACCCGGGCCCGCCACGTAACACCCGGCCCGGCACACCTGCCCCGGCCCGGGTCGCGTCCGTTGAACCCGGACCCGCCCACCCCCGGCCGGATCCGTGGCCCCCGCCGCCGGACCCCGTGGCGACCCGGCGGAGGCGGAGGCGGCCGGGACGGCGCTGCCCGGCGCGCTTCTCGCACGCCGGGCAGCACTCCGTCAGTCCCCGATACGGACCCGGTGACGGGTCAGCCCGTGTTGCGGAGCCCCGCCGCGACCCCGTTCACCGTCAGCAGCAGCGCGCGCGACAGCAGCGGGTCCGCCTCCTCGTCCCGTTCCGCGGCGCGCCGCTGGCGGGCCAGGAGGGAGACCTGGAGATAGGAGATCGGGTCCAGATAGGCGTCCCGGATCGCGAACGTCTGCTGGAGGACCGGGTTGGAGTCGAGCAGCCGCTGTCCGCCCGTGATCTTCAGGACCTCCGCGACGGTCAGCTCGTGCTCCGCCTCGATCGCGGCGAAGACATGCTTCAGCTGCTCGGGCACCAGGGTGTCCACATAGTGCCGGGCGATCCGCAGATCGGTCTTCGCGAGGGTCATCTCGACATTCGCGAGGAAGTTGCGGAAGAAGTGCCACCGTCCGTGCATCTCGTCCAGCACGGTGTCCAGCCCGGCCTCCCGCAGTGCCTTGAGACCCGAGCCCACCCCGTACCACCCCGGCACGATCTGCCGGGACTGGGTCCAGCCGAAGACCCAGGGGATGGCCCGCAGCCCGTCGAGCCCGGCGCCGGAGTCCGGGCGGCGGGACGGGCGGGAGCCCAGATGGAGTTCGGCGAGCTGGTCCACGGGCGTGGAGGCGAAGAAGTACGCGGGCAGGTCCGGGTCCTCCACCAGACGGCGGTAGGCCGCGTGCGCCGCGTCCGAGACGGTGTCCATCGCCGCGTCCCAGCGTGCCAGCGACTCGTCCGACTGCCGGGGCGCGGTGTGCAGGGCGGACGCCTGGAGCGTGGCCGCGACCGTCAGCTCCAGGTTCTCCCGGGCGAGGGAGGGGATCAGATACTTGTCGGAGATGACCTCGCCCTGCTCGGTCACCTTGATCTCGCCCTCCAGCGTGCCCCACGGCTGCGCGAGGATCGCCTCGGCGGAGGGGCCGCCGCCCCGGCCGACCGTGCCGCCGCGGCCGTGGAAGAGCCGCAGCCGCACACCGTGGCGGTGGGCCACGTCGCGCAGCCGCCGCTGGGCCCGGTGGATCTCCCACTGCGAGGTGGTGATACCGCCGAACTTCGACGAGTCCGAGTAGCCGAGCATGACCTCCTGGACATCGCCGCGCAGCGAGACGAGCCGCCGGTAGGAGGGGTCGGAGAGCATGTCGTCGAGGATGACGTCCGCGGCGCGCAGCTCGTCCGTGGTCTCCAGCAGCGGGACGATGCCGATCTTCGCCCAGCCCCCGTGGAGGTCGAGCAGCCCGGCCTCGCGCGCCAGCACGGCCGCCGCGAAGACGTCGTCGGCGCCCTGGCACATGGAGATGATGTACGACTCGATGACCTCGGGCCCGAAGCGCTCGAACGCCTCCCGGACCGTGTGGAAGACCCCGAGGGTCTTCTCGCCCGCCGCGTCCAGCGGCGCCGGGGTGGGCGCGAGGGGCCGGCGGGAGCGCAGTTCCTTCGCGAGCAGCTTCTGCCGGTACTCGCGGGGCATGTCCGCGTACCGCCAGGACTCCTCGCCGAGCCGGTCGAAGAGCTGGCCGAGGGTGTGGTGGTGGGCGTCCGCGTGCTCGCGTACGTCCATGGTGGCGAGCTGGATGCCGAAGGCGGCGAGCGTGCGGATCGTACGGTCCAGATGGCCGTCGGCGAAGAGTCCGCCGCGGTGCGCCCGCAGGGAGGTCTGGATCAGGGTGAGATCGGCGAGCAGTTCGGCGGTGCCGAGGTAGTCGCGGCCGGGTTCGTGCGCGGAGGCCCTGGCCAGGCGGTCACGGGTGTTGACGAGCTTCTGCCGGACGCAGGTGGCCTTGAGGCGGTACGGCTCCTCCGCGTTGAGCCGCTTGTAGCGGGGGCTGATCTCCGGCAGCCGCTCCAGGTCCGTCTGGAGGGAGTCGAGCAGTTCCTCGGTCGCCCCGGTGTAGCGGATGGAGTTGGAGAGCAGTCCGCGCAGGGAGTCGACGAGGTCGAGCGCGTCGGTGATCCCGTGCTCGTGCTGGAGGATCAGGACGTCCCAGGTCACCTTGGGGGTGACATTGGGGTTGCCGTCGCGGTCGCCGCCGATCCAGGTGCCGAAGGTCAGCGGACGGGTGCCGGGAGGCAGTTCGACGCCGATGCGCCCCAGTTCGGCGGCGAGGTCCTCCAGGACGTCGCCGACGGCGTTGGCATGCAGTTCGTCGAGGTAGTAGATCGCGTTGCGCGCCTCGTCGGCGGGCTCGGGCCGGACGACACGCAGTTCGTCGGTCTGCCAGATGAGGTCGATGTTCTCGGCGAGCCGCAGATCGCAGCGGCGCCGGTCGGCGGGGCCGGCGCCCCGGCCCGCGTCCCGCTCCAGCAGTCCGGCGATCCGGCGCAGCTTGTTCAGCACCGAGCGGCGGGCGGCCTCGGTGGGGTGGGCGGTGAAGACCGGGCGTACGTTCAGGTTCTTCACGGTCTCGCGCAGATGCTCGGGGTCGGCGTCCTTGAGCCGGTCCGCGGTACGGGCCAGCAGTCCGCCCTCGGCGGCGCGCCGCTCGCGCATCTCATGGCCCCGGTGCACCTGCTCGGTGACATTGGCCAGATGGAAGTACGTGGAGAACGCGCGTACCAGCTTGGCCGCGGTCTCCAGATCGGTGTCGCCGAGCAGCCGCGCCGCCGCCTCGCCGTCGCTGCGGGTCAGGGCTCGCACCTGCTCGACGAGGTCGAGCAGGTCGGGGCCCTCCTGTCGGACGATCGTCTCGCCGAGGAGGTCGCCCAGTCGGCGGATGTCGGCACGGAGTTCGGCGCTGGCCGTGGGTGTCTGGTCGGCACTGCTCACAGGTGCGGCTCCTTGCAGTGTTTGAGCACGTCTGGAGGGGTACTGGAGGCTGCGGACCGCGCTGTCCGACACGGTCCAGGATAGGTGTCCGTCCGCCCGGCGCCGTCGACAGGGCCTCTTGCCGCGAGGCTGCGCGCTGCCATACTTACGTTGCCGTAGGTTACGCACCCGTAGCCCGGCCCTTCCGCGTATCCCGTACGCCCTTCTCCCACCCCCCGTCTCTCACCCCCCAGGGGACCATTCATGACGACAAGCCCCGACCTGCTCGACGACGTCCCGAAGGCTCCGGCCGGCCCGGATCCGGCCGCTGCCCTCCCGTCCGCCACGCTCGGCGGGGACAGCAAGCGGTCGATCGAGCAGATCACCCTGCTGCTCTTCATCACGGTTCCCTTCCTGGCCGTGCTGGCGGCGGTGCCGCTGGCCTGGGGCTGGGGGGTGAGCTGGCTCGACCTCGGTCTGATGGCCGCGATGTACTTCATCGGCTGCCACGGCATCACGGTCGGCTTCCACCGCTACTTCACGCACGGCTCGTTCAAGGCGAGGCGTCCGCTGCGGATCGCTCTCGCGGTCGCGGGCTCGCTGGCGGTCGAGGGCCCCCTGGTGCGCTGGGTCGCGGACCACCGCAAGCACCACAAGTTCTCGGACGCCGAGGGCGATCCGCACTCCCCGTGGCGGTTCGGCGAGAGTGTGCCCGCGCTGCTGAAGGGTCTGTGGTGGGCGCATATCGGCTGGATGTTCGACGAGGAACAGACCCCGCAGCAGAAATACGCCCCGGATCTGATCAAGGATCCGGCCATCCGCCGCATTTCCCGCCACTTCGTCTTCTACACCGTGGTGTCGCTGGCGATCCCGCCGCTCGTCGGCGGGCTGGTGACGATGTCGTGGTGGGGCGCGTTCACGGCGTTCTTCTGGGGCTCGCTGGTACGGGTCGCGCTGCTGCACCATGTGACCTGGTCGATCAACTCGATCTGCCACGCGGTCGGCAAGCGCCCGTTCAGATCACGTGATCGTTCCGGCAACGTGTGGTGGCTCGCGGTCCTGTCCTGCGGAGAGTCCTGGCACAACCTCCACCACGCCGATCCGACCTCCGCCCGGCACGGCGTTCTGCGGGGTCAGGTGGACTCCAGCGCCCGGCTGATCCGCTGGTTCGAGCGGCTGGGGTGGGCCTATGACGTGCGCTGGCCGACGGCCTCGCGGATCGACTCCCGCAGGACCACCGAAGCCGCCGACACGGCATGATGGAGGACGTGGCGACCGACGGCAGCAGTGGTACGGACAGGAACCGGTCATCGGGACGGCGCACGCGCCGGGTGCGGATGACCGGTGCGGAGCGCCGCGAACAGCTGCTGGACATCGGCCGCGCGCTCTTCGCCGACAAGGGCTTCGAGGGCACCTCGGTGGAGGAGATCGCCTCCAAGGCGGGCGTTTCCAAACCCGTGGTCTACGAGCACTTCGGCGGCAAGGAGGGCCTGTACGCGGTGGTGGTCGACCGTGAGATGCGCCAGCTGCTGGACATGGTGACAGGCGCGCTGACCGCCGGGCACCCGCGTGAGTTGCTGGAACAGGCCGCGTTCGCCCTCCTCGACTACATCGAGACCTATACGGACGGCTTCCGGATCCTGGTACGGGACTCCCCGGTCGCCCAGTCGACGGGCACCTTCGCCTCGCTGATCAGCGATATCGCGACCCAGGTCGAGGACATTCTCGGCATGGAGTTCAAGAACCGCGGCTTCGACCCGAAGCTCGCCCCGCTGTACGCGCAGGCACTGGTCGGGATGGTCGCGCTGACCGGCCAGTGGTGGCTGGACGCGCGCCGCCCGAAGAAGGCGGAGGTGGCGGCGCATCTGGTGAACCTGGCCTGGCACGGCCTGGACGGCCTGGAGCCGAAGCCCCGGCTGATGGGCCACCGCAAGAACTGATCCCGGTACCGGGGGCCGCCCCTGGCTGGTACCGCCCCTGCCCCGGCGGATGGAGGCCATGCCCCCGGTGAGGATCCCCCCGGACGGAGTCCGGGGGAGAACCGAGCCAGGCCGTCCGGGGCCGTACCGCCGGACATCCCGGACACCCCTGCGCGGCCGCTCCGGGGGACGGAACCGGCGGGGACGCGTCAGCGGGGCTTCGTCGCGACGGCGAAGATACGGCGGAAGGGGAAGACCGTGCCGTGCGGGCCCGGCGGATACGCCTCCCGCAGCAGCGCCCGGTACTCGCCAAGGAAGGCTTTCAGCGCGTCCTCGTCGTCCGCGAGCTCCGTGAGGACGGGCCGCAGGGTGGTGCCCTTGATCCAGTCGAGGACCGGGTCGTCGCCCGTGAGGAGCTGGGCGTAGGTCGTCTCCCACGCGTCCGCCTCACAGCCGAGGTCCACCAGGCGGGCGAGATAGTCCGCCGGGTCGAGGACGAAGACGGAGCCGAGCCCCCGGCCGGAGAGGCGTTCGCGCCAGGGGGCGCGCCCGCACAGGTCGGCGAGGAGGGTGTGGCTGGGCGCGCCCGCGTTGCCGGGCACCTGGAAGGCGAAGGTGCCCCCGGGGGTGAGACCGCCGATCCAGCGGGCGAAGGATTCGGCGTGGCCGGGCACCCACTGGAGCGCGGCGTTGGAGACGATCAGGTCGTACGGCTCGTCCGGTGTCCAGTGGGCCGCGTCGGCGGGCCGGAAGTCGAGCCGGCCGCCGCCCGGTGCCGGGCCCGCGTGGTCCCTCGTGGCGAGGGCGAGCATCTCGGGCGAGTTGTCGAAGCCGGTGATACGGGCGCGGGGCCAGCGCCGGGCGAGCAGGGCGGTGACATTGCCGGCACCGCAGCCGAGGTCGGCGATACGGACGGGTGCGCCGTCCCCCCGGGGCGGTTCGGGAACCCGGGCGAGGAGATCGAGGAAGGGGCGGGTGCGGTGTCCGGAGTGCCGGAGGTACTGGTGCGGGTCCCAGATCGGTTCGGAAGGCATGCTCGGATCCCTCACAGGAACGGATGACTGAAGGCACGGCTGACTGAGAGCAGGACGGCCGAGGGCAGGACGGCTGAGAGCGGGACGGCTCAAGGCGCGGCTGACCGAAAAGGAACGGGGGTCCGCCCGTCCCGGTTCCACGAACCGCACTCAGCGGCCCACGATCCACCAGAAGGTCTCTTGATGTCAAGAGACTTCATGTCGAGGGACCCTTTACACTGATCGTCATGGAGGACGAGGTCGATCGACTGGTCGCAGCGTGGCGCCGCGAGCGCCCTGACCTCGACGTGGAACCGCTTGAGGTGCTCAGCCGCGTCTCCAGGCTGGCCCGTCATCTGGACCGGGCGCGGCGGCTGGCCTTCTCCGAGCATCAGCTCGAACCGTGGGAATTCGACGTCCTCACCTCGCTGCGGCGCGCGGGAGCGCCGTATCAGCTCTCCCCAGGACAACTGCTCACCCAGACGCTGGTGACCTCCGGCACGATGACCAACCGCATCGACCGGCTGGCCAAAAGGAATCTGGTGGAGCGGCTGCCCGACCCCAGCGACCGGCGCGGTGTGCTCGTACGGCTCACCGCCGAGGGCCGGGACCGGGCGGACCAGGCGCTCGCCGGGCTGCTCGCCCAGGAGCGCGCGATCCTCGCCGAGCTGTCCCGGGCCCAGCGGGCGGAGCTGGCGGCGCTGCTACGCCAGCTGACCGCCCCGTTCGACAACATCCCCGGCTAGGTCCACCGGGCCGACGCCCGCCCGGCGCGCCAGTGCCACCGCGGCGAGGGTGGAGTGCACACCGAGCTTGCCCAGCACGTTCTGCATATGCGTCCGGACGGTGTGCGGCGACAGGAACAGGCGCTCGGCGACGGCCTTGCGCCCCAGGCCCGCGACCATGCACCGCAGGACCTCCCGCTCGCGCGGGGTGAGCGACTCGACCAGCCGCTCGCTCTCCGTGCGGTGCTTACGTGCGGCCGTCAGCTCGCGCAGCACACCGGTGAGCAGCGCGGGCGGCAGATGCGTCTCGTCCCGCAGCACGCCTCTGATGACCGCGAGCAGCCGCTGGAGCGAGCAGTCCTTGGCGACCCAGCCGGAGGCGCCCGCCTGGAGCGCGAGGGCGGCCCGGCGGGGGTCGTCCTTCTCCGCGAGCACGACACTGCGGACGGTGGGCTGGCCGGAGCGCACCCCCGAGACGAGCGCTATGCCGTCGACCAGACCGTCCTCGCCGTCGTCGGCGACGGCGCGGGCGACCGGCGTACGCGAGCCGTGCCCCGGAGCGGGGGCGGTCCCCGCCGCCGCGAGGCCCGCGCCCTGGACGATGCCCGTGCCGAGATCGGCGTCCACGAGCATGACGTCGAAACCCCGGCCCTCGGCGGCCGCCCGCTCAAGGCACCGCAAGGCCGCGGGACCGCTGCCGGCGGCGGAGACATCGACATCGGGCTCGGCCGCGAGCGCGGCAGCCAGTGACTCGGCGAAGATTCGGTGGTCATCCACCACCAGGACCCGGATACGGACCACAGACACCCCCTGTGTCGGAGGACGGCTCGGCGCGGGGCACGCCACCCGGACGGGTGCGCCAGCGCCGCCCGGCCGCCGCCGCGCTGTCACTGATACCCCGCCCCGGGCGTCGTACCCGGCTGTCTCGCCCCCTGATCAACACCGGCCCCCACCGGCGCTGAGCATCAGAGTACGGCCGGGCGGCGGGAGGGGAAGTGTATTTGCAGAACTGGTGGTCCCGGCGTGTTCATGGTGGGCCGGATGCGTCCGGTGTGGCGAAAACCCGCGGTCCGGGCCTGTTCCGGCACCGGACGGGCAGGCCGCGCGGCCCGGATACGGGCCCGGGGCGCGTCCGGTACCGGGTCCGTGACCGGGATCGGGTCCTGGGCCCGGCGTCGGGCCGGTGCGCGGCCGGGGTCACGAGCGCGGCCCGTTGGACGTCATGTCCGGGGTGCGTCGGTGACCGGTTCTCGCTGCGGAAGTGGCCGTGATCCCCGGTACGGGAGTGGTCGTGTCCCGGTACGGGAGTCGTGGTGTCTCGGTACGGAGTCGTGGTGTCTCGGTACGGGAGTCGTCCCGTCCGGGTGCGCCTGTGGTCATGTCCCGCGTGCCGATGACCTCATGCCCCGCGCGCGGAAGCACGGAGACGGCGTGCGCGGCGGCGATTGCGCCACCAGGTCACCGCCCACAGGGTGTGCACGCCCCCGAGCGCCAGCAGAACCGCCGCCGCGTCGAGCTTGTCGGCGAGCGGGCGGTCCGCTCCCCAGCCGTTCAGGGCCCGGCCGATCAGGGTGAGGTCGGCGGGCAGGGTCACCGCCGCGAGGAACGCCAGACACAGCGCGGTGCCCACCACCAGGACGGGGGTGTAGGCGCGGACCGCCCGCCGCTCCCGCGCGGGCAGTCCCAGGGTCGGGTCCTTCGGCGGTTTCCCGCGCCGCCGGGCCGCGTACCGCAGCCGCCGGGCGGTGTAGCGGGCGTACGCCAGACCGTCGCCGTAGAGGTTGCGGCACCCGAGGACGTCCTGGAGCACGAAGTACACGTCCGTACGCATGAAGACCATGAACTGGAACGGCGTCGAGAGCACCACGATCAGCGCCACGGCCAGCAGTACCCGGCGGGCCGTCGTCCCCGGCCCGGTCGCGGAGGCGCACAGGACGGCGGCCGAGGACACCGTCAGGTTGAGGGCCATGCCCGCCAGATAGGCGGTGATGCGATGGCGGCGGGGAGCGAGTTCGATCCCGCTGATGTCGGTCTGCATGACCAGGAACTGCAGACGTGTCCCGAGCCGGATCCGCGCGGGTACGCCGGTGGCGCGGGCGACCGCGAGATGCGCGCACTCGTGCAGTACCAGCATCAGCCAGCCCGCGGCGGCACTGAGGGCGATGACCGCGCTGCCCCGGGGGTGCCACAGCAGGCTCCGGTAGCCGAGGGACAGATCGGGTCTGCGGACGAGGACGACGAGGGCGGCCGCGACCAGCGCGGCGACGACGACGGGGACCGCCGGGCTCAGCGTCCAGCGCACATGCCGGGGCCGCAGCCAGCGCAGACTGGGCTTCGGCGGGGGCGGGGAGGGGACCGGCCGTCCGTTGATCTCGGCCACGAAGTGCAGTCCCGCCAGGGCTCCGACGAAGTCCACGACATCCGTGTCCTCCCTGGTCTCCTCCCGCAGCCGCTCGGCCGCGCCGTCGACGGTCAGGCCCTGTTCCAGCAGTTCGATGGCGCGGACGCCCACCTCGGGCAGGGCCACGAAGTCGCCGGTGTCCATCCGGCCGACGATCCACTCCCCGCCCTCGTGGCGGCGGGCCAGCTCATGGAAGCGGACGTACGCCGTCCCGTCGGCCACCGGGGCCGGTCCGGACGCGTCGGTCCCGGTCCCGGTCCCCGGCGCACCGCCGCCGGTCACGCGTGCTCCGCGGACGACGTCTCCCGCGCCGACACCTCCCGCGCCGGAGGGCCGGGCTGCCCCGGCGGCTCCCCCGAGGAGGGGCCCGGCGGCTCCTGTGACTCCTGCGGGCCCTGCGGCTGCCCGGGGTGTCGTGACTCCGGCGGCCCCTGTGGTTCCAGCGCCTCCCGGGGCTCCGCCCCCTCCTGTGCGGGCGCGTCCCCGCAGGCGGGGCAGTCCGGGCGGCGGGCGGATCGCGCGGTGATGGGTTCGCCCGGGACCATCAGGTTCACCCCGATCCGGCAGCCGGGTTCGAAGGGCGGCGCTCCGGTCAGCAGGGCGAGGGCCGCATGGGCCATGAGGCTGCCGGAGAGTCCCGCGGTGACCGCGTCGGCGGGGTTCCAGGGCATGCGCGGGGAGGCGATCTCCTCGTCCTGGCCGGGAGCCAGCCGCAGATCACGGCCCTCGATCTCGGTGGCCCGCAGACACTCCCAGCAGGCGCCCCGGCGGGGGACGAACGCGCCCACGGTGGCGAGCGGACCCCGGTAACCGGCCTCCACCCAGGGCAGACCGAGCTCCAGACAGACCCCGTTCGCCCAGCGGCGGATCTCCGGCGGCCGGTCGGCGGCCATGACCAGCAGGTCGTAGCCCGCGCCGGGGCCGCCGCCGGGTGCGCTGGAGGGTCCCCCGCCCTGGCCGCCGTGAGGTCCCCCGCCGGCGGGGCCGTCCGGAGAGCCGTGCGCCGGGCCGTGCGGGGAGGCGGCCGCCGGGGACGGTGCTCCGGCGGTCAGCAGCGCGGCGAGTTCCCCGGGCCCCCGCACCTCGCGGGCCTCGCCCGTCACGGTCACATCGGAGTTCAGCGCCCGCAGCACCTCCACGGCGGCCTCCGCCTTGGACCTGCCGATGTCGCTCTCCCGGTAGAGCGGCTGCCGGTTGAGGTTGGACAGCTCGACGGTGTCGGGGTCCACACAGTGCAGCCGGCCCACACCGGAGGCGACCAGCGCCCTCGCGGCGTAGCCGCCCGTACCGCCGACGCCGACGAGCAGCACCCGGGAGGCGCGCAGAGCGAGCTGGACTTCCCAGAGGCCCGTGCGGGGAGTGCGGTCCATCCAGCGCAGGAGGGTGACGCCCCGGCTGTAGCGGTCGCGTTCGCGTGCGGACAGTTCAGGGGGGACGGCCGCGCCCGCGTCCTCGACGTATCCCGCCGCCAGGAGGTCCTCCATCGCCTGGCGGACGTCCTCGGCCGACACGGCCGGATGGGTGCGGGCGACCTCGGCCACGACCGCGCCCGGGGCACGGGTGCCGTCCATCGCCTCCGTCAGCGACCAGACCCATCCTTGCTGGTCACGGATCTCCGCGCCGATCCCGTACACCACGCTGCCGATGCGCACATTGCCGTCGCCGGTGCGGTACGGACGGTGCTCGGGCTTGATCCGGGGGGACTTCATCACTGCGACCGAGACCACGTGATTCCTTCCGCCGTTCGACCTTTCCTTGACACTCTGAACGCGGCGGCCGACGCTTTACAAGCGGGATCGCGAGATCCCGATGTATCACCAAATCCCCCGACGTACACACAAGTTGACGTAAGGAGTGGACATGGCACAGAAGATCGAGATCCGTCCCCTGGACAAGAAGGAAACGACGGAGAACAGCAACTCGACCGGTTCCTGACCGGTCGCGGCCCATGAGGACCTGATCCCGTGGACGGGTCCTGGCAGCGGGGCCGGCGCACTTCACCGCGCCGGCCCCGCGTCGTTCCCCAACGACACGCCCCGGCGGCGAACGAGGAGACCATGTCCGACACGGCAGCGCCCGGATACCCCAACGGCTACCCGACCACGGAGCAACTGACGGACCACGCACGGGCACTGGCGGCGCGCCGGCCCGGGATCGCGCGGCTGAGCAGCGTCGGAGCTTCGCGGGCGGGCCGGCCGCTGTGGCTGCTGTCGCTCGGACACGGTACGCGCCACGTCCTCACCGTCGCCGGGGCGCATGCGAACGAACCCGTCGGCGGCGCGGCCTGTCTGCGCCTCGCCGACCGTCTCTGCTCGGGCGATCTGCTCGGCGCCCGGGACATCAGCTGGCATCTGCTGCTCTGTCTTGACCCGGACGGGGCCGCCCTCAACGAGCCGTGGCCGTCCGAGCGGCCTTCGCTGCGGGAGCACTACCGGGGCTTCTTCCGGCCCGCCGCCGCGAGCCAGCCGGAGTTCCCGCCCGAGGGCGGCGATCGCGACTCCCTGATGCCCGAGTCACGGGCCCTGATCTCGCTGCTGGACGAGCTGCGGCCCCGGCTCCAGTTCTCCCTCCACGGCCATGAGGTCGGCGGCGCCTTCGTCCAGCTCACCGGCCCGGTCCCGGGCGCCCCGGACGCCTTCCGCGAAGCCGCGGCCGCCCTGGACGTACCCCTGGAGTTCCGCCCGTACGACGGTGTGGACTGGATCGCGGACTCCCCCGGTGTGCTGCTGCTGCCCGAGGGCAGCGGCACCAGCGAGCGGGACCCCGGCGGCTTCTCGGCCCAGGCGACCTGGATGTACGCCATGCGCCACGGCACGGTCTCCGTCGTCGCCGAGGCGCCCATGTGGGCGGCGGGAGCCGTGAGCGACCCCCGGCCCGTGACCGACCCCGAGCGCGAGGTCGCCACGGCGTGCGAACTGCTCCTCGACCGTGTCGAACAGGTGGAGAAGGCGCTCGGCGGCCTGCTGCCCGAGGGCCCCGGCACGGCGGCCTGCCCCCTGGCCGCCGCCGCCCGTGAACTGCTGGACGTCTGCCCCGCGATCGCCGGCACCTGGCACTCCCTGAGCCCGCCCCGGGCGGCGGCGGCCGCGATGGGGACGACCGCGGGCAACCGTGCCTCCCTGGGCATCGCGGCCCGCCGGATCACCCTGCGCGCGGCGGCCATGTCCCGCCGCGCCCTCGCCCCCGGGGGTCCCGCGCAGGCGCTCGCCGCCCTGGATGCCCTGCTGGACGGCTGGTCCCGGGAGTTCGAGACCGCCTTCTCGCCCCGCTGGCTCCCGGTGGCCACCCAGGCGGAGCTGCATGTCTCCACGATGCTCGGCATCACGGACCGGGCGCTGGGGACCGGCCTTCTTGGTGACGGTCCCTGACGGTCCGGCGGGCCACCGGGCGCCGGGCACGTACGGGCCGCACGGGCCGGTCGGCAGGTCCACCGGATCTCCGGGCACCGGCCCGGTCAGGGTTCCGCCGGTCCCCCGGACCGGGCCGCTCATGGGCCCACCGCTCGTACGGGCCGACCGCTCAGGCCAGCCTTCTCGCGCCCTCCGACGCCTTCGCCGCGAAGATCACCGGCGGCTCGTACGACGCGGACGCGAACGCCGATTCCACCGCGGCCGTGACGGCTTCCGCCCCGACGCTCTCCGTGAGGACGATCGCGGAGCCGCCGAAGCCGCCGCCGGTCATCCGGGCGCCCAGCGCCCCGGCCACGAGGGAGGACTCGACGACGAGGTCCAGTTCGGGGCAGGAGACCCGGAAGTCGTCGCGCAGAGAGGTGTGGCTCTCGGTGAGGAGGGGCCCGACGGCGGGGAGCGCGCCGGACACGAGGGCGTCCGCGACCCGCTCCACCCGGGCGTTCTCCGTCACCACATGCCGGACCAGGGCCCGCGCGCGGGGGTCCGGGAGCCGTTCGAGGGCGTCCGGGAGACCGGCGGGTCCGATGTCCCGCAGCGCCGGGACCCCCAGCGCCACCGCCGCGGCCTCGCAGCCCGCCCGGCGCCCGGCGTACTCGCCTCCGCTGTGGGCGTGCCGCACACGGGTGTCGACGACGAGCAGGGTGAGGCCGTGGGCGCCGGGATCCAGCGGGATCGGGCGCCGGGACAGATCCCGGGTGTCCAGGTAGAGCGCGTGACCGGCCGTGCAGCAGGCGGAGGCGGTCTGGTCCATGATGCCGACGGGCGCGCCGACGTACTCGTTCTCCGCGCGCCGGCAGAGCAGGGCCAGTCCGGGCCGGTCCAGGCCCAGTCCGTACAGGTCGTTGAGAGCCAGCGCGGTGGCGACCTCCAGCGCCGCGGACGAGGACAGCCCCGCCCCCGCCGGGACGGCCGACTCGAAGGAGAGGTCCGCGCCTCCGAGGCGGTGGCCCGCCGTGCTCAGGGCCCAGTGGACGCCCGCCGGGTAGTCCGTCCAGCCGCGGGGCCCATGGCCGGGCGCGAGGTCGCGGACGCGCAGTTCGACCGCCCCGCCGGGTTCGTTTGCCGACCGCAGCCGCAGGACGCCGTCGCTCCGGCGCGCGGCCGTGGCGACGACGGTGTGCGGCAGCGCGAAGGGCAGGACGAGGCCGTCGTTGTAGTCGGTGTGCTCACCGATCAGATTGACCCGGCCGGGAGCGGCCCAGACGCCCTCCGTCATGACTGCCGCGTCCGGGCGAACTCCCAGGCGTCCGCGACGATGTCCGCCAGGGCGGGCCGCCGGGGCGCCCAGCCGAGGCGTTCCCGCGCGACCGCGGCGGAGGCGACGAGCACCGCCGGGTCCCCGGGGCGCCGGGGGGCGGGGGTGGCCGGCACGGGATGCCCGGTCACCGCGCGGACGGTCTCGACGACCTCGGCCACCGAGTAACCGCTGCCGTTGCCGAGGTTGCAGATCAGCTGCTCGCCCTCGCGGGCGGCGTCCAGCGCGAGCAGATGGGCCTCGGCGAGATCGGCGACATGGATGTAGTCGCGTACACAGGTGCCGTCGGGGGTCGGGTAGTCGTTCCCGTACACGGAGATCGACGTACGGCGGCCGAGCGCGACGTCGAGGAGCAGCGGTACGAGGTGGGACTCGGGCTCATGGCGCTCGCCCGAGCCGCCGTACGCACCGGCCACGTTGAAGTAGCGCAGGGAGACCGCCGCGAGCCCGTGGGCGGCGCACTCGCCGCCGATCATATGGTCGACGGCGAGCTTGGAGGCGCCGTAGGGGCTGGTGGGGGCGGTGGGGTCGGACTCGGTGACGGGGGTGCGGGCGGGCTCCCCGTACACAGCCGCCGTGGAGGAGAAGACGAGCCTGCGCACCCCGGCCGCGCGCATCGCGGCGAGCAGTGCCATCGTGCCGCCGACGTTGTTGTCCCAGTATTTCTCGGGTCTGGTGACCGACTCGCCGACCTGGGAGTACGCGGCAAAGTGCAGCACGGAGTCGTACGAGTCGTCCAGCCACTTGGTGGCGTCGCGGATATCGCCCTCGATGAACTCCGCGCCGTCCGGGACGCCCTCGCGGAATCCGGTGGAGAGGTTGTCGAGTACGACGACCTCGTGGCCCGCCTCCAGCAGCAGGCGGCCGACGACACCGCCGACGTACCCCGCCCCGCCCGTCACCAGGTACTTGCTCATGCGCTCGCTGCCTCCCGCAGTCGCTGGGCCGCGGCTTCCGGCGGCACATCGTTGATGAAAACGTCCATACCGGACTCGGTACCCGCCAGAAACTTCAGCCGGCCGGAACTCCGTCGAATGGTGAAAAGCTCCAGATGGAGCCCGAAACCGTCCCGGCCCTCCGCCCGCGCCGGCGCCTGGTGCCAGGCCGAGACATAGGGGGTCGGCGGTTCCACCGGGCCGAAGATCCGGTCGAAGCGCCGGAGGAGTTCCAGATAGACGCCGGGGAACGCGGCCCGTGCCGCGTCATCGAGACCGCCCAGGTCGGGTACGCGCCGCCGGGGGTAGAGATGCACCTCGTACGGCCAGTGAGCGGCGTACGGGACGAAGGCGACCCACTCCGGGCCGGTGAGGACGAGACGTGCGCCGTCGGCGAGTTCGCGCGCGACGATGTCGTCGAAGAGGTTCCGGCCGGTGGCCGCGCGGTGGTCGGCGGCGGAGCGCAGCATCAGCGCGGTGCGCGGGGTGACGAAGGGCAGGGCGTAGATCTGGCCGTGCGGATGGCCGAGGGTCACCCCGATCTCCGCGCCCCTGTTCTCGAAGCAGTAGACCTGCTCGACCCCCGGGCGTGCGGTGAGTTCGGCGGTGCGGTCGGTCCAGACGTCCAGGACGAGCGCGGCCCGGTCCTCGCCGAGGTCGGCGAAGGACGTGTGGTGGTCGGAGGTGAAGCAGACGACCTCGCAGCGGCCCGTGTCCCCGGCGAGGGAGGGGAAACGGTTCTCGAAGACGACGACGTCGTAGTCGGCCGCCGGGATCTCACTGAGGAGGCCGTCGCGGGAGGGGCACAGCGGACACTCACCGACGGGCGGACGGTACGTACGGGACTGGCGGTGGGACGCGATCACCACCCGGTCGCCGAGCAGCGGATCACGGCGGATCTCGGAACCGGTGGCGACGGGTCCGGCCGGGCGCCGGTCGGCGTCCGTGCGTACGGTGTCATGACGGGAGTCGTAGTAGAGCAGCTCACGACCGTCGGCGAGCCGGGTCGACGTCTTCTTCACGGCGGGCTCCCCTCACCCTCCCTCACACAACCGCGCATAAAGAACCACAAACGAACAGGCACCGTCAATGGACCGGTGCGCCTGTCCGGGTTATGCCTCTGTATATCGCCATAAACGGTGAAGTGACGTTATCCGGTGCCCCCGGCCCGGAAATTCCAGCCTCACCAGCGACGGAGTCCCGGCCCCGGGGCGGCCGAGCGACCGGGGGGAACCCAGCCCCGGCGACGTTCGAGGCGCGGGGCCGGGTCAGTCCCGAGCACCCCGGGAATCCCGGCCTGCCGACCGGGGAAACCCAGCCTCGCCGGCGATTGAGACGCGGGGTCCAGGACAGAGCCCCAGGAACCAGCCCGCACACACCCGGCAGAAACCCGACACCCAGGGCAACCCGGAAAACCCAGCCTCGCCGGCGATTGAGACGCGGGGCCCGGGACAGCCCCCCCGAAACCGGGGAACCCGTACCCCCGGCTCCCCGAAGACCCGGCCCCCTCGCCGGCCGACCCGTCAGGCCCCCGCCGCCCACTCCAGCGGCTTCTTGTGCCAGCCCTGCGTCAGCTCCACCGCCGCGGCCGTCTGGCCCTCCGGCACGAGGAACGCGGTGCAGATCTGCGCCGACTGCCCGGCCGAGAGCTTCTTGCCGTCGGCGGCGTCCGGGCAGTTCCGCCACTCCGCCTTCCCGAACATCACGAGCAGCGCCTTGGTACGCATGCCCGCCGCGGTCCGGACGACCAGATCGTCGTCCATGTCGTCCACCTCCATCGCCGGGCCGCTCTTGTGGGTGAGCGTCGTCCAGACGAAGACCGGGATCTGCGGACCGTTCTTCTCGTCCTTCTGAAGCCCCGAATTGTCCATGTCGGTCTTGGTGCCGGTCGCCACCCGGGTCGGAGTGACGGTGAACATCGCCCCGTCGGACGCCGTCTGGGTGCTCTCCTGCGGCGGGCTGGCCTCACCGAGCCGGTACGCCGTCTTCTCCTCGGCCGGCGCGGAGGCCCGCGCCTTGCCCTTCTTCTCCCCGCTCTTGTCGGTGCAGCCGGTCACGCCCGCCGCCAGCGCCACCACGCCGACCACCGCCGGAACAGCCCGAATCCACCTGCGCATGTCTTCCCCGCTTCCCCGAAGTTCCGTACCCGCCCGGCCCGAACACATCGAGATCACCGAACGCGTCCGGCGCCGGGTGTCTTTCTCGCGGCCTGACCGAAGCAGAACGTTCCGCCCGGACAGCCGCCCCTCCCCCGCTTGCGCGGAATGGCCAGAATACGGCCTTGCCGAGGGCGTCGGCGATCACCGGACCCCGGGAGAGAAACCAGGACCAGCGGTGGCGGCGCCATCCGCCCCCGTACTCCTCACACCGCGCGCCCCCGGGCTCCTCACGGGAACGACCCATCACCCCGTGTTGAGGCGACGGGCCCGCGCGGGTCAGCGGCCGTCCAGGTCAGCGGCCGTCCGGCGGCAGGGCCGCGAGGGCGGCCCGGTCCAGCAGCCCGGTGCGCGCCGCGAGCGCGGCGGCCTCCAGCCGGGAGCCGACGCCCAGCTTCATCAGCACCCGCTGCACATGGGTGCGGGCGGTGCTCGGCGCGATGCCCATCCCCGCGGCGATCAGCCGGGTGTCCTCGCCCTCCGCGACCCTGACGAGCACCTCCACCTCGCGCGGGGTGAGCAGTTGCAGCAGCCGCTGGCCCTCGTCGTCCGGCTGGGCGACGGGATTGAGCAGTTCGGCGAACGCGCCCTGGAGCAGTTGGGGAGCCACCACCGCCTCCCCGGCCCGCGCCTTGACCATCGCGCGCTCGACGCCCTCGATGCGCTCGTCGTGGCGCACATAACCGGACGCGCCCGCCGCGAACGCGGCGGCGATACCCCGGGGGCTGGGCACGGGCCCGAGCACCACCACGGCCACCTGGGGCCGCTCCCGCTTGATCTTCACGATCGGGTCGAAGGCCCCCGGTTCGGCGGGCGTCGCCGTGCCCAGCAGGCACACCTCGGGCGCCCTGGACACCACCAGCTCGGCCGCGCCCACGGCGGGCGCGGCCGCGGCGAGCACCCGGTGCCCCCGCAGCTTCAGCGCCGAGGCGAGTGCCTCGGCGAGCAGCCGGTGATCGTCGACCACCATGAGCCGAACGCCCATCGAGCAACCCCCATCCCCCGTTGCCGTTTGCCCCGGCAAGCTACACGCTTGTTCGACTTTGCGCGCCCCTAACTTGGCAGAAGTCCCCCAGAGTGCGGAATTCTTCGCCAAACAGGGCTACTTATGACCATGGCATGACCACAGCATGACCGAAAAGCAGTGGCCCGGCGCCTCGGATACCCCGAATGCGCCGGGCCGCTACTGATCGGCGGATCAGTCCGTTCCGGGTCCCGTCCGGCCCCGCCGACGGCTCTGCCCCGACGGCTTCGCCGAGCGGCCGCCGAGCGTGTCCCACGCCGGGCGCGGGCCGGACGCGGGCCGACCGGCCGCCAGGTCAGCGGGCAGGCCGGCCGCCATGCCGTCCGGCGGTTCAGTCGGCCGTCGTGAAGCCCACCGCCAGATACTCCTTCCCGTACGCCGAGCTGTTCGCGGTCGGCTTGCTCATCAGCACCGCGCTGATGAACAGCCTGCCGTTCGCGTACACATACTCGCCGTACTCCGGGGTGAAGCTGGTCTCCGCGTCACGCACCGGCTTCTCCGCCGGATTCTCCAACAGCACCGTCGACTTGAGGGTGCCGCCGTGGATGCTGACGATCTGGCCGCCCTTGTCGTAAGGGGGCACCTTGTACGCGATGAGATGGCCGCCGTCCATGCGGAGCGGGAACATCTGGTACTTGTCACCGGCGTCCGCGCGCCCCGGCAGCGGCTTCCCGGTGGCGAGGTCGTACGAGACGATCTCATTGGTACGGCCGTACTCCGCCCCGCCCCGGTGCTCGGCGGTCGACAGATAGATACGGCCGTTGCCGACGACGACCTTGGTGCAGGACTCGACCTCGGTGGAGCGGCAGCGCGCCTCGAACTTGTCACCCGTGGCCGAGATCTTGGCCAGCAGCTTGCCCGAGTCGTCGATCGAGAAGAAGTCCGAGATCCCGAACTTGCCGGTGTCGCCGACATCGGCCGCGACGACCAGCGGCTTGGTGCTGATGATGCTCGCGTACTCCACACCCGTGGGCATCTTGTACTCGAACCTGGGTGTGCCGTTGTTCGGGTCGACCGGCTGGATGGAGACCTGCTCGCTGCCGTAGTCGCCGCACTTGCGGACCGCGACGAGCGCGGCTCCGCCGGCGTAACCCTGGTCGGCGCAGTTGTCCTGACCGGGATTGGGCTTCCAGCGGACGGCGCCGCTGGTGAGGTCGAAGGCCGCGCCGCCGTCGAGGCCGCCCGCGGCGACGGTGTTGCCGCTCATGGTGACCTCGGCGAAGCGGACCTTGCGGTCGCCGCTGGCGGCGGTGGTGATCGACTTGCTCCACAGCAGCTTGCCGGTGGTCATGTCGATGACACCGACCTCGGTGCACGGCTGGAAGTTCTGGATCCCGGTCCCGGTGCGCTTGGCCGCCTCGAAGAGGATCGCGGTCTTGTAGTCCGCGCTCTGGTGGCGGGACGCACCGCAGACCTGGCCCGCGAGCGGGAGCTTCCACAGCTCGGTGCCCTTGGCGGGGTCGTAGCCCACGATCGAGTCGACACCCGGCTTGACGTACGCCTTGTCGGTGACCCAGGAGCCCTTGACGCTGGTGATGTCGCTGATCTTGGGCTCCGGCAGCTGGAACGCCACCTTGGACTTGACGTTGGCGGGGGCCTTCTCCTTGCCGTCGCCGTCCGCGGGCGGCTTCTCGCCCTCACCGCCGGTGGCACCTTCGGACGTCTTGCCGGAGCTGTTCTCGGCCTCGTCCTTCTTGCCGCCGTCGTCGCCCCGGGAGGCGGCGAACCAGACGCCGCCGCCGATGATCAACACCACGGCGACCGCGGCGGCGATGATGATCTGCATCTGGGTGCTGAGCTTCTTGCCGCCGCCGGGCCCCGGTGCCGTGTACTGCGGCTGGGTCGGATACCCGTACCCGGGCTGACCCGGCTGGCCCGGCTGCTGCGGGAAGCCGTAACCCGGCTGGCCCGGCTGCCCGCCCGGGGCCCCGGGGTATCCGTATCCCGGCTGGCCCAGGGGCTGCTGCGGATACCCGTAACCGGGCTGCCCCTGGGGAGGCTGCGGCGGCTGTCCCTGGGGCGGCGGGGGCGGCGGCCCGAACCCCCCGGGCGGAGGATCCTGGGGCGCGCCGAACCCTCCCCCCTGCGGAGGCTGGTTGGGCGGCGGGGGCGGCGGCTGTGTCATGGCGTGGCTACCTCGGAGAAGGACTCAGAAAGAAGCGGAAAGAAGCAGAGGGAGCAGAGGGAGGGGAGGAAGGAGAGAGAGGAGAGGGCCGGGCCCCGGGCGCTCCGGCCCGGAGCCGAACGGCGTACCGCCGCGGAAAGCGGGCGCTCCGGTGCGGCGCCGTACCGGCCCGGACGGGAGATGTTCCGGCCCGGAAGGCGGACGTACCGGCCCGGAAGGCGGACGTACCGGCCCGGAAGGCCGATGTACCGGCCCGGAAGGCCGATGTACCGGCCCGGACGGCGGACGTACCCGCCCGCCGGCCGGACCGCGTACCGGGGCCGCGTGTGCGGCACGCGAGGACGGCAGGTCACTTGCCGAAGGCCATCATCGTCGCGGTCCGCATCTCCTCCGTGTCGTTACGGGCGCTCACCCGGCCCGCCGCGATGAAGAAGCGCTCACCGGAGTAGAGATAGCGGGCCGAGTAGAAGGAGTTCTCGACGTCCGCGGCGCCCTCGGGGTGCTGGAGCACGACCTTCGGCGCACCGCCCGCGGGGGCGATCGTGGCGATCGCGCCACCGGAGTCGTACGACGGCTCACGGTAGACGACGACGCTGCCGCCCTCCATGCCCAGCGGCACCAGCCCGGTGTCACCGCCGGACGGGGTGCGCCACTTGGGCTTTCCGGTGTCGAGGTTGAACGCGACGACCTCGTTCGGGCCGCCCGCGCGGGCGGAGTCGGTCGGCATGTAGAAGGTGTTCGCGTCCGCGGCGACCCCGGTGCAGCCTTCGAGGTTCTGCCCGAAGATGACGAACGCGCCGCCGCAGGAGATGCGGTACTTGTCCTTGCCGCCGTCGATCTGCGAGCGGACCGTGCCGTCGGGCTTCATCGCGAAGACCGCCCACATCTTCGGCTCCCGCTGGATCAGCGAGATGACGATCGGGTCGACGGAGTAGACCTTGTCGATCTCCCAGTCCTTGGGCGCGTCGAACGTCCACTTCGCCCTGCCGGTCGCCGGATCGACCTCCTGGAGCTGGTGCTTGGGCTTGTTGTAGTCCTTGGTGGGACAGCTCAGGGCCGCCAGCAGCCTCGGCCCGCCCGCGAACGCGAAGGGCTTGCAGCCGCTCTTCGGCCCCTGGAAGAGCTGGCGGCCGTCGGTCATCGAGAAGCCGAAGGACGCGCCGGTACCGCCCGCCGCGAGGGTGTTGCCGCTGATGTTGAGCGTGAAGTCGGAGAAGGACAGGAATCCGGTCCCCTTCGGGATCGTCTTCTTCCATCCCACCTTGCCGGTCGTGAGGTCGATCAACTGGAGGTCGAGGCACTTGGCCTTCTCCGTGGGACCGTCCTTGACCGCGATGACGACCTTCCCGTCGGTGGACGGGTGTGTGGTGGCCGCGCAGACCTCGGTGGTGAGCGGCACCGTCCACTTCTTGCTGCCGTCGGTCACCGAGTACCCCACGACGCTGCGGTACATCGCCTTGACGACGGTGTCACCGGCGACCCACGGGCCGAAGACGTCCGCACCGCCGCTCGGCAGGTCGACGTCGTTCTTGGCGACGAAGAGGGCCTTGGCGTCGCCCGGCTTGCGCCCGGCATTGAGGTCCTCCTCGCCCTCGCCGGTGCCGGTGCCGTCGCCCTGGTCGACGGACTCGGAGGCCGAGGGCTTCGGATCGTCGCTCTTGCTGACGTTCTTCTGCTTGTCGTCCTTCTCGTCGTCCCCGCTGAGGACGAAGTAGCTGCCGCCGCCGATGACCAGCAGCCCGGCCACCACCGCGGCGATGACGATCCCCACCTTGCTCCTGAAGAATCCGCCGCCGCCGGACGGCGGGGCCGGGTGGCCTCCGGGGCCGGTCGGGGGTCCGGGGAACTGCGGCTGGCCCTGCCATCCGCCATAGGGCCCCGGGGGCTGGTTGTAGGGGCCGGGCTGCTGTCCGTAAGGGCCGGCGGGCTGGTTGTACGGACCCGGCTGACCCTGCTGGCCCGGGTAGCCGTAACCGGCGGGAGGACCCGCGGGCGGCGCCGGGGGCTGACCGGGCGCCCCCGGCGGCGGGCCCTGCGGCGGCTGGGGCGGTTGGGCCTGAGGCGGCGGCCCCTGGGGCGGCTGAGGCGGCGGCTGAGGAACCCCCTGGTGGGGGTCCTGGGGTGCTCCGAAGCCCCCCGGCGGTTGCTGGCTGGGCGGCTGAGACATCAGCGCTTCCCCCTTCATACGGTCCGCTGTCCGACAGCCTCCCCCGCTGTTCCGGTGCGCACTTCTGTCGCATGTGCCGTATCCCGGAAAGGAGCGTTTTCGGACATGGATCCGCGTTCTCACGGCAGTCGAGCGGACTTTCTTTCTATCACCCGTGCCATGTCAAACCGTTGGCCGGTCCGCGCTGTACCCAAGGACTGACGGGCCTGTGATGGCGTTGTTACGAGACCTGCACGCGGCCGTCACGACTCAATACCCGCCCCGCCGACTATGCGTCTTCGGCCAACTCCAGCCAGCGCATCTCCCATTCCTCGCGCTCCCCCGCGAGTTCCCTCAGCTCGGCGTCGAGTTTCGCCACCCGCTCGAAATCCGTGGCGTTCTCGGCAATCCGATCAAGAAGTGATGCCTCCTTCGCGGAGAGCTTGTCGAGCTGCCGCTCGATCCGCTGCAACTCCTTCTGCGCGGCCCGCTGCTCCCCGGCCGACTTCACCCGGACCGCGGGGTCCGCGGAGCCCGTACCCGGGCCCGCGCCGGAGCCCGGTCCCGAGGCGGACGCGGCGGCCGGAACCGCCGCCTCGACCATCGCCCGGCGCCGCTCCAGATACTCGTCGATACCGCGCGGCAGCATCCGCAGGGTGGCGTCGCCGAGCAGCGCGTACGTCCGGTCCGTCGTCCGCTCCAGGAAAAACCGGTCGTGCGAGATGACGACCATCGAGCCCGGCCAGCCGTCCAGCAGGTCCTCCAGCTGGGTCAGCGTCTCGATGTCGAGGTCGTTGGTGGGCTCGTCGAGGAAGAGGACGTTCGGCTCGTCCATCAGCAGCCGCAGCAGCTGGAGGCGGCGGCGCTCACCGCCGGAGAGATCGCCGACGGGCGTCCACTGCTTCTCCTTCCCGAAGCCGAACTGCTCGCACAGCTGCCCCGCGGTCATCTCCCTGCCCTTGCCGAGGTCGACCCGGTCACGGATCTGCTGGACGGCCTCCAGCACCCGCAGCCCGGGGGGCAGTTCGATGACGTCCTGGGAGAGATACGCCAGCCGCACGGTCCGGCCCACCACGATCCGCCCCGCCGCGGGCTGGGTCTCGCCATCGCTGACGGCGGCTTCGGTGAGTGCCCTGAGCAGGGACGTCTTGCCCGCGCCGTTCACCCCGACCAGGCCGATACGGTCACCGGGGCCGAGCTGCCAGGTCAGATGCTTCAGCAGCACCTTGGGCCCGGCCTGCACGGTCACGTCCTCCATGTCGAAGACGGTCTTCCCGAGCCGGGCGCCGGCGAACTTCATCAGCTCACTGGTGTCGCGCGGCGGCGGCACATCGGCGATCAACTCATTGGCGGCCTCGATGCGGTAGCGGGGCTTGGAGGTACGGGCGGGGGCCCCGCGCCTGAGCCACGCCAGCTCCTTGCGCATCAGGTTCTGCCGCTTGGCCTCCTCGGTCGCCGCGATGCGCTCCCGCTCGGCGCGGGCGAAGACATAGTCGCTGTAGCCGCCCTCGTACTCGTACACCGCACCGCGCTGGACGTCCCACATCCGGGTGCAGACCTGGTCGAGGAACCACCGGTCGTGGGTGACGCAGACGAGCGCCGAGCGGCGGCCCCGCAGGTGCCCGGCGAGCCAGGCGATGCCCTCGACGTCGAGATGGTTGGTCGGCTCGTCCAGGACGATCAGGTCCTGCTCGGCGATGAGCAGCTTCGCCAGCGCGATCCGGCGGCGCTCACCGCCGGAGAGCGGGGCGATGACGGTGTCCAGGCCCTGGGGGAAACCGGGCAGGTCGAGCCCGCCGAACAGTCCCGTCAGCACATCCCGGATCTTGGCGTTCCCGGCCCACTCGTGGTCGGCGAGATCGCCGATCACCTCATGGCGGACGGTCGCCCCGGGGTCGAGCGAGTCGTGCTGGGTGAGCACCCCGAGCCGCAGCCCGCCGCTCTGGGTGACCCGGCCGGTGTCGGGCTCCTCCAGCTTCGCGAGCAGCCGTACGAGGGTGGTCTTGCCGTCGCCGTTGCGGCCGACGATGCCGATACGGTCGCCCTCGGAGACGCCGAGGGACACGGTGTCGAGCAGGGCACGCGTTCCGTACACCTTGCTGACGGCCTCGACATTGACCAGATTGACGGCCATTACTCTCCTGATACGGGCGGGGGAAGCATCGACCTACCAGGGTAGTCGCCGCGCGGAACGCTCAGGAGCGCCCGCCCCGCTCCACCAGCAGCCACCCGGCGAGCGCCATGGCCACGGCGACGGGCGCGGTGACCGGTACCGCGATCAACGTCGCCGACCTGCCGTCCAGCATGCCGCCGAAGCCGACCATGGACAGCCCGAGCACCCCGAAGAGACACAGCGCGACCCCGATCGCGGCGAGCGGCCCGGACGGTCCGGACGGTCCGGAACGCCCGGCCCGTGCCGTCGCGCCGACGGCGGGAGCGCCCGCGCCGGGCACGGCACCGGGCTTCTCCGGGAGGCCGGGGCCACGCGGGGCCGGGACGCCGGAGACCGAGGCGGTCGAGGCGGTCGAGGTCAGGGGGCCCCGGGCCGGGGCGCCCCCGGCCGGAGCCGGCCGTTCGAAGCCCCGGAAGAGCGCGACGAGAACGGCCGTGAGGACCGCGGCGGCGGCGATACGGACGGGGGTCCCCGCCCACCAGGCGCCGGACGCCGGCTCGGACAGCCCCGCCCCGAGCGCGAGCAGCACGCCGTACACCCCGAGCATCGCGGTCAGATGCCACAGGAACGCGGTCATCGCGATCCCGTTCGCGGCCACGACCCCGCGCCAGACCCGGGCCCGGCGCACCAGCCGGGTCCCCGGCTCCCGCAGCAGCTCGACCGCGCCGACCAGCCACAGCCCGTGGCAGAGCAGCGCGAGCGTCGGCGGCGCCATATTGGACACCTTCTCGCCGGGCATCCCCACCATGGACAGCGGATAGGGCCCGTACGCCACGAGTGCGGCGGCCCCCGCGAGTCCGCCGACCGCGAGGGCCGCCGGTATCCGGATCCTCCCGTCCGCCCGGAGGAATCCGAGTTGGTGGACCGCCAGCCATACGAAGACGAAGTTCAGGAACTCCACATACGGAACGCCCAGCGCGAACCGCGCGGTGTCCACGGCGGCGGCTCCAGCGAGCAGCCCGCCGAAGGCTCCCCATCCATACCGCTCGTGCAGCCTCAGCAGCGGCGGGGTGAGCGCGACCATCGCCAGATAGATCCCGATGAACCACAGCGGCTGCGCCACGAGCCGCAGTGCGACCCCGGTCAGTCCCCCGTCCCCGCCCAGCAGTTGCACCAGCAGCGCCGCGGCACCCCACACGAGGACGAACACCATGGTGGGCCTCAGCAGCCGCTGGAGCCTGGCCCGCAGGAACACGGCGTACAGCCCGGTGCTCCCGGGGTGCTTCCGGCTCAGCGAGCGGTACGAGAGCGCGTGGGAGAACCCGCCGACGAAGAAGAACACGGGCATCACCTGGAGCACCCACGTCAGCACCTGTAGCTCCGGCACCACGGCGAGCAGATTCCCGACCCCGTCCCCGGTGACGGCGGCCATCAGCCAGTGCCCGAGCACCACGACCCCGAGGGAAGCGACCCGCAGCAGATCGACGTACCGGTCCCGCGTACCGGGGGTGGCGGCGGCGAGTTCACGAACGGTAGTTCCCATACCGGTACCGTCGCGCGCCCGGCCCCGTCCGGTGAGCGCTCCCGTACTCAGCTCCGCTCTGAGTACGGAAGGCACCCCCGGTTACCCGGCCGGTGCGCGCCCGCCACCGTCCCGCCGGGTCTCAGCTCGTGGGGACGCGGTCCAGGAACCCGTACACCCTGCGGATCCGGCCGTCCTCGGCGAGTTCGATCACATCGGACCCGGCGACGGGCGCGGAGCCGTCCGCCGCGGACACCAGCTCCCACCTGAAGCGGGCGGTCCCGTGGTGCCCGTCGACCTCCCCGAGCTGCCGGAACTCGAATCCGGGGAACTGCTCGTGTGCGGCGGCGATCACCGCGGCGACGCCCTCGTGCCCGGCGACATCGGCCAGCGGATCGGTGTAGCTCCCGTCCTCGGTCCAGGCGTCGGCGACGGCCTCGGCGATGTCCTCGGGCCCCTGGGCGTTCCAGGCGGCGAGGTAGCGGACGACGGCGTTCTCGTGCACGGACATATGAATCGCTCTCCTGAGTGCGTTGCGTACGGGCCGGTGACACCGGAGCCGGGGAGGGTTTCCCCACCGCCCGGGCTCCGGATGCCCTCAGCTTGCTCGGGGCCACCTGTCCGGGTCGATTACGTCCGGGGTAATCACGCGGGTCATCGCGGCGGAGGCGCCGGGGCGCGGACGGCGCCGGAACCGCCGTCCGCCGATGCCGCCGGTCCCGTACGCCGGCCGCGCGTGCCTGCCCGCCGCGTCGATCAGCCGCGTCATCAGCTCCGGGTCGGGGGCGCGCGGCGCGGTGCGGGTCCGCATGGCGCGCACTCCGAGCGGCCGGCCCGATCCGACGGGGGCAGCGACCCGTTCCGCGTGTCCGTAATTCGTCTTCACGCTCCCGACGGCCCCGCCTAGAGTCCTCCGACTGTGCGCATTCGCACGCATGTCGCATTTGCTGTCGCAGAGAGGAAAGAGGATTCATGGCTGAACGCAGACGCACACCAGGCGAGCGCACCCGCACCGGGGCCAGGCCCGCGCTGGCGGTCGGAGCCGTGTTGCTCGTGGTCGCCGCGGGCGGCTCGGCGGCGGCGGTCCCCGAGACGGAGTCCTTATCCGACAAGGTGTCCACCCCGTCCGCCCCGTCGGCGGCGGACACTCTCGCGTCCGACATGGCGTGGGCGGCCGAGCACGCCAGGGGTTCGATGGCGTGGGCGGTCACCGAGGCGAAACGAACCGGTAGCAAGGTCGTGGCGTACGACGAGACGACAGCCACCAGCTTCACGGTCGCGAACCCCGACGGCACACTGACGACGGAACTGACCGCCGCTCCGGAACGGGTCTGGCGCGGCGGGAAGTGGGAGACGGTCGATGTCACGCTCACGGCAGGCGCCGACGGAACCGTCATGGCGAAACGGCACCCCAGCGGCCTGCGCCTGGCGGGAGCCGGCGGCAGCGCGCCCGCCTCGCTGAGCGCCGCCCAGCGGTCCGCGCCCCGCGATCTCGTCACCCTGGGCAGTGGCGAGGGCCGGGTGACCCTCCAGTGGAAGGGCGGACTCCCCCGGCCCGTGCTGAAGGGCACGACCGCCAGGTACCACGAGGCCGTCCCCGGCGCGGACGTGATCGTCGAGGCGACCCGGACCGGCTTCGAGCAGTACGTGGAGATCACCCGCAAGCCCACGGGCCCGTACACGTACACCCTGCCCGTCAAGGCCAAGGGCCTTGCGGCGAAGTCGAACCGGGACGGTTCGGTCTCGTTCACCGACACCCGCACCGGCAGGCTCCGGGCCACGATGCCCGCCCCCGTCATGTGGGACTCCACCGTCGACAAGTCGTCCGGGGAGCACACACGCAGGGCCCGCGTCGGTATGAAGGTCGTCGACAGGGGCCACGGGGCGGTCGACCTGGTCATCACCCCGAGCGCCGCGTTCCTCGCCGATCCGGCGACGGCCTACCCCGTCACCGTGGACCCCTCGACCTCCGCCCTGGCGAACACCTTCGACACCTATGTCCAGCACGGCGAGACCACCGATCTGTCCACGGACACCGAACTCGATCTCGGCAACCCCGGCACCCACAACCCCGACGGCACCGCCCGGACCGCCAGGTCCTACCTCACCTGGAACACCACACCGATCCGGGACGCCCTGATCGTCGACACCAATCTGGCGTTGTGGAACCACCACTCCGGCAACACCGACTGCACCGCACAGGGCTGGACCGTCTGGGACACCGGCGCCGCGTCGACCGCGTCACGCTGGACGAACCAGCCCGCCTGGCTCCACCAGTACCACTCCTCCACCCAGACCAGAGGAAACCCCGGCTGCACCGCCACCCAGCCCGACGGCTGGATCAACGCGGATGTCGACACCCTCGTACAGACCTGGGCGTCGGCCCGTACCACCCAGGGGCACATGGGCCTGCGGGCCGCCACCGACGACACCCGGGCCTGGAAGCGCGTCAACTCCGCCAACAACGCGGCCCACCAGCCCAAGCTGACCGTCACCCACAACCACCGGCCCTCCGACGGCACCCGTCAGGAGGCCGGGCCGCCGTTCAAGTCGTACGCGGGCGTCTGGGCCGTCGACAGCACCACTCCGACCCTGCGGGACACCTTCACCGACCCGGACGGCGACCGCGTCAACGGCACCTTCCAGATCTACGACGCGGCCACCAACCTGCCCATCGTCACGCCCGCCGGTGACGGCGTCGTCGTCTCCGCGTACGCCGCCTCCGGCACGCCCGTCCATGTCACCGTGCCCGCTGGGCAGCTCAAGGACGGCCACACCTACAAGTTCCGTACCAACGCCTACGACGGCACCCACTACAACACCAGTTGGTCCCCCTGGCGCCAGTTCGTGGTCGACACCACCGCGCCCGGCAGGCCGACGGGCGTCACCTCGGCCGTCTACCCCGAGGACTGGGGCGGTGGCGGAGCGGGCACCGCGGGCACCTTCGACGTGACCACCGGGACGAGCGACGCCCGGGATGTGCAGTACCGCCTCGACCCGTTCGACAACAACGGCGACGGCGTCAACGACGACGGCGCGTGGCACAGCGTGGCGGCGTCCACCGGTGGGCAGCACGCATCATTCGCGGTGACGCCCCCGGCGAACGGCAACCATCAGGTCGAGGTGCGGACGGTCGACCGGGCCGACAACGCCGGGCCGGTCCGTAACTACGGGTTCACCGCTGGGAACCGCGACTACAACCGGGCACAGAAGGTCGACATCAAACTGCCGCAGCCGAATCTGACCGCACCCGATCCGCCGGACGCGGACAACCCGTATCCGGCGTTCGGCTGGGGAGGCTGGGAACCCGCGTTGGCGCGGAACGGGGCGGGAGCGGCGCCACCCCTCCTCGGCACGGAGTCAAGGACGTTCAAGAACGGTGACGCGACGGTCACGGTGACGCCTCGTCAGCAGCGGTCACGGGCGGCGGCCTCCTCCATCGCGCGCGCGGTCGAGAGGTACGGCGCGGGCCGGAGCGGCGGGGCGGCACCGGCCGCCGGCTACACCGGACCGATTCTCGACAAGTCGTGGTGCGACCCGACGCTGACGGCCCAGAAGTCGTACCTCACCCGCACCGAAGCCTGCCTGATCTTCGACTGGCGGGTGACCGGCCAAGACGGGGCCGTCACCTACCGGCAGGACTTCGAGTTGCTGTGGCAGCTCAAGCTCGACAAGAACGGCGACAGCGTCAAGCACTGGGTTCAGATGATCCCGGTGTTCGGCTCCCACATGCCCGGGCTGCCGTGGCCGCCGTCTCCGAAGGCCCTCGCCTTCACCATCCTGGCCACCTGCGGCAACAGCGCGTGCGTCGACGGCGGCGCGGGCTTCAGCTGGGAGGCGGGCCGCTCCTCGTCCTGGTCGTCCGGGCTGGACAACCATATGGCGCAGGGCAACGCCGAGACACGGTGGAACGGCGGTGTCACCAACGCCGCCGGCCACAAGGACGTCGACTTGTCCAAAGACCTGCCCCTGCAGATTCAGACAGTCTTCTCCACGGACACCCCGCGCATGGTCGTCACCGACAACCACGCTTCTTCGGGCGTCGTCTCGGCGCGCTGCGACAAGGTCTACCGGACCGCGGGCTGTGTGCTGCCCCTCTACAGTCCCGGCTACTCGGTGAACGCCAGGAAGTACCCGGCCGCGGCCGCGCACATCTGGCTGATCCAGCTCAAGGGGGCGAACCTGCTTCTGGGCGCGACCCCCGTGAAGCCGCTTCACTTCCTTCCGGGACCTGAGCGCAACGCCACCGGCTACGACAAGGACAAACTGTCGCGGCCCGTGATGTGCGCCAAGTCGGGGTCGAAACGCACCGACGGATGGGTACCGAGGAAACTGTTCCTGAACCACCCGAGGACGTATATGCACCCTGAGCTGGCCAGTACCGGCACACCGGACAGCATTTCGTGCGACGAGTACCCGTTCGCGGCGACCTACGAGTCCCCGGGCATGGCCGGCGGCGCCGGCGGTCTGATGCCCGCCGGTCCGAACGGTGGCGGCGAGTGCGTGCAGACAGTCGCGCTGAAGGCGGACGACGGCACAGAGCACCTCGTCGACGACACCCGGTACGACCCGCCGGCGTGGACGGAGAAGTGCGGTCGCTCGTCGATGTCCGGCTACGTCAACTCGGGTTCCATGTCCCGCATGGGCAGCGTCGGGACCAACCCGTTCCCGCAGTCCACCCGTCTGCTCGACAAGGACACCTACTGGGTCGACCCCGGAACGCAGCACTTCGAGGGCTGCGACCCCCGGCAGGACGTCATCAGCTGTCAGATGCGTTAGCCCGGCCGGAGGGAGCCGGAACCCCACGAGTGCCCCGCCGCCGGATCGGCGGCGGGGCACCGCGGTCAGGGACCGGACGGTCAGTGGATCGGCGTCCACTCCGCGAAGTCCAGGAAGGGCTGCTCCGGGTCCTCCCAGAGGAGGCAGCCCAGTGACAGACCGGGCAGCTCCCTGCGTGCGGGATCCATCAGCGGTCCCGTCCCCCGCTCCAGCGCGTCGGCGACGGCCGTCAGGTAGTCCGCCATCGACGGCCAGCGGCCCCGGACGACGCCCTCGGGGTGGGAGAAGGAGCCGATCGCACCGCTTCCGCAGTCGACGAGCAGCCCGGAGTGGCCGTCGTCCACACCGGCCCAGGGAACCCACAGGCGGTCCGAGGGGTCGATTCCGATGTTCACGTCCGTGTAGAGCGTGTGCACGTAAGGAATGAGGTCGAGGGAGTACAGCTCCCCGTCCGGGAGGAACGCCGCCGGGTTCACCTCCCCCTCGTCGTCGCCCGGCACCTCGTAGCGCTCGGTACCGTTGTGGCAGAGCAGCAGCGCGGTGAGGTCCGCGGGCAGGGTGAACCCCAGCGAACGCTCGGTCTCGGCGAGCTGCCCGGCTGCCGGTGCCTCCCCCAACGCCCGGTGTGAGGCGGGCGCGTGGCGCTCCAGCCAGGCTTCGATACGGCCCCAGGCCGCGTCCACAGAGTTCACTTCGTGACCTCTCCTAGGAATGCCCCTGCGGCCGCAGCCTCCCATACGCGGATGAGGACGGCGGCCCCGGTGCCGTCGATCCGGACACGGTACGGCGCGTGTCCGGGGCGGCGCCCTCGACCTGACGCCATGTCCCGTGGATCTCGGGGCGCCGTACGCGGGCGCCGGGCATCGCGGCGCTTTTCACCTCGCCGCCGGTACTGTTCGCCGCCATGTACTCACCGATACCCGAGCTGAACCTTCTCAAGGAGTTCGACGACAGCGTCGAGCACTCGTACGCCCCCGGCTTCGAGCTGCGGGACTACGGCGACAACTGAGGCCTCCCGGAAGCAGCCGACCGGCTCCGTGAGTTCGCGCTCGCCAATCGCTCCGGCTCGACCTACGCGATCTGGCTGCTCGACGACCGTACCGATCTCGCCTCACTGCCCGTCATTTTCCTCGGTGATGAGGGAGGCATCCACCTCGTGGCCCGCGATATGCGCGAGTTCTTCCGCGTCCTCGCCTCGGGCTGGACCGCCTGGGGCGACTGGGAGAGCCTTGCGTATGACAACCAGCGCGACGAGGACTACGACCCCTGCCCGGACAACGCGAAGTTCCGCGAGTGGCTGCGCCACCATTTCGGACTTGAGGCCGCGGAAGACCCCAACGAGATCGTCGGGACGACGGACACCCAGCTGTGGGATCGTTTCGCCGAATGGATCGGCCCGATCTGCCCGGACGTGGTGAACTCCCGCACCGAGGTGTGAGCGGGTACCGATTTCACCCGGTGAGATGCGCCCAACGGGCCCGGAATGACCGCCGCCGAGAACCGCAACGGAGACGGGATCGCGTCTACCCTGGCGGTGACCGGGCTGGGCGAGGAGAAGAGGCGAAGCCGTGCGAGGAGCCGCGAGCCAGGACCCGTACCGTGACCCCATCGCCTTCGGGCAGCGCCTGAAGATCCTCCGTACCAGGCGCGGACAGACCCGCGAACAGCTCGGGGGCCTGATGGGGAAGTCCGCTTCATGGGTGCGTGCCCTGGAGGAGGGACGGCTGAAGGTGCCGCGCCTTGAGGTCGTACTGCGTCTCGCGGAGATTCTGCGGGTACGGGATCTGTCCGATCTCACCGGTGACCAGTCCGTGCCCGTCGCCCTCTTCACCGGCCCGGGCCATCCGCGCCTCGCGGCGGTGAGGGCCGCGTTCGACGCGTTCCCGCTCGCCATCTCGCGCGCGGCGCCGTCCGTGGGCCATCTGACCGCCCGGCTCGCCCGTGCGTGGGCGGCCCGTCACTCCGCGCCCGATCACCGGGAGGTTGTGGGCGCGCTGCTCCCCGAGCTGATCAGGGATGCCCAGGCCGCCGTACGCCAGGCGGACAGTGCCACCGAACGACGGGCCGCGCAGGGCGTGTTGAGCGAGGTCTGCTCCCTCGCCCAGTTCTTCGTGGCCTACCAGCCCGACACCGCGCTCCTGTGGCGCATCGCCGAACGGGGCATGGTCGCGGCGCAGGAGTCCGAGGACCCTCACACCATCGGTGTAGCCGCCTGGCTCGCAGCCCAAGCGCACCGGGACTCGGGTCCGGGACACTACGACGCGGCCGACGCGGTCACCATGGGAGCCCTGACGTTTCTTGCGCCTCTGATGTCCCACGCGTCACATGACGTTCTCGCGATCGCCGGAGCGCTGACGTTCGAGGCGGGATACACCGCGGCCCGTCGTGGTGAATCCGGTACGGCCTGGCGGTACTGGGACTCCTCCCGTGCCATGGCCGACCGGTTGCCGGAGGCCTACTACCACCCCGTGACGTCGTTCTCGCGCGCCGTCATGGGCGCCCACGCCTTGACCATCGCGGTCGAACTGCGCGCGGGCGGGGAGTCGGTACGGCAGGCCGCCGCCTCGGAGGCCATGACCCTACCGTCCCGACCGCGCCGCGCCCGGCACCGTATCGAGCAGGCCCGCGCCTATCAGCTCAACGGACAGCCCGACGCGGCCCTCGCCACGCTGGCACAGGCCCACGAGGCCGCCCCGGAGACCATCGCGTACAACGGCTATGCCAAGCGGATCATTCTTGAGGAAGCCGCGTCCAAGACACCGGGCCGTAGACGGCGGGCCAGTGAACTCGCGGTGCGACTGGGGATGTTGGCGGCCTGAACCAAGGCGCACACTTTGTGCGTCTGCCTTTCCCGCGCTGCCCTTAGCGTCGTCTCACCACTGACCACGGACCTGAGGCGACGGGGGACGACAGGTGATGACAATCAAGGTGTATCGGGTGGGCCGGGACGGGAAACGCCATCCCGTGGGCCCGTCCGTTGTGGTGCCCAGGGACGAGGATCGGCGGGTTCTGGAGTCGTTGGCGTTTCCGCCGTGTGCCTGTGCCCGCTGTCCGGCGGTGGCCGTGCCGGTGGCGATGGTGACGTGGCGGCGGTCGTGACACGGGCGGACTGGGTCATCGGCCCGGACCGCTCTCCCGGGGTGTCCGCGCCGATGCGGGAGGTGGAGTGCACCTCGTGTGACGGACGGTCGCAGGCGTGTACGGAGGGGCTCGGCCCGGAGGCGTGGGCCATCGCGCACACCCAGGCGAATCCGGAGCACTCCGGTTTCCGTGAGATCAGGACCGCGTATCTGCGTGTCGTCCCCGCTCCGGGCGGGGCCCTGCGGCGCTGTGACTGCTGCCGGGAGCACATCCTGCCCGGCGAACCGTACGAAGAGGCCGTGAAGTTCTCCGGCTCGGGCGCGGGCGTCACCCTCGTCTTCCACACCCGGCCCTGCGAACGGGCCTGACAGAACCGGGCCATCGCCGTTGAGCGGAACCAGACCCGCCGCCCCGGGGCGGCACCCGGGCCCCGGCCCGCCCCCACCCCGCACGGGCGGGCCGGGGGCCACCCACCACGTACCAAGGAGCCACCACCGCATGCGCAATGCCGTAACCCGCGCCCTGTCCCGGGTGTTTTCTTTACGCCGCCGCGCCAACCGGCCTCCCGCACCCGAGACCGACCCCCGCCCCGGCCCCGAGACCGCCCCCGTCCGGGTCAACCCGTGGTCCAGGCCCTGGGCAGGCCCGACCAAGGACGAGGCCCGGGCCGCCTTCCGTCGGCAGGCGGCGCGCGGGAGGCCCAGGAACCTGTACATCGCCCCGTACGGTGTCCATCTCCGCCCGAAGGCGACCGGATGACCCCCGAAAGCCTGACCACCGGACCCCCGAACACCATGAGCGCGATCTGCGCCGTCTGCCACCGTCACACCACCGCCCCCGTCGAAGTCCGCCACCTCCAACCCCCCGACGCACCCGGCACCACCGTCTACACCTGCCCCCAGGACACCGGAACCCTGCAACCCGGCCCCGGAACACACGAACACCCCCACACCCGTACCGCCGACTGAGCCGGAAACCCGAGGCGGGCGCGTCGGATCACCCGCGTCGACCGTCACCCGAGCCTGGCCGGTGGGGGCCTGGTCCAGCGGTCGCCGGAAACGCGGAACCGCCTCCGGTGGGGTGCCGGAGGCGGTTCGCCGCGCGATCGTGGCACTTAGAGGTGTCCTTACCGCGCGGGCTCCGGACGCCCTCAGCTTGCGTGGCCCGCCGGCACCGGGCGCACTCGCGGCTCCGGGCGGACGGTCAGTGGATCGGCGTCCACTCCGCGAAGTCCAGCGAGGGCCGCTCGGGGTCCTCCCAGAGAAGGCAGCCCAGTGACAGCCCGAGCACCTGCCCGCGTACGGGATCCATCAAAGGTCCCGTCGCCCGCGACATCTCCGTGAACTCACCATGAACCCAGGCGAGTTGTCAGAACCAAGGCCGCACCTTGTCCGTCAGCCTTCCCGTGCTGCCCTGAACCGGGCACAACGTCGGCCGACCCGCCGCACCGGCCTCCACGCACCGGCGTGCTGTCCGCTCAGAGCTTCAGGAGCCCGAGAGTGACAGGAGGACACCCCAGACGAGCAGTGAGGTCGGAGACGGCCGCACGCAGGTAGGGGTGAACTGCGAGGCGCGCTGTGGTCTGACCGAAGGCGACGAGACTTTCTTCTGTCACGTCTCCACCCGGATCACCGTCATCGGGGAATTCGAAGAGGGCGCCCAAGTGCACCTGCAGCTTCACCGCATCCTTGCCCTGGGCACCTTGAAGCATGATTTCGAACTCGAAATGAAAAGTCAGGTTCCCCTTTTCCCGGCCTACCCCCATCGTCGTCTCCAGCGACTTGATCCCCTGGAGCTCGCCGGCCGCTCCCATGTCGCGGATCTCCGCATGAAGCAGAAAGGATCTGACATCCACCAGTTGCGCGTGGACATCGACGGGCCTGGCCAATTGGCGCAGTGCACTATTGTTCTTGGTCGTGAAAGCCACCATATTCTCCTAAGGGCTGTCCCGTAATCGGCGGTGGATCAGCGCGCGGCGTCAGATGCGGTGCATCGCAAGGCGGAGGAGCGCCCGCATACTGGGCGTATTTGGGCGTTTCGACAACGAAGCGAGGTGCCGTAGCTGTCGTCGTGCGCCCGCCGGAGATTGCGGGACAGCCCTTAGCAGCCCCTGACCGCGGGAAGCGGCTCGCCTTCGACAACTCGACTTCCGCGGTTCCAGGAAGCCACCCACGCCTCGGAGACACGACTGGAGCGAACGTGGAGTACTTCGCGGGCACCTACGGGGGCAGTGATCTCGTAGAACTCAAGCCCGACGTGCTGATCACGCGACAGGGTTCCCCAGCGGAGCAACCAGTTGTCGACAACCGTCATCTCATCGCGGGTGAGGCCGTACTCGGGATCGCTCGCTCCGGGTACATGAGAGCGCAACCATTCGTTCACCATGGACCATTCCCAGATCCTTTTCCCGTGAGGGGAGCCGACGGGAGTGGGGAATGGCTTACCCTTGCGACGCTCGCCGTGAATCAGCTGACGCACGCTTTCCCGGCTACGGTCGGCGCGTCGAGCGATCTCTGCCGCATCGACCAGGTCACGATCAATTCGCGTGACCATGATGTCGAGATGCTTGTCGATTTCAAATGCAGCGCACTTCGCGGCCATGGCGCCATTCTGATGGCCCTCCATGTACACGGTTATCAGAAGCCGCCCGAAAGACTCTGCCAGCAGACCATCGAAATGATGATAAAAAGTGCGCTCAACCGCTGGCGTGTCAGGCGGCACCGGCGCCTCGAACTTCAGAACATAGGTTTTCATCGTCGCTCCCCAGCCAGCTCAGCGATGCAACCTGTTGACACTCGTCAACAGTAGGGTACCCACTGGGTACCGCGTCAAGCGCTTCTCACTCCGACGGACGCTTCACACTGCGGGGGTCGTCGTCCGGCAGGGGGCAGGTTCTCGCTTCGCGCACCAGGTCACGCGCATGCCTCTCGGGCACCCGCGGAGTGCCGTTCACCGAGATGCGATGACACCCGGATAAGCACGTGAGAAAAGACCCCAGTGGCCGCCTGGACGCAACACCCATCCACCGGAGGCCATGATGCTCTCCAGCGCCTCCCTCACAGCCTTTTCCTTGTGCTTGCGTGGCTGTAGCTCTTCCCCCACCCATCCCCCTGATGGTGAATCCAGCCGACTACCGGGTGTCATAAGCCAGTCGGAAGATTACACCGGGTCAGGCACGCCGTAGCGTCCACTCATCGCGGGGAAGGCACAGACACATGGACGGCGCGATGGCTTCGCGGACGGTGTGGTGCCGGAAGCCGTGCCGGCGCAACCACCCCGCAGGGGGCCTTGCCCGGAAGACGCCCGGAACGCGGAACCGCCTCCGGTGGGGTGCCGGAGGCGGTTCGCCGCGCGATCGGGGGCGGAGGGAACTCCGTACGGGTCAGGCCACGCCGATGGCTTCCAGCATCGCCGCCTCGACGTGATCGGCGGCGTTGCGGTGGCCCCGCGCGTTGGGGTGCACGAGGGCGGGCTGGTCGGGGAAGCGGGTGAAGACGCCCTCCACCCACTTGCCGGTGTCGCAGACGCTGTGGTTCAGGGAGGAGTCGTAGAGGTCGACGAAGCGGGCGGCGTCGTGCGCGCCGACCGACTTCTCGACGACCTTGTTGAAGGGTTCGAGGACGTCCTTGCGCAGCCAGTCCAGGTCACCCTGGGTGATCGAGCCGAAGTGTTCCCAGTTGTTGTACTGGCACTTGGAGGTGTCCTCGGGGATGACCGTGGGATAACCGACGGCCAGGATCTTGGCGTGCGGGGCCCGCTCGTGGAGGACGGTGAGCATCTCGTCGTAGTCCCGGCTCACCTTGTTCAGCCGGTTCGGGATGTCGTCGGCCAGATCGTCCCGGCAGGGGGTGCCCACGCCGCCGCTGCCCCCGCCCAGTTGCAGGCACTGGGTGAGGATGTCGGCGAAGCCGAGGGTGTTGCCGCCCGCGCCGACGGTGACCACGTCGGTGCCGGGGCCCACCGCCGCGGACTGGGGAGGCACGGCGGGGAACGGGTAGTCCGGGTCCTCGGAGAAGGGCGGCAGATGACGGCCGATCGGCTCCTGGGCCCGGAAGGTGATGTTCTCGATCGTGGCGGCTCCGCAGCTGACGTTGGTCAGCTCGAACAGCGAGCCGAGGTCGCGGTCGATGACCTGCGGATAGGACTGGTCGGTGCGTTCGCAGCCGTCACGGGGCACTTCGAAAGTGTCGCCCGCGGCCCGGATGACCCCGGCGGTGTAGGAGTCGCCGAGGGCGACCCACTGGCGGGAGGCAGCGGCGGCGGGCTGCGCTCCGGCGAGTTGTGCGGGCGCCAGGGCGCCGGCGGCGAGGGCTGCGGCCGAGCCCAGCACGGCCAGACGAGTACGGATGCGTGCCATGGAATCCTCCAGGGATGCGGCATGGATGTCGCCAGGACCCTAGATCGTCACGATCCGCATCGATCTCAATACAGACAGTCACATTGGTTGAGAGTTGTGCGTTCTGATCGGAACGGTTCGCCATGCGGCCGGGCCAGGACCGTTATGTGACCGATCCGGCGCGGTGCCTACGTACGGCGGGGACGGTTTCTGATCGACTGCGCATGCTCCCCGCCCGACACGCGGGTTCGCGGCGGCTGTCCTGTTCTCGATCTCCGTGGATTGAGTCCAGCGTGTACCGGGAACACTCAACCTCCGCCAATGCGTGGCGCGTTACCGTACGGCCCGGCTCGTTCTCGTCCCCGCACCGAGCGAGGAACTCGACATCCTCGTACCCGGCCGCCGCAGCCCGGGGCGGCCGGGGAGGCCGGGCCCGCGGGTCAAGACGGTGCCGGCCACCGTGGCGCCCGAGCCATCGCCGGCTACGTAGCATCGGGGCACTGCCCACCACGGAGTTGCCGCCATGCCCTTGCCGCGTATCGGAGTCGTCATCGTGACCATGGGCACCCGCCCACGGGAGCTGGAGGCTCTGCTCGCCTCGGTGGAGAGACAGGATGTCCCCGCGGCCCGCGTGGTGCTGGTGGGCAATGCGACACCGCTCACCGAGGTCACGACTCACGCGACCAAGATCCCGCTGGAGGAGAACCTGGGCTGCCCCGGTGGCCGCAATGTGGGGCTGGAGCTGTTGCTCGAATCGGGCGAGACCGATGTCGTCATCGAGCTGGACGACGACGGACTGCTCATCGCCGACGATGTGTTCCGCACGGTGGGGCGGCTGTTCGCGGACGACCCGCGGCTGGGGATCGTCGGGTTCAGGGTCGCTGACGAGCACGGGCACACCGAGCGGCGCTGGGTGCCCCGGCTGCGCGCGGGCGATCCGATGCGCCGCGGTCCGGTGACCGCCTTCCTCGGCGGCGGTCACGCCTTCTCGATGCCGATGCTCCGACAGACCGGTCTCTGGGCAGGGGAGTTCTTCTTCGGGCACGAGGAGTCCGATCTGGCATGGCGGGCGCTCGACGCGGGATGGAAGATCCTGTACGAACCCGCTCTCGTCCTCCAGCACCCGAAGACCTCGCCGGCCCGGCACGCGGCCCACTACCGGTTCACCGCCCGCAACCGGGTCTGGCTGGCCCGCCGCCGGCTTCCGGCCCCTTTGATCCCGGTCTATCTCGGCGTCTGGATCCTGCTCACCCTGGTGCGGACACGGTCGTTGGCAGGCCTGAAGGCGTGGTGGGCCGGCTTCTTCGAGGGTGTACGGACGTCGTGCGGCCCGCGCAAGCCGATGAGATGGCGCACGGTGTGGCGCATGACCCGCCTGGGCCGCCCCCCGATCCTCTGAAGCCAGAGCCCCAGGCAGCGGGAAGAACCACCGCGTGACCAGGATGGGCGGCTTGTTTCGGGGACGACAGGGGAGACGATGATTCGGGTCATGAGAACCGAAGTGCAGGCGTTCGTCGCCGACGGACCGCTACCCGACTGGAATGCGAGCGAGGAAGAGATCGACCGGCGTGAACGCCAGCTGGCGGCGATCTCCCGCCCTGTCGCCCCCGAAGAGGCCGCCGCCCTGGCCACCTGCTTCGGCCCCGACGACTGCTACGGCCTCGCCTGGACGCTCGTGCACCTGATCGAGACGGCTCCCGGCCCAGTGCCGCAGCCGGTGGATCCGGGTCCGGAGGCCGGCGACTGGGCCGAGGTCCTGCGGGCGCGATGGGGCCGCGAACACCCCACTGCTTGACGGCCCACATGCATGAGGTGTCGTGCCTGCCGTCCTGCGAACGTACCGTCCCTGACGAGGAGTTTCACAGGCCCGTGCGCCCGGTCGGAGGCGCAGCGCCCCGGTGGAGTGGGACGCCGGTCAGTGCGTTTCCGACGGTGTACGCCCCTGTGAAGTGATGTCGTCACGTTCGCCGTTGCCCCTGCATGGGGAAACGTCCGGGGCGGCGGTCCGGACGGGCCGGGGCAGCCGCCCGGACGTGCCGGGGCCGGGCGCCGAGCCCTCGTGGCCCCGCGCCCGGCCCCCGGTCGTACGTCAGTTGCCGTCGACGAAGACGACGCCCTCGAAGCCGCTGCCCGCCGCGGTGCCGGTGGCCCAGTTCCAGCTGTAGCCCCCGGCGAAGACCTTGTCGGTCGCCGCGAAGCCGTACTCCTCGGAGGCGGCGAAGACGAAGGGGTGCTCGGCGGAGGCGATGTACTCGCCTGAGCCGCCCGCGGAGACCTCCGCGTGGGCGGGGGCCCCGACGGCGGCCAGGGACAGTGCGGCGCCTGCGATGACGAGCGCCTTGGCCAGGGTGTTCTTCATGGATTCCTTTCCGGGCCCGGTCACCGGAACCGGGCATGGAGAGCAATCGATCACGCGAGCGCGGACGGGAGCGGCACCACACACCGGGCCGGTGTACTGATCACCCGAAAGATCCGGACGGCTCAGATGCGGTCCAGGATCCTGCGGCGCTGCTCCTGGTACTCGGTGTCCGTGATCGTTCCGGTGTCGCGCAGCCGGTCGAGCGTGGCCAGGCGGCTGACGATGTCCTGCTCGGGCGAGGGCGAATGCGTCCCTGAATCGGCCGGCACGGACGACGGCTCCGGCAACGGCTCCGATGAGGGCCCGGCACGGCCCGCCTCCAGGATGGCGAGCAGACGGTCCTTCAGCTCGGCCCCCGAGGAGACCGGAATCCGTACGATCTTCTCCGGTGTCCCGTCGACGGTGAGTTTCAGGGTCCCCGACAGCCGGCGCGGAAACCAGGCGACATCGCTGATGTCCTCGTGGCGGAACGAATCCAGCCTGCCCGTCAGCAGGCTGTACCGGAAACAGAACAGCCGCATGTTCGTCAGCACGACCAGGCACTGGATGCGGTACTTCCCGCGTTCGCCGGTCGCGAGGATGTCCACCGTCTCGCCCCATGGCAGCAGCGTGGGCAGCCGGTAGATCTCCCTCTTCAGCCCGACCGCGGGGATCCTCGCCGCCGCCGCGTCGATGTCCGGACGCACACGGACCCTTGGCACACCGCGCCCCTCCCTCGTCGGTCCCCGGATCGTACGCTCCCGCGCCGGGGAACCGGGCCCGGCCGGGATTCCCGGGGAACGGGTCCCGGAGACCGGGGGCACGGCCGATGCCCGGCCGACGAGCGGAACCCCGCGAGTCGTCAGCGGACCACCGCTCCCGGGACCGGGGAGGAAGCGATCCGGGTCGTGCGGCAGGTGCCGGAGGTCTGGAGGGCGGTGGCGACCGCGGGGGCCGCTTCCTCGTCCTTGACCAGGAACGCCGTCGTGGGGCCCGAGCCCGAGACGAGGGCGGCGAGCGCGCCCGCGGCCAGGCCCGTGTCGAGGGTGGCGCGCAGGGACGGGCGCAGGGAGAGGGCCGCGGGCTGGAGGTCGTTCGCCAGGGCGGACGCGAGGGCGGGCGCGTCGCCCGTGCTCAGGGCGGCGAGGAGCGGGGCGGACGCCTCGGGGGCGGGGACGGTGGTGCCGGCGGTGAGGCGGTCGAACTCGCCGTACACCGCGGGGGTCGACAGCCCCCCGTCGGCGACCGCGAACACCCAGTGGAAGGTGCCGCCGACGCCGAGGGGGGTCAGCCGGTCGCCGCGGCCGGTGCCGAGGGCCGCGCCGCCGAGGAGGCTGAAGGGGACGTCGGAGCCCAGCTCGGCGCAGAGGGAGAGCAGTTCGGACCGCGGAGTGCCCAGGCCCCACAGGGTGTCGCAGGCGAGGAGCGCGCCCGCGCCGTCCGCGCTGCCGCCCGCCATGCCGCCCGCGACGGGGATGTCCTTGGCGATGTGGATGTGGACGTCCGGGGAGAGCCCGTGGCGCTCGGCCAGCAGTGCGGCGGCGCGGGCCGCGAGGTTCGTACGGTCCAGGGGGACCTGCGCGGCGCCCGGGCCCTCGCAGGTGAGGGTGAGGGCGGGCGCGGGGCGCACGGTGACCTCGTCGTACAGGGACACCGCGAGGAACACGTTCGCCAGGTCGTGGAAGCCGTCGGGGCGCGCGCCGCCCACCGCGAGCTGGATGTTGACCTTGGCCGGGACCCGTACCGTGACACTCACGCCGTCCGCGGCGCCGATTCCGTCCGTAACGCTCACGCCCTCGCCTCCGCGATCCGTGCGAACTCCTCCACCGTCAGGGACTCCCCGCGCGCCTGCGGGGAGACGCCCGCCGTCAGCAGGGCGGCCTCGGCGGCGGCCGGGGAGCCCGCCCAGCCCGCCAGGGCGGCCCGCAGGGTCTTGCGGCGCTGGGCGAAGGCCGCGTCGACCACCGCGAAGACCTCCGCCTTGGACGCCGTCGTCTTCGGCGGGTCGCGGCGGACCAGCGAGACGAGCCCCGAGTCGACATTGGGCGCGGGCCAGAAGACATTGCGGCCGATCGACCCGGCGCGTCTGACCTCGGCGTACCAGTTCGCCTTCACCGACGGCACTCCGTACACCTTGTTCCCGGGCCCGGCCGCGAGCCGGTCGGCGACCTCCGCCTGGACCATCACCAGGGTGCGCTCGATGCCGGGAAAGCGGTCGAGCATATGGAGGAGCACGGGCACGGCGACGTTGTACGGGAGGTTCGCGACGAGCGCGGTCGGCGGCGGGCCGGGCAGTTCCCCGACCGTCATCGCGTCGGCGTGCACGAGCGAGAAGTGCCGGGCCCGGTCGGGCACCCGGGCCAGGACCGTGGCGGGCAGCGCGCCCGCGAGCAGATCGTCGATCTCGACGGCCACGACGTGCCGTGCCGTCTCCAGCAGCGCGAGGGTCAGCGAACCGAGCCCGGGCCCGACCTCGACGACGACGTCGTCCTCGCCGACACCGGCCGTCCGCACGATCCGGCGGACGGTGTTGGCGTCGATGACGAAGTTCTGGCCGCGTGCCTTGGTGGGACGTACGCCCAGCGCCGCGGCCAGTTCGCGGATGTCCGCGGGTCCGAGGAGGGCGCCGGAGGCATCGGGGCCGGAGAGGTCGGAGGGCTCAGTGGTGCTCACCGATACAGCCTAAGGGTGCTCAGCCGTTCAGCCTGCTGCCGCAGTGCGGCCAGGGGCTCGCGCCCCGCCGCGCGTACAGCTTCTTCGCCCGGTACGTCTGCTCGGCGGCCGAGGCGTCCTGCGGCCGTCCGCTGCCGCCGACGGAGCGCCAGGTGCGCAGATCGAACTGGTAGAGCCCGCCGTACGTCCCCGAGGGGTCCACCACGTGCGGGCGGCCCCCGGACTCGCACCGCGCGAGGGCGTCCCAGTCCAGGCCGTCCGTGCCCCGCACGGACGGCGGCCGCGGCCGGGTGCCGACCGCGATCCGGCGGGTGACGGGCCGGCGCACCACCTCGTCGGCGATCCGCCTCGGCTTCTGCCGGACGCCGTCGACCGTGCGGAGGGCTTCGGTGACCCGGCGGGAGCCCGCGCTTCCCCGCTGGACGACGACCTCCGTACCGGCGAACCGGGCCTGGTCCCCGGTCCTGACCGTGTCGTACGGGATCGGCACCTCGCGGATCCGGGTGGTGCCGGTGATCCGGGTGACGGTGACGGTCTGCCCGTCGTAGGGGAAGCTCGCGGGCGGTACGGAGACGGTGTCCTCGCCCATGAGCGCGATGCCCGCCTGGGTGAGCGCCTCGGTGACGGTGGCCGCGTTGGTGCGGATGACACGCTCGCGCCCGTCGGCCATGAACGTGACGGTCCGCTCGGTGCGGACATCCAGGTCGAGACCGACGCGGGAGATCACGGAGAAGCGGGACACCGACAGATACGCGCCCTCGGCCCGGACCCCGAGCTGCCGCAGCGCGCCGTCGACGGTGCGTGCGGTGGTCCACACCCGGCGGCGCCGGCCGTCGAGGGTGAGGGTGACGGGGCGGCCGTAGCGAACGACGATCTCGTCCCCGCCGCCGAGGGCGGTACCAGGGGCGGGGGCGACGATGTCGTGGGCGCCGACGCCGAGACCCTCCTCGTCGAGGAACTCCCGGACGTCGTCGGCGAAGGTGTGCGTAGTGCGCGGTACGCCGTCGACGGTCAGCCGGACGGCCTTGTCGGCGGCGAGGAACGTGGAGGTGCCCGCGAGGAACGCGAGGACGAGCGCCTGCGGGAGCACCTTGCGCAGGGTCCCGGGCCGGGCGGGGGTGCGGGCGCCGGTCGGGGAGGGGGCGTCCGTCCCGGAGGGGGTGCTGGTCCCGGAGGGGGTGCGGGCGCCGGTCGGGGCAGGGGCGCCGGTCGGGGCAGGGGTGTCAGTCGCGGCGGAGGTGCCGGTCCGGGTCGAGGTTCCGGTCCGGGTCGAGGTTCCGGTCCGGGTCGAGGTTCCGGTCCGGGCGGAAGTGCCGGTCCCGGCGGGGGCCCGAGTGTCGGCCTCGGCGGGCGTATCGGCGGGCGTGCCGGACCGGGCGAAGGTGCCGGACCCTGCCGGAGTGCCGGTCTCGGCGAGCGCGTCGGTCCCGGCAGGGGCCGGAGCGGGTGAGGCGGTCCAGGGGGGCGCGGGGGTGCCGGTCCCGCCGGAGGTGTCCGTCCGGGCGGAGGCCGGAGCGGCGGGCCCGGCAGGCGTATCGGGTCCGGCGTGCACCGGTGCGGGGTCGCCGGGGGCCCCGGGCCCGCGGGGATGCGCGTACGGCTCCGTCGGCCTCCCGGCGCCGCCCCCGTCGCCACCGCCGTCTCTACCCCCAAGGCCCGTTCTGCTCATGACGCTCCGTATGTCCGGTCCGCCCGAAGGTCTCGCGGCGGGGACGATATCGGAGGTTTGTCACTCTCCCCTGCAATACGACTACTCAGCGTCGCGTCGATACGCCGTACGCGCCGCAAAAGGGCGCGAATTCATCAGCGCTCAGTAACCGAAGGCCTCTGCGGTATTCGCCGCGACGACACCGGCGAGCACCTCCTCGTCCAGTCCCTTGATCTCCGCCATGGCCCGCAGAGTGATCGGAATGAGGTACGACGCATTCGGCCGTCCACGGTACGGAACCGGGGTGAGAAAGGGCGCGTCGGTTTCGACGAGGACGAGTTCCCGGGGGGCGACGGCGAGCGCGTCCCGCAGGGGCTGGGCGTTCTTGAAGGTCACATTGCCCGCGAAGGACATGTAGTAGCCGGCCGCCGCGCACACCTCCGCCATTTCCGCGTCGCCCGAATAGCAGTGGAAGATCGTGCGCTCGGGCGCGCCTTCTTCGGCGAGGACACGCAGAACGTCGGCATGTGCGTCACGGTCGTGGATCACCAGTGCTTTTCCATGCCTTTTGGCGATCTCGATATGCGCGCGGAACGAGCGTTCCTGAGCCGCGATTCCCTCCGGGCCCGTACGGAAATGGTCGAGCCCCGTCTCACCGACCGCCAGTACGTGCGGGAGGGCGGCCAGCTCGTCGATCCCGGCGAGCGCGTCGTCGAGGGCGGCGTCCCCGCCCGGCTCCCGCGCACCTCCCCGGGGCCCGGGCGAGGTCTCGCCGAGGACGATCCGGGGTGCCTCGTTCGGGTGCAGGGCGACGGAGGCGTGCACGGCCCGGTGCTCGGCCGCCGTCCGGGCGGCCCAGCGGGAGCTGTCGAGGTCGCAGCCCACCTGGACGAGGGTGGTGACCCCCACGGCCGCCGCCCTCGCCAGCGCCTCCTCGACGGTGCCCTCCTGCATGTCCAGGTGGGTGTGGGAATCGGCGACCGGAACCCTGAGCGGTTCGGGCAGCGGGGGCGGGGCGGACTTCGCACTCATGGACGCGATCCTACGAGCCCCCTGACCGGGCCCTGCCTCCTGTCCCCTGTCCTTCCAGGCCGCTTCCCCGCTGCCCCGGGTTCCCGGCCTCCCGGTGCCTCCGGGCTCCGTATCCCCAGTTCCGCCGGTCCGCCGGTCCGCCGTTCGGCTTCCTCTCCACTCCGGGGGCCGTGGTCCGGGCCTCGCTCCGGTCCCGGCCACGGCCCGGTCCCGGGATCTACCTGCGGTGGAAGGGGTGCAGCAGGTCGGACAGATGCCAGTGGTGCGGCTCGGCGGGGGTTTCCCGCTCCCCCTCGGCGGGCGCGCCCTCCTTCTCCCGCTCACCCTCCGGCTTCCGGTCCGGGGACTTCTTGCCGCGCGGCGGGCGCACCGTACGCGACGACCGCTCGACCAGATCGAGTACGGACGAGACCTGTCCGGCTCGCATGATCCTGACGACATGCCCATCGCAATTCGCGCACGTGGGGCTCGACAGCGGGGACGGTACCCGTACGCCGCCCGCCTTGTAGACGACGTATTCATGGCGGGCGGGGTCGGTCGGATCGACGTGGTGCTCGATTTCGTACGACTGTTCCCAACCGTGCCCGCAGCGCATACAAGCAAAGGCATACGCCTCGTGGACCTTTGCGGTGCCGGTGATCTCACTCATGCCTGCTCCTCTCCACTGCCCCAGTGGACTGCCGTTCCGGCCGGAGCGCATCAGCGCCTGTCGAATAATGGTGCGGTCTTTGGCCTTCCCATGCCCAAGTCCCCCTGGACGCGGTCTGCCCTTTGCTTTTTACGATAGTCCTTTACCGTCTCCGGGTACCTTTCCGGCCGCGTTCTTTGCCGCGACGACGGCGTCGAACACCTCGCGCTTGGGCACCCCCGCCGCGACGGCGACCGCCGCGATGGCCTCCTTGCGCCGCTCCCCCGCCTCCTCACGCACCCGCACCCTGCGCACCAGCTCGGCCGGGTCGAGATCACCGGGTGCCGCGGCGGGCGCGCCCTCGACGACGACGGTGATCTCCCCGCGTACGCCCTCGGCGGCCCAGGCGGCCAGCTCGCCGAGTCCGCCGCGTCTGACCTCCTCGTACGTCTTGGTCAGCTCCCGGCAGACGGCGGCCCGGCGCTCGGCCCCGAAGACCTCGGCCATGGCGGCGAGGGTGTCGTCGAGCCGGTGGGGGGCCTCGAAGTAGACCAGGGTGCGTCGCTCCTGCTCCGTCTCGCGCAGCCGGGCGAGGCGCTCGCCCGCCTTGCGGGGCAGAAAGCCCTCGAAGCAGAACCGGTCCACCGGCAGCCCGGACAGGGCGAGCGCGGTGAGTACGGCGGAGGGGCCGGGAACGGCGGTGACCCGGACGCCGTGCGCCACGGCGGCGGCGACGAGCCGGTAGCCCGGGTCGGAGACCGAGGGCATCCCGGCGTCGGTGACCAGCAGCACCCGGGCACCGCCGGTGAGCGCCTCCACCAGCTCCGGCGTACGCGCGGCCTCATTGCCCTCGAAGTACGAGACCACCCGGCCGCCGGTCTGCACCCCCAGCGCCTGGGTGAGCCGCCGCAGCCGCCGGGTGTCCTCGGCGGCGACGACATCGGCGCCCGCCAGCTCGGCGGCGAGCCGGGGCGGGGCGTCGGCGACATCGCCGATGGGCGTTCCGGCGAGGATCAGCAGGCCGGCCGACGGGGCGTGCGGGGCGGAAGGGGTGTCAGTGCTCACCCGCCCATCCTCCCAGGGCGCGCGCCGGGCCCGGCCCCGGTCCGGATTCCCCGCCCGGGCTCCGGCGCACAACCGGCACCCGGACACCCGTACCCGGGCCCCGGCCCACCACCGCCGGATACGGCTCCCCGGGGGCGCACGCGGGCGGAGCCGTCCGGTGGAGCTGTCCGGGCCCGGCCTGACCGGCGGTGCGCGTCAGGCCCGGCGGGGAGGGGTCGGACGCTGGTACGGGGGTCCGGGCCCGGCGGCGGGGGTCCGGGTCGGCGGCGGGGGTCCGGGCCCGGAGCCGTACGAGACCCGGGCTGCCCGGTCCGGACCGGCCCACGCTCCCACCCCCGGGCTCCCGCCCCGGAGCCCGGAGCCCCGGCGCACGCCCGCGCCCGGAACCCGGGCCCCGCCCCCGGTCCGGCGCCGGGGCGGCCCCGCCGGGCGGCGCCGGACCGGCCCGGTACGGGGTCGTCCTGGGGCCGGTCGCGCACCTATCACAGTGGCGTTCCCTACGATGGCGCGGTGACCAGTACCGCGCCGCAGACCCGCCAGGGCGAGGACGCCGAGCAGCAGCCGGGGGCCTGGCAGCAACGGCTGCGCAGATTCGGCTATGTCCCCCGGCCCGTGATCGGGCTGCGTGAGCGCCTGGTGCCGCCCTACACCCGGCCCTCCCCCCGGCTGTGGTCGGTGCTGGGCGTACCGCCGTCGACGGTGGCGGCCCTGCTGCGGATGTCCGCGTGGGGCGGCCCGCTGCTGGTCGCGGTGTTCGCGGGCATCCTGCGGTTCTGGAACCTGGGCTCGCCGAACGCGGTGATATTCGACGAGACGTACTACGCCAAGGACGCGTGGGCGCTGATCAACCAGGGGTACGAGGGGAACTGGCCGAAGGACGTCGACAAGAACCTGATCCGCGATCCGTCCTCGGTCGCGATCCCGACGGACCCCGGCTATGTGGTGCATCCGCCGGTCGGCAAGTGGGTCATCGGCCTGGGCGAGAAGATCTTCGACTTCACGCCGTTCGGCTGGCGGTTCATGGTCGCCCTGCTCGGCACGGTCTCGGTGCTGCTGCTCTGCCGGATCGGCCGCCGGCTGTTCCGCTCGGCCTTCCTCGGCTGTCTCGCGGGGCTGCTGCTCGCGGTGGACGGGCTCCACTTCGTGATGAGCCGTACCGCGCTGCTCGATCTGGTGCTGATGTTCTTCGTGGTGGCGGCCTTCGGCTGTCTCCTGGTCGACCGGGACAGGGTGCGCGCGAGACTCGCGGCGGCGCTGCCCACGGACGCGGAGGGGGTGCTGCGGCCCGATTCCGCGGTCGCGGAGACCCTCCGGCTCGGCTGGCGCCCCTGGCGGATCGCGGCGGGGGTGATGCTGGGCCTTGCGGCGGGCACCAAGTGGAACGGCCTCTACTATCTGGCCGCGTTCGGGCTGCTGACGGTCCTGTGGGACGTGGGTGCCCGGCGTACGGCGGGTGCGGTCCGCCCGTACGCGGCCGTGCTGCGGCGGGATCTCGTCCCCGCGTTCGTGGCGACGGTGCCGGTGGCGCTGGTCACCTATGTGGCGACCTGGTCGGGATGGATCCTCACCGACAGGGGACACTTCCGGCAGTGGGCCTCGACCGGCCCGGGGCGGGAGACCTCCTGGCCCTTCGTCCCGGACTGGGTGCGCAGCCTGTGGCACTACGAGGCCGAGGTCTACCGCTTCCATGTGACCCTGACCTCCGGCCACCCCTACGAGTCCAACCCCTGGAGCTGGATCGTCATGGGCCGCCCGGTCTCGTACTACTACGAGAGTCCGGCGCCCGGTGTGGACGGCTGTCCCCCGGGCACGGCGGAGAAGTGCGCCGCCGAGGTCCTGGCCCTCGGCACGCCCCTGCTGTGGTGGGCGGGCTGCTTCGCCATCTGCTACGCCCTGTGGCGCTGGCTCTTCCGCCGCGACTGGCGCGCGGGCGCCATCGCCTGCGCCATCGCGGCCGGGTGGGTCCCCTGGTTCTTCTTCCAGGAGCGCACGATCTTCGTCTTCTACGCGGTCGTCTTCGTCCCCTTCGTCTGTCTCGCCGTCGCCATGATGACCGGCGCGCTGCTCGGCCCGCCCGGCACCGACGAACGCCGCCGCGCGGTCGGGGCGATCGGCGCGGGCGTACTGGTGCTGCTGATCATCTGGAACTTCATCTACTTCCACCCGATCTACACGGGCACCCCGATCCCGGTGGACGAGTGGCGCGACCGGATGTGGCTGGACACCTGGGTGTAGCGGTCCCATAACGGTTTCCGGCCGATGCCCTCCCGTCGCCTAATGTGCAGGGGACACAGATCTTGAACACGTTCAAGTGACTCTTGGACACCTTCAAGTGGCCGGGCTCCTGGGGAGGGACCGCACACCATGCGCAGTGGAGCGAAAGTCGCCGTCGTCGGAAGTGTCTTTCTGGTGGTCGCCTCGGGCGTGGGGTACGGCGGCTACCGGCTCATCGGCGATATGACGGGCGGGAACGGGTCCGGCTCCGCGTCCGGTGAGGGGAAGCGGCCGACCGGGCCGCCGACGCCGGAGGAGATCAGCGAGACCGCCGGGGACTTTCTGACGGCCTGGGCGGGCGGGGACGCGGCGGGCGCGGCCAAGCTCACCAACGACGCCGTACGGGCGGAGCCGTCGCTCACCGGATACCGGTCCGAGGCGGGGGTCACCAAGGCCGTGATCACCCCGGGAACACCGCTCGGCGCGAAGGTGCCGTTCACGGTGAGGGCGACGGTGACCTCCGGGGGACAGAGCAAGGAGTGGACGTACGCCTCCGACCTGACCGTGGTCCGCGGGCTCACCACCGGCCGGGCGCTGGTCGACTGGAAGCCCGCCGTCATGCACCCGAAGCTGACGGCCACCACCACGCTCAAGACCTCCGGGGCGTCGGCCCCGCCGATCACGGCGGTCGACCGGGCCGGCCGGGTGCTGACGAAGGAGAAGTACCCCTCGCTGGGGCCCGTCCTGGACGCGCTGCGCGCCAAGTACGGGGAGGCGGCGGGCGGTACGGCCGGGACCGAGCTGGTGATCGCCTCCACCGACGGGAAGCTGCCCGACCAGCCGCTGCTCACCCTCGCCGGGGGCACCGAGGGCAGGCTGACCACCACGCTCGACGCCGATGTGCAGGCCGCCGCCGAGGCGGCGGTGAAGCAGTACCGCCAGGCGTCCGTCGTCGCGATCAAGCCCAGTACGGGGGAGATCCTGGCGGTCGCCAACAAGCCCTCCGACGGCTACAACACGGCGATGCTGGGCGGTCAGGCGCCCGGCTCGACGATGAAGATCGTCACCGCCGCGATGATGCTGGACCAGGGGCTGGTGCGGGGGCCCGGCTCCCGGGTGGAGTGCCCGGCGACGGTGACCTGGATGGGCCGTACCTTTCAGAACCTCGACAAGTTCTCCCTCACCGGTCCGACGTTCGAGCAGAGCTTCGCCCGGTCCTGCAACACCTCGTTCATCAAGGCCGTCAAACCGCTCGACGGGAAGGACATCTCCGGGACGGCGCTGGGCGACACCGCCCGTACGTACTTCGGCCTCGGACTCGACTGGCAGACCGGGGTGGTGAGCGCCGACGGCAAGGTGCCGGAGTCCTCCGGTCCGGAGACGGCCGCCTCCTACATCGGCCAGGGCCGGATCACCATGAACGCCCTCAACATGGCGTCCGTCAGCGCGACCGTGAAGAACGGCGGCTTCAAGCAGCCCGTCATCGTCCCGCCGTCACTGGACGACCGCGAGATCGCCCGTGCGCGGCCGCTGCCGGGCTCCATGGCGGACACCCTGCGCTCGCTGATGCGGGCCTCGGCGACCTATGGCACCGGGCAGACGGCGATGGCGTCGGTGAGCGGGGACAAGGGCGCGAAGACCGGATCGGCGGAGGTCGACGGACAGGGCACCAGCAACAGCTGGTTCACGGGGTACGCCGGTGATCTGGCCGCCGCTGCCGTCGTCCAGGCGGGCGGCCACGGCGGCGACGCGGCGGGCCCGGTGGTCGCGAAGGTCCTGCGGGCGCGGTGAGCCGACGGCCGGCCGGATGCTGAGGGCCGGCGCGGCAACGAGGGCGGCGCCCCCGGCGGGACACGGTCGCGGGCAGCGGGGTACGGGGGCACGGCTCGGGGTGGTGCGGGGCTCCGGGCGGGACACGGTCGCGGGCAGCGGGGCACGGGGCTCCGGGCGGGGCGGGGCTCGGGACCAGGTCCCCGCGGGCCCCGGTGAATCCGCTCGCATGGCTTCTACAGCTACCGATACCGTGCCGCACCATGAGCACTCACGACACCGACGCCCACCCCCGTTTCGCCGCCGCCCTGCGAGAGCTGGGGCTCGATGTGCCGGTACGCCGGTTCCCGGACGCCACCCGGACCGCCGCGGAAGCCGCCGCCGCGATCGGCTGCGACGTCGGCGAGATCGTCAAGTCGCTGGTCTTCACGGCGGACGGGGTGCCGGTGCTGGTGCTGATGGACGGCTCCTCGCGGGTGGACGTCGACCGGGTGCGGGAAGAACTGGGCGCGCGGTCCGTCAAGCGCGCGGACGCGGATCTCGTACGGGAGACCACCGGTTACGCGATCGGGGGCGTACCGCCCTTCGGGCACGCCACCCGTACCACGGTGCTGGCGGACCGCGCCCTGCTGGACCACGCCGTGGTGTGGGCGGCGGCCGGCACCCCGCACACCGTCTTCCCCCTCGACCCCAAGACGCTGATCGCACACGCGGGCGGCACGCTGGTGGATGTGCGGGAGCGCGCGCGGTGACACCGCTCGTGGTCGCCGCGGTCGTCCTGGCCGCGGTCGCCCACGCCGGCTGGAACGCCGCCGCCCACACCATCAGGGACCGGCTGACCGCGTTCACCCTCATCTCGGGCGGCGGGGCCGTGCTGGGTGCGGTGCTCGCCTGCTTCACACCCCTGCCGGAGGCCGGGGCATGGCCGTACCTGATCGTCTCCGCGCTGATCCACATCGGCTACCAGTGGCTGCTGATGAAATCGTTCAGCCTCGGCGACTTCGGCCAGATGTACCCGATCGCCCGGGGTACGGCGCCGCTGGTGGTGACGGCCGCCGCGGCGCTGTTCCTCGGCGAGACGCTGAACGGACCGCAGCTCGCGGGGGTGATCATCGGCTCGGCGGGGCTGGTCGGGGTGGCGCTGTGGGGCATCCGGGACACGGGGTCCCGGCCCCGGTGGCCCGCACTGGCCGCGGCGCTGGCGACGGGACTGCTGATCGCCGCGTACACGGTCGTGGACGGTGCCGGGGTACGGGCCTCCGGCTCGTCGCTCGGCTGTCTCGCCTGGCTGCTGGTCCTCCAGGGCGGGCTGGTCCCCCTGTACGCCCTGGTGCGGCTGCGCGGTGAACTCCTGCCCCGGATGCGCCCGTACGCGGCCCGCGGGCTGCTCGGCGCTGCGGTCTCGACCGCCGCGTACGGACTGGTCCTGTGGGCCCAGACCCGCGCCCCGCTCGCACCCGTGGCCGCGCTGCGCGAGTCCTCGATCATCGTCGGCGCGGCGATCGGGGCGCTCCTGTTCAAGGAACGCTTCGGGACGCCGAGGATCGTGGCGGCGGCGCTGATGGTGGTGGGCATCGGGCTGATGCTGCGGGAGGGCTGAGAGTCTTGGGCAACGGCCCTGTGCCGGGGGCCGGTTGAACGGGGCGCGGCGCGGAACTGACGGAGCCCCGGCCGTATCGCCGTCCACCCGGCCGCCCGGGGACCCCGTGGCGGGCAACCGCGTACGGCCCGAATACGGCCCGGCGGGCGGGTTACGGTCCCCCTCGCGCGGCCCCGGAAACGACGACGGGCGGCCGTCCGCCCGTGAAGCCCTTACACTCCTGAACCATCCGCGAAACGACGGGAGTTGCGGGATGGCACACGACGGCAGTGCGAGGGACCGGATCGACACGGGGCGCGCGCACTCAGCGCGTGTGTACGACTACATTCTGGGCAGGCACTTCCTCTAAACACACCCTACCCATCACCTGCCCGTGCCGAACTCAGCTAGCCCTAGCGCTCGTCTCAGACATGTGGACGAGCCCCCCAACCTCAAGGGTTAGGGGCTCAAACAGTGACAGCGTGGCCAATCCGGTGAACTCTCTCGCCACAGCTACTTGGTCAGACCGGTACGCTTGGCCATCGCCATGAGGGAGGGCCTTGTGCGTTGATGCATGACAAACAAGACCCGCAAAACCTCACGGCTCATGGGGTGAATCTCCGTCATTTGCGGGGACACCTCGAACGCTCTCCTCAGTGCCGCTTCCGCACCAGCGAGATCCTTTACGGCAAGGCTGGCACGCGCGACGTCAATATAGAAGCGGCCGATCCTGCCGGGCCCGAGGCCAACAGGCATATTCTTGAGCATCGGCGCGGCCATTTCTACAGCCTTGTGGGGCTGCTCCATCTCGACAAGGGCGGCCAACTCGTAGAGTGCGGTGTTTCCTGCACCGAAGGTTAGATTGTGCTGGAGCAAGTCACGGGGAAGCTGAGCAGACAGACCTTTCGCTCGAAGCAGATGCGATCGCGTCGCGGTCTCTTCTTTCTGCCGGGACGCAAGAACCACTCCACGGAGATGCAGAGCACCCAGCACGGTCACGTACTCGGGCCCTTCACCTCTGGCATTCTCATATTGACTGATGGCCCGCTCAACAATCGCTAGGCCGTCACCATATGCACCCGCACTCTGATGAGTTCCCGCTTCATTCCATGCAGCGGCGGCTTCCGCTGTCGGATTCCATGTGCGCGATGCCGCCCACTGCTGGCGGGACACGATCATGTCGGCGAGATCCGGTTGACCGAAGCGGTGAGCCACTGTGTACGCGCACCCGTAGAGGTCTGCTACCTGTCCCCATGCGACGGCGTCGCCACCCGCATCCATAGCAGTTGCTGTTGCCTGCCCCAACAGCGTGGGCAGTTTGCGCGCAAGCTCTAGATACTTTGTGCCTGCACGGAGTCGTGCCGCCTCTTCAAGGCCAGCCGCAAGGTCCTCACGAGACGGCGTGTCTTCGGAAGGCAGAGTGTGCCTCCGCACTGCACCACGCAGCTCTTGAATGAGATCTGCTTGCTCGGATGGGTCAGAGAAGGGCTCACCATTGATGCGTGCCGTAGTCACGTGTAGTGCTTTGGCAGCACTTGCCACCACGGTCGGCGTTGCCGGGCGAAGACCGGTCTCGATCTTGCTCAGGTACGAGAGAGTGATGCCCATCTCTCGACATAGCTTGGCCTGCCCCATTCCCCGCACCTTACGCAGGACTGCAATGTTCTCCCCTGGCGTGGGCTTCTTCTCCATAGTTTCACTCTCCCACGCGCAAGGACCCTTGACACCACAACTCGACGCGGACAACGCCAGGTTGTGCATGTCTTGTGCTAACTGATCTTGAACCATGGTAGTTGGCTGGTCACAGACAGCGAGCCGAAGAGGACGGCGAACGCCATGACAGACCAGAATCACCAACAGAGTCCACATCCTTGGGTCGGCTTCCACGCTATCGGGGAACGCGCGGTCTCATCAGCGCTGGACTGGCCGCCCTGTCTGTGCGGACAGTCAGTGTGCCCGGACTCAGGAGACGAGGAAGCCGAGGCTGACCCCGTCCGCCCTCGGGCCGAGACTGGCTCCCCCGCACTACAGGAACTGCGGGAGCGTGTACATCAGATGAACCGAGGCAGGCGGTTGCCGTGACGCGTGTGCCTGTGTGGCCCGCACTCGCCTTGCGGATTGCCGAGGTCCGGTTGCGGCAGTGGTTCCCCCGGCTGATGTGGTACGTGACAACGCCCCGTGCTGAGCGTCTGGCGTTGTTGCCAGAGTTGCAGCGTCTGGAGTCCGATCCTGCGTTCGTCGCTGAGTTCTGCGCGTACCTCGATGGCGCGCTGGTGCAACGGCAGATGGACGACGCATTCGCCGAACTGGTCCGGGCGTTGGAAGACCATGACGGCCCGTGGGAGCCCGGCACTTCCGGGTAGACCGCCGCTAGAAACCGGCTTGAGAGCCGATTGGCTCTCTCCGGCACAACTGAAAGCGCCCCGACAGGCCGGGTAGGACCGGCCCACCGGGGCTCCGACCGAACAGCTACAGAGGAGCTGATCGACCGTATGCGCGATCCTATCGTTCGTGCACTGGGCTGGGTTCTGGCACTCCTGCCCTGGCCCCTGCGCACTGAGCCGGGGCGGCACTCCGCCCGGTACCTGAACGGGCCTGTCGCTCCTGAGCCCGTAGCGGTTGACCCGTGGTCCGGGCCCTGGACGGGGCCGACCAAAGAGCAAGCCCGCGCGATCTTTCAGCAGCAGTCGGAAACCACGATGGAACTCCGGCTGAGGCAACGTGAGCGGCGAAGGGTGCTCCACTACGCGACTCGGGGCGTTGATCTCTCGTACGTCTACCCGGGTGCTCCGTTCCCCGCTACCGCGTTCCGCGATGGCCAGGGGGTGAACCAATGACCCGCGAGAGCTTGACCGCTGAGCCCGTACCCTTCGTGGGCGCGCGCTGCTTCTGCTGCCACCGCGTGACCGGCGTCCCCGTAGAGGTTGGCTTCGGCCTCTGCGCGACCGCGCCCGATGTGCCTCGGTACGCCTGCCCCGACTGCGCCCTGACGGCCACCCCAGGGGCCGACGCGGACGAATGGCTTCTCCTCCCCAGGGACAGCTGACGGGTTGCCGCTGCAAGCTCCGTCTCTGTCGGCGGGGGGAACGAAATCCGGCGCGTTCCTGAGACTCCATTCCCGCCGGGCATCTGTCAGCGCCCCCTCAGACGGGGAGACATCCCGGCGGGAACGACACCGGGTCGTTCGGCTGCTGAGATTTCCCATCCTCGACGGCCGGGCGACCCGCCCCCTGGAAATTCCTCGCTCTACATTTCGGAAGGTTAGTTCGGATGACATCGCAAGAGGTACGGAGGATTTGCGGGGCGACGGCTCTTCTTCCGTCTGACCTTGTTCCGCTCGTGGATAGCGTTCTCCCCGATCCACATCCCGAAGAGGCTGAGGTGTCCATTTCCTTGGTGTGTGATCTGGAGGAGCATGAAACGGGCCTCCATTTCGATGCGGTACGGTGGCCGCTCAGTAGAGACGGCCGAGGTGTGTGGACTGAGTGGGTCGAAGGATGCGAGCCTGAGCGGCTGTTTGTGGCTCGGGCCTGCGGGCGTCGTCTTGGCCGGAGCACCTTCGATGAAGGGGGCTGTGTGTTGTTCCGTCGGCACCCTGGCGGGCACTCATTCGAATTGTGTGACCCGGCGTGGGACGCTTTCTTGAACAGCCCGGATATTGCAGCTCTCAGGGGGCTACCTCAAGTCGTCGAACTCAAGCGGCTTCTGTCTGAGAACGGTTTACTCACTGGTGACCTGATCCCGGATGAATCCGCCTTCTCTCAGGTCCTGTTCCCCGATCGGCCGAAGGTGCGTGCTGGCCGGTCTGAACGCTTCAAGTGGTGGCTTTCCAAGTATCTGCGGAACCGCAGAGACAGGGTGACCGCGCGGTCCTGCAATCAGGAGCGCAGGTAGGTTGCCGCAGAGCCGGAACGTGTATGGGCCTCCCTGAGAGGGTCCTTATGTGTTCTTCTTCGAGCGTGGGGCGGCCCCCTTCATCCTGTTCTTGCAAACAGATGAAGGGGGCCGCTCGCGCATGGGCTGAATCTAGTTGATCTGCATGCACGTTTCAGGCTTCAGGTGTCGGCTGCGCACCCATCCTGATGTGCCTTCCTTGAGTCCGGACGTGGTCTTGGTGTTGGTGGTGACCTTGTACCAGTGACCGGACTTCTTGGTGGCCCTCACCCAGTCTCTCGGGGAGAGCAGACCGAGAGCGACGCCGTTGGGGCTCGGCTTGTTGCGCAACTTGACGGTAGTTGTGGGGTGGTACCCGCACTTGTTGAACTTCTGCGCGTGTGGGGCCGTGGCGGGGTTGGCGGCGTGGGCAGGGGCCAGCGGGCCAGGCAGCGTGAGTACAGCCGCTGCTAACAGGGCCGTTGTGATCATCTTTCGCATGGCCACTCAACGGTCCCGTCTGGGTGGGAAGTTACGCCTCAGGAAAGTGGATCACTCCTACGTGGGGTTGCGCCTGTCGTGAGTCATGCGAATAAGTCGTTGCCTTCCCCAATCTCACCCCTCCATACTCACTACTCGTCAGGATATGTTGCGTCCGCATAAGTGGGCGCATGCACGAGACGACGGAGAGGGCTTCGATCATGCTGAAGATGAGGGTTCTGTGGCTGGCGGTGCTGGGGATCACCCTTGGCGTGCTGGTGGCGACGTGTGCGGTTCCGGCAAGGGCGTCTGCCGTCACGGCCACGCCGGTATTGCAGTCGGGTGCGGTGTCGTACTCGGCGAGGGTGTCGACCCCAAGCGTGGACGGGCTGCGCCTGCGTTCCCGGCCGGGCTATTCGGGCCGGGCGAAGGGTCTGTTGTACCGGGGCGACTGCATGGTGAGGAGCGGTCACCGGTCGGGCCCGTGGGTTGAGGTGGTGGTCTGGTACCGGGATTCGCGGACCGGCCTGCGACGGGGGACCTGGGGGTGGGTTCACAGCGGATACCTGAACTGGATGACGATCTACCGCCGGTAGACACGGCTGGTTCGGTGCGCCGGTTCCTCTCTTCAGCTAGAGGGGAACCGGCGTTCGATATTTTCGTTGCATTAGGGATCGCAAATTTTTGGATCTTGAGGCTTGCAATTGCTGAGGGTAAGCGTTTCTTCTGAGGACCAATCACCTGAACCTGGTATGTGATGGATCGAGTTGTGACACGTCGTAGGCGGAATGGGTGTACTCTCTTCACTCCCTGTACAGGGGTAATGGCTCTATGGTTTGCTGTAGCAATGATCTTCATGGGGTTGAGGCCCCTGCGGGGAGGTGCCGGGTGAAGGATGTAATGCCGGGGGTGTCAGACGACAGTCCTGGGGATGCGGTCTGGGTGCGTGGTGAGGATTACCTCACTGGGTGGCGTGCTGCGGCGGTGGCTGCGGATGAGGTGAACGCGGCTTTCGCGGCTGCGGGGCTGTCGCCGGATGAGCTGCGGGCGGTTCCCAGTACGGGCGCGGGCGGGGAAGGGGTGGTGCGGTTCCGAGGGTCGCCGGTGGGCGCGGAGCGCGCGGCCTGGCTGCTGCGGCTGGGGACCTCTTCACTTTCGGCGCGGCGGAGGGCGAGGGGTTCGGGGTGACCTCGTGGCCGTGTGGGTCTGGTGGGAGCTGTGGCCGGCGGGGAGGGGCTTTGGGCGGGAGCTGCCATGGGGCGAGAGATCGGGGGCCCGTAAGCTTCCGCGACTCGGGCAGTCCGTGGACCTGCCCGCAAGGCCCGAGATGGGCCCCCGATCTTCGAGGCTCGCCCCATGGTGGCTGCCTAAAGCTTCTCCCTGCCGTCCACCCCAAGCCACGATGGGGGTTGCCCCAGCAACAGCGGTGCGACCGGCGGACAGGGAGGAGGGGACATGCCTAGGCGTCATCAGGTGGGCCGGACCTTCTACACCAGCAGGCGGGGCAAAGTGCGGGTGTTGGAGGACGAGAAGGGCCGTCAGTGGCTGACGTGCACCGGGTGCCGTCTCGACCGGTTCGCGCCGGGGGTGTCGTCCGCATTCTTCAGGGCGCGGGATCACGCTGCCGAGTGCGACCGGTGACGGACTCCCGTGGATGCCCGCTGGCCGCGCTGATGCGGTTTCCTCTCACTGTTCAAGGTGTGGATGCCGGGGGCGGGCGCTGGCCGCGCGGCAGGGACCGGCGGAACGCCGCAGCCCTGCCGCTGGTGGCCGGGCGTCCGGCGCGCCGCAAGGCGCGCCCTTGAGTAAGTGAAGGAGGTTTGGACCGATTCAGTTCCGGCCTTTGGCTGGGGCCTTCTCGGGGATGACCCGGAACCGGAACTGCACGTGGGCGGCGCTGGTCCGCGTCTCCTCAAGGATGAGCGGGCGGCTTTCAGCGGTGCTGGTGACGCGTCGGGTGACGAGCACGGGGGCCCCGGCTTCGGCCTGGAGGCTGGAGCGTTCATCGGGTAGGGCAATGTGCGCGGAGACTGTCTCGGACCATGTCAGGGCGTGCCCTGCCTCGGTCAGGAGCGCGTAGATGTCGGCGGGGTCGGTGTCCGGGTTGAGGGCAAGGAGGGTGTTCTCGTCGGCGACATCGAACGGGATCACGGTCCGGTGGGCCGCGCGTGTTCCGGTTGCAGGATCGGTGAGCAGGCGGTCCACGGCGAACGCGGCGGCCTCTTCTTCCCGTTCAAGGGTGGCGGCGTCCTCGGCGGTCAGGTGGGTACGGATGATGGCCGGAGCCTCGATCTCCGTCAGGTCTGAATCAGGCGTGTAGCGCTTGCCGGTGCGCCGGACGGTCCTGGGCAGGGTGAGCCCTGGGGTGCTGCGCTGGGTGACGAATGAGCCCTTGCCGTGGTGGCTTTCGACCAGTCGCATATTGCGCAGCTCGGCTACGGCCTGGCGGACCGTGGGGCGGGACACGCCGTAACGCTCCATGAGCTGGGTCTCACTCGGGAGCTGGGCACCGGGTGCGTACTCGCCTGAAGCGATCGCGTCGGCCAGTCGTCCCGCGAGCTGTACGTACATGGGGTCCGGTCGCGTGATCTCTCCGGGCATCGGTCCTGCTCTCCTCGTGGTCAGCCGCCGTGAGCGGCCGTTGTCAGTGCCTCATGATACGGGGCACATAAGCCCTGCACTCGTCAGGATATGTGTTTGCCTTTCCCGGACCAAGTGTGGCTACACTCGATACTCATCAGAACAAGTAACGTGCGAGTGGACAGGTGAGCTTGTCCCCGCTGAACCGGAAAGGGCAACAAGATGCAGAGCATTCCTGTGGACATGGCGCGGCTGGGGCCAGCGCTGTGCGTGGTGCCACCCGAGCCGCGTGTGAACAAGGAGACAGGGGAGATCCGCAAGAACCGGGATGGCGACCCCGTGTGGGTCATCGGCCTGGCAATCCGTCAGAAGAACACCCGACGGACGGACATGATCGAGGTGGCCGTCTCCGGTGAGCCTGAGGGACTGACTGAGGGCATGCGGGTCTCGGTGGTCGACCTGGTAGCCGTGAGCTGGGAAATCGACGGACGCAAGGGGACGTCGTTCCGAGCGTCTGCCGTTCGCCCGGAGAGCGCTGCCCCGCCTCCTGCGGCCGGTGCCGGTGGGCGGGCTGCCAAGTCCGGCGGTGGTGCTCAGTGACAGCGGAACTCGTGGTGTGGCTGGTTACCGGTGCCCTGTGCCTGGGGCTCCTCACCCAACCGGCCTGGGCTCACCGGATGGAGGCCGCTCCCTGGCGGTGGTATCTGATCGGGTTTCCGGTCGCTGTGGTGCGGGTGCGGTGGACCTGGCGTCGGCTGTGCCAGGTCACGGACTTGGCGGTGACTCGTAGGAACACTCACGCGGTTGTGGGTGACTTGATGATCAAGGGCGCGGCACTGCGGCCGATCGCTCCGAAGCTGGGGCCGATCCGGGCCATGCGCGGGGGGTTCACCGCTCAGGTTCGGCTTCATCCCGGGCAGACTCCCGCTCAGGTCATCGCTGCCCGTGACGCTCTCGCACATGCCTGGCGGGTGTTCTCAGTGCGGGTCATCTCCCCTGAACGCGGACACGTCCTCGTGATCGCCACTGCACGCGACCCGCTCAGCGACTCGCCCGGAGCCCTGCCCGCGCACAGGTCCCGGCTGCTGGCCGCGCTCATCGGCCGGACAGGCGACGGTGCCGCGTGGACAGTCGACTTCCGCCGGATCCCTCATTGGCTCGTCGTCGGGGCCACGCGTACCGGGAAGTCCAACTGGATGGCCACCCTGGTAGCTCAGCTTGCGCCACAGCGTGTCGCACTGGTCGGGATCGACTGCAAGGGCGGCATGGAACTCGGGCTGTTCTCACCCCGGCTGTCCGCTCTAGCGGCATCCCGGAGCGAGGCGGTACAGCTCCTGAACGCCCTGCTGACTGAGGCGGCGTACCGGATGATGGAGTGCCGTACTGCGGGAGCCCGGTCCATCTGGGAGCTACGGGAGGAGCTGCGGCCCGTGCCCATCGTGGTGCTGGTCGATGAAATCGCAGAGCTCTACCTGTCGGACGGCAGCAAGGAAGCACGGGCCGAGTCCGCCGAATGCGCAACGGCACTGCTGCGGCTTGCTCAGCTCGGGGCAGCGCTGGGGATTCACCTGGTCGTGGCCGGTCAGCGGTTCGGCTCGGAACTCGGACCCGGTGTAACTGCGCTGCGGGCCCAGTTGGGCGGTCGGGTCTGCCATCGAGTTCATGACCCTGCCACAGCGGAAATGGCACTCGGGGACCTGTCTCCGGACGCGGTCTCGGTCGCGCAGAACATCCCCGAGACAGAACCCGGGGTCGCCGTGACCACGGTTGACGGGCACTGGCTGAGGGCCCGGTCCCTTCTCACCACACCGGAATCGGCCCGGGCCTGCGCAGAAGACAACGCGCACATCACCCCCCGCCTGACCGTCCTGGCCGTAGGAAGTGAGCAGTGAGCGAAGAGACGGCCATGTCCTTGATGCTCGTCTTCGGCATCATGACCCTCCTTCTGGTCCGCTCACGTGAGATCTCCTGGTGGCAGGCACTGGTGATCTTCCTGTTCGGCATCTACGCCGCGCTCACCCCCCTCGTCTACACCGTGACCGGACTCGTGTCCTGGTTCATCGAGCGGTTCACCGCCTAAACCCCACCCTCGGAAGAACAGAGGTACCCGCCTATGCCGACCCGCTACATCCGCTGCCGTGTGTGCCTGCGTATCCGCCTCCGTACCACTGGCGGCAAGCTCCGGCGCTGTACCTGCGCACGGCGCAGGCCCCCTCAGCACTGACCGCCTTCCCGTCCTAAGAGCCCAGACAAGGAGCGTCCTGTGACACCCCACCCCAGCCAGCCCAGCCCAGCCCCATGGGCGACACCCAACGAAAGGTCACCACCTGCATGAACCGCACTCCCCGGCGCCCCGGTCCCTCAGTACCGGGGCGCCTCCCTCTCAGCGACACCGAACGCGACCTGGTCCGCCTGGCGCAGGATCCCGGATTCACACGCTGGCTGGAACAGATCCGCTCCACCGGCGGGTGCTCCCATCCCGTCTACCTGGCTGGATACACCACCACCATCCAGATCCATACCGGCGCGATCCTGCGCCACTTCACCACCGAGACTGAGCCCAACGGGCGACTTGCGGTCCGGTGCCGCAACCGGCGCGAGTCCGTCTGTGAGCCGTGCTCACGTCTGCACTCGGGCGACACTTTCCATCTCGTCCGCTCGGGGCTTCAGGGCGGCAAGGGCACCCCACAGACGGTTGCCTCGCACCCTCGGCTCTTCCTCACCCTCACCGCCCCCTCCTTCGGCCCGGTGCACCGTGTGAGCGATCACACGGCACGCTGTCGCCCGAGGCGCGATGGCGGGGTCTGCGAGCATGATCGCCCCCTCGGCTGCGGCCTCGTCCACACCGAATCCGACCGCGCGGCCGGACAGCCACTCTGCCCCGTCTGCTATGACTACTGCGGACACGTCCTGTGGCACGCGCACGCCGGTGAACTGTGGTCCCGTACTGTCCGGACCATTCGCCGTCGCCTGGCGACCACAGGTGAAATTCCGCAGTCCTGCGTCAGCGCACATGTGCGGCTGTCGTTCGCCAAGGTGGCTGAGTATCAGCGGCGGGGAGCTGTCCACGTTCACTCTGTCATCCGGCTTGACGGCCCGGACGGGCCTGGATCGCCTCCGCCCTCCTGGGCTACGCCCGGAGTCCTCACGAACGCTGTTCGGGCGGCTGTCGCATCTGCGGAAGTCCCCATGGCCTACAGCCCTGCCTTGGGTGAACAGGTTTTCCGGTGGGGGCGTCAGATCGATGTCCACCCGATCCGGACCGGCAGCGGAGGCGACACCCCCGTGACCGATCAGGCAGTAGCCGCGTACGTCGCGAAGTACGTATCCAAGTCCGTCGGCGACACAGGCGGCACCGATCACCCCGTCTCAAGCCTCGACGCGATTGACCTTCTGCCTGCGTCACCGCACATTCGGGCGCTCATGGCCCGGTGCTGGCGGCTCGGAAGCCTCCCCGCCCTCGAACACCTGCGGCTGCGGGAGTGGGCTCACACCCTCGGCTACAGGGGCCACGTACTCACCAAGTCTCGCCACTACTCGACCACCTACGCCCAACTGCGGGCCGACCGTGCCGCGCACCTGGCCGGGCAAGCCGGAACCATCCCCCTCGACACGGCACCGGGCACCGTGACCGAGCGGGACTGGCGCTATGTCGGAAGCGGGCACACACCAGGTGCAGCAGAGATTGCGGCGGGAATCGCGGCAGACCTCGCCACCCTCCGGGACATCCAACGAGAGATCCGGATCACCGGGGGCCCGGATGGCTGAGGCCGTGGGCTGGTTCCACTACGAACGCCCTGCGACAGGCAAACGCGTCCAGCCGTTGAAGCACTGGCGAGTGACCACCAGCTATCCCCACATTGCCCGTCAGGTGGCACGACGGCTCGGCGGTGCTCTCCAGACCTGGCAGTCACCCGGACCTGACCGCCTCGAAATCCTCACCACTACCGCCACCGTGCTCATCCACGTGGACGATGTGACCGACCGAGCCCTGACCTTCAGACTCCCCACCACCACCCCCGGCACCATCCCCGGCCCGTTTCTCCTCTGTTTCCCCACCTGGACACTCCCCGAAGTCATGGGGAACGTGACACCCCCGAACGACACCGAAGGAAACACGGTCCATGAACTAGCCCTGACCACAGCGGAATTCAGAACGCGCAACGGCATGCACCTCTGGTACACGCGCCCTCTGCTCACCATCCCCGTTCCCTGACCAACCGCCCACAACCCGAGAACCCCCGGAGAAGACTCCCCGGGGGTTCTCGATTACCCAGATCTTCGCTAAGCGGCCCCGCCCAGCGGCGTCGTGAACGGGTTCGCCGACGTGATCACCAAGCGCTCTGCTGCACCTTCCGGGAGGAGAACCACCCTCACAGAGAATTCAGCGAGCATCAGACGGCGCCCTGCCTCATCAGAGGCAACCCACTTGTCCGCCACCGTTCGCCCAGTCGGCATCAGACGCATAGCGGCCGGACGCTCGGGAAGGGCCCTGAGTTCGCCGATCTCACGTCCCATCCGCGCGTATTCCGTGCGGAACCACAAGGTGTCAGCGTCTGAGTCGTAAATCCCTGCCTTGCGGTCGCTCTTCAGCCGCTCGCGGTCCGCCTCAAGCTCCGCGATCCGTGCCGCATACCCAGTGCCAGGGTCGAAGGTCCTCTTCAGCTCCATTGCGCTCCCGTGCCGTGCAAGGAACCAGGTCTCCACTTCCGCATCCATCAGCTCCATGTACATGGAAGGCGCGGGCTTGCAATGCTGGGACACGACAATGCCACGCACCCGAGCAGTACATCCCCAGGTGAGATGCGCCGCCGTGCCACCGCGCCACAGCTTCTGTGCGCAGTTCCCGCACCAGCCAAGCCCACTCAGCCGGTAGTCCCTCCTGGGCGCACGGGTGCTGCCGTGCCTGCGGCGCGGAGCGAGTTTGGCGACCAGTGCGGCCCGAGTCGCCCGGTCCCACATCGGCGGCGCGATCTGCACCGGATGCCCATCCGCTCCAAGAACCGGCTCCCCCTTGTGCGTGAGGTACCCGACCGATGCCCACGACGTCAGAATGTGTTCCACAGTCTTCGGCGTCCACGGGGACCCCAAAGGCTCCTTGCCGTACAACACCCGCAAGTGATCCTTCGGAGAAAGCTCACCCGAACGCGTAAGCCGAGCAGCCTCAGTAGCCCGAGTGACCATGCCCGTCTCGTCGGCAAGGATGCGGTCCTTCATCTCCCGTGCGACGGCCGTAGCGTGCTCGTGCACCCCCAAACCAGTAATCGGCCCGTTGGGGAAGCTCCGCACAAACATGTACCCATAGGACGGTGCACTCTTCTTCCGCCCCCGCTCACGCGCCCTGACCGTGTCGTCCTGGTTCCGGGTCCGGACCGCCCGGTGTTCCATCTGGGCTCCCAACGCCTTAATGGCAAGCTCTTGCTCGTCGCTGGGACTGTCCAAGTCCCACAAGCCGACATGATCGGCTGTAACAAGCTTCCTGCCCTGCTCGTGGTTGGTGTGAGCAGTGTTCAGAATATCCCGGAGGTTGCGGCCGATCCGGTCGACGGCGCTCCCCGCAATCCCGTCATACGGCCCCCTCTCGTCACGAAGCCAAGGGCCGAATCCCGGCCGCGTCCTCGGGTCCGTAGCGCCCGAGACCTCCATGTCGTCCGCCCACGCAATGATGTGACCCCCAACCGCTGCAACGGCGCGGATCGTCTTCTCAGCCTGCTTGGCCGGGCTGTCCGTCGTGTCTGACTTCCTCGACAGACGGCGCATGCCCAGGAAGCACCTGCCACACCCGTCATACGGCGTGCTCTCCGGCTCCGACTCACCAGCGGAAGTCATCGACATGCCCTTGATGGTCGTCACGTTGCCCGCTCCGTCTCCGCGCTGTCTGCGCTTAGCGGAAGTGCCTCGGCGGGAAAGACCACTATCCGGTGGATGTGGAGGCGGGCGACGCGATGGTCGCCGAGTGGCCCTCCATGCCGGTGAGCATGCGTCAGAACCGGCTGTTCATGAATCGTGTGGCGCGCTATCTGGCGCGGGAGGCGGGGATCAGACAGTTCCTCGACATCGGGACCGGGCTGCCGACCTCCCCGAATCTGCACGAGGTGGTGCAGGAGGAGCGGCCGGACGCGTCGATCGTCTACGTCGACAACGATCCCATCGTGCTGGCCCACGCCGAGGCGCTGCTCACCAGCTCCCCCCAGGGCCTGACCGCCTACGTCGACGCCGATATGCGCGATCCCGGGGCGATCCTGGAGTCCGAGGCGTTCCGCGAGGTCCTCGATCTGAAGGAGCCGGTCGCGCTGACGATCATCGCGATGCTCCAGTTCGTACCCCCGCCGGACGACTACGCGCTGGTGCGGCGGCTGCTCGACCAGCTGCCCTCCGGGAGCTATCTGGCGATCTCCACGGTCACCGACGAGTTCGCCCCCGAGGAGATCAACCGGGTGATGGAGCTGTACCGGAGCCGGGGCATCCCGGTGGTCACCCGTGACCGTGCGCAGGTCGAGGCGTTCTTCGACGGGCTGGAGATGGTGGAGCCGGGGCTGGCCCAGGTACACCGCTGGCGCCCGGAGCCGGAGCAGGAGTCCGTCGACAAGAGCCAGGTCGGGATGTACGGGGCGGTGGCCCGCAAGCCCTGACCACGGCGGTGGGCCCCGCGCGCCGGGGTCGGCGTTCGTGCGGAGTGCGTACGGTGTGCGGCCGGTGTGCGCGGTGCTCGTACGGCGACCGCACAAGCCGTCGCCGCTTCGGTCCCTTCGAAGGCTCTGCCCGGTACCCGGTACCCGGTACCCGGTACCGGGCAGGGCCCTTGTGCGTGGTGGAGCGGATTGCCGCCAGGCCGAACGCCCAAGCGGAGGCACGGCGGAGGCCCGGTCACTCAGTCCAGCGTGCCGGAGAGGCTCACATAGAGCCGGACCGTCGTCGCGTCGGAGTCGTCGACCCCGACACAGAGGTCGCGCCGGTCCAGCAGCCAGCCGTTCGGACGGCAGGTCTCGTGGGGACGGTCGAGGGCGCGGATGATCTCCTCACGGGACAGTCCCCTTGTACTGCCGATCTCCAGCTCGTGGAAGCAACTCCCCGAGCCGCAGCCGCTGCGCTTCCCGACCACCGTGAGATCGGGCGGCAGCGCCGGTACCGCGCGCGCGGACGGCAACGACGCCTCCAGCGCCAGCGAGTACAGCACCGAGCCGCAGACGGTGAGGGCGAGGTGGACGCCCAGCAGGCCGGTGGCCGCGCTTCTGTTGCCGGCCCACGCCCTGGTCCCAGGGCCCGCGTGGCGGCGTTCCAGGGCCGTGCCGACGGCGATCAGCAGGGCCGCGCCGACCGCGTGCACGAGGTGGGCGTCGGCCCGGTAGGCGGAGATCCAGCCGTGTACGGCCACCAGTACCACCGCACCGGCCAGCAGCACGGCGGCGACCGGCGGCCCGATCCGGCGGGTCCGCGCCAGCAGCCACCAGGCCACCAGCGGTACGACGGCGAACAGCAGGCCCGCTGCGACCCACATACGGCGCACCTCCAGCGGTGGACTACGGGGGACTACGGATGAACTGAGGGGACTGCGGGTGGTCGGGGCCCTTGAGCCAAGGCATGTGACGTACGGGACCCGCTGTCCGGTTCCGGTGTCGTGGCTTACCCGCTCCAGAGGGCTTCAGCGGGTGGGGGCGGGTGAGCGTGCTCGGCCGACGGCACCGGGCGGGGGGTCTCCGGACGGTGACCGACGCGCGGTTGTTTCTTTTGTGGCTCGGTTCTCCTCCGGGGGCCTCAAGTGTGTGTCGACGGTCGATCGTGCTCGACCGGTAGGCCGGGCGAGGGGTCTCCGAACAGTGACCGACGCGCGGCCTATTTTTTTGTGGCTCGGTTCACCTCCGGGGGCCTCAAGTGTGTGTCGACGGTCGATCGTGCTCGACCACTCGTTCCTCGCGGCCTCCGCGCGTTCTCCCTTTCGACACCCACGGCCCCCTTCGGCTCAGCCACCAGGCACAACGGGCGAAGGGGAGGGCACAGGCCCCCTGAAGCGCACCCGTCGGGGCACCCGGGCGCAGACCCCCCTTCGGCTCAGCCACCAGGCACAACGGGCGAAGGGGAGCGCACAGGCCCTCTTCAGCTCACCCGTCGGGGCACCCGGGCGCAGGACCCCTTCGGCTCAGCCACCAGGCACAACGGGTGAAGGGAAGGGCGCAGGCCCTCTTCAGCTCACCCGTCGAGCCCACGGAGTGAAGGGAAAGGGAGCGGGACCTCGTCAGCTCACTCGCCAGGCCCACGGAGAGGAGGGTGCAGGCCCCATGTCAGTTCAGCCGCCAGGCCCGACGGGCGAAGGGAAAGAGTGCGGGCGCCCTCCCAGTTCAGCCGTCGAGCCCACTGGGGCGGAGGGGTGCCACCGGTCAGAAGGGCTTCGTCGTCGGGGTGGGCGTGGAAGGCCGGCAGGGTCGCCATGCCCCTATCCTGACGCGGATGTCACCCCCGTACCCCGGATCACACCCACACCGATCCGGAGTCGGCCCGTTCGATGGGGCCGTGGCGGCCGGGGAGCCGTGGAGGCCGGGGAACCCGCGCGCGGGGCTTTCTTCGTCCGGTGACCCGCGCGAGAGCCTCGCCGTCCGGTGACCCGGGCCGGGCGGAGCCCGTTACGCGTCTGCTTCCGACGCATCCGACGCTTCCGGCGCCTCCGCCCCCAGCGCCGCGCCGATCGTCGGGCCGAACGAGGTGTTGACCGCCAGCAGGCCGCCGTCGACGCGGAGGGTCGTACCGGTGATCCAGGCCGCGTCGGCCGAGGCGAGGAACGCGACGGCCGCCGCGATGTCGGAGGGCTCGCCGACGCGGCCGAGGGCGTAGAGGGCCGCGAGGGCGTCGAGAGCCTTCTCGCGGCCCGCCCAGGCGGGGGTGCGGACGGTGCCGGGGTTGACCTGGTTGACGCGGACGCCCCGGGGCGCCGCGTCGCCCGCGAGGGTACGGGTGAGGGAGGCGAGCCCGGCCTTGGCCGCGCTGTAGGCGTGGTTGCCGAAGTCGTGTTCGCCGTTGACGGAGCCGATGTTGACGATCGCGCCCCGCCCCGACGCCTCCAGCGCGGGCAGGGCGGCACGGGCGCAGCGGAAGGCACCGGCGAGGGTGATGTCGAGGTCGCGCTGCCAGGTGTCGTCGGGCTGGTCCTCGAAGCGCGGGGTGTCGGGCGCGCACGAGAAGGCGTTGTTGACGAGGACGTCGAGGGTGCCGAAGCGTTCGACGGCGTACGCGACGGCCGCCTCCACCTGCCTCCGGTCGGAGACATCGCAGACGGTGAACTCCGCGCCGGGTATGGACTCCGCCGTGCGTGCCCCGGCCTCGGCGTCGACATCGGTCACGAGGACCCGCGCGCCCTCGGACGCGAGCCGCCGGGCGGTGGCCTCGCCGATACCGCGCGCCGCGCCCGTGATGAGCGCGCCGTGGCCGTGGAAACGTGTCACCCCGGGAGTCGCAGGAGTCATGGGTGTCGTAGGCGTCATAGGGCCGAACGTACCGCCCTGATCAGCGCCTGGGCACGGGGGTCGGCGGTGATTCCTTTCCTCAGGCCGTTGGTCACATAGCCGAACGCGATCCCTGACTCCGGGTCGGCGAAGCCGAGGGAGCCCCCGCGGCCGGGGTGGCCGAAGGAGCCCGGGCCCAGCAGGGGCGCGGCCGGGCCGTGGAGCATAAAGCCGAGGCTGAAACGGGTGGGCACGACGAGGACCCGGTCGGGGCCCGCCGACTCCTCGGTGCGGGCGAGGGCGAGCGTGGCCGGGGCGAACAGCCGGGGGCCGCCGTCGACCTCGCCGATCGTGGCGGCGTAGAAGCGGGCGAGCGCGCGGGCGGTGGAGATACCGCCGGACGCGGGGAGTTCGGCGGCCCGGTAGACGGGGTCGTTCTCGTCGGGCAGCGGGGTGATCGCCCCGAAGGCCCGGCGGGTGAGCGAGTCCGGGTCGCGGTACGCCTCGGCCACGGACCGCTTGGGGCGCAGCCGCAGTCCCCCGCCCTCGGCGGGGGGCGGCTCGTCGACGGGTCCGATCCGGCCGACGCGGCCCGCCTCCTCGTCGGGCAGCCCGATCCAGAAGTCCAGGCCGAGCGGGCGGGCGATCTCCTCGGCGACCCAGCGGCCGATACCGCGTCCGGTGACCCGGCGTACGAGTTCGGCGGTGAGCCAGCTGTAGGTCTGCGCGTGGTAGCCGTGGTCGGTGCCGGGTTCCCACGCCGGGCTCTGCGCGGCGAGCGCGGCCGGGCCGCTGACGCCGTCGACGGCCTCGGCGGGAGTGAGAGGGCGGTCGAGGGCGGGCAGTCCCGCGCGGTGCGAGAGCAACTGCCGTACGAGGACCCGCTCCTTGCCCGCCGCCTTGAACTCGGGCCAGTAGGTGCCGACCGGGGCGTCCAGGTCGATCTGCCCGCGCTGGTGGAGCAGGAGGACGACGGCCGCGGCGACCCCCTTGGTGACGGAGCGGACGATCTGCGCGGTGTCCACGGCCCAGGGCGCCGGGCCGTCGACATCGCGCGTGCCCGCCCACAGATCGACGGCCTTGCGGCCGTGGCGGTAGACGGCGACGGCCGCGCCCCGGTCGCCGCGCTGCTCGAAGTTGCGGACAAAAGCGTCCCTGACGGGCTCGTAGCCCTCCGCCACCGTGCCCCGCACGTCCACTGTGCCTGTCCTCCCGCTCCCGTTCGTCCCCCCATGGTGCAACGGCCGCGGGAGTCCCATCCTTCCAGGTCAGCTCAGCATGCCGGACACACCGCCGGTGACATGGGGCGGTGTCCGGCGCCGTGGGCCGGTCCACGCGGCGGGGCGGGGCCGCTTCCGGACGGCCGGGCCGGGGCGTCCGGCGTCGCGGGAGGATCCCGGTTCACGCTCCCGTGGGCACGGACCGCGGATCGAACCCGAACGGCAGCTCCAGCCGGTGGGCCCGCAACAGCTCCTCGTCGCCCAGCAGCTCCCGGGTGCGCCCGTCCGCCGCGATCACCCCGTCACTGAGGATCACCGAGCGCGGGCACAGCTCCAGCGCGTACGGGAGGTCGTGCGTCACCATCAGTACGGTCACGTCCAACGACCGGAGGATGTCGGCGAGTTCACGCCGGGACGCCGGGTCGAGGTTGGATGAGGGTTCGTCGAGTACGAGGATCTCCGGCTCCATCGCGAGCACGGTGGCGACCGCGACCCGGCGGCGCTGCCCGAAGGAGAGATGGTGCGGCGGCCGGTCCGCGTACTCCTCCATGCCGACCCGGGTGAGCGCGTCCGCCACCCGCGCCTCCAGGGCGGGTCCGCGCAGCCCGGACGCGGCCGGGCCGAAGGCGACGTCCTCGCGGACCGTCGGCATGAACAGCTGGTCGTCCGGGTCCTGGAAGACGATGCCGACCCGGCGCCGGATCTCGGCGAGGTTCCGTCCGACCACCGGCAGGCCCGCGACGGTGACGGTGCCGAGTCCGCCGCCGAGGATGCCGTTGAGGTGCAGCACGAGCGTGGTCTTGCCCGCGCCGTTGGGGCCGAGCAGGGCGACCCGCTCGCCGCGCGCGACCGCCAACTCCACGCCGTAGAGCGCCTGATGGCCGTCCGGGTAGGCGAAGGCGAGGCCCTGTACGTCGAGGGAGAGGGTCACCGGGTCCACCATCCCAGCAGACAGACGGCGAGCGCGCAGACGGGCAGGGCGGCCGCGGACGACCACTGGGCCCGGGACGCGGGGACCTCGTCGATCAGGGGCATCGCGCCCGTGTAGCCACGGCTGACCATCGCCAGATGCACACGTTCTCCTCGTTCGTAGGAGCGGATGAACAGGGCCCCGGCCGAGGCGGCGAGGACCCTCCAGTGCCGTACGCCTCTGGCCTCGAAGCCCCGGGAGCGGCGGGCGATGGACATCCGGCGCATCTCGTCGGTGATGACATCGCCGTAGCGGATCATGAAGGAGGCGATCTGCACCAGCAGCGGCGGCAGCCGGAGCCGCTGGAGACCGAGGAGCAGGGCGCGCAGCTCGGTGGTGGAGGCGAGGATCACGGACGCGGCGACGCCGAGGGTGCCCTTGGCGAGGATGTTCCACGCGCCCCACAGGCCCGGGAGGCTGAGCCGCAAGCCCAGCACGGTGGTCTCCTCGCCGGGGACGACGAACGGCATGAGCAGCGCGAAGGCCACGAACGGGATCTCGATCAGCAACCGCTTGAGCAGAAACCCCGGTGGGATCCGGGCGAGGGCCGCGACCGCGGTGAGCAGCACCGCGTACATCCCGAAGGCCCATATCGCCTCGCGCGGGGTGGAGACCACGGCCAGGACGAAGCAGAGGACGGCGACGAGCTTGCAGTGCGGGGGCAGACGGTGGACCGGGGTGTCGCCGGGGCGGTGGAGCCCCTGGCCGTGTCCGGCGCCCACGGTCAGCCTCTGGCGTCCGGTACGCGGGTGGCTTCGCCCTCTTCCCGGTCGCCGCGGCGCCTGCGGATGACGGCGTAGAAGACACCGCTGCCGGCCGCGACCGTGGCGGTGACGCCGATGACTCCCGCGAGGCCACCGGAGATCCGGGCGTCGGTGATGTCCTCGACGCCGTAGTCGGCGAGCGGGGAGTCGGCGGCGGCGTGCTCCTGGACCTCTCTGTCGATGCCCTGGTCGGCGGCGACCTTCTCCAGACCGTCGGGGCTGGCGGAGGCGTAGAAGGAGACGAAGCCCGCGAGGACGAGCGCGGTGACGAGGCCGGTCGCCCACAGGGCGCGGGTGGAGGAGCGGGGGCGGGCGGGGATACGGGTGGGGGTGGGGGTGATCGTGGGGGTGGTGGCCGCGGGGGTCGTGGGGGCCGTCGGAGCGGTTGAGGTGGGGTCGACGGGGCGGGTGCCGACCCGGAGTTCGAGCGGGGTGCTCAGTCCGCGGGCGCCGTGGACCAGATCGGGGCGTACGGCGATGACCGCGCCGACCGTCAGCATGGTGATCACGGCTTCGCCGATGCCGATGAGGACATGGACGCCGACCATGGCGGTGAGGACCTTGCCGATGGGTACGTCGGTGGTCCCGCCGATCGCATACAGCAGGGTGAAGGCGGCGGCGGACGCCGGTACGGAGACGAGCGCCGCGGCGAACGCGGCCGCGGTGACCGTACGGCGGCCCGCCGGCAGAAGCGCGAGCAGGACCCGGAAGAGGCCGTGGGCCACGAGCACGGTGACCACGCCCATGACGGTGATGTTCACCCCGAGCGCGGTGAGGCCGCCGTCGGCGAAGAGGATGCCCTGCATCAGAAGGACGACGGATATGCACAGGACCCCGGTCCAGGGCCCGACGAGGATCGCGGCGAGCGCGCCGCCGAGGAGATGGCCGCTGGTGCCCGCGGCGACGGGGAAGTTCAGCATCTGTACGGCGAAGATGAACGCGGCGACGAGCCCGGCGAGGGGCGCGGTCCGCTCACCGCCCGTACCGGTGGCCGCCGCCGGTCCCCCGCTCAGCTCCCGGCGGGCTCCCCGGAGGCTGACGGCGACGGCCCCGGCGGCCAGAACGCCGGCGGCGACCGATACGGGTGCGTTGATAAATCCGTCGGGAACATGCATGGCTGGCTCCGCTTCGGCAAGACGCAAGGAACGGAAGGGCGCGAGGACGGACGAGCGGCAGTGCGGTAGTCCGGCAGTGCGGACGGCTGTGGCGCGGTGCGGAAAGACGGAAGCGCAGGGAGACGGAGGGGCACGGAGGGGCGGTGTGACGGAAGGGCCGGAAGAGGCGGCGAGCAGAACGGATCCGGCCGTCCCGCTGCATGACTGCCCATGATTTCGCCCTCCTGCACATACCTTGCAAGAGCGTCTCCGTCACAGCTACAGATCGAGCCCTTGGGCAAAATATGGGACATTAGAGGACATAGACGACGAGTGTGAGGAGCGAGCGATGTCCGCCGACGCCGTCAGGGACCACGCATGGGCCCGGATAGTCACCGACGCTCCCCAATACCGGCCGGTCCGGGTATCGATGTCGTACGAGCCCGCCGATGACCCCAAGGCGGTGCGCTTCGCCCTGCCGGGCGGAAGGGGCTGGACGTTCCCCCGCGAGCTGCTGGAGACGGGGCTGCGGGCGCCCGCGCGCAGCGGCGATGTGGAGGTCTGGCCGTGCGGGAGGGTGCAGGCGGTGATGGAGTTCCACGGGCCGGAGGGGGTGGCGGTGGTGCAGTTCGATACGAATGTGCTGGACCGGTTTCTGAGGCATACGTATGCGGCGGTGGACGCGGCGGATCAGTTGAACGCGTGAGCTTTGGGGTTTCTGTCCTCAAGCGCCGGACGGGCTTGGTGGTGTGACCGCCGCCCGTCCCGGACAGGTCGCTTGCGGGGCTCCGCCCCGGACCCCGCGCCTCAAACGCCGGCGAGGCTGAAGATACTCACCCGCACCACGGACGCAGGCAGGGCTGAAAGTACTCAGCCGCACCTTGAACGTAGGCAAGGCCGAAGTTGTTCGCTGGGCGTCGAACGTCGGCGCGACTGTGGCTCGCTGGTGCCACCCGCCCGCCGGCGAGGCTGAGATGACGCGGGGCCGGCCCCCGACAGCGCGGTGGCCGTACCCGCCCCGGGAAGGGAGGGTACGGCCACCGGATGGGAGGGGTGGGAAAATCAGACGCGGGCCAGTTCGCGGTCCGTGTCGCCGTCGGCGGTCAGCTGCTTCTGGAGCTTCTCGCCCTCGACGTCCACATTGGGCAGCACACGGTCCAGCCAGCGCGGCAGCCACCACGCCTTGTGGCCCAGCAGCGCCAGGACCGCGGGGACGATCGTCATCCGGACCACGAAGGCGTCGAAGATCACCGCGATGGCGAGTGCGAAGCCCACCATCATGACCATCTGCTCACCCGAGCCGATGAAGCCGGCGAAGACACCGACCATGATCACCGCTGCCGCGGTGACCACCCTCGCGCCGTGGTTGAAGCCCGTCACGACGGCCTCGCCCGGCCGTTCGCCGTGGACGTACGCCTCGCGCATCCGGGTCACGAGGAAGACCTCGTAGTCCATCGCGAGACCGAAGACGACACCCACCATGAAGATCGGCATCATCGACATGATCGGGCCGGGCTGCTCCACATTGAAGATCGAGCTGAGCCAGCCCCACTGGTAGACGGCGACCACTGCGCCCAGCGCCGCGAGGACGGAGAGCAGGAAGCCGAGGGCCGCCTTCAGCGGGACGAGGATCGAGCGGAACACCAGGACCAGCAGCAGGAACGCGAGTCCGACGACGAGCGCCAGATACGGCACCAGGGCGTCGTTCATCTTCTGGGAGAAGTCGATGTTCATCGCGGTCATACCCGTGACCAGAACGGTCGCGCCGGTGTCGGCCCTGACCGCGCTGTTGATGTCCCGGATGTCGTGGACCAGGTCCTCGGTCTTGAGCGAGGACGGCCGGTCCTCGGGCACCACGTTGATCATTCCGGTGTCGCCCGCCTTGTTGAGCGGGCCGGCGCCGACGGCGGCGACACCGTCCAGCTTGTCGATCCGCTCGACGACGTCGTCGACGGCTCCCTTGGCATCCTCGCTCTTCGCCGCGTCGACGACCACCGTCAGGGGACCGTTGAAGCCGGGGCCGAAGCCCTCGGAGAGCAGGTCGTACGCCTTGCGCTGGGTGGACGCGGGAGAGGACGAGCCCTCGTCGGGCAGGCCCACTTCCAGCGACGCCGCGGGCAGCGCGATCACACCGAGGCCGACGACACCGGCGATCAGCACGGCGACCGGGCGGCGCAGAACGAAGCGTGCCCAGCGGGTGCCCCCATTGGGCTTGCCCTCGGCCCCGGTCCGGGCGGCGGCCGAGTGGGCTCCCGCCTTGGCGGCCTTACGGGCCTTGCGGCCGAGTACCTTGTCGCCCGCGAAGCCGAGCAGCGCCGGGATCAGGGTGAGCGCGATGACGACGGCGATCACGACCGTACCGGCCGCGGCGAAGCCCATCTTGCTGAGCAGCGGGATATTGACCACGGCCAGACCGGAGAGGGCGATGACGACGGTCAGACCGGCGAAGACGACCGCGGAGCCCGCGGTGCCGGTGGCCCGGCCCGCCGCTTCCTCGGGGCTGTGGCCCTCGGCCCGTTCGGCCCGGTAGCGGGAGACGATGAAGAGCGCGTAGTCGATGCCGACCGCGAGGCCGATCATCATGGCCAGCATGGAGGTGGTGGTGCCGAGCTCGAAGACGTTCGCGAGCGCGGTGATGGAGGAGATGCCGATGCCGACGCCGATGATCGCGGTGAGCAGCGGCAGACCGGCGGCGACCAGCGAGCCGAAGGTGATCACCAGGACGACCGCGGCGATCGCGATACCGATCATCTCGGTGGAGGCCGCGTGCTCCTCGGCCATGGCGGCGTCACCGCCGATCTCCACGGTGAGCCCGGTGTCACGCGCGGTGTCGCCGGTGTCCTTCAGCGCGTCCTTGGCCTTGTCGGTCAGCTCCATGGAGTTGACCTTGTAGGTGACCAGGATGTACGCGATATCGCCGTCCTCGGAGACCGCGTCGGCGGTGAACGGGTCGGCGACACTGGCGACCTGTGGCGACTTCTGGAGATCCGTGACCGCCTTGGTGACCTCCGCCTTGTTCTCGGCGTCGGTCATCTTCTGGCCGTCGGGCGCCTTGAAGACGATCCGGGCGGTGGCTCCGTCGGCGTCACCGCCGGGGAACCGCTGCTCCAGAAGGTCGAACGCCTTCTGGGACTCGGTGCCCGGCAGGGCGAAGCCCGGTTCCTTGGGCGTGGACGCTGAGGAGGCACCGACTCCGGCGAGCACCAGAAGTGCGACCCAGAGCAGTGCGACGATTCGGCGGCGCAAGAAGGCGAGCCGCCCGAGTTTGTAGAGGAACGTGGCCACGAGGGCGTACTCCCGTTGTTGAGACGACATGGGCAGGGGGAGTCGGCCCGACGACGAGAGCGGCGCGCGTCAGGTGTTTCTGGTGTTACGGGTGATGCAACAGCAACCGGATGTGTCCGGGGAGGACGGCAACGGTGCCTGGGGAGGGTGGGGAAATCTGGGGGCGGGGCGCTCGGGACCTCGGGTACGGGCCCTGGCCACCGCCGGGGAATCCATGGGTTCGGGGTTCAGGGGTTCGGGCCTCGGCGGGCCCGGACCCGGGGGAAGGGACTCAGCCCCGGGGAGGCGGTGGGCCCGTAAGTCCTCCGACGCCGCTACATCGCCGCGCCGGTCCGGGAGGTACCCGGGCGACGGCCCCCGGCAACCGGCACCTCGCCGCCGCCGGGACCACTGGCAACCACCACCGCGCGGTCATCGCGCCTCCAGAGCCGGAAGCGCCACGCCGTCGATACTGTGCCGACCCGGGGGACAACCCCCGGACCCCCGGCGACCACCGCCACGCGGTCATCGCGCCTCCAAGGCAGGAAGCACCACGCCGTCGATGTAGCGGGTGAGGAAGTCCCGGTCGGGGATGCGGTCGTCGATGATCTGGAGCGCGAAGAACGCACCGAACAGCATGTGCGGAACGAACTCCACCGCCGGATTGTCCGCGCCGATCTCCCCCCGGTCCACCGCTCGCCGCAGCACCCTGTTCAGCGCCGTGGTCTCCGGCTCGATCAGCTTCTTGCGCAGAGCCTCGTGGAGATCGGGGTGGGTGTGTATCGCGTGGATGAGTCCCCGCATCAGCGCGGAGTCCTTCTCCATCTGGAGATCGTCCGCGGCGGTCATCATCGCGCGGAAGTCGCCGCGCAGGCTTCCGGTGTCGATCTCGTGGGCGCCGGGGACCTGGTTGTGCTCAAGGGCCGCGGCCACCAGCTCGGGCTTGCTGTGCCACTGCCGGTAGAGCGTGGCCTTGCTGGATCGGGTCCGGGTGGCGACGGCGTCCATCGTCAGGGAGTCGTAGCCGACCTCACGCAGCAGATCGAGCACTGCTTCGAACAGCTCGTTCTCGCGCTCGGGGGTCAGTCGGCTGCGCGTCATGGAATCGGCCTCCCCTCGCCGGTCGGTTCACCATTCGAACGAAACGGTTTCGTACATCTGACTCATAAAAGATAACCCGCGGACCCAGCGAAACGAAACCGTTTCGCTGTGGGCTTCCTCACGTGGTGCTGACTTCAACCAAAAGTAGGTGTATGGCGTCCGTACCCGGTGGCCATGGGCCGGAGGGGACCCGGAGGGAACCGGGCAGCAGTTCGCCCCCGCCCAGGAGTTGCCCCGGCACCCTCACGCGGAAAGCATGGGAAGGTGAGTGACGACGTGGCGTATCTCCGTTTCCCGCATCTGCACGACGACTTGCTGTGCTTCGCCGCCGAGGACGATCTGTGGATCGCGCCCCTCGTGGCGGAGGGCGAACGGCCGGGGCGGGCCTGGCGGGTCACCGTCGACCGGACCCGGATCGGACACCCCCGCTTCTCGCCCGACGGCCGCCATATCGCGTACACGACCTGGCGCAGCCTCGACCCCGAGATCCATATCGCTCCCGTGGAGGGCGGCCCCGCCCGGCGGCTCGGCTACTGGGGCTCCGTCGACACCCGGGTCTGCGGCTGGACCCCCGACGGCCAGATCCTCGCGGTCTCCTCGCACAACCAGCCCTTCGTCTACTTCTCCTGGGCCTACAGCGTCCCGCTCGACGGCGCCCCGGGCGGCAAACTGCCCTGGGGGCCGGTCTCGGACATCGCCGTCGCCGATGTCGACGGCGAGCGGCGCACCCTGCTGCTCACGGGAAAGCCGCCGCACGAGCCCGCCTCGTGGAAGCGGTACCGGGGCGGGGCGACCGGGCGGCTGTGGCTGCACGGGAAGCGGCTGCTCGCCGATCTGGACGGGCATCTGGACTGCCCGATGTTCGTCCGGGGGCGGATCGCCTTCCTCTCCGACCACGAGGGCGTCGGCAATCTGTACTCGTGCCGGCCCGACGGCTCCGATCTGCGGCGGCACAGCGACCATGACGCCTTCTACGCCCGGCACGCCTCCAGCGACGGACAGCGGGTGGTCTACCAGTGCGCGGGCGAGCTGTGGATCGTCGACGATCTGACCGTCCCGGACGCGGTGCCGCGCAAGCTGGCCGTACGGCTGGGCGGGCCGCGCGCGGGACGGCGTACGTACCAGGTCCCGGCCTCCGACCATGTGAACGCGATCTCCGTGGACACCACCGGCCGGGCGAGCGCCGTATCGGTACGCGGCAGTCTGTACTGGCTCACCCATCGGGACGGGCCGGCCCGGACCATCGCCGACACCCCCGGGGTACGGGTGCGGATGCCCGTGATGCTGGGGACCGGCGGCCAGGTGGCGTATGTGACGGACGCGGACGGCGAGGACGCGGTGGAGATCGCGTACCTCCCCCGGGCCACCGGGGAGCGCGCGCCCCGGCGGCTGGCCTCCGGGCGGCTGGGCAGGGTACGGGAACTGGCGCCCGATCCGCAGGGGAAGCGGCTGGCGGTCGCCTCCCACGACGGCCGGCTGCTGCTGCTCGACACCGAGGACCCCGGAACACCCGGCCCCGAGAGCGCGGACACGGGCGGTACGGAGACGGGTGGTGCGAAGACGGGTGGTACGAAGACGGGTGGTGCGAAGACGGGCGGTACGGAGACGGGTGGTGCGAAGACGGGCGGTACGAAGACGGGCGGCACAGACACGGACGCTACGGACACGGGCGGCGAGGCAGCAGGGGCTGCCGGCAAGGGCCGTGAGCACACAGGGGGTACGGGCGCCGACGCGGAGGCCGCCGCGCCTCCGGCCGCCGATCAGGAAGCGGAGGGCGGCGGCGGTACGGTCGTCGAACTGGTCCGCTCCCTCAACGGGCCCGTCGCCGATCTCGCCTTCTCCCCCGACGGCGCCTGGCTCGCCTGGGCCCAGCCGGGCGTCGGCCGCACCCTGCGGCAGATCCGCATGGCGCGGATAAAGGACGGCACGATCGTCGATGTCACCAACGGCCGTTTCGAGGACGAGAACCCGGTCTTCACCAGCGACGGCCGCTATCTCGCGTTCCTGTCCTGGCGCGGATTCGACCCGGTGTACGACGTCCACACCGGCGATCTGTCCTTCCCGCTCGGCTGCCGCCCCTACCTCGTACCGCTGTCGTCGGCGACACCGTCGCCCTTCGCGCTGCTGCCGGACGGGCGGCCCGCCGCCGGCGGTCTCGACCCGCTGGAGGAGGCCGACACCACAGCGCCGGTGACCGGGGAGGACTTCGGCGGCCCCGACGGCGGGGTCACGGTGGTCGTGGAGACCGAGGGACTGGGGAGCCGGGTGACGCCGTTCCCGGTGGCCGCGTCGAAGTACTCGGCGCTGCGCCCGGTCAGCGGCGGCGGGCTGGTCTGGCTGCGCTGGCCCATCTCGGGCGCGCTGGGCGAGACCTTCGCCAACCCGGCGGACACCTCCGGCCGCCCCACCCTCGAACACTTCGACATCACCAAGGCCCGCCGGACCGAACTCGTCGACCATCTCGACTGGTTCGCGGTCAGCGGCGACGGCACCCGGCTGGTCGTGGTCGACGAGGGCGAGCTGAGGGCCGTCCCGGCGACCGAGTCCGGCGACGTCGACTCCACGGTCTATATCGATCTGCGGCGGATTCACCACGAGGTGGACCCGCCCGCCGAGTGGCGCCAGGCGTACGCGGAGGCGGGCCGGCTGATCAGCTCGTACTTCTGGGACCCGGGCATGAGCGGCATCGACTGGGAGGGCGTGCTCGACCAGTACCGGCCGCTGCTGGACCGGGTGGCCTCGCCGGAGGAGTTCGCGGATCTGCTGCGGGAGGTCCTCGGCGAGCTGGGAACGTCCCACGCGTACGTCACCCCCGCCCGCCGCAACGAGGGCCCGCCGCACTATCAGCGGCCGATGGGCCTGCTGGGCGCCAATCTGGTCCCCCGGGACGGGAACTGGACGGTCCAGCGGATCCTGCCGGGCGACTCCTCGGACTCCAAGGCCCGTTCGCCGCTGGCGGGTACCGGTATCCGGGAGGGCGCGGTCCTCACCCATGTCGACGGCCGCCCGGTGGACCCGGTCGCGGGCCCCTTCCCGATGCTGTCGGCGGCGGGCGGTACCACGGTCGAGCTGACGTTCCGTACGGCGGACGGCACGGCCGGGGCCGCCCCGGCGTCCCGGCGGGTCGCGGTCGTCCCGCTGATCGACGAACGCCCGCTGCGCTACCAGGACTGGGTGGCCAAGCGCCGTGAGGTCGTACGGGAGTTGAGCGACGGCCGCTGCGGCTATCTGCACATCCCCGACATGGGCGGCTCGGGCTGGGCCCAGTTCAACCGGGATCTGCGGCTGGAGGTGTCCCGCCCGGCGCTCATCGTGGACGTACGCGGCAACGCGGGCGGGCACATCAGCGAACTGGTGGTGGAGAACCTGACCCGGAAGATCATCGGCTGGGACCTCACCCGGGACGCCCAGCCCGTCTCGTACGCCTCCAACGCACCGCGCGGCCCGGTCGTCGCCCTCGCGGACGAGGCGACCTCGTCGGACGGCGACATGATCACGGCGGCCTTCCGGCTGCTGGGCATCGGGCCCGTGGTGGGCACCCGCACCTGGGGCGGGGTCGTCGGGATCACCGGGCGGCACCGGCTCGGCGACGGCACGGTGATCACCGTGCCGATGAACGCGGCCTGGTTCGACGACTACGGCTGGTCCGTCGAGAACCACGGGGTCGAGCCCGATCTCGAAGCGCTGCGGACGCCGCTCGACTGGGCGGAGGGCAGGCATGTGGGGATGGACGACGCGGTACGTCTGGCACTGGAGATGCTGGAGAAGCGTCCGGCGCTCGACCCGCCGGGCTACGACCGGGTACCGGACCGCAGCCGGCCGCCCCTGCCACCGCGCTCCGGGCCACAGCCGTCCGGCCGGGCGGGGCGGGCTCCGGGGGCTCCGGGGGCTCCGGGGGCTCCGGGGGCTCCGAAGAAGCGCCGGAAGAAGGACGGGCCCGCGAAGGGATAGCCGTACGGCGGGGCGGTTGCGGGGCCGCCAAGAAGGCAAGGGGGGTGTGCGCGTACGGGTACGAGTGCGCGTACGTGGTGTTGCCGAGGCCGGGCCGGTTTCGTGAGCGGGGCGGTGCGCGGGGCGGGCTCGTGCTTCCGGGTTCCGGGTTCGGGTCCGTGTTCCGGGGTTTCCGGGTCCGGGTCCGGGTTCTGGTTCGGGGATTCCGCCGGCGAGAACGCGGGGCCGGTGGGACCTTCCGGTACCCGCGCCGGGATCCGGCGGGCACGCGTACCGGAGCGCCCCGGGCGGCAAGCGGCAAGGACAGAGCGCACCCGCCGGGTCCGGTGGGTGCGCCCCTTCGGAACACGCCCGCGATATCAGGCGTTGCGGTCCGGGGACTGGCTGAACCGGTCCTCCGCGCCACGGGCGGCGTCGTGCGGCGGGCGCTCGCCGCGGCGCTCGTCCTCGGGACGGCCGGGCCGCTGGTCCCGCTGCCGGCCCTGCTCCTGCCGTCCCTGCTCCTGGGGGCGCTGCTGTCCGCGCTCCCCGGGCTGCTCCTTCGACTTGCCGCCCGTGCGCTGCTTCGCCTGTTCCTGAAGTTCCCGCGCCTTGTCCTGGAACTGGTCCTTGATGCCCATGCGTTGTTCACTCCTCGTGAGGGGTGTGGGGGGAAGCCCAGGGGAGTGACGATCCCTGGGGCTCCCTCAGCGTGACACGCCCGGACATACAACGCATGTCGATCAGTCACTGTGCGTACGCGAACTCCGGGCGTGCGCCTCGTCCGCCGCGCCGCCCGCGCCCACGAGCCCCCGGGAGACCCCGCCCAGCCGGGATGCGACGCGCCGCATCTCCCGCTGCCCCACCGCCGCGACCAGGGCGGGGAGATGGCCGCGTACGGACTGCGTCCCGCGCAGCCACCACTGCGCGTACACATGGGCCGAGCGGCGCTCGATCCCGGTGACGATCCGGTCGACGGCCGGGCCCGCCGGGTAGGTGCGGTTCGCCGGCCACGGCAGCCGTGCGCGCAGTTCACGCATCACCTCGTCCTCGTCGGCGCCCCGGACCATATCGGTGTCGGTCCAGGACAGATAGCCGACGCCGACCCTCACGCCCCGGTGGCCCACCTCCGCGCGCAGACTGTGGGCGAACGCCTCGGCGCCCGATTTGGACGCGCAGTAGGCGGTCATCATCGGCGCCGGTGCGATCGCCGCCAGGGAGGCTATCTGGAGGAAGTAGCCGCGGCTCCCGGTCAGGGCGGGCAGGAACGCGCGGGCGGTGACCGCGCTGCCGATCAGATTGACCTCCACGACCCTGCGCCAGGCGGCGGGGTCGGAGTCGGCGAAGGGACCGCCCGCCGCCACACCCGCGTTGGCGACGACGGTGTCGACCCTGCCGAAGCGCTCCCCGACCCCGGCGGCGACCACCGCCATGGCCTCGTCGTCCGTGACATCCGCGTGCCACCAGCCGCTCTCGGTGTGCAGCCGCGCCGAGACCCGTTTCAGCTCGTCCGGTTCCAGCCCGACCAGCGCCACCCGTGCGCCGCGCGCGGAGAGTTTGCGCGCCAGCAGCTCGCCGACGCCCCGCGCCGCGCCCGTCACGACCGCGACCTGTCCCTCCAGGCCCGCTCCGTTCCGGCTCGCTCCCCGTATCATCCGGCGCTCCCCCGGCCGCCCGGCACGGCACTCCCCTCGCGGGCCGTCGTGGGGGCGGCCTTCGGGGCGGCCTCGGGGGCGGTCCGCTCGGCCGTGTGGGCCCGGACCAGCCGGCGGATCTCGGCGTTGATCACCCCTGGTGCCTCAACGGGGGTCATATGGCCCGTCCCCGGCAGCTCCACCAGCGCCCGGCAGTCGGGCAGCGTCGCCGCGATCCGCCGGGCGTGCACGGGCGGGGTGAGCCGGTCCGCCAGACCGGTGACCACGATCGCGGGCACCCTCAACTCCCGTACCCCCGAGCGGAGATCGAGCCCGGCGAGCACCCGCGACCAGGCCACCCGGACCGGGCGCGGGCAGGCGTGCACGATACGGGCGCACTCCGCCACCTGCGCACGGGTCGAACCCGGCGCCATGGTGGCGTACTTCAGGATCCGCCGGGACAGGGGCGTCACCGGGCCCAGCGGGGCGCGTGAGCCGAGGACCGAGCCGGTGAGCCGGGTCCGCAGCGGACCGTGCCGCAGCGGGACGACCCGGGACTCCTCGACCAGATGCGAACCGCCCGTACTGCACAGCAGGACGGCCGCCGCGTGCTCGGTGAAGGCGGGCCGGCCGGACGCGGCCATCAGGGCCATGGCGCCCATGGAGTGCCCGGCGAGCACCGCCTTCCGCCCGGGGGCGAGGGTGGCGCGCAGTACGGCTTCGAGATCGTCGGCGAGCAGCTCGGTGCCGACGGGAGCGGCGGGTGTACGGCCGTGTCCGCGCTGGTCGTAGACGACGACCCGGAACTCGGCCGCCAGGTCCCGCAGTTGCGCGGACCAGAACCGTGTGGAGCAGGTCCAGCCGTGGACGAGGACGACGGTGGGCGCGTCCTCGGGGCCGTACACCTCGGTGTGGATCCGGGTGCCGTCGGCGGAGACGGCGGACAGGGTCCTGGCGCTCATCCGAGGGCCTCTTCGGCCGGGGTCGGCTCCGAGGGGTCGCCCTTCTCGGGGGCGGCCTTCTCGGGGGCGGAGCTCTTCGCCGTGGCTCCGGGCGCGGAGACGGGTGTGGTCTCGGGCGCGGGTTCGGCGGCGGGTGCCGGCTCGGGCGGGCCGGCCGTCGTCGGCGGGCCGGCCCGCAGGATCTCGTACTCCCCGAGGTCGACCTCCCGTGTCGCCCGCCGGAACTCGCCCGTCGTACCGGGCCAGACGGTGGTGTTGCGTCCCGCCGCGTCCAGATACCAGCTGGTGCAGCCGCCGGTGTTCCACACGGTCCGCTTCAGCCGCTCCTGCACCCGGTCGTTCCACGCGGTCACGGCGGCCGGGCGGGCGTCGAGCGCGGTACGGCCGCCGAGAACGCTCAACTGCCGCAGATAGTCGGCCAGATAGTTCAGCTGGGATTCGATCATCAGGATCATGGAGGAGTTCCCGAGGCCCGTGTTGGGGCCGATGACGGACATCCAGTTGGGGAACCCGGACGCGGTCGCTCCGCGCAGCGACTTCATGCCGTCCTTCCACGCCTCGGCGAGGGTGATGCCGTCCGCGCCGACGACCCGGTCCGCGATCGGGAGGTCGGTGACATGGAATCCGGTGCCGAAGACGATCGCGTCGGCCTCGGCCCGGGTGCCGTCGGACGCGACGAGGGTGGAGCCCTCGATCTCCGCGAGTCCGGACGCCACCACCTCCACATTGGGGCGGGTGACGGCCGGGTAGTAGTCGCTGGACAGCCCGACCCGCTTGCAGCCGATGCGGTACGAGGGTGTCAGCCTGGCCCGCAGCGCCGGGTCCTTGACGGATGTGGCGAGATGGACCCTGGCCACCTTCTCGACCAGCCCGAGGACACTCGTCCGCTTGGTGAACGCCTGGACCTGCAACTCCCGTACGCCCCAGAGCAGTCCGCGCCGGGCCGACGCGGTGAACGGCAGCCGCCGGTGCAGCGTGCGCTCCAGGGCCGTCGTCCGCCGGTCCGCCTTCGGCAGGACCCACGCCGGGGTCCGCTGGAAGAGCGTCAGCCGGGCCGCCTCCGGCTGGATCCGGGGCACGATCTGGATCGCGGACGCGCCCGTCCCGATCACGGCGACGCGCTTGCCGCGCAGGTCGTAGTCGTGGTCCCAGCGTGCGGAGTGGAAGACCTTGCCGGGGAACTCCGCGAGTCCGGGGATCTCGGGGATCTTCGGGTCGGAGAGGGGGCCGGTCGCGGAGACGACCACATCGGCGGTGTAGTCGCCGCCGCTGGTCTCGATCCGCCAGCGCAGCTCGTCGTTGTCCCAGGTCATCATCCGTACGTCATGGCCGAAGCGGATGTGCGGGCGGAGCCCGAAGGTGTCGGTGACCCGCTCCAGATACGCGCGGATGTGCTGCTGCCCCGAGAAGGTGCGGGGCCAGTCGGGATGAGGGGCGAAGGAGAACGAGTACAGATGCGAGGGCACATCACAGGTGCAGCCCGGATAGCTGTTGTCCCGCCAGGTGCCGCCGACCGAGGCGGCCCGCTCCAGGACGACGAAGTCGGTGATGCCCTCCCGGCGGAGCCGGACGGCGGCGCCGAGCCCGCCGAAACCGGACCCGATGACGGCGACGCGGACATGCCGTGGACCCGACGGATCCGGTGTGTGCCGTGAGTTCCGCGTGTTCTGTGTGTGCTGTGAGTTCTGTGCGTGCCGCGCGTGCTGTGCGTGCCGTGAGTCCTCTGTGTGCTGTTGCCAGTCCTGCGTGGGCCGCGGGTGTGGTGTCTCCGGCGGATGCCGGGGGTCCGGCGCCGGGCCGTGGTGCGGTGCGGGGTCATGGCGCGGTGCGCTCTGTCCGGGCGGTACGCCCTCGCGGCCTTCCGGGACGGTCCCGTGCCTTTCCGGCCGCCGTACGTTCTGCCCGTGGTGCTGTACCCGCTCTCGCCGACCCATGCCGCCGCCTCTCGCCGAACGTGTCACCCACACAACCGCGCCAGTAATCACTGGCACGATAAGAAGAGTAGAGCAGCGAAAGTACCCCGGACAGAGGGACGACAGGATGAGTTACCGGCGGTACAACATAGGCTTCACCCCGTGGCACACGGACATGAGTACCGGATGGAAGAGCTGGCCGGACAGGCCGGTATCACGGTGCGCACCGTGCGCTTCTACCGCGAGCGGGGCCTGCTCCAGCCGCCTCGCCGTGAGGGCCGTATCGCCTGGTACGACGACCGCCATCTCGCCCGGCTCCGGACGATCGCCGCCCTGCTGGAGCGCGGCCACACCCTCAACGGCATCGCCGACCTCGCCGCGACCCTCGAAAGCGGGCGGGACGTCGGCGAGGTCCTCGGCCTCGGTGAACCCACCGAGGAGACCCCGGTCCGCCTCACACCCGAGGAACTGGCCGACCACTTCGAGGGCGAGGTCACCCCGGAGAACTTCGCGGCGGCGCTGGGCCTCGGCTATCTCGCCACGGACGGCGACATGATCGTGCACATCAGCCGCAGGCTGCTGGAGGCCTCCTCCGCGCTGGTACGGGAGGGTGTGCCGCTCTCGGCGGTCCTGGAGGCGGGCCGGCAGGTCCGCGCCCACGCGGACGCCCTCGCGGACCTCTTCGTGGGAATGGTGGCCGAGCACGCCCCCGGGGAGGACGCGGACCGGCTCCGCCCGCTGGCGCGGAGTGTGGTGGAGGCCGAGCTGTCGATGGCACTGGACCGACGGCTGCGGAAGCCCGTGGCGCGGGAGCGCGCGGAGCCCTGAAGCGGGGCCTCAGGGGCCCGCACGGAGGAGCGGAGTGAGCCCCAGGAGCTCGTACGGAGGTGCGGGGCGGGCCTCCGGGGCCCGCGCGGAGGAGCGGGGTGGGCCTCAGAAGCTCGCACGAAGGTCTCGCCGATGCCCTTCTCGACCGCCTTGCCCGGCGGCGGTCGTACGCGGCGGCCGGGCGCCCGCGACTCCCCGGAACAGGCCGGGCGGTCCGGGATCCGGCGCCCCTGCCGGGGCGGTGACCGGAATCCCGCTCACTCCGCCCCCGAGCCCGAGGGTCCGATGGATCCCTTGACCGTGACGGGCCGCGCGGAGGTACCCGGCGCAACCGGGTCCACCCGGACTACTCCGCCGTTCCGGCCTCGCCGAACCCCCGCACCAGGCCCGATGCCAGCTCCACGACGGTGCCACGGACGGCCTCGGGCGAGTCGGCCGCGTCCGCGTGGGAGCCGAGGATCAATCGGGTGAGCTGAGGCACCGCGTTCGGCCAGGCGGCGAGGCTGATGAGGGAGAGCAGCACGACGGCCGTACGGGGGCCGGGCTCGACACCGAGCCGGTCCGCCAGCGCCTCCACCTTCAGGGCGTAGCCCTCGGCGCGCCGCTGCTCGCCCGGCAGTTCGCCCTCGCCACGGCTCAGCGCCTCCCACAGCAGCAGCCGCAGCAGCTCCGGCCGCTCGCGGTGGAAGTCGTACACCGACCCCACCCAGGCCGCGATGTCGTCGCCCGGCGTGCCCACCTCCTCGGTGAGTTCCTCCATCGCGGCGCTCACCGTCGCCGCGAACAGCCCCTCCTTGCTCCCGAAGTGGCCGTAGACCCGCTCCTTGTTGACTCCGGCCAGCTCCGCGATGCGGTCGACCCGGGCCCCCGCCACCCCCAGGGCGGCGAACTCCTGCCGCGCGGCCGCCAGGAGCTTCTGCTTCGTCACGGCTGTGTCTCTTGCCATGCCCCCACCTTACCCAACCGAATGGTTGGCCTTCTCTTGACATCCAACTAGTTGGTTGGTCGAATACAGGACATGACCACCGACTCGAACGTCACACCGCAGTCGGCGCTCCGGGTCGGTACGCCGGCCCCCGCGCCGGCCTCGCCCCGCACCACGGGCGCTTCAGCCGCGTTCGGCGCCCCGACCTCAGTCGGTGCCCCGGCCCCGACCTCGGTCCGTGCGCCGGGCCCGGTCGAGATCCCGGCGCCGGTCCCTGCCCCGTACGGGGGCGGGGCAGGGACCGGCGCCGCCTCCTTCGGGAAGTCCGTCCCGGCCCTGTGCGCGGTGGGCATCCTGGTCGTCGGGCAGCTCTACACGATGCTCCCGGTCCTCGACGACCTCGCCGGTTCCTGGTCCACGACCACCTCGGCGGCCGGCTGGGCCACCACCGCCTTCGGCTTCGGATACGCCGCCGGGTTCCTGCTCTCCGGCCCTCTCTCGGACCGCTTCGGCCGGCGCCGGGTCATCGTCGCCGGGCTGCTGCTCACCGCCCTCGCCACGGTCGCCGTCACGATGGCGCCCGGACTCGTGACGGGCTGCGCCGTCCGTGCCGTGCAGGGCCTGGCGGCGGCCGCCTTCGCGCCCGCCGCCTTCGCCTATATCGCCGAACGGGTCGAACCGGCCCGGCGAGTCGCCGCGATGACCTGGCTGACCAGCTCGTTCCTCTCGGCTGGTGTCCTCGGCCAGATCTTCTCCCAGTCCGTGGCCGAGGCCTGGAACTGGCAGGCGGTCTTCCTGATCTGCGCCATGGCCATGGTGGGCGGCGCGGTACTGCTGCACCTCGTGCTCCTGCCCGACCGGAGCACCGCCGCCGCCTCGGCCATGGACGCCTACCGGGCCATGGGCCGACTGCTCACCAAGCCCTCCCTGATCCTGTTTCTGCTGGCCACGGTCACCCTGCTGTGCGGCTTCGTCGCCCTCTACACCGCGCTCCAGGTCATGGGCCCGCCCTCGCTGACCGGCCGGCCCGACGCGATGCTGCTCCTGCGGGCCGGCTCGCTGCCCGCCATGGTGCTGATACCGCTGCTCACCCCCTTCCTCGTCCGGCTGCCCGCCGCGCACCGGGTGGTCGGGGCCCTGCTCCTGGCGGGCACGGTGAGCGGGGCGACCGCCCTGCTCGGCTCCGGTGACGGCCTCGGTCCCCTGGTCCTCGGGGCCCTGCTGTTCGTCTTCGTCCTCGGAGTCGCGGTCACCGCGCCCGCCCTCGTCGAGGCCATCGGATCGCAGGCGGGTCCGGCCCGGGGCGCGGCGGTCGCGCTCTACACGTTCGCCCTCTTCGCCGGTGCGAGCCTCGGCCCCCTGCTGGCGACCTCCTCCGGCGACGGCTTCGCGACCGTCTCCGCCGTGATCGCCGGAGTCCTGTGCGCCGGTGCGGCGCTGGCGGCCACGGGGCAGCGCCTGCGCCGCTGATCACCGCGGGTGCCGGACCGATACGGCCCGGCACCTGGCCACAGGGACGGCCCCATGGCCAGGGCGCACCACCACCGCCGGAACCGCACGGAAGGCGCTCACATTCACGGAAGGCCCTCACCACAAGGAAGGAACGACAAGCCCATGCGATCTCGCATCCTCATCCCGGCCCTCGCTCTCGGCGGAGTCTGCGTGCTGGGCACGGCGCTGCTGGTCAACGCCGACGACAGCGACGCGTCCCCCACCACCACGGCCTCCGCCCCGGCCACCGGGCCGACGGGCGGCGGCACGGAGAACCAGGAGAAGAAGAACGTGAAACCCGTACCCCCGGGCAGCGCCAAGGAGCGTTCCGCCACCCGGCAGTCCCAGGAGTCCCTGACCGACGCGGGGCTCGCGGTCCCGGACGGCTGGCGGCCCGTACAGGTCCGCGAGGACGAGCACGACGACCGCCCGGTGACCGTCGTCCGTTACGAGCGCGGTGCCCAGCGCACCCTCGGCGGGGAGCACATCACCACCGTCGTGGACGGCCGGGGCACCCTGCTCGGCTACACCCGGATGACCCTGGACGCGGCCTCCTCGTCCGTGTCCTCCGACAAGGCCGCGGAGAAAGCCGCGGAGAAGGCGGCCTTCGACTGGATGGAGCGCTTCGTCCCGGAGCACGCGGAAGGGCTCGACGTGCAGTGGGTGAACCGTCACGACGAGGAGGTACGCGACCAGGCCGGAACCGAGCACACCGTCTCCGGCGCCAAGGTCAAGAGCCGCCACGACAACGGCCTCTACACCTGGGTGATCGTCAACGACAAGGGCGAGATCATCACCTACGAGCGCGATATCCGCTGGGACGACTCCGAGGGCCGGCGCGGCACGCAGATGTGGCTGCACGACAAGTGGATCGCGGCCCGCGAGGGCAGCGGCCCCCAGCCCGAATCGCCGTACGCGAAGCCCTGAGCCCTCCGGCCCCGTCCGCCCGCGCGTCAACCACTCGCTGAGGGATGCCGTGGACCAGGCGAATCGTCGCCTGTCGCAGTTGTGCCCGGAGTACGACGAGGAGCGACCGCCCGAAGGGAAGTGAGCCCGGCACCCCGCTCTCCGGAACCGAGCGGGGTGCCTTGTCTCTTTCTCAGCGGCATCTGTCAGGAGGCTGGTGAGACCCGTCGCGCCGTGAGCGCTCCACAGCGTGCTGCGTAGGCAGTCAGGTGATCGGTGCGGAAGCGCGTCGGATCCCAGTTCTCCGGAAGTACGTCAATGCCCGGCCAGATGTACGCCCACCCATGTGCGCCGCCGACGAGGTGGATCTCCCGGAGGGCGTACTTGTCATCCTCGAAACTGTCGAGAGCCCGCCATTCCTTGGCACTCAGATCGTCCAGAAGAAGACCGTTCGCGTCCTGCTCAGCTTCGACCAGACCGGGATAGACCCTCCGGTCGAGGGCAGCAGCGCGCCACGCGCGCGCGATAGCTGGGGTGCTGCGGGGTATCCGCCCCAACAGCGCTTGCAAAACCTCCGGGAACTGGAGCGTCCCGTAGACGAACAAGACGTCGGGTTCGGCAGCGAGCCGATCTTGGACAGTCCGCTGGTGCTGCAATTCCACGCTCGGCGATCCTCTCGTCGTCTGGGCACGTGTTCTGCGTGACGTCCTCTGGCAGGTCCGAGGCGAAGGGGCTGCGGTGGATGACTAGTCTGCTGGTGACGGTATCCCCGGACCAGGGAGAGTTGGCGTGGCCGCAGACGTCGTAGTTGCACAAACCACCATCGATGACGAGACGAAGGCAATGGAGTTGGCGCGGGGGGCGGTGGACCGCAGGCTGGCGGCGGGCGCCCACATTGACCCTCCGCTCAGGGCGGTTTACCGCTGGCAAGGTGCGGTGCAGTCGGAGACGGAGTGGCGCATTTCGTACAAGACGACGCGGGAGCGCTTGCCCGAGCTGGCCGCGTGGGTGGCCGCTACCCATGGATACGAGGTGCCGCAATGGATCGTGTTGCCCGTAGACGGCGGGTCGGCCGAGTATCTGTCATGGGTGGCAGCGGAAAGCCGCGAAACGTAGTCCGGATACCTTCGGTCCATCCCCGCTCGCGCGGGAAGCACGGCGCCCCGCTCTCTGGAATCGAACGGGGTGCCTTCGTCATATCGGGTCTACCCGGCGCGGCCGACGAGGTCGAGGACCATCGCCCGGTAGTACGGGGCATCCTCCCAGGGATGGGAGATGCCGACGGTGCGGTAACCCCACTTCTCGTACGCGGCCTGTGCGGGGGCGGCTTCGGGCTCCGGCCGGACGGTGAGGGTAATGCGCTCGACGGCCAGACCGTCGAGGAGCGCGCTGTGCAGGGCGGCGGCGATCCCGCGTCGGCGCCACGGCTTGCGGACTGCGAGTTCCAGGATCACCCAGGTGCGGGTGCCGTCCTCGCGCGTGAAGTCGGCGGAGAGGTCCTGGTCCACATTGCTCCACCAGCCGGTGTCGGCGGGCAGCAGGTAGCCGTACGAGAACCCGACCACCTCCTCGCCGTCGCGGGCGATGACCAGGCGCATCCCGTCCCGCTGGACGTGAACCAGGTAGTGGTCGATGAACTGCGCGACGTCGCTGGGGCCCTCGTTGTACGGGGGCTCGGCGTAGACCTCCTCATAGGCGGAGAGGAAGTCGTCGAGTCGCCTGCGGGCGGTCTGGCCATCGTGGCGTTCGTACGTGAGCGGGGTCATGCGGCACCCTTCACCCTGACGTACTCGGTCAGGCGGTCGGCGGACCGGGCCGGCTGCGCACGCTCGGTCCGTGGCAATGGGGCAGATGGTGGCCATCTGTCGTCATGCTGTGGGAACGGTCGGTGGCGCTGCGGGTTCAGGTGATGAGACGGCTGGTAAAACCGGCGTCGACCAAGGCCTCGTAGGCGTTGCGAATCTCGTTGGGTACGTCCTGCTCAATGGCGTAGCCGAGGTGCGGGTATTCGATGACGCGCTGGAGGTCGCCGACGAGCATGTCGACCACGAGTCGCTCGTCGCCGATTCCGGCGAGGTAGTTCTCCCAGGGCAGGTCTTCGGAGGCGCAGATCACCTCAGGCCCGGGCCATACGTGGCGAGTGGTCGCGTAGGCGCGGCGTTGCATGTAGGGCTTGGTGACCAGCATGACTGTGTGGGGTTCGATGCCGTTCTGGGCGAGGAGTTCGCGGCTGTAGGTGATGTTCTGGCCGGTGTTGGTGGCGTGGGGCTCGGTGTGGATGGCGTGGTCGGGGACGCCGAGGGTGAGGGCGTGCTCGCGGTAGTGGACGGCCTCGCCGCGGGGGAACGTGTTGCGGGTGGTGGGGCTGGTGCCGCCGGTGAACACGATGATCTTGGCCAGGCCCTGGTGGTAGAGGCGGGCCGTGGTGGCGGCGACACCGAGGTCGTGGCTACCGAGGCCGATCGCCACGTCCGCCGGGCGGAGTTCGTGACCCATCTGGTGGTAGTCCCAGATGAGGCGGGCCTGCTCCTTGTGAGTCGTGGTGATCGTGTGCCGGGTGCTGCTGCTCACGGACGTCCTTCGTCATGCGGATCGAGGCTGAGGGCCGGTGGGGGTGCGGATGGTGTCGATGCTGGCGAGCTGGTGGCGCAGTCCGAACCCGGGCCGCGATCTGCGCGGCGGCGTCCAGAACGCGCACTCGCCCGAACCAGCTCGCGCACAAGGACTTGTACGTGCCCGGTACGCCAAGGCGCGCCACGCGGGCCCGGAACAGCACCCCGTTGATCACCCTGCGGTGATCCGCCCACTGCCCGCCCGGCTTGCCATTAGCGGGAAGGAGAGGTTCGATCTTCTACCACTGCGCGTCCGTGAGCTCGTGTCACCGCACCATACATGCCACCTGCCCGGAGAACCACGAGATCCACCCAGCCCCCCAAAAGCCATCAGAAACGACCTAGTTGTGTCTTAACCCGCTGCTGACCGGTCTGCGCTAAACTGGTAGTCATCGGAGGCCGCAATGGTCTCCGATGCACCATGGTGGATGTTCAGCGCAATGCTGATTCCCCTGCTGACACACTCGTAGGCTTGCGGGGCCGCAAACCAGCCCGACGCACGCTAAGTCGCAACCGAGAAGATGACGGCGGGCACCACCCGTACCAACAGGCTGATGCACGCATCAGCCTGTCCGAGAACATTTGCGCGTTCGTGCGTCAGCGCGGGTGTCTCGGTCCGAACCGTAGGGTTCGGATCGAGGCTGCCCGCGCACCCGATCCGACCCACAACAGGGAAGGTCAGGGTCGGTGGACAGCACCGTCATCATTGTCATTCTCGCCATCGCCAGCGTGGCTTCTGTGCTGCTCTTCGCTCTGAAGGGTCTGCTGGACCAGGTCCCGGACGTGATCGACTCCGCCGGGAAAGCACGCGATGCGTGGCACCGCTTCAAAAATCCCGAACTGCCGCCCCGGGTGGACGACTAAGCCTTGATCCACCGACGCAGTTTCGAAATGGCCTCTGTGAGGTGATTCATCTGAGATGCCCGTGTATCCGTCGATTCTTGGAGGTTGGGATGATGGTGTGGGAGAGGTCGTGGGTGTGATTGAGGCCTGAGGGGCCCGAAGACCCCCGACAGGACCGACCGCCGTCAGGCGAACGACCCCGACATCACCCAATCAAGTTCGGTAGCAGCGGGGGACCACAGCGTCCTGCGTCTATAGCGTCAGAATCCTTGATCACCTGTCGTGGCAATGGCCCTGAGAAGGAGATCCAAGTCGGTGAGGTCTTCCAGGACGATGTCTGCGCCCGAGGCGCGTAGATCGGATGCGGAGCTGCGGCCTGTAGCGACAGCGACGACGCGCACACCTGTCTCAAGACCGCCTTCGACATCCGCAGGGGTATCGCCGATCAGTACGGCTTCCGCCGCCGTGACCGAGGAGCGGGTCAGGGCGAGGTCAACGAGGGCGGGGCGGAGGTCGGCGTCTTCTCCGTACGCGCCGACTTCCCACTCCATGTGAGTGTCAAGGCCGAAAACGTCCAGCTTGACCTCTGCGACGGCACGCACGTTGCCGGTCACCGCTGTCTGACGAACGCCCGCGATGGCGAGCGCGTCCAGTGCAGCGGCGGCGCCGGGGAGGGCGGAGCCCTGTTCCCTGAGCTTCCCGGCGTGCTGAACGTACAGTTCCGTGAGGGCCCGCGCGAACCTCTGGAAGTCGGCACGGTCGGTCGAGAGCCCGTGCAACTGTGCCGTCTCCCGGAAGATCAGCGCCTCCGTTCTGCCGTCGATCGTCGCTTGACTCCGCATGGGCTGGCCGGTCACCCGCTCGAACGCCGCTGCGGAGAGTCTGCGTCCGACGCCACGCGACGCGATGAGGGTGTGGTCGATGTCCCAGAGAACGAGTTGAGGCATACGTTGACCCTCTGCAAGCTTGATCACCATGTGTCCCTCGATAGTTACGGAAAGGCTCCATAGTGGGAAGGTCCGTCCTACGCTGGTGCATTACGGGAGGACGGATGCGGGAAACACCGAAGTTGCCGATCGGGGCGAGGATCAGGTACTACCGGAAGCAGAACGGTAACCGATCGCTAGTGCCGTATCAGGCAATGTTTGCCTCGTGACGGCCCGCCGCGTGGGTGGTTCCCTGCGTGGCGGGCCGAGGCCAGAATGATCACGTGGCTGA